>JBBROD010000007.1:0-78628 GCA_038229715.1 Tepidisphaerales bacterium | reverse complement strand
TTGAGCACGTAAACGACCGCGTCGACGAACAGGCGGTTGTCGATCGCCGTGCGGCCCGGGTCGCTCTTCTTCCCCGGCAACAGGTGTTCGATCTTCGCCCACTGGGCGTCGGTCAGTTCGTGGCGGTGACGATGGGCCATCGTGAGGAATAATCATGCCGGCAGCCGCAATGCAGAGCGTCGCCGTCACTTCGAACCCTGCCTCCTTGGCTACAGGATAGGCCATCTCAAAAATCTTGGCACATCGCATGGGAAAGTCTTGAACGAAATCGTGGATATTCATGCCTGCTCCGTGCGTCCTATTCTACTGCCTAGCCGAAAATTGTCCTGAAGACTCGAAATGTGATAAGATCGAGGAGTATGGTTTTAAGTTTATCCATTTCCAGAGAAGCCGAGGCAAAGCTCAAAGCCAAGGCGGCGGCGGCCGGGGTTGACGTTGAGACCTATGCTGCCCGACATCTTGAACTCATGGCGTCGCCGCCCAAGTCACTTAAAGACATCAGCGGACCCATTGGTGAAGAGTTTGCACGCAGTGGAATGACCGAGGACGAGCTTTCCGATTTCCTTGAAGCTGAGAAGCACGCCATGCGAGCCGAACGCCGTGAGAAACGGGCGGGATGACGGCCACCACGCGAGTCGTCTTCGATTGCAACACCTTCCTCCAAGCCTTAGCTGCTCCTGAAGGGCCCGCAGGCCGGTGCGTTCAACTTGCCATGGATGGAACCGTAAGCCTTTATCTCTCTCCAGTTGTCCTTGAGGAACTCCGGGATGTAACGGGCCACCCCAAGGTCATCGCGAAGCTTCATCTTGCTACGGACAGAGTTGAAGATTTTTTTGAGGCCATCGAGATCGCCGCAACACTTCTTGACGGGTTCCCCGAAGTGTTTTCTTACCAGCGAGACCCTGACGATGCACACTACGTCAACCTCGCACTCGCAGCCGATGCCAAGCTTATTGTTTCCAGGGACAACGACTTGCTAGACCTGATGGACTCGTCCAAACCCGAGGCCGCAGAGTTTCAAATGCACTATCCGACGCTTCGCATTCTTAACCCGGTCGGATTTCTTCGCGAGGTCACGACGCAGCAATAGCGTCACGCCACGTCCGCCAACTTGCCGCCGACATTTTCCTCAAAGACTTTTACCGGCACCCGTCTGAGCTTGAGAACCGTGAACGGCAACCGCTCAAAACCTGCGGCCTTTCGCAGTTCATTTACTTCGCGCAACAGTCGAAGGTATTGCCGTCGGATTCTGGCGAATGGACTGAATCGAATCGACCGAAACTCCCGCGCGTGTGTTTCGGCGGAACGATGCGTGGCGAGTCCACGAAAAAGAGCCAGTAGCTCCGCGAAGGCATCGGCGTGAATCATTACCGAGGCGTGGAAGCGGCCGTCGCTCCCCTTCCCACTCCCCACCGAGTAGCCATGAAAGAGAATCGGCTCGCGGCGAACATCGCGTGCGTTCAAGTTTTCATCCCTGAATCGATGCCCGCCGTCAGTCGAGATGAGGACGAACGTACGACCATAGCGAACGTATCAGATTGGCGATTTCTTCCAAATCCCGCTCCACCGAAGCGAACCTGGATTTGGCGGGCAGGTAGAGCATCGGCAGTGCGACCACCGCCGCAGCCAGCACATCGCCTTCGACCTTGAAGATGATGGAATAACCCCAACTTGGAGCAGCGTCTTCACGGCGATGGATGCGCCACCGCCACAGCACCAACGCGGCGAACACGACCGCCAACGCCGTTCCGAGCCACTTGTGAATCGTCATCTCTGGCATGTCCATTCCGCTCATCTGACGCAGCCAGAGCCAGCCGGCCAACACGGTAAGCGCACCGTCGCAAACGTGCTCTCGATCGGATTGCTGGTCGCCGTCCTCATCTACGCCGGCGTGCGTCGTGAACACATCGACACCGATCTCCTGTTCCGCTGGTTTCTGGACATTGACACGGTCTAAGACGCCTTCAACCCGACCGCCTTCACGCACAATCCGTATGACTTTCCTTTCCCGAGGCGTGACCCCAAAGATAAGGGAATACCAGTAGGGCCGTACAGGGTCGTGGTTGCCAGCTAGGAAGCCCGCTAAGAGGCCGGCACCTGCCAACCTCGATGGGCCGACTTAAGTACGTGGACTGCCTCAGACGGCGGCGTAGCGGTCTGGAACACGTCTCCAAGGAACAGGGCGTTCCTCTTGTGATCCACACAGTACTGAGTGAAGGCATTCAGGGAGACGTAAGCGTCCCCAGACAAGGTGGGTCTTTCTACCCAAGCATTAGAACGAAGGTGAAGGTCAGCGATAGCACAGAAGCCAGTGGACAAGATTTCTCCTCTAGTGAAGTGACAGGTGAAAACTAGGGGTTTACCCTTACAGTTTACAGTACTAGGTGTTTACCCTTACAGTTTACAGTGCCCCACTTTTAATCACCAGTGTGAAGCTATTTTCAGTCGGATGTGTCTCCACCCACGTAGTGGGTGGTAGGGGAAGGTGCCTTTCAAACACCACACCTCCTCCCCATTCCACTGTCATAAATAAGGTTCCGCGCGAAATACTTACTTTTTTAAGCAAGATACTGCTAAAGTGGTCAAGAAGTGTTAGGAGTACACCTAACATCAACCTATCAAATCAATAGTTAATCAGTTAGGTAGGAGTGTAGGTAGAACGTGGGTATTGGTCCCGTTCCCTACCACCCACTACGTGGGTGGAGACACATCCGAAGGAATTTTAGGTCCTAACACTGCAATTCCGTTGAGCTGGTGGAGGGTACTGATGTACTTATGTAGGCGTTCCGCGTCCAACATTTTAATGGAGTAGGAGTTGGGTACTCTGAGGGGAAAGGAGAACGTCTTCGCTGCGGCAATCTTAGAGCCCCACGATGTTACATAGAAAATGCGGTGCTCCGCTTTAGTTACAGATTTGATCAGTTTGTCAGTGTGGGGGTAGATCACCGTTATACGTGCAACTAGCGGACCGTTAACGTTGATCCACACAGTGGTCAGCATCCAGGCCCTCAGTTTCCGATAGCAGATGTTCTGCCGTATCTTACGCCGCTCGTCATTGATGAGCTTCCTCGCTGCTGTGGGGTCATCGGGCAGCTCGATACGTACTTGTTCGAGCGTCAGGCGGCGATTCTGCTTTGGGTAGGTATCCCGTGAATAGTTAACAGCGTCACTGATGACCTTAATTATTCGACGCCCATAGCACTGGACGCACGGGCTACGGTGGCACCGGAACTTCGCTTTAACGAACCCACGTTGATAGGCACGTAGCGGTTTTCGACCCAGAATAGGGCACTTTTCCATGGCAATGGCGATTTTGTCATATCCCGCAATACGCAACCGGGTGGCTATGAGAACAGTCACTTGTCGGGCCCTTATGGCCAGGCGTGTGGTGTCGCCCTTCTCCAGCGGCATCATCGGGTTAAACACGGCCTTGCAGATCAGCTCACGCCGCCATTTGGCTCGGTACGGGTAGCAGTCAGCTTGTGCGTATAACATCAGGTAAGTACCTCATAAGGGTCCACCGTAGAACACAGTTCCACGGGTAAAGAGAAACTCTTTTCGAGGCCATCAGCGCGATACGGCACCTTATGCGTCTTGACGTCCTCTTCTATATATCGCCAGCAGACCCACCGCGGAGCGCCCTGCATTGCTGTAGGGACGCTCTGGCGGATCGCCGGCACATCAAGTGTGCCAGGGCTCATTAAACACACTCCTGCAACCTCTCCGTGATATACTCCTGGACATCGACTTCTCTGTATCGGATGGAGTCCTTTCCGACGTAGGTCCACTTCGGGCCTCCGGAACGGTTACAACGCCGCTTCGCTAAGGTGTTCCGCTTGACCTGAAGCAGGTCTGCGATCTGCGCTTCTGTTAGCAGTCTGGAAAGACTCTCTGTCACTTGCTCTACCATAGTGCGCCACTTTCGTACTAACCCGCCTTTAGCGGGGCGTAACGCCATTTGGCGTTAACGAGAACTTTGCCACAGGGCCGCTTAATCGGCTTTCTGGGCTTCTTGAATTGTCACGCCGAAGCGTGTCTCGGAGGCAATGAAGGCCGCGGTTTGCGGCAGCGGAGAGTTCCTAAGAACCCCTAATGGTGTGGACATCGTACGAACTGATGTCTGCGGAGGCCGAGGGAACTATACACCGGATTCGATACTCTACAACTAATTTTTCATGTGTTGACGATTTTTTTGATGTCCCCCGCCTCCGACGATGGACTGATGTTGCTATGGATGGACTGCGACAGGTCACCTGCGATCAATGCCTGATAAATAAGAAAAGAGCTATGACCAAAAGTAGTGGATGGCCGCGACAGGTTAAGCGGCGAGTTTGGTTCCATCCTTGAAGATTACTCCAGCAACCACCGCCGGCAGCAACGTGCTGCCATTCAATTTCCGCCAGTGATTCTGGGCTGACTCCACCAGTTTGAAGGCCATCGCCAGGCAAGCCGCACGGCTGCCGGCGCCTTTGGTTTTGCTCGTGCGCAAGCGCACCGTCGCAAACGTGCTCTCGATCGGATTGCTGGTCCGCAGATGCTGCCAATGCTCGGCGGGGAAGTCATAGAACGCCAGCAATTCATCCTGATCCTTCACCAGGCATTCCACCGCCTTGGGGGACTTCCCCTGGAGCGTGGCGGTGAACTTCTCCATGGCCCTGACCGCATCCTCTTTCGTCGCCGCCATCCAGATCTCGTGCAGCATCGACTTGGCCGACACCTGCTGGCCCTTCGGCAACTTGTTGAGGATGTTCGCGGTCTTATGCACCCAGCAGCGTTGATGCTTCGTCGAAGGATAGACCTGCCTGATCGCCTTCCAGAAGCCCAGCGCCCCGTCTCCTGTGGCCAGCATCGGCGCATGGATCAGTCCGCGGCTCTTTGCATCCAGCAGCAGCTCAAGCCAGCTTTGCTCGCTCTCACGCTCGCCGTCGATCATGGCGATCAGTTCCTTGGTCCCGTCTTCCAACACGCCCATTAAAACCAGCACGCAGGGCCGGTCATCGGTCAGACGGATGTTGAAGTAGATGCCATCCGCCCACAGGTAAACATAGCGCTTGCCCGCCACAGATCGCCGGCTGAAGTTCTCGTATTCACCTTGCCAGATCTCCTTCATGCGCACGACGCTGGTGGCCGAGAGTCCCGAGCCATCGTGGCCCAGGCATGCCAGGGCTTCAGGGAAATCACTCGTGGAAATCCCCTTGAGATAAAGCCATGGAACCAGTTCCTCGATTGCCTTGGTCTTGCGCAGATAAGGCGGAAGAATCTGAGACGTAAAATGAAAGCGGTTGCCCTGCTCATCGATCCGCTTGTCGTTCACCCGCGGCTGGCGGACCGGGATCGGCCCATTGCCCGACTGAATCTTCCGCGCTGGATGATGGCCGTTGCGGACCACCAGTCGATGGCTCTGCGGGTCCCGATGCTGGCTGTGCCGTTGCACGTATTCATCGACCTCCCGCTCGATGGCCGCCTGCAAGGCCCGGCGGGCACCGTCGCGAAGAATGTCATCGATTGTCGGCACTGTTGCCAGATGAAGCTGAAATGCGTTACTGTCCATGAGGCGTATCTTTCTGTCCCGCGTGGGACAATGGTGAACCGTTTAGTCACGATCCACCGAAGGTACGCCGCTTTTATTCAGCCGCCAACCATCCACTACTTTGGGTTATAGCTCATAAGAAAAAGCACTCATCTGCTGGCCACCGACACGCGGGAGCCAGCAGTTCGCCAGGGATTGCAACGGCGCTACTTACGGCGAGTGTCTGTGGCTCGAGTACCCCAGCGTCGTTTCCAGCGCTGCCCGTGTCCACCCAGTCCGATCGGCCGATTAACGTCGCTTTCTGGTGGGGTGCACCGCGGCGGCCGTTGCCGACTTGAACACCAAACCGCCAGATCCACCGGGTGCGTGCGATCTTTCGGTGGGCGGCGAGCAAGGAAATGCTCTCCGAAACGGTTTATTTACGGCTGAAAACACTCGGTCCCTTGAAACGCGGTCGCACTCTGGCAAAGGAGGCTCCCCGTGAACTGCCGGTGGCCACCGACCGGATTGAACCGTTGAAACCTTATCTTAGCGACCAGGTCTGGACGATGATCCAACTCCAGTTACTGTGCGTTTACCTGAGGCCGAATGATTTCCAGCACCATACTGACGTCTGGATCGTCGAATTCGCTGAACACAAGACCGCCTTCCGAGAACACCGGCGCACGCTCTATTTTGGGCCGCGAGCCCAAGCGATGCGAGCGCCGTACCTTGAAAACAGACAGGGCGATGCGTTTCTTTTTAATCCGACAGAGGCCGAATCGGACCGGCGTGCGGCCCAGCACGCTACCCCACCTGAAGGCGTCCTTATCGCGCACCACGTGCTCTAGCCGACCCCTTAGGGATTCACCTATAATGTTCCGTCGTGGACGAATCTTCTTATCAGCATTCTTCTCTATTGACCGCTTACGAGCACGGTCGCCGATTCAATAGCGCTCGGTGGTTCGCCCACATCAGTTATTTGAGTCCACAGCACGGATTTGCACAGGCAAAAGAGTTGCTAGACAACCTCACAGGCAGCGTTCGCATGCTCGTCGCCGAAGACGATAGAAGCCGCTTCAGCGAGGCCGTAGCTCGGGCCCTTACCGAATTTCGTGCTCTAATTCACCACGCCGCCCGGCTTGAGCTCCTGCAGATCGCAACAAGGGAATTTGAAGAGCGTACTTATTGCGAAGAAGGCTACGTTGAGCCGATCCGCGAAGATATCCTTGAGAACGCGCTATCGGTACTGAAATTCCTGGATGAATTGGTCAATGCCATACCGCGAGTACTGGACAAGGCAGAACGATATGCTTTTGACATCGGGCTTCATGTCGACAATGCTCTGCATAGGCTCCCGCTTTCGCGGCACGTTTTCGTCCCCGCGCCGGAGCAAGATCCCACCGAGCAGGTGAGTTTCTCACTCGTGAACGCTGCTGCTCTGATTCTCGAAACTTCTGACGTGGATTCGTCAACCCCGACTTTATTCAACCATATCCCTTCGCCTGGCGAAGTGCCGTTGCCATCCGACTGGCGGTCGATGCTGCTACATCTCTGGGATCAGTTGCGCGGGGTCGCGACCACTACGACCCTCGACCAACTCTCCTTCACCGCGGCAGAGGGAAGCGTGACGAATGTCGTCGAAGCGGCCGACCAGTTCATTCGTTGCCAGCTTGCGCCGAGCAAAATCGAGGCTACGCCCGCTGGCGAGTGGTCAAAGCCGATGAGCAAGACCGACATGAGAGTGCTGCTCGGCAATCTATCACCACGAAAATTTGAGACATTTACAAAAACCTACCCTCTCCGTAACGCAGGCAATCGTCAGCAATTTCAAATTCGGCTGGACGGCATGGACGCTGCGATGCGAAAGAAATTGGCCTGAACACTCGCATCAAACTCAGCATATCTCAGCGCGACTCAACTCGAATCAGCTCGACTCAGCGCACCTCAGACACTACGCCGTAACAATGCATGATGGCGCCCGTACTGATAGTGCATGGAAACAACCCTACTTACTCCGCGCGAGGTGGATCTGCTGCTGCAGTATCCTGCAGGGCGTACATCGCGCCTCACCCTCGACGCGAAAATCCCGCACGTCACGCTCCCCAATGGCGAAATCAGAATCGATCAGCGCGAGATAGATAAGATGCTGGCCCGCCGCGACACGCCGGCTGGATCGATGGAGGTGCCGGATGCCCGCTGACCTCCCCCCCCTTCTAGTTGACCGCTACGACGCCGCCCGACTCCTCGCCATCTGCCCCCGGACTATCGACGCCATGATCCGCGACGGTCGCCTACCGGCAGTTCACTTCGGCCGGGCGGTCCGGATCAAGCTGAGCGAACTGCACGCGTTCATCGACGGTCCGAAGTGCGCCGGAAACTGCGCTACCGTGCCGGACGAGAACTCCCAAGAAAAGCTGCGGTTATTGGCGTCGAATGCCGAAACGGAAGGGACGAGCCGATGAACGCCTGGACACTCGCCAACAAGCAACGGGCGTGCCCGATTTGTCAGCATACCAACCGTTGCCTGATCGCGCCCGACGGCACCGCCGCCAAGTGCTGGCGCAACGACGGGAAGGTTCACCAGCTCGCCCGGCATGAGAAATCAACCGGAACGGGTTATTTGGGCAAAACGCACCGCAAACCCGCCAACGGCGAGACGTACGCCACGGACGTCGCAGCGATTGAAGACGCGGGCCGTTCGATTGACGGCGGGAAGCTCATGAACGTCTGGCAGTACACCGACGCCGCCGGCGCTCCACTGATGGCCGTCGCCCGGTTCGACCTTGAAGACGGTTCAAAGCAATTCCGCCCGGTTCATCTGAATTGCACGGGATGGAAGCTCGGCGATCCGGCCGGCAAACTGCCGTTGTACAAGTTGGCAACGCTGCCCGCCGCCGGCATGGTATGGATCGTGGAAGGTGAGAAGTGCGCCGACGCCGCCGAAACGATCCACTTGCCTGCCGTCACGTCTTCCCATGGCGCAATGAGCGCCGACAAGTCGGACTGCCAACCGCTGGCCGGGCGCGAAGTGGCGATCCTGCCCGATGCCGACAAAGCCGGCGAAGGATACGCCCGCACAGGGGCGGCGAACTTGGCGAAGCTGGATCCGCCAGCCCGCGTTAAGATCGTACACTTGCCCGGCCTCGGCGACGGCGAAGACATTGCCGACTACATCGACGCCCGCGATTCAATGGGCTCCGAAGACATATCGCAATCGGTGCTGACGCTGGCGAACGCCGTGCCGTGGATTGATCCGTCCGAAAACGTCGGCGGCCCCGTGCTGGTTTGCATGGCCGACGTAGAGGCGCGAGAAACCTCATGGCTATGGCCGGGCCGAATTGCGCTGGGGCGAATCACCTTACTTGTCGGAAAACCCGGCGAGGGTAAATCGTTTCTCGCGATCGACGCGGCGGCGAGAGTCACCCTCTCAAAAACCCCTAGAAAAAACAAATTAATATCACTCCCGGGGAGGGTGACAAGTTATTTAATTTAGTCGCCCTCGGTGTGGAGATCGCCTAGTGAGACTGCTGAAGAATTTTATGAGGACCGAGGTGCCGTTCACGAACGGGCTACGGCATATGAAGCAAGGAGCCAAGCTGCCCGCGCAGCGGTTGTAAACATTGGAAACTGAAGAGGTCGGATCAGCTTGTGGCGCCGACCACAAAGAAGGAAGCGGGAATTTATTAGTTGACCGGTGGTTCGGTTGTGTTCAATGTACTGGAAGACAGGTGAAATCATGGCAAGTCTATCGAATGACGGCGGAAACAAGTGGCGTATCCTCATCGGTTCTGATCGCCATCGCAAGGCGATTCGCTACACCGGGCCCAAGCGCGACGCTGAGCGGTTTAAAGACAAGGTGGAACGCCTTGCCGCCACGCAGGGCGACGTACCGGCGGATTTGGTGGACTGGCTGAATGATCAACCCGACAAGTTGCACCGGCGGCTGGTTAATGCGGGATTGACCAACGAGCGGCGACGCACAAATGCAAAGACGCTGGGCCAGCTCATAGACGCTTATTTTGAGCACCTATCAATCAAGCCCATCACCCGTCTGGGGTATGAAGCCACGCGCAAAGCCCTGCTGAAGCATTTTGGCAATGACACGACCATTTCCAGCATCGAACCTCTCGCGGCCCAGATGTGGCGGAAGAAGCTGAAGGACGACGGCTTGGCGGACGCGACGATCAGCAAGAGAATCGTGCTGGCCAAGTGTATCTTCCGCAAGGCTGTCGCGTGGAAGTGGATCTGCGACAATCCTTTTGCGGAAGTCAAAGCCGGAAGCCAGCAGAACAAGGCTCGGCAATACTTCATCACCCGCGAAATGGCCGACAAGGTGCTGGCGGCCTGTCCAACCCTTGAGTGGAAATTGATCTTCGCCCTGAGCCGCTACGGTGGTCTCCGCTGCCCCAGCGAGCATGCGAATCTGAAATGGAGTGACATCCTCTGGGACCAAGGGAAGTTCCGAGTGACCTGCTCCAAGACCGAGCACCACGCCGGCCGGGGAGAACGCATGGTGCCATTGTTCCCGGAACTGGAGCCGCTGCTGCTGGAAGCCTACCGGAGCGCCCCGAAAGGCAGTGAATACGTTTTGCCTCGCATCCGCGGAAGTGAGATCAATTTGCGGACCCATTTCAGCCGAATCGTTTGCCGGGCCGGGTTGCAGCCGTGGGTGCGGCTTTTTCATAATCTCCGGAGTTCAAGGCAAACGGAGCTGGCCAACCGCTTCCCCGCTCATGTAGTTTGCGACTGGATCGGCAACAGTGAAAAAGTTGCCCAAGGACATTATCTGCAAGTGACCGATGAGAACTTCAAACGCGCGATCGAGAAGCCGGAGGAAAAAGCGGCGCAGAAAGCGGCGCAGTATGGCGCGAATCTGAGTGTAACTGAGGGCAGGAGTGAAAAGGTAGGTGTTAAGAAAAGCCCGGAAAATGCATCCAGTTACATTCCATTACTCATTGCTTCAAAAGAGGAATTAGCAGCGCCCGGACTCGAACCGGGGACCTTGGGCTTATGAATCCCGCGCTCTACCAACTGAGCTACGCTGCTGTCGCCTGTCCACGCAGGCGAACCGGGGAAGATACCATTCCTGAGGGATTTGACAAGATCGAGAGCGCCTGGCGGATTACTGGCCGCTGAGGCGGCCAGTCCGGAAGTTTTTTTAGCGTGGGATGGGAATCTGTTGTGAGTCTGCGCCTGAAGAGGGCGTGATTTCCAGCAGTTTGGTGACCGTGGGATACCACTGGGTGTTTTCGATGCGTCCGACGTCGACTCCGCCGATCGGGTGGCGGTAGCGCCAGATGATGGCCGAGCCTAGCATGTTGCTGCAGGTGGCGGGGTCGTAGCCGTGGTTGCCCTTTAACTGCAAGGCCGGCTGGGTAGCCGAGAGCCGAAGCGGCGTGAAGGCGTAGCCGGGGCTGAGCATCACCACCACGTCGCCGATGCGAGATCGGTCTTTGAAGTGGTACCTGCCCGGCACCTCATTCGCTGGCCAGACGGAGAGGAACGCGTTGGCCTGCAACTTGGCGACGATCGCCGCGATCCGCTGCGTTCGCTGGTCGGCCGATAGATCGACCGGCAAGTGCATTGTCGCGATCGGGCCACTCGGTGCGACCTTCAAATCTTTCATGAGTTCTCCGCCGAGCAGCAGATCGAGGCTGACGTGGGTTTCGATCTTCTGCATGCCGTGATCGGTGCTGACGATCACGTACAACTCGTCGGCGGGGGAATACGTGCGGTCGAACCACGCCGTGATGCCTTTGACGAACGTACCGATTTCCGAATCGACTTGCAGTAGTGTCTGCCCCACTTCCGGCGCGTCGGGCCCGAACTTATGGCCGGCGGAATCGAGTTGGAAGATGTACGTCATCACCAGCCGGATCGGCGTTTGGCCGTGATCGTTGTTGAGCAACGCTACGATCCGGTCCAGCCGCTGGGCGTCGGTTTCCTTTTTGTTGTAGTTCGCGTCAAAGTAATCCGCCGTCACCGGCCCCGGCTGGTTGTGCGACATCGGCCAACTGATGACCGCCGACCGAACGCCCTGCCGCTTGGCCGTCACCCAGATCGGATCGACGCGAAACAAGTCGGCACCGTCGGGCAGGTTGTAGCCCTTTTTCGTTTCGTCGTCGTAGAACACGTTGGTCGGGATGCCGCTCTGATCGACTCGAAGGCCTGTCGCTTGTGCGGTGTGATTCGGGAACGTCAGCGAAGGAAAAATCGGCACTTCCTGATTGGTATACGCCCCTTCGCTCGCGAGCATGCTCAGCACGGGCGGATGCACCCGCTCGATGTAATCGTGGCGAAGCCCGTCAACGCTGATCCACACCACAGTCGCTTGGGGCGGCTTGGCGAAAACCTTGGTGCCTTCCCGATCCAGAATTCCACAGGAGGTTGCAGAAATCGAGATGAAAACAAGGCCAATCCAAAGCTGCAGGCGAAATCGCATGCGCGCTATGATAACGCAAACCCCGGCATCACTCAGCACTCAGCACTCAGTCCTCAGTCCTCAGCACTGACTAATGCAGCACCTTGCTGATCGTAAAGATCGGCAGCAGCATCGCCATCGCGATACCGCCGATGATGACGCCCATGGTCACGATCATGGCCGGCTCGATGTAGCGGGTTAGCTCAGTGATGTGTTCTTTCAATTCGGTTTCGGAGTAACCCGCCACCTGCTCCATGACCTGTGCGAGCTTGCCGCTCTTTTCAGCCGAGTGGAGCATCTGCGAAACGCTGCGCGGCACTAGTGTCGACGCGAACATCGGCTCGCTCATCTGCCGGCCGGCCTTGATCTGTTCGAGGATGCTGTCCCACAGTTCGTGGAAGTAGCTGTTGTTGCAGAGATCGCGGGCGGTGTTGACACAGTCGATCAGCGTCACACCCGAGGCCGACATCGTACCGATCATCCGCAGGCCGCGCGACAGGTGCAGTTGGCGGAACATTTTCCCCAGGAGCGGCGCGTTGAGTTCGAGATAGTCCCTGGTCTTCTTCCCGCCGGGCGTGCGCACGTACATCACCCACGCCACCACGGTTCCGACGACGGCCGCTGGAAGAGCGATGTAATGGCTGACGATGAATTCGCTCATCGCCATTAAAATCTTGGTAGGCAGCGGCAAGGCGGCGGCCTTGGCGGCGTAGATGGCGGTGAACCGCGGCAAAACAAACGCCAGCAGTCCGGTCGTCGCCAGAATCGCAAAACTCAGCATGATGGCCGGGTATGTGAGCGCACCTTTAACCTTGCGGAGAATCTCCTGCTCGTCGCGAAGGTACTGGGTGGCGCGGTTGATGAGCTTCGACATCATGCCGCTTTTTTCAGACGCTTTGATTAACGCCACATACAGGCGAGGAAACGTCCGCGGATGGCGGAGCAACGCGGTGGAAAAATCCACACCGCCTTTGACGGTGTCCAAAAGGTCCGCCACCAGCGCCTTGGCCTGCGGCTTGATGGTCTGCTGCGCGATGCATTCCAGCGCGTCGGCCAGCGTCACGCCGGTATCGACCATGATCGCTAACTGCATGGAAAACTGGATCAGTTCGGCGCGAGGAATCTTGATCCCGCGGGTGCCAACGGCGACTGCTGGAAGCGCATTCTCATCCTTGTGCGCCGTCACGGCGGTTGCGTACTTCCCCTGCGATCGCAGTATCTGCGAGACGGCCGTGATTGTGTCGGCCTCCAGAACGCCCGTGCTGGCTGCTCCATTGGTGTCGCGTGCGGTGAAATTAAATTTGGCCATAGTGTGCCTTGCCGCCACGCCCGGTGCGCCCGGTGCGGGTTATGTTCACGCCGTCACGCGGTAGATTTCTTCCAGCGTGGTCACGCCGTTCTTCACCTTGTCCATGCCGTCGTGGCGAAGGGTTTTCATGCCTGTTTTTTTCGCCAGCTCGCGGATTTCGTGGAGCGACGCGCCCTGCGTGATCTTTTCCAGCAGGATGTCGTCCGGCACGAGCAGCTCGTAAATGCCGAGCCGCCCGGAGAAGCCCAGATTCTTGCACCGCGGGCAGCCCTTGGGCTTGTAGATTTTGTCCACGCCGGCGAGGTGCTTCTCCATCTGCCGGCGTTCGTTGATGCCCGGCTCGTACGCTTCGCGGCAATGCAGACACAGCTTGCGAACCAATCGCTGCGCCAACACGCCGGCCACCGTCGCGCCGACCAAGTACGGCTCAACGCCGACGTTAAACAGTCGCGTAATCGCACCGGCTGCATCGTTGGTGTGCAGCGTGCTAAGCACAAGGTGGCCGGTCAGCGCCGCCTGCGTGGCGATCTTGGCGGTTTCGGCATCGCGGATTTCGCCGACCATCAGGATGTTCGGGTCCTGACGCAACAGCGACCGCAGCGCCGTGGCGAACGTAAAGCCCGCCTTGTCGTTGACCTGAAACTGGTTGACGCCGGCCACACTGTGTTCGATCGGGTCTTCAACGGTGCAGATGTTCACGTCGTCGCGGTTCATCTCGCCGAGCGAGGCGTACAGCGTGGTGCTCTTGCCGCTGCCCGTCGGGCCGGTCACCAGCACGATGCCGTTGGGCAGTTGGATGAGCTTCCGCCAGTGTTTGAGGGTGTCGTACCCGAATCCCAGCTTCTCAAGGTTGAGCGACGTTTTTTCGTTATCGATAACGCGGATCACGACCTTCTCCCCAAACTTGCAGGGCATCGTGCTGACGCGAAGGTCGATCGGCCGCTTGTCCATCATCACATGAATGCCTCCGTCCTGCGGCAGGCGGCGCTCGGCGATGTCGAGATTGGCCATGATCTTGATGCGCGACGCAACCGCCGCGTGCATCTGGAACGGCGGGCGCATCTTTTCGGTCAGATGACCGTCCAGGCGATACCGCACGCGAAGCACGTTGTCGCCGGGCTCGATGTGGATATCGCTAGCGCCTTCTTTAACGGCGTTGTGGATGACATAGTTCACCAGCTTCACCACCGGCGAATCCCCGGCGGCCTGCTCTAGATTGGCGATGTCCTGCACCACCTGCTGCTCGACCAGCTGGAACTCGTTACTTTCGGACTCCTCAATAATGTCATCGATGACGAAAACCTTATCGTTCGGCAGGTACGTCTGAAGCGTGGCTTTGATGTCCTTGACGGTCGCCGCCACCACCTGCACTTGGTGGCCGCTGACGCGCTCGACTTCCTCGGTGAGGAAGACATTCGCCGGCTCGGGGACGGCGATCGTCAAAATCCCGTCGACAAGGAAAAGCGGCAGCACCTGATGCTTTTCGAGAAACTCCTTGGGCAGCAGCGCGATGGCCTTCGGGTCGGCGATGCGCGGGCTGATGCGTGCGTAAGGTACGCCGTACGCCTGCGCGAGGGATTCGACGATCTGATCTTCGCTGCAGAACTGCAGTTCCATCAGCACTTCGCCGAGCAGTTTTTGGTGGTTGGATCGCTTCTGTTCCTCGAGCGCGCGGTCCAGCTGCGACTGATCGATGATTCCCCGATCGATCAGTGCCTGGCCGAGAGGTTTTCGCTCAAGCGTTGCGATCATAAGTTTGTTGGTTGTCAGTTGGAGGTTGTGGGTTGGATTCCAACTCACAACAAACAACTCACAACCCACACTACCGAATCGTCCTCAACGCCGCCGTCACGTCCGGATGCACTTCAAACCGGTGCGACAGGCGGGTGATTTCAAGAATCTTCTTCACGTTTTCGTCCAACGCTGCGAGCCTGATCTGCCCGTGATGGCTTTCGCAGGTTCGGCGGAGCCACACAAGCGTTTCGAGCCCTTCGCTGTCCACGAAGCTGGATTTCTCCATGTCGACGATGAAGTCGACCACGCGACGCTCCTCAAATGTCTTCTCGGCGTACTTGCTGAGGGTCTTCACGTCGTCGCCGACGAGATCGCCGGTGATGGTGAACACGCACGTCTGGTTGTATTCGTCGCACTTAACGGGCATTCCGCATCCTTGGCTTAAACGCCGTGCATGATCTGCTGCAGATCGAGCACCTTGGTGGTCTGGCTGCCGTGGTTTTGGATGATCGCCCGCAGCGGATCGGCCCCGCCGAGCAGGAACGATTCAGCCAGCGCCGGATCGAATTGCGTGCAGGCGCAACGGCGAATTTCGTTCATCGCCACTTCCAGCGGCAAGGCCTTGCGGTACGTGCGGCTGGTGGTCATCGCGTCGAAACAGTCGGCCAGGCAGATGATCCGGCCCATGAGCGGGATGTTCTCGCCGTGCAGGTTGGCCGGGTAGCCTTTGCCGTCGTACCGCTCGTGGTGATACAGCACGCCGGGGATGATGTCGCGAACCTGCTTGATGTCCTGCAGGATCTTGGCGCCGATGTCCGGGTGTTTTTTGATCTTGTCAAACTCATCTGCGTCCAATCGTCCGGCTTTCTGTAGCACGTTGTCGGGCACGCCCAGCTTGCCGACGTCGTGCAGCAGGCCGGCCATATAGATGCGCTCGACCGCGTGGTCGCTCAACTTCAACTGCTGCGCGAGGTAGCGACTGAACAACGCGACGCGCTCGGAGTGACCGCAGGTGTACGGGTCCTTCGCGTCGACGGCGGCCGTCAGCGAGTGCAACAGGCCCATCATCAGGCCGTGTACGTCATCGAACAGCATGGCGTTTTCGAGATAGATCGCCGATTCGTTCGCGATCGAGTTCAGCAGCTTGCTGTCGACCGAATCGAAATCGGCCGACGCTTTGTCGAGCACGAACATGCAGCCTAAGACCTTATCCTGTCGCAGGAACGGCACGGCCAGTAGCTGCTTGCTTTGCTCGCCGAGCCAGGAGAAATGCTTGTCGTTGGCCAAATCGTTACTCATCAGCGGCGATTTGCGATCGGCGAAGATCTTCATCAGCTGCTCGGCGATCCGCGGGATACTGCCCGGCGGGAGGCTGAGCTGGCCGTAGAGAACGGGGTCGACTTTCAAATCGGTGCTTGAAGCCAGCGCCACACCCACGCCGCGCACTTCCATCACTTCGAGTACATCGAGGCAGGCCTGCTTGAAGAAATCCTGCGGCTGGCGGTTGATCCGCATGCCGGAGCTGATCTGGTAGATCAGGCTTAATTCTTCGTACGTGTTCGAGAGCTGGCCGGAGAGCGATTCGAGCTCGCCTTCCAGCGAAGTCAGGCGGATTTGGTCGCGCACCATCGTCAGCAGCAGGCGAGCCTGTTTCTGGATCGCTTCTTCGCCATAGGTCGGCAGTTCGTCGGCGGCTTGGGTGAGCCAGGTGGCATCGATGCCCAAACGACTGCAATTACGCTGAACATCCTCGCCGAGCTTGAAGCCGCCGTTGCCGGCCAGCGCCATCACGCCGAGCAGTTGCTTCTTTTCCACCAGCGGAAACGCCGCCAGCGTCACGCCGGGGACGGCGTTCCACAAGCCGACATTGGAATCGACATTCAGCAGTTGCACACCGGCCGCGGCCGCTTGCGTGGCAGGGTCGGGGTATTGCAGCATCGGCAGCACGTAGCGATGGAAGAACAGGCTGGCGGTCGGATCGTTGTACGCAACGGTTCCGTCCGGGCGCAGCATGATCAGATACAACCCCGCCGGCCGAAACCGTGCGGCGAGTGTCTCCAGCGCCGATTCGGCAATCGCCAACGGCGGCTTCGCGGTCGATTTGTCTACTTGCTGGATGGACATAACAACATTCCCTCTGGCGTCGATTCAACTCACGCCGCGATACCGAGCACTTCTTCTACGGTGCTAAGCAACTGTCGCGGACTGAACGGCTTGCTCAGCATCTTCACGATGCCGCTTTGTTCGGTGTCGGCCGGTTCAAGGTGATACCCCCGCGCCGTCAGCATGATGGCCGGGATGTTCGCGGTGGCCGGGTCTTGTTTCAGCTTCTGGCACAACTCAATGCCGCTCAGTTGCGGCATGTGGTAATCGGTGATGATCAGGTCGGGATGTTCCGAGTGCGCAAGGTCGTAAGCTTCCTGCCCGTCGCAGGCGGTGACCACGGTAAAGCCTGCGTTACGCAGCTTCAGCGATACCACGTTGAGAATGTGCGACTCGTCATCCGCGACGAGAATTTTCTTATCGATCATGTGCTTCTCCCTTATTCCGGTGTTACTCAACAAGGTCCAGTTCAAAGCCGAACGTGGTTCCCTTGCCCACGTTGCTTTCCACAAAAATCCGCCCGCGATGCACGGTCTCCACAATGTGCTTCACGAGCGACAGCCCGAGCCCAGTGCCCTTGGCCATGCGGTTATTCGCCTCGACCCTATAGAACTTATCGAACACAAACGGCAGGTCCTTAGGCGGAATACCCACGCCGGAGTCAGAAATACTTGTGATGACTTTTTTACGCCCCTCATCCAGCACGGTTTGCACGCTGATGGTGCCGTTTTCAGGCGTGTATTTGACCGCATTGCTCAAAAGGTTGAGTACCGCCTGATAGAGCATGTCTTTATCGGCCATCGTCTGATAAATCGCCGGCACTAACTGTTCGCTCATCTTGATGTGCTTGAGCTTGGCCTGCGGGGCGATGACGTCGATCGCCTCTTTCACGATCATCACCAGGCTTTGCGGCTGCTTGTTGACTTTCACCAACCCCGACTCGATCCGGCTGATGTTCAGAATGTTGTCGATCAACCGGCCGAGGCGGTTGGCCTCGTTCTGTATGATGTCGTAGAACTCGCGCTCGGTCTTCTCGTCCTCGGCTTCACCGTCGATCAGCATTTCGACGTACGCCTTGATGCTGGCCAGCGGGGTGCGCAGCTCGTGGCTGACGTTGCTGACGAAGTCGTTCTTCATCTCGGCGACTTCTTTTTCCTTCGTCATGTCGTGCAGTACCGCCACCACACCGGCCGGGTTTTCGCCCTGATCGGCGACGTTGCTGAGCGTGACTTTGAAGGTCTTTTCGCCGGCGTCGGTCTTCACCATGTGCTCGATGATGCGACGACCGCCCTTGCTGTTGGATTGGCGCATTTCGCGGATCAGTTCGATCATCTTTACGTCGCTCAGCACCTTTTCAATCGGCGAGCGTGAGGCTTTAGCGAGATCGAACGAGAACGTGCGGGCCGCCGACTCGTTGGCCAGCACCACTTCATCGAACGGATCGGTGACGAGCACCGCATCGGAAATGCTGTAGATGATCGCCTCGGCGTGCTGGCGCTCGGCGTTGGCGACTTTGAGTTCGATCTCGAGGGACTTGGCCCCAAGGCCCGCGTCCGCCACCCGTTGATCTGCCGTCTCGATCATGCCGTTCAGCGCGCCGCACAGTCGGGCCCAATCGCTCGTGCCGGCCCGCAACGGCGCGAACTTGCCCGTGCGGATGATCTCATTAATCTCGGTGGTCATTCGCCTGGCGTCGCGGCGGAGCCAAAGAATGGTCATCAGCCCGGCGATCGTCGACAGAAGCAACAGGATCGCCCCCATCCACGACCCCGCGTGCGACGCCGCGCTGCGGCCGAGCATTTCGTTCGCGCCGGGCAGGAAGCTGAACGCTCCCACCACCACGAGCACCAACATGATTATGTATGCGTTTCTGGCGTGGCGCACGGAACACTCCATTAATCCTGCGGGCCAACGGCTGCCAACAGTTGGCTGGCCATTTCATCGTTCGGTTTCAACTGCAACGCACGAGCGTAGCACTTGATCGCCTGATCCTGTCGGCCGGTCTTTTCCAGCACGAAACCGACCATGCAAAGGCTCACACTGTCGGTCGGATCCAAGGCGTAAGCTTGCTTGAACGCATCGAGCGATTCGGTCAGGCGCTCCTGCTTGAGACGCACGTAGCCGAGCATCAGCGAGACTTCGCTCGATTTCGGATCGAGCGCAACCGCCTTCTTCACGGCCAGTTCCGCCCGGGGCAGATCGCCCAACTGCAATGCGGCTTTGCCGAAACTCAGCCAAACCGCCGGCTCGCCGGGGTTTAGCTGGGCGGCGGTTTCAAAGCTCGCCCGAGCTTCGCGATAGTGGCCGGTCTGCATGTGGCATTCGCCGAGTGCGGCGATCAGGTCGGCCCGTTTGGCATAGCTTTCGTTCTTGATCAGGCGGATCAGCCCATCACTGGCGTCTGCGTATTGCTTGGCCTGGAACAGCGTGACCGCGAGGTGCTCCTGAATCGCCAAGTCGCCATCGGCGAGAATCGCCGCCTGGCGGAACAGGTCGATCGCTTCGTCGTACTTGCCCTGCCGAGCGAGCAACTGCGCCGCCGCATCGCGGATCGCGCCGCTGTGCTCGAAATACTGCACCTTCTCCATCAGGATCTTGAGTGCTTCGTCCGGATGATTGAGCACGACGAGCATTTCCGCCCGAGCCATCAGGTACGCCAACTCCGCCGGGGATTTTTCATTCGCGGACACGTAATAGTTCAGCGACATCTCCGGCCGCTGCCAGCGCTGGTAAATCACGCCGGAGAGATAATCCGCTTCTGCGTTTTTTGGATCGAGCTTGCGGGCGAATTCAAGCGACTGCTGCGCCGCTTCCAACTCCGACTTCTCGATCGACAGCTTGGCCGACAGGATGTGGAGCTGCGGGTTTATCGGGTCCATGCGCAGGGCGGATTCGAGCGTCTCGCGGCACTTATCGAGATTGCCGTTGACGTATTGGTCCTTGGCCAGACTGACCAGGACCGATGCGCGCGTCTGGTTCCATTGTTCCTTGGCGGCTTCACGCTGCGTTTTGGTCGGCGTGCTGGAGCAACCGACCGCGGCGGCAAGAACACACAAGAGGATGTAAGGTGTATGGCGCATAACGGTTCTACGGATTACATCGGGCCGATTAGGGTGGGTGTTTATCAAGTCGCATGTGCTAACAGCCCATGCTGATCCGCCCAACAGGGCATGGGCTGGTAGCCCATGCGACGAGGAACTTAGCGGGATTCCGGTTGGATCGCCGTGATGTTCCAGCCGTCGTCGGCCTCCGACTTATCGGACGGCTGGGTCGCCGGGGTTGGTTCGTCATTGAGCACGGTCGCTTCAGTCTGGCCGGTCATGTTCGGCGCGGGTTCCGCCGGCCGGGTGGTCGGCGCGATCGCGATCGGCGCCCAAGGCACGATCGTGCGGGCTTCGGTCAGCCCAGCTGGTTTGGTAGCCGGCGATTTCGCCGGTTCCAGCAACGCTTGCAGCGTTGGCTGGGTCGTCGCCGGCAGGCGATCCATCATGATCTGCCGCTTAACGAATGTGCGGAACGAGCAATTATCCACCGCCGACAATTGCTTGCCGGTGAGCTGCTCTTTCAAGTTGATCGCCTCACCGAACTTCGGATTGAGGTTGGTGGCCGAGTTCAGATACCACAACGCGGTGTTCGGACTTGCGTCCGGCTTGCTCATTTCTTTGAGCGCCGCATCGTAGCACGATTCCGCCAGCCGCTCGCGGCCGAAGGGCATCATCCCGCGACGCACACCGACGCGAAGCTTTTCGGCTTCTTTCAACTCCGCCTCAGACGCGGCCGAGTAGGCGGTGTCATCCTTAATGATGTGCGGCGTGAGCAGGATGATGATTTCTTCACGCACCGTCGTATCCCGCTGCGAGCGGAACAGGTAGCCCAGCCCGGGAATGTTGCCGAGCCCCGGCACTTGCGATCGCGTCGTCTGCGACGATTCGCGGAACAGCCCGCCGATAATGATCGTGTGGCCGTCTTTCACCATCACATTGCTGGTGGTTTCGGTGGTGATCTTGAAAGGCAGATTGGCGCTGGTCAGCCCGCCGCTGGAATCTTCCGGGTGGATTTCCATGCGGATGTATCCGTCATCGCCGATAAACGGGCGGAAGATCAGCCGGGTGCCGGTATCGAGGAATTCAACCGTCTGCACGGTGCTGGTATCAGTGGTGGTTGAAGTGGTGTAGCCGTCCTTACGACCGACGATGACTTCGCCCTTCTGTTTATTCAGCGCCATGATCTTGGGGTTGGCGACGACGGTGGTATCCGTCACGCTTTCCAGCGCCTGCAGGAACACGCCAATGTTGTTGTGGACCACGCCCACGCGTAACCCGCCGCCCGGCACATTGCCGGTAAAGCCAGTTCCGGCGGCGGAGTAGCCCTTGTCGGCGATCGCGCCCGCCGACGCGGTATTGGTAATCGAGCCCGAAAGCGCCGCCGCCACAGTGCTGCCCGCAGCCGTCAGTGTTGAGAAGTCCACATTGCCCAACAGTGTGAAATCCACACCCAAGGCGTTGTCTTCGTTTAACGTGGCGCGAAGGATCGTCGCTTCGAGCAAGATCTGCTGCGGGCGGCGATCAATCTCCTTCAGAATCTTCTTAACCCGTTCAAGGTTCTCGGGATAGTCGGTGACAACAATCACGTCTTCCGTCGCATGCGTGCTGCCGCCGATGTCTTTCGTGCCGGTGTCCAGCCCACTGCTGGCCGGCGTGGTGAAGGCAACTTGCGCCTCGCTGCTGAGCACGGGCTTGAGCATCGTGACCGCATTAGCAGCCGGCGTGTAGTAGAGACGGAACGTCTGCGTCACCGCCACGCGGGCGGCTTTGTCCATGTCGGCGATTTCTTTCGCGCTGTAGACGTAGATGAAGTTGCCTCGCTCGCGATAGGCATAGCCGTTCGTGGCCAGCAGCGCGTCGAGCGCTTCGCGAACGGTCACGTCGTACAGGTTGGCGGTGATCGTGCCGCGCACGTCTTTGCTGGCGATGATGTTTTTCTGGCTCTGCAGCGAGAGCATGCGCAGCACTTCGATCAGATTCGCATCGTTGACGTGGATTTCGACGGTGCCGGCATTGCTGACGTTCACCACCGGCGATTGCACGCTGGTGCCTTGTGCCTTGGTCGGTTCAGTGGCAACGGGAGCGGCGCGGGTGAATGGATCCTTATCGGGGATCACATTGATCAATCCCGTATCACCGGCAGGGTTTGCCGGGCTTTCCGCATGAGATCGATCGGCATGATCGAAATAAACGGACCCTGCAGCCAAAAAAAGAAGACCGACGTTGCGGTATATCTTTCGCATAACCGAGCCTTGGAAAATCCAGCAGCCGTAGTAAGCCGCTACTTCATCAGGATCTCGAGCTTAATGCCGTCCCGTTCGACAATCACTCGCCGCGGCTCGATCTTGAGCACGCGGAACTCGCCCTGGCTATCACCCATGTTCGCGGTGACGGCGTCGCCTTCCTTGACCATCTGTCCGCTGATCATCGCCTTGGGAGGCGCGCTCATCAGCGTGGTCTGCAGTTTCAACTGCCGAGCCTGCAACTGGACCGCCTCACTCCGAGCGGCCCACTCTTTGAGTACATCGGCCTCTTGAGCGGCCGACTTATCCTCGTCGGAATTTGATTTGCCGAGTTTGGACAAACCCTTGCCACTAGGCTGTGGGTAGAAATCGAGCTTGATGGCGAAGAGGTTCCGGTTGATCTTGCCCGGCGGATTGTTCAGCCACTTCTGCATTCCGGCGGCGTTGCGGCTTTTATTGGACAACCGGAATGCGGCCTCTTCACCAGCCGCCCTTTTTGAAACCGCTGCCGGTCCTGCCGCCACCGCAGTGGACGGTTCGGCCCGGCTGCCGATCATGGCGCGTCCGATAAGCACCACCAGCACCGCCGCCAATACCGCAAGCACGCCGGTGCGCTTCGGATCGCGACGCATCGCGTCTTTGATCTTGGTCTGCCAGGTTATTGCCGGTTTGGCTTGCATGGGTCTTTATTCGTCGGCGAAGTAAATGCTCATCGACACGTCGACTTCGACCGTGCCGTTCTGGGCGTCGCGGGT
Organism: Tepidisphaerales bacterium; assembly: GCA_038229715.1. Lineage (GTDB taxonomy): Bacteria > Planctomycetota > Phycisphaerae > Tepidisphaerales > Tepidisphaeraceae > JANMES01. The sequence goes on along the minus strand of JBBROD010000007.1, from coordinate 55,507 downwards.
TTTGATCCCCAAACTGCGCACGCGCGTCAGCCGTTGCATGTCTTCCGTCCGCTCGAGAAATTTCACCACGTTGGGGAACTCGCCGGTGAAATTAAGCGCGATCGGCATTTCAGAGAACAGTTCGCTTCGCTTCGGCGAGCCGGGCTGCACTGAAACCTTCTTCAGCGACGACGCCTCGCTCACACGGGTGATCTCCCGCATGAACTGATCCATGTCGGGCTTTTTCGGCAGCTTTTTATCGAACCGTTCCAGGCGCGATCGCAATTGCTCGACTTCGGCTTCGATCACCGGAAGGTTCTGCGCCCGGGCCCGTCCTTCGTTGAGTTGCCGGTTTTGCTCGGCGATGCTCGCCACAATCGTCGCTCGATCGTTCTGGGCCGGCCGGATGCCGGCGAAATAAAAAGCCATCGCCAGGACCAGCGCAATTACGCTCATCACCCATTGGGTGGTGACGTACCTGGCGATTTTGGCTTGCAGTGCGGACATTGCGTTCCTATTCCTTCGTCGGAGCATCCAGATCCAAAGCAAACGTCACTTCAAATTCCCGCACCAGCCGCCCGCTTTGGTCGGAGTCCTTGGTGTAGCCCATCGAGACGTCTTCCAGAAAACTATTCGACGCCAGCCGCGTCATCATGTCGGCCACTTCAGCGTTGCTGGGGGCGACACCCTGCAGGCGGACCCGCAACTTGCGGTCGATCGCCGGCTCCTTGTCGCGGGAGGCCCGGACATTCACCAGGGTTTTGGCGGCGTCGATCTTTTCTTCCGTCGTCAGGTTCATGCCGATCAGCGAAATCGATTCGGGCGTAGATTGTGCGATCAATCCCAGCAGCCGAGTTGATTCCACCGATACGCCGATCTTGGAAAGCACTTGGCCTTGTTCCGACCAGCGACGCTTGATCTGCGTCATCGAATCGAGGCGGTTGAGGTCTTCCTGCGTTTTCGCCATATCATGGCGGAGAGAGATCAGTTCATTGCGGGCCGTCAGCACGCGGAACCTTGCGATGCCCGTGCAGACAATCAGCGCGATCGCCAGGCCGACAGTCGCCCAGGCTTGAATCGTCACCGCCAGCTTGCGACGGCGGACGACGGTGTACCACGCGGGGAGGAATTCCACTTCACGCACGGGACGCCTCCTCTCCCCTGCCGACCAGCGCGGGCGCTCGATCGGATAATCGGCGAGTAGGCACGTCGGGCAACTTCGCGGCGGCTTGAACGGCGTTGTGTAGATCCACCACTTCCACCATCGACTGCGCACCGGCGGCCGGCTTGCCTGCGATCATCTCTCGCGGCTTGCCGTCGATCGGGCCGAACGTGCGCTTGGTCGTGCGCAGCGCTAGCCCAAACGCCGTCGCCCACTCGCTCATGCTCCCCTGCCGGTCGGCCGGGCGAAGTGCGGAGGTGTCGGCGCTCAACAACGGCGTTGCGATTTCCACCGCAATGCTGGAGGCCGCCTTCAACATTGAAAGCAGCTGCGGATCATTGGCCTCTCCGCCGACCAAACGCACGGTTCGCGGGCGATGTCCGCGAAACGTGACCAGATAATATCTCAGGCACAACGCCAGTTCGCGGCAGAGCTCTTCCATCTGCACACGGGTGGCGTCAAAGACCGAGCGAGTAACCGAGTCGCGACGATCCGTCGGTGAAGCCGTTTCACACATCCGGCGGCGCAGCGCACGAGCCTCAGGAATACTGATCCCCAGTTTCTTGCTGACCGACGCATTAAAATGTTCGCCGCCGATGTCGATGGATTTGAAAAAACTCAAATCGCGACCGCGACAGACGATGATCTGCGTCCGACGCAGGCCGATATCGACCAGCACGAACACGTCCTGCTCGTCATCACGTCGGCGGATGTAGCGCTCGTAGCAGCGGTGCAGGGCGCAGGGTTCGATGTCGAGCGACTCGATCACCCCGCCGCTGCGGTGGATTTGTTCGACGAACTGATTCACGTGATCATTCTGCGCCGCTAGGGCGATGACTTCTTGGCGCACTTCCGTCCCCTGCCGCACCTCGCCGGCCAGCACCCAGTGCATGCGGGAGTCGGTGACATCGAACGGAAAGATATTCCGCGACTCAAACTCCACCGCCGCCGACAGTTCAGCCGCGGGAATCAGTGGGAGACGAACGTTCTTAATATGGACGATCTCGCGCGGCAGGCATGTCACCAAGCGGTTGCCCACGAACGGGTGCGTCTGCAGCATCTGCCGGACCAGATCCGTTGCGACATTGCGGTGTGCGACCGGATCGTGGCGCACCTCTTCCGGAATCGGCATTCGCCCGGAGGCGATCACCGAAAGGTGATTCCCGACCGGCTCGACCTGCAGCATCTTGACGCTGTCAGCCCCGATATCGAGCCCGATGGGCAGAGGTTGTGGACGAGTCAGTCGAAACATAAGTCTCGTTTACGGCGTTGAGGTCACGATCTCGCCGGTGTACGGCCGGACGGTCAACGTCATCGTGTACCCGTCTGAGGCGATCTTGATCGATCCGGCCGATAGCGCCACCAGCCCGGCGACGCTGTCGTATGTGTAAGGAGCGCCGATTTCGTCAAACGCCAGCGTGTCTTTCCCGTCGAACGCGGCGCTGGTCAGCGTCACGCCGGGGATGGCGGTTCCGCCGAACGTCTGCGTGTAGGGCTTGAGCGTTACGGGATTGATTCCGGTGGCCGGCGTTGCGCCTTCCTGCACGTCATAGGTGTGCGTCGCGACATTGAATTTCACGTACTGCGCAGACTGTTTGGCGATGGCGCGGTTTTGGGCGTACAGGATGTCGGCCATCACGGTTCGCGCCGCAGCGGCGGCTTGCAGGTCGCCGCGGGAACTCAGTTGCGGGATCACCAGCACCGCCGCGATCGCCAGGATGATGATCACGCACAGGATTTCGACGAGCGTAAACCCACGAGCCGGCGTGCGCGAAATCGGCATGTCCCGTCTCCTGTGTTAAACGCCCAACCGATGGGTTCGGACCACAACAGTCCGTAAAAACCCAATCGGCTACTTCTTCTCATCGGGTTGGACCATACGGACCTTAAGGTTTCCATCGGTTAAAACGGTAATCAGCTTGTCGAGCTTCACATTAACGGACTTCAGTTCCTCAATCGTCGCCGCCCGCTGCGCCCCGCCGTCCGGAACCTGGGCGTTGCTTTGCGACAGCGATGGAGCCCCCACCCACTGGCTGAGCAGCGTAAGGGCCTGAAGCACAATGATGATTCCTAAAGCGCGTTGCGTGGTCATGGGTTTGCCTTTCGATTGCGGCGTTAGTTGTTGATGTTACTTGTTGTTGAACGTTTTGATCGTGACTGCCGAAGCCGTCGTGCCCTGCCCGGGCAGAAACCCTGTGGCTGCGGCTTTCCTGGCGTCGTAGTTGATTTTAACCGTGCCGGAATAGTTGCTGGTGATCGGCGTGCCGCTGGCGAACTGGGCCGCGCCGTTGAATACCGTGATGTTGCCGGACGTAGTCCCCGACTTCGTCAGTACGCCACCGATCCAGCTGAGCCCGTTGACTGTGAGTTTTCGAGCGTTGCCGCTGAACGCAATATCGGATTTCACGATCAACGCGGGCATGTTGGTGGCAGCGTTGATCGTCAGGTTGCTCGATTTAACAATCAACTTGCCGTTGGGGACCAGCAAAGTCCCGTTGATCGTGGCCGCCGACGTAATCGTCAAATCACCCGCCGCTACATAAACGCCTAGCGGGTTGTCGCTGGTCGCGCCGAGGGTGGCCGATGCGCTGGCGATCAACTTGGCGCGGTACGTCTGCCCGTTGTAGGTGTAAGTGCTGTAATCGCGGATCGCGATAGGCGTGGGGTTATTGCTCCCACCGCTGGTGGTGGTGGTAACGATTGAGCCCAGCAGGCCCGTCAGAATCCCCGTTACTGAAGGCGCGTAGATCGTTCCGTTGATCGTCCCGCCGAGCGAAAGATTCACCGTGCCGTTGGCGCGGACGGCCCCCGTGATCGTGGTGTTCGAGAGCACGTTCAGCCCGCCGTTGACGGTGGCTGCTTCGGTCGGCAGGTAGGCGTACTGTACCGACGCGCGAGCCCCCAGCGATCGCGCCAGCGGGCTCGACGACGCCGTCCCGTAGTGCGATGTGCTGGCGATATCAAACGTGGAGTTATCGATCCTGGTCACGACGATATCCACCGTTCCATCGACTGCCGAACCGAAGGACACTCCGGTTTGTCCGGGGTAAAAGCCGCTGCCGTTGAGCACCGGCGCGCTGGCCGGGTTTTGAAGGTAGTACGACGCCAGCTGAATCCCTGACTCGGCCAGTGCATCGGCCTGGGCGGCGCGGTGGGAATTGGCGCTGGCCTGCATCATCATGCTTTGGCTGCTGAGCAGCGCGTACGACAACACCGACGCCAGTGCCACCAACACCAGCACCATCACCATTGCAATTCCGCGAGGTTGTTTTCGACGATCGTGCATAGTTTAGTTGGTTGCTGTTGAAGAAGCGCGAAGCGTAACGGTTCCGTAGTGAACGCTGGATTGGCCTTTGGCGTCTTCCAGATCGATGACGAACTCCAACAGGGGCTTGTCGTCGGTCACAGTGTTGATCTGCATCCCCTTTACGTTGCGCATCAGCACGCGATAGTTCGGGCAGGCGGCCATAAAATTGGCGACGTTGCCGGTGTTGTTGATGTACGCTGTATTCGCGAGCAGATTCGCGGTGGCTTGGGTGCTGGCCGACCAGGAATTCCAGTCGGTGGCGTAGTAGTAGCGGAGTTCTTCGCTGGTCGGGTCGTACCGAAGCAGGCCGATCTCGTTGAACTCAATCAATCCGTCGCCGGTCGGGCTCGCGCCGCTGGTCTGGTCGGACCGCCAGAAGAACAGAGTTGCAGGACTCACGCTGGACCCGAGCGTTCCCTTCTGAACCGCCCCGAACGCCGCCGCCGGTCGGAAATACTCAGCCAATCTTGTTTGGACTTGCGCCCCAGTCACGAACGCGGTGTCGGCCGAGTCCGCCTGTTGCCAGCCGCTCGAGACCGCAGTCGACACCGCCGCCATCGCCGCCATCACCATCGCGGTGATGACCATGCCGATAATCAGCTCAACGAGCGTAAACCCGTTTCGGCGCATCAGTAGCCTCCGGTGGTTCTCGCGAACACCCGGGTGATCGAATACGTCTCTCCGCCGATCGGGCCGACGGTGACCGTCACGACGCAAAAAGGCGCGGTAGGCGAAACGGTGGGCGCGCCGGCGGGCGTCGCGCGATATTGCACCGCCACACTGCGGCGATATCGCACGCCGTCGCCAAAATCCACCCTTGTTCCATCGAGCATGGTGACTGCGTCGCTGGTATCGCTGTAACCGGTATAGTCGTCGATCTGATCGTACTGGCTGCGCGTATTCTCACCGGCTTCGCGGCCGAGGGTGATCGCGCCTGTGGAATCTTCAATCGGCCTGGACGAAATCTCCTCCATCAACTGCCTGGCCAGTTCCAGCGACGTCGATTGATGTCGCATCACCGCCGCCTGCTGAGCACTGGTGCCCAGCATCTGTGCGATCGCCACCGTAGCGACGGCCAGCACAACGGAAGCGATCAGCGCTTCCACGAGCGTAAAGCCGTTTCTGCCGGGGCTGTAGGATCGAGAGGATTTCATTTCTCGGATGATCTCAGTACGAGGTAAACGCAACGCCCGTGGCGTCCATGCCGGTGGTGTTGGGGATCAACTCGGAAGTTTCCGGCTTGTAGATCCATCCCGTGGTGTTGTCAGCCGCAGGAAGGGCTGTTCCATTGGCTACCACCTTGAGCGTAGAGAGGTTCGACATCGGATTGACCGGCACTTTCTCCATGTAAGGCCCGAACTTATAAGCACTCGACTGCGTCGAACCGGTGTTGCCGTCCTCGTCGCTGTAGTGGGTCATCTGATCGATAAAGACGGCTTCACTGGCCGGGCCGGCGGAACTGTACGACTGGCCGGGCGGTACGTCGCGGTGCTGATTCTTGTACATCAACAACTGAGTACGGATATGGCGCGTCAGTTCCTTGAGCGTCGTCTCGCGCGCGCTTTGAGCGGCGTTGGTGAACTGCGGAATGACGATCGCCGCCAGAATGCCGATAATGATCACCACGATCAGGATTTCGATCAGCGTAAACGCCCGGCTGCCGGCGGCGCGGATTCGGGACGGAAGTTTGGCCTTGCGGAGGTGCATTGAACTACCTCTGATTCATCGGCTCGAAACGGCCAACGCGTTTGTCAGAATCGTTCGCCGAGGCGAGCATCCGACAAACGCGTTGGCCTATGCGATCAAACGCAAAACGCCCCGTGCTGTGGCACGGGGCGGTCTGCGTTGAATTTGTTATTCAGCGAACACGCCATCCGCAGTGGCCTTACCTGACATCGCCTGCACGGCCCCGGTGGTTTCGTTATAAATCCAGCCGACGTTATTGCCGGCCGCCGCGGCGCAGCTTGACGAATCACTCAGCGGATTCGTCGGGGCGGTCTGGTAGTACGGGCCGTAAATGTGCGTGCTGTCCTTGGTAGCGTTGGTACCGCCGTCGATATCGGTGTACTTGGTGAACACGTCCCAGCCGGTGGTGACCAGCTCAGGTGCCACGTCCTTGTGCTGCAGCTTATAGAGTTCGATCTGACCACGGAGTGTCTGCAGTTGGCTGCGGACATTGCTCTGACGCGCCTCGGTGCTGGCGTTGGTAAACTGTGGAATCACGATCGCGGCGAGGATGCCGAGAATGATCACCACGATCAGGATTTCGATCAGCGTGAAACCACGCTTGGGGGACTTGCGAATCGATTTCATATGCATCTCCATCAACAGGCGATACGAGTTTCAACCAAGGCAAGCCCCACGGGCCGCCGACTTTCATGTTTCGATCACCCCCGGGCGTTCGATCGTGTTCAACATTCGATCGGCCGCCTATCGTGTGTGATATGTGCGGAACAAACCGCGCGATCACCACACTCCCTTCCATCGGCGTGGTTGGAGATCGACTTAATGTGGAGCGATAGAATTCAGCACTAAGAATCGCAGGGATGGACCGATAAACAGAGAGTTTAGGTCGGCGGAAACGCTTTTCGATAACGGTTCCCGCAACACGAGCCAGCGGCTTAGGCCCAATCCTTCAAGCCACGTCATCCTGAGGTACTCCGAAGGATCTCTGACGCCGAATGCCGCTCGCAATCCGAGATCCTTCGGAGTATCTCAGGATGACGATGCTCGCGATGCGGACGGGATCGGACAAAGCAGCGGGGGCGCGTGTTACGGGAAGCGTTATCCACAACGGGCCCGCTACGCTATCGCTTCCCCACATACGCCTGGAGCGGTTTCACGCCCCAGCCGGAGGTTTGCAGGGCCTTGATCGCCCGCGAAACCGCGCTGGCTGCGGTGATCGTCGTCACGATCGGAACCTTGTTCAGCACCGCCATCGAGCGGATCTTCCCCTCGTCGGTCGCGGGGCCCTTCTTCGTCGGCGTGTTGATGATCAGATGCACTTGGCGATTCTTGATGTAGTCCTGAATGTTCGGCCGACCTTCCGAAAGCTTCTGCACCCGCTTGGCGGTGACTCCAGCCGCTTTCAACGCCTCGTAAGTCCCCGAGGACGACATGATTTCAAACCCGCTGGCCGCGAAGGCCTTGGCGATCGGGATGATCGCCGACTTGTCCGCGTCGCGCACGCTGATGAAGACCGTGCCCTTGGTCGGCAGCACCGTACCCGCGGCGATTTGCGATTTTGCGAACGCCAGCTCGAACGTTTCGTCGATCCCCATCACCTCGCCAGTGCTGCGCATCTCCGGCCCGAGGATGATGTCGACACCCGGGAACTTGGTGAATGGAAAAACCACTTCCTTCACGCTGACGTGCTTGGGATCGGGCTGCTCGGTCACGCCGAGTTCCTTGAGCGTCTTGCCCGCCATCACCTTCGCGGCGATCTTCGCCCACGGCACGCCGGTGGCTTTGCTGACGAACGGCACGGTTCGGCTGGCGCGGGGATTCACTTCGATCACGTAAATCTCGTTGTCCTTGATCGCGTACTGCACGTTCATCAGCCCGCAAACCGCCAGCGCCTTGGCCAGCGCCTTCGATTGCTCTTTCAGACGAACCACGATTTCCTTCGACAGCGAGTACGGAGGCAGCGCACAGGCGGAATCGCCGGAGTGAATGCCGGCCTCTTCGATGTGCTCCATCACGCCGATGATGATGGCTTGGCCGTCTGGCTCCCTCTCCCCGTGAGGGGAGAGGGCTGGGGTGAGGGGCGAGACGTTCGCCTGCTGACCGGGATCAGAAGTTCGAGAGTTTCCCCCCTCACCCCTCCGGGGAGAGGGAGTAAAGTCGGCCAGGCAGTCGACATCCACTTCCGTCGCGTTATCCAGGAATTTATCGACGAGGATCGGGGCATCGACGATGGTCGACGCTTCCACCGCGTGGGCCATGTAGTAGTTGAGTTGCTCTTCGTCGGAGACGATCTCCATCGCCCGCCCGCCGAGCACGAAGCTGGGACGGACGAGAACGGGGTAGCCGACTTCCTTGGCGATCCGCCGGGCATCGGCCACGTTGCGGGCGATGCCGTTGTCGGGTTGGCGGAGGTTGAGCTTCTTCAACAGATCGCGGAACTGCTCTCGATCGCCGGCCGCCTCGATGTTTTTCACCTCCGTGCCGATGATCGGCACGCCGGCGTCCTGCAAACCCTTGGCGAGGTTCAGCGGCGTCTGCCCGCCGAACTGCACGATCACGCCTTTGACGAGTCCGCCCTTCTCGCCGAACGGCCTGCCGTTGAGCCGCTCGCAGATGTTGAGGATGTCCTCGTGCGTCAGCGGCTCGAAAAACAGCAGATCGGAAGTGTCGTAATCGGTGCTGACGGTTTCCGGGTTCGAGTTGATCATCACCGACTCAATGCCGAGTTCCCGCATCGCAAACGCCGCCTGCACGCAGCAGTAGTCGAACTCGATCCCCTGGCCGATGCGATTCGGGCCGCCGCCGATGATGATGATTTTTTCGCGGTCGGTGAGGCGGATTTCATCTTCGGTTTGCGTTTTAGCGGTAGGGTCCGCCTTGGCGGACCGCGACGCAGACTGGTCCGCCAAGGCGGACCCTACACTTGTGTACGGCGTTTCGTACGTGCTGTAGTAATAGGGCGTCGATGCTTCGAACTCGGCGGCACAGGTATCAACCAACTTGTAGGTCGGTTTAACGCCTGCGCCATCACGGACGTGTCGCATCAGAGCCTGGTCACCGCCCCAGATGGAATTCAACTGCACGTCAGAATAACCAAGTTGCTTCGCCCGACGAATGAGCGAATGAAACTGCTTGCGTCGCTCTTCAGTCTTGGGATGGTCCATGAAGCGAGGGGAGGTCTCCTGTATCTCGGCCAGTTCGTCCTCGAAATCCACCAACTCCTTCATCTGCGCCAAAAACCACTTGTCTATCTTCGTCAGCTCGTAAATCTGATCGAGCGTCCACCCCATCTTGAGCGCATACCGCAGGTAATACAGCCGCCCCTGCGACGGTACAGCCAGCTTGCGGCGGAGCTTATCCGTCGGGATCGGCCATTCGCCGTCGAGGGACTCGCCTTGCGTGGTTTTGTCGGAATCGTCTCGTGTCGCATGGGCTACCAGCCCATGCTGAGGTGCGGCGGCGCTGGGCACCGGCTGGTTGCCTGTGCGACGTGAAGCGTTCAGCCACTTGTCGTATTTATCCAGCCCGAAGCCGAACCGCTTCACTTCCATGCTGCGAATGCCCTTCTGCAGCGCCTCCTTAAACGTCCGGCCGATCGCCATGGCTTCTCCGACGCTTTTCATCTGCGTCGTCAGCGTTTCGTCGGCGTCGGGGAATTTCTCGAACGTCCAACGCGGGATCTTGATCACCACGTAGTCGATCGTCGGCTCGAAGCAGGCGCTGGTGTAGAGCTCGTAGTCTTGCTTCTTTGGGGCGTCACTGGGCTTGCCACTTAAGTGGCCAGCCCGTGTACCGCTCGACTTGCGAGTGGTGATCGGGTTGGGAAGCTCATCCAGCGTATAGCCTACCGCTAATTTCGCGGCGATCTTCGCGATCGGATAGCCGGTCGCTTTGCTCGCCAGCGCCGACGACCGCGACACGCGCGGGTTCATCTCGATGACGACCATATCGCCGTTTTCCGGGTTGATGCCGAACTGGATGTTCGAGCCGCCGGTCTCGACGCCCACCGCCCGGATGACGGCGATGCTCGCGTCGCGCATCTTCTGGTATTCCTTGTCGGTCAGCGTCTGGATCGGCGCGACGGTGATACTGTCTCCCGTATGCACGCCCATCGCGTCGATGTTCTCGATCGAGCAGATGATGATAGCGTTGTCGGCGCGATCGCGGACGACTTCCATCTCGTACTCCTTCCAGCCGATCACGCTTTCTTCAATCAAAATCTCATTCACCGGCGAAGCATCAATGCCGCGCATCACGATGTCTTCAAATTCCTCGATGTTGTAGGCGATCCCCCCGCCCGTGCCGCCGAGCGTGAACGCCGGGCGGATGATCAGCGGCAGGCCGATGTCTTTCAGCACCTTGCGGGCGTCGTCCATGTTGTGAACGACGCCGCTGCGCGGCACATTCAGGCCGATCTTGAGCATCAGGTCTTTGAACACCTGTCGGTCTTCGCCGCGGTGGATGGCGTCGCGGTTTGCGCCGATCATTTCCACGCCGTACTTTTGGAAGATGCCCTTGTCGTAGCAGGACATGGCCGTGTTCAACCCCGTCTGCCCGCCGAGCGTGGGCAGGACGGCGTCGATCGGGAAGCCCTGCTCTTTCTCGCGGATGATGATCTTTTCGACGGCTTCCGGTGAAATCGGCTCGATATACGTCGCGTCAGCGAACTCCGGATCGGTCATGATCGTGGCGGGGTTGCTGTTGATCAGGACGATGCGGTAGCCCTCTTCCTTCAGCGCCCGGCAGGCCTGAACGCCCGAGTAATCAAACTCGCAGCCCTGGCCGATGACGATCGGCCCGGAGCCGATGATGAGGATCGTGTGGATGTCGGTGCGTCGTGGCATTTTTCGTTTCTTCCAAAAGGGAAATTCGCGGTAGTTTACGGATTGATTGTGGATTGTCGATTGCGGGCCGCAGATGGACCCGTAAATAGCAGTGCCCTATCGACAATCCACCCTCCGCCCTTCACAATCAAACAGTGATTCCCGTCGTTCTCCATCACGGCCTGTTCGGGCGCGACGCGATCCGCCTGGGGCCGTTGCGGCTGTCGTATTTTAGTAAGATCGACCGCGCGATCGCCGATCGCGGGCATCTGGTGATCCAGACGCGCGTCCACCCCACCGCGTCGGTCGAGCGGCGGTCGAGAGAATTGAAGCAGCAGATTCTGGATCGCCTCGAATCAGCCGGGCAACCGCGGGCGAAGGTGCTGCTGATCGCCCACTCCATGGGCGGGCTCGATGCGCGGTACATCGTGAGCAAACTGGGCATGGCCCGCCATGTGGCGGCGATACTGACGATTACCGCGCCCCACCGCGGCTCGCCGTACGCGGACTGGATCGAGCGCAACCTCGGTCAGCGAATCGGCCTGCTCCCGATCGTACGCAAACTAGGTTGGGACATCTCGGCAGGTATTGATCTGACCACCGACGCCTGCGCCCGATTCAACGACGAAGTGCCCGACCATCCCGACGTGCGCTACGCCTCAATCACCTGCGCCCGCCCCTGCCATCAGATGCCGGCCTTTGCACTGCACTCTCACTCGGTCATCAGCGCCATCGACGGCGACAACGACGGACTGGTATCACTCAAGAGCGGCGTCTGGGGCGAGCACCTGGGCACTTGGCCGGTGGATCACTGGCAGGCGATCAACCGCAAGTTCGCGATCCGGCATCCGTCGGAAGACGTGTCGCCTCGGTATGTGGAAGTCCTGGAAAAGTGGATGGAAAAATCCGAATGAAAAAACCTGAATGACGAAGGACAGCGTCCTTCGTCATTCAGGCTTTTGATTCTCTTGGATTTCGGGTTTGATTCACGCCGCCATCGGCAGCGGGTCGAATTCCACCGCAAGACGGTAGCCCATGCCGCTCGGGTCGCAGCGGATGACTCGGCCGAAAGCGTCCCAGCCGCGGTTTCCACCTTGCGGCGGGAAGAACACGCTCAGGCGCTCGCCGGCCTTGATGGCGATGTCGCTGATCGCGCTCAAACCGCCGAGCGAGAGATCGCGCAGCGCGAGGCTCAGGTGCGGATGCTGGCGGGCTTCGATCGAGTGATCAACCCGCTTGCTCTCCACGCGGGCGTGGATTTCCTTGCGGGGAAACACTCGGCGTTCGGCGCCATCGGCCTGCTTGAACGGATTCGGCATTTTGAGGACTGCAACCATCGCTTCACTCCTGCTATGCTTAAATAGCAATGCGGTAACGTTCTTTTGATCGGCAGGCAGAGCCGCAAGGTTTACCCAATGTGTCATTTTGATTTATCGGAGCAGATGTGAGCAGCACTTCAGGAAAAGTGTGCCTCGTCGGCGCCGGGCCCGGCGATCCGGGGCTTTTGACCGTTAAAGGCGCGAGATTATTGGCCCTAGCCGACGTGGTGGTCTACGACTACCTCGCCAATTCTCGCCTGCTGGTGCATTGCCCCGACGCGCAAAAAATATACGTCGGCAAGATGGCGGCCAGCCATTCGATGACGCAGGACCAGATTAACGCGGTGCTCGTCGAGCAGGGATTGGCCGGCAAGCAGGTCGTTCGACTCAAAGGCGGCGACCCGTTTATCTTCGGCCGCGGCGGTGAGGAATGCCTCGCGCTCAAAAACGCCGGCGTGGCGTTTGAAGTGGTGCCGGGCATCACCGCCGCGATAGCCGGGCCGGCTTACGCGGGCATTCCGGTTACGCATCGCGATTTCAATTCCAGCTTCACGTTCATCACCGGCCACGAGAAGGAAGAGGACTACAAAGACGACGCCGCCAAAGCCCGCGGCGCTGCCGCCGGTTCGAGCGATATCGACTGGGACGTCATCGCCAAGCTCCCGTGCGTGGCGTTTTACATGGGTGTGAAATCATTGCCGCGGATTTGCGCGAAGCTGATCGAGCACGGCAAGGACCCGAACACCCCGGCCGCCACCATCCGCTGGGGCACGCGCCCGGACCAGCAGACGGTCGTCGCGACGGTCGGCACGCTGGCAGACGTCGTCGCCCAAGCCGGGCTGAAGCCGCCGGCGATTACGATCGTCGGGCAAGTGGTCTCGCTGCGCGAGCAGATGAACTGGTTTGAAACCCGCCCGCTGTTCGGGCAGACGATCGTCGTCACCCGCACGCGGCAGCAGGCGAGCGAGCTGTCATCGCAGTTGGAAGACCTGGGCGCGAACGTGATTGAGGCGCCAACGATCGAAATCGCCGAGCCGGCCGATTGGTCGGCGGTGGATGCGTCGCTCATGCGGGCCGGCGAGTTCGACTGGATCATCTTCACCAGCGCCAGCGGCGTGGAAGCGGCGAAGAAACGGCTGCTCGCCATCGACGCGGACGTGCGAATCTTCGGCAAGGCCAAGATCGCCGTCATCGGCAGCGCGACCGCCGACGCCGTTCGCAATCAGCTCGGCCTGAAGGTCGACCTCTGCCCGCAGGCGTTCGTCGCCGAAGCGCTGGCGGACGAACTAGCCAAGCTCGGCGTGGCCGGCAAGAAGTTCCTACTGCTCCGCGCCGACATCGCCCGCCCGCTGCTGCGCGAGCGGCTGATCACAGAAAAAGCCGCAGAAGTAAAAGACCTCGCCATCTACGAAACCCGCCCGGCCGCTGCGTTACCGCCGGAACTGATCGACGCTATCGCCGCCAATGCAGTGTCGGCCGTCACGTTCACCAGCAGCAGCACCGCAAAAAACTTCACCGCCCTGCTAGGACCTGACTACAAAGCCAAACTCGCCGGCGTAAAAATCATCAGCATCGGCCCGATCACCAGCCAAACCCTGCGAGATTTAGGGTTGCCGCCGACGGTGGAGGCGAAGACGTTTAATATCGAGGGACTCGTCGAAGCCCTGACGCCTTAAATCGTCGCGTGGGCAACTTGCCCATGCAGCGTGTACTCACGCGTATGAGCCGTACTTGGCTCATGAGGCAATCGCGTAAGCGACTCTAACGCCCTTTCTACTTCAATGATCGCTTCGCTCGTGCTGTATGGGTCGAGTACGACCCATCGTTCGGGAGTACCCGAATCCATGGGCAAGTTGCCCATGCGACGGATGCGGCACTTCGATTTTTTGGCAATTGCTGATAGCCTCACCGGAATGGACTTCCTATGGGGTTTGCTGGTCGGCCTGCTTGTCACTGCGGTGGTCGCCGCGTGGGTGGCGCGCGGGTATTCGCGGCGGTATGACCGCATGCAGCGCCGCGCGCTCAATGCCGAGCGGCTGGCCGAGCTTGGCCTGCTGACCAGTGGGTTGGCGCATGAGATCAAGAACCCGCTCTCAACAGTCCAACTCAACCTGCAGCTACTGCAGGAAGACCTCGACCCTCATCAGCCGGCCCACTCGCGGTTGATCAACCGGCTGGCGACGGTGCGGCGGGAAACGTCTCGCCTCAAGGACATTCTCGACGACTTCCTCCGCTACGCCGGCAAGATCGAGATCGACCGCAAGCCGATCGAGCTCGGAGAAATGCTGGAAGAGTTAGTCGATTTCTTCTCCCCACAGGCGCAGCTGCAGAAAATCCAGCTCCGGCTGAAGAAGCTGCCAACGCCGCTCAACGTCTCTGTCGATCAGCGGCTGATCAAGCAATCGGTGCTGAACCTGATGATCAACGCCGCCCAGGCGATCGGCGAGGCCGGTGGGGAGATCATCCTGTCCGCCCGACGCGAGGGAGATAACGCGATCATCGACATCATCGACACCGGCCCGGGTATACCGGCGGACGTGGTGGACAAGATTTTCCAGGCGTACTATTCCACCAAGCGCGGTGGAACCGGCCTGGGCCTGGCGATCACCAAACGCATCGCCGAAGAACACGGCGGGCGGCTGACGGTAAAGAGCGAAGTCGGCAAGGGCACGGCGTTTTCACTTACATTGCCGCTGGATCAGTAAGCGGTACGCGGTGGGCAGGAGTCAGAAAAGCCGTTGACGGGTCCGTCTGAAAGATGATGCAGCGCATTGCTTGGAACACTCGACCGTACCACGGGCCTCTGGCCCGTGCCGGCGATTCGGAATAGCCAAAAACGCTCATTTTCGGTGGTTCGCGCGCCACCGGCACGGGCCGGAGGCCCGTGGTACGGTCGAATGTTTCAAACTGCCCACGACTGAAAAGCCCGCCCTCTTGCACTGCATACGGCCTGCTGCATACTGCCTACATACAGTCATGGCTGACATCAAATCCAATATCCTGATCGTTGACGACGAACGCGAGCACACCGATGTGATGAGCGAGGCGCTTTCGCGTCTCGGCCATAAGACGGAACTGGCGTACAACCTCAACGAAGCAAAAGCCAAGCTGGAAAAGAAGAAGTTCGACGTCATCGTCACCGACCTGATGATGGACGGCCGGCGCGACGGGCTTGAAGTGCTGCGGCTGAGCAAAGAGCTCAACCCCGCCCCGCCGGTGGTGCTGGTGACGGCCCATGCGGATATCCCCACCTGCAAGCAAGCACTGAACGAGGGCGCGTACGACTACATCGAAAAGCCGCTCGACCTGGATTACTTCCGTGCGCAGGTGAACCGGGCGGCTGAGCGGGCGGCGCTGATTAAGCAGAACGAAGTGCTGCAAGCGCAGATCATCGACTCCGCCGGTTTTGAAGGCATCGTCGGCACGAGCCAGGTGATGCAAAAGGTCGTGCAAACCGCCCGGCAGGTGGCCAATAGCGACATCCCCGTTCTGATCATGGGCGAAAGCGGCACGGGCAAGGAACTGGTCGCGAGGGCGATCCACAACAACAGCAAACGCCGCAAGAACCGCCTGGTGACGCTGAATTGCGCCGGATTAAGCGAGTCGATTTTGGAAGACGAACTGTTCGGCCATGTGAAAGGCGCGTTCACCGGCGCGCAGTCCGACCGTGAAGGCCGCTTCGAGCACGCCGACAAGGGCACACTCTTCCTCGACGAGATCGGCGACATGCCCGCCGCCATGCAGGCCAAGCTGCTGCGCGTGCTGGAGAACGGCGAAGTCGTCCGCCTCGGCAGTAACGAGCCGCTTCAGGTGGATGTCCGCATCATCAGCGCCACCAACCGCAAGCTGGAAGAAATGGTGGCCGATCGCACGTTCCGCGAGGATTTGTTTTTCCGCATTAAAGGCTCGACGATCACGATTGCCCCGCTGCGCGAACGTCGCGAGGATATCCCACTGCTGGTGCATTTCTTCATGCAGCAATCGGCCGACAAGTACAGCAAGCCGATCGACGCCATCGCCCCCGAAGCCCAGCAGATGCTGATGGGCTACAACTGGCCGGGCAACGTGCGGCAGTTGCGCAACGCGATCGAAAACATGGTGGTGATGTGCACGGGCAACATCCTGACCGCTGAAAACCTCCCGGCCGAAATCCGCCCGAAGATCACCGACACCGCCGGCGGGATGAACAACCTCGTGGGCATCAGCATCACGCAGGCGGAGAAAGAACTGATCCGCAACACGCTGAAGCTGGTTCACGGCAACCGCGAACAAGCGGCGAAAATCCTGGGCATCGGCGAGCGGACGCTGTATCGGAAGATCAAAGAGTACGATTTGAACTGAAAGCCTGAAGGCCGAAGGACTAAACCCGAATGACGAAAACCGAAGGATCAAACCCGAAGGATCAAACCCGAATGACGAAACCCGAAATCCGAATGAATGACGAAATCCGAATGACGAATGACGAAAAAAGGCCTCCTTCGTCATTCGGATTTCGTCATTCGTCATTCATTCGGATTTCGGGTTTCGTCATTCGGATTTGCCCATTCGTCACTCGGATTTGGTCCTTCGTCATTCGGATTTCGTCATTCGTCATTCGTTCGGATTTCGGGTTTCGTCATTCGGGTTTGCCCATTCGTCACTCGGGTTTGGTCCTTCGTCATTCGGGTTTTAATTTATGACCGACTTCCTCATCGGCCACGGCTACGACCTCCACCGCCTCCAGCAGCACGGTGTGCTAACGCTCGGCGGGATCAAGGTGGCCGACGGGCTCAGCCCCATCGCCCACAGTGACGGCGACGTGATCATCCACGCACTGGTCGACGCGATTTTGGGCGCTCTGGGCCTCGGCGATATCGGCCAGCATTTCCCCGACTCCGACTCGCGATGGAAGAACGCCACCAGCATGCAATTCCTGTCGCACGCCCTGTCGCTGGCGGCCGATCAGGGTTGGAAGGTCGGCAACGCCGATATCACCGTTTTGCTGGAGAAACCCAAACTCGCCGCGTTCAAGCCCGCCATCCGCGACGCGCTGAGCGCCGCCGTCCGCGCCCCGGTCAACATCAAGGCCGGCACGAACGAAGGATGCGACGCTATCGGACGTGGCGAAGCGATCGCGGCCCATGCGGTTGTGTTGTTGGCGAAAGCCTGAACTGGCGTATAGAATTAAATCTTATGACCGCAACCATATTGAAACGGGTCGTCAAGGAAGCGATCAATGAAACACTTCAGGCACATCGCCTGGAGCTGGAAGGAAAAATCGCCAAAGGGCTGGAAGATCAGGCGCTGGTACAAGCCATCAACGAGGGGCGTAAGTCCAAAACGGTGACTCGTGCCGCCGTCAAGCGATCGCTTCGAGGCCGGCGGTGAACGTCGTTTATCGCAATTCGTTTCTGCGTGACGTCGTAAAGTTAAAGAACCGTGCTATCCAAACTGCCGTCGATAAGGCGACCGATCATCTCGAAGCAGCCGCTTCATTGACGGACGTACGAAATCTTAAGCGGCTCAAGGGTTCAGCCCGCCACTATCGCAATCGTGTGGGTGAATATCGCATCGGTCTTTATTATCGACGGAACGACGGTTGAATGTGTCCGCTGCCTGCATCGGCGTGAGGTGTATCGCTTTTTCCCGTTAACGCGGATTGAGATTTTTGCATGTCACTTCGTATCTACAACACCCTCTCGAAACAAAAAGAACTCTTCACTCCGGTGAAGCCCGGCAAAGTGAGCATGTACGTGTGCGGGCCGACGGTTTATAAGCCGCCGCACATCGGGCACATGGTCGGGCCGGTGATTTTTGATGCGATCAAGCGGTATCTGCAATACAAGGGTTTTGAGGTGACGTGGGTGGTGAACATCACCGATGTGGACGACAAGATCATCGACCGCGCCGTTGAGCTCAAGCAGGATTGGCAATCCGTCGCCGCCGACGCGACCAAACAGTATCACGACTGCCTGGCAATGCTGGGCGTCGATTCGATCGATAAATTCCCCAAAGCCTCCGAGCACATGCCCGAGATCCTCGCCATGACGCAGCTGCTGATCGACCGCGGCTTCGCCTACGCCGCTGAGGGCAGCGTGTGGTTTGAAGTCAGTAAGGATGCGGAGTACGGCAAGCTCTCCAATCGCAAGGTTGAAGAGCAGGAAGCCGGCACGCGCGAGCTGGCCGGTAACGGCAAACGCAACCCGGCTGATTTCGCTCTCTGGAAAGGTGCCAAGCCCGGCGAGCCCGCGTGGGAATCCCCCTGGGGCCCCGGCCGGCCGGGATGGCACATCGAGTGCTCGGCCATGAGCCAGAAATACCTCGGCGATACCTTCGACATCCACGGCGGCGGAATGGACTTGATGTTCCCCCATCACGAGAACGAACTGGCCCAATCCGAATGCTGCACCGGCAAGCCGTTCGCCCGATTCTGGCTGCACAACGGTTTAACCCGCGTGGCGACCAAAGTCGCCGGCGGCGATCTGAAGATGGAGAAAATCTCCAAATCGCTCGGCAACGTCATCGACCCCGTGGCGCTGGTCAATGATCACGGCGCGGAGTTGGTGCGATACCTGCTGCTCAGCACGCACTATCGCCGGCCAATCGATTTTTCTGACGAGGTCGTCTCCAGCAGCAGCAAGGGATTAGCGGTTTTCCAGCGGCTGTTCGAGCGCGTCGAACGGATGACGGGCAAGAAAATGAACGAGCTCGGCCCGGATATGGATCTGGCCGCCAGCGCGATCTTCGAATCGAACCACGCTGACTTCGCCCGCATCGTGCTGGGGCTCAAGACTAAATTTCTGGAGATGATGGACGACGACTTCAACACCGCCGGCGCGATCGCCGTGCTGCACGAGCTGGCCGGCGAGATCAATTCGCACATCGAAAAGCACGAGATCGAGCGCAGCAAGGCCAACGAGCTGATCGGCCACGTACTGGCCGCCACCAGCACGCTGCGCAACATCGGCAGCGTGATCGGCCTGTTCCGCATGGCCCCGGCCCCGGCCAGTGCGGGCGGCAAGGAAGCCGGCCTGCTCGATCAGGTGATGACGCTGGTCATCCAACTCCGCAAAGACGCGAGAGCGAACAAAAATTTCGCATTAGCCGACGCCATCCGCGACGGCCTGACCAAAATCGGTGTCACACTGGAAGATCGGCCGGACGGCACGGGTTGGCGGAAGGGGTGATCATCCTACTCGCCGAAGCCGACAGCTCGTGCCTCATGTTGCCGCTTGCGTTGCTTACCGGCACGTTTCTCCTCTTTGTCGCGATGAGGATGCTCTTTGGTTCCGTCCACATTCCCTACGCGCCGCCGCGCTTGTGTGAGTACTGGATTACCTTGGCGATCGTGGTAACTGGATCGGCGATGTGCCTTTGATACGCATTTGTCTGGTGAGATGTATTAATCTTGTAGGGCAGGCTATTGCCTGCCGAAACCGAACGGCAGGCAATAGCCTGCCCTACACCGATCCCACTTCGCGGTTTAATCCAATGCGAATTCTCGGCATCGATCCCGGCCTGCAGCTTACCGGTTACGGCGTGATCGAATTTCATCCCGTCAAACCCAAGCTCCTCGACGCCGGCGTGATCCGGCTGAACCCGAAGAAGCCGATCCCCGAACGGCTGGTCGAACTCGAGATCGAGCTCGACGATATTTTCAAAGAGCACAAACCCGCCGCCGTTGGGGTGGAGCAGCTTTATTCGCACTACGCGCACCCGCGCACCGCGATCCTGATGGGCCACGCCCGCGGGGTGATCCTGCTGGTCGCGCAGCGTCACAAGGTGGCGATCCACGAATTTGCCGCCAACCGCGTGAAGCAATCCCTCACCGGCCACGGCCATGCAGACAAGGGCCAAATGCAGCGGGCGATCATGGCGACTTGGAAGCTCGACAAGCCGCCCGAACCGCCGGACGTGGCCGACGCGCTCGCGATCGCCCTCTGCTGCGGGCGGTCGCTCTCGAGCGCGTAACGATCGACCCTTACGCGGCCGCCGTCGTTCGGTTAATGTACGCATCGAATGATCTCCGCCATCACCGGCCAACTCAAGCGAGTCGACGACGAGCGCGCCCACCTGCAGGCCGGCGCGATGTTGTTCGAACTGCTCGTGCCTGCCGTCGATGTGCTGGAACTGCAGGCGATGCTCGACGAGGAAGTGACGCTGAACACCATCCTCTACCTGCAAGGCGACGGCAATAACTTCGAGCCGCAACTGATCGGTTTCCTCCGCCCCGACGACAAACGCTTTTTCGAGCGATTCATCACCGTCAAAGGCATCGGCCCGAAGACGGCGCTGCGGGCGCTGACCGTGCCGATCGCGCAGATCGCCCATGCGATCGAAACCAAGGACACGCGTCCGCTGACGCAGCTCAAAGGCATCGGCAAACGGACGGCTGAGCTGATCGTCGCGGAACTGGCGGGCAAGATGCAGTCGTTCATGTCGGCTGGCATTGCGACGACCAAATCAACGGCGACCGCCAAATACTCCGCCGAGGATGAAGCCGCCATCGCCGTGCTGGCCAGCCCGCAGATGGGACTCCGCCGTCCCGACGCGGAGCGGCTGCTATTGCGTGTAAAAGAGACGAACCCGAAATTAAAGACCGCCGACGAACTAGTGCCCGAGATGCTTCGGCAGCATGCAATGCGTAGTTAACCGCGAAGACGCGAAGGCACGAAGTAGAATTTGAGTTGATTCTTCGCGTCTTCGCGTCTTCGCGGTTAACTTTCATCGAAATGGCCAGAGAACGAATCATCTCCGCAGAGTCCACGCCCGAGGAAGAAACCCCGGTTAATTTCGCGCTGCGCCCGCAGAAATTCGATCAATACATCGGGCAGGAATCGCTGATTCGCAAGCTGAAGATCGCCGTCAGCGCCGCCGTCGGGCGCGGCGAGCCGGTCGAGCACATCCTTCTGCACGGCCCGCCGGGGTTAGGCAAAACCACGCTGGCGCATGTGATCGCCAACGAAGTCGGCGCTCGCGTCCACGTTACCACCGGGCCGGCGCTGACGAAGGGGGCCGACCTCAACGGCATTCTCAATCGGCTGGAGAAAGGCGATGTGCTGTTCATCGACGAAATCCACCGCCTGCCGGTGGTGGTGGAGGAATGCCTTTACAGCGCGATGGAGGATTTCAAGATCGATTTCACCGTGGATTCCGGCATGCACGCGCGGACGATCACGATCCCGGTCAAACCGTTCACGCTGATCGGTGCGACCACCCGCCTTGGCCTGCTTACCGGCCCGATGCGCGGGCGGTTCGGCATCGCCGAGCACATCGAATTTTATTCACCGCAGTCGCTACACACGATTTTGAAAGCCAACACGGTGCTCCTGAAGCTCCAATCAGAAGACGCCGCGCTGACGGAGCTCGCCAAGCGCAGCCGGGGCACGCCGCGCGTCGCCAATCGGCTGCTCCGCCGCGTGCGCGACTTCGCCGCCGTCGAAAGCAACGGCAAGCTGTCGCTACCGACGGTAAAGAAATCGCTCGAACTCGAAGGCATCGACGACAAAGGCTTGGACGAGCAGGACCGCGTGTTTCTACGAACGATCATCGAAATCTACAACGGCGGCCCGGTGGGTATCGAAGCCGTCGCCGCCACCATGGGCGAGGAGCGCGACACGCTGGAAGACGTGATCGAGCCGTACCTCCTGCAATCCGCCCTGATCACGCGCACCCGCCAGGGCCGACGCGTCACCAAGCCCGCCTACGATCACCTGAAGCTCAAGTGGCAACCGCCGGAGGATTCAGGGCAGGCATTGTTTGATGAATAGTTTTGAACAAACGCCAAGATGCCAAGAGCGCCAAGGTTCAGAAGAGATCAAACAGATTGAGGACTCGGCGTCTTTCCTGGCGTTCTTGGCAACTTGGCGTTCAATTTCGTATTAGAACGTAGCGGGATTCCAATAGCATGAGCACTCCCATCTCCATCCGCCCTGCCAATCCGTCGGATGTTGCTTGCATCGCTGCATTCAACATCGCGATGGCGTGGGAGACCGAGAAGCTCCGCTTGGATACCGACACGGTGCAGCAAGGCGTCAACTCCGTGTTCTCTGATGCGGCCAAGGGGCAATACATTGTCGCCGACCTGGGCGGTTCCACCGTCGGTTGCCTGATGATCACTCACGAGTGGTCGGACTGGCGCAACGGCGATATCTGGTGGATTCAGAGCGTTTATGTCGATCCCGATCATCGCCGCAAGGGTGTGTTCAAGTCGCTATACCGTCACGTGGAAGCCATCGCCCGCAAGGCCGGCGTGGTGGCGATTCGGCTGTACGTTGAGCACGACAACGCATCAGGAAAAGCCACGTATCAGAAGCTTGGAATGTCGATGACGCACTACGACGTGATGCAGCAGGATCTGTAAATCGTCTATATTCAAAATATAGCAGTAACTACAACAATTGTCATCCTGAGGTACTCCGAAGGATCTCGGATTCCGAGCGGCGTTCGACGTTCGAGATCCTTCGCGGAGTACCGCGCAGGATGACGCCGTTCCAATGTGAAATCACTTGATTAAAGGTACGCAGTGGGCGTTTTCAATGTCGGCAGGTCTTGCGACCGTCGGCTCGCCATCCAGAAGATCATCACGCCGATCGCCACCGACCAGATCGCGCTGACCTTAGCCGCGCCGATCCCCAATCCGCTGCGGGAGTGCGAGGCCGACATCCAATCCGCGAACGACGCTCCCAGCGGGCGCGTGAGGATATAGGCGACCCAGAAGCAGAGCACCTCATTGAGGCCGAAGCGTTTGCGGGCGATCAGCGGCACTAGAATCATCGCGCCGAAGACGAGCCCCGATCCCAGGAAGCCGAGCTTGAGAGTATCCGCAGTCCAATCGCCGGCGGCCGTGCCGAGCACGAACGTGAGGAACACTGTCGCCCAGTAGAACGATTCCCGCCGGCGGGTGACGATGCTGCGGATCGACAGCGTGCCTTCGGTCATCCACCACGCCAGCAGCACCGCGCCAACCAGCCCGGCGAACAAGGCGGTCGAGCGCATCAGCGGCAGGTGAAATTTGAAGTCGATCACGTCGGCCACCATCGTGCCGAAGATCGCCACCAGCACCACCACGGTCCAGTACCGCAAGGCGTGATACCGTCGCGAGCAGATTTGCACCGCCACCGCCGCCGCGAACGCGGATCCGATTGCCAGTTCGGCGACTGCGCGGTGCTTGGCGTGAAGGAAAAAATCCGACGTCGCTTCGCCCATGCCGGTGGTCAGTATCTTGACGACCCAGAAATACGCGGTGGCAGCCGACACTTTCGACGCCATCGCGGCAGGTTGTTTATTTTGTTCAGACATACACATCCCAATCGTCCCGCCCGTTCATCTTGTCATCGCCATAGCACGCTCACGACTTGAGCCCGCTTGGCGCGACAAAACTTTAAGCATAACGACTTTCCCTAATCCGCCGAACCTTCAAGTCTCCACCCGCGTAGGCCGATAATAGATGATGCGACCTGCCTACGCACTGGTGTTGATTCTGATCGGATACGGCTTGAGCTTGGTTCAGCCGGGCCTTACCTCCGCGCAGTTGATCCCCGCCAATCCGCGATCGATCCGCGCCTATTTTTCCCCGAACGGCGGGTGTACCGACACGATTGTGGCCGAGCTTGGTGCTGCGAAAACGTCTCTCGACGTGCAGGCGTACAGCTTCACCTCCGCCCCGATCGCGAAGGCCGTTGCCGATGCCAAACTGCGCGGCGTGAAGGTTCGCGTGATTCTGGATAAGAGTCAGGATACGGAGAAATACTCGTCACTTACGTTCCTCCGCAACGCCGAAGTGCCCACTTGGATCGATCGCAAACACGCGATCGCCCACAACAAGATCATGATTATCGACGGGAAGACACTGCTGACCGGCAGCTTTAACTTCACCAAGAGCGCAGAAAAGAGCAACGCCGAGAACTTGCTGGTGATCAACGATCAGCCGGACTTGATCGCGGCGTATGAGAAGAATTTTGAAGCTCATTTGGCCCACTCGGTTGAGTGATGCTCGTGCCAAGCGGGATGGTGATCTCGCCGTTTTTGTAAGCGCAGCGGCGGGATTGCTATCCCGCCCTACTTAAGTCCACGCAGATATTCCGCTCCTTCGATCGCACCTGCGACGCGGTTTTGCAGTTCGACCGGATCGAGCGTGATCCATCCCCTGAATCCCGACGCCTCCAGATTCGCCAGCAGGTGCGGCCAGTTCACGCCGCCGAAGCCGACCACCGTCGGCTGAGTGCGATGCCCGCTGCCGGCGTTGGCGTCGCGGGAGCGGACGTGCTGCACTATCGGGCCGACGCGGGAGAAGAAATCGTCGTAGTCTGCTGAATCGCGCAACAGCGCGACGGGATCGAGATCGATCCCGAACCACGGGCACCGTGCGGCCAAAACAGTTCGCTCCACTGCCGCTAACGATGATAGCTCGCTGCGGAACGCGATCATCACGCCCGTGCGGTCGGCCCGCTGGCCGAGCTCGATCAGGATCGGGTCGAGATGAGCGATGAACGCCACATCGGCCGGCGTTTGTGATTCATCCATCTCGGGCAGCGCAACATCCGACGGCGACGGAATGATGATCAGCCCCGCCAGTTCGGGTGAAACCTTCGGCTTGATGCTTTGCGATTTCGATGGCGTCGGCAGTGGGCCGAGATCAACACACAGTTGCGGCGCGCTGAGCCCTTTGGCCGCCTCCATCGCGCGATCGATCTGCCGCAGTTGCTGGTCGACGTCCGACTTGGGAGACAAACCTTTGGGACCAAGATCGACCCGCAGGCCGACCAGCTCACACTCGCTAGCCGACAGCATGTGGCGGAATTCGCGCCGGCCGGTCTGGGACAGCTCGGGGACCGAAAATGCCGGCGAGACCGCATCAAACAACACCCCGCGAATGCCGATCTTCCGCGCTGCAGCCGCCGCTTGGCGCGGGTCGGCCGACAGCGAAGCGGCGGTGACGGCGATCTTTTCGGCGACTTTCATAAACACTTTGTATCCCACGCCGATTGTGGTGCAAGCCCAAGCACGCCACCTGTACCACGGGCCTCTGGCCCGTGCGAGATGCGCGCGGAATATCAGACAATCACGGTTTTCGGAGTTTGGAAGTCGCCAGCACGGGCCGGAGGCCCGTGGTACGGGGCGGCGCGCTCGTAATTCAGTTCAAACGCAAGCCTCTCGCCTACCGCCTCCTTGGCGAATACAATCCTGCTCCCTATGCCAGAAAACACTTACGATCTGATCGTCATCGGCGCCGGTCCCGGCGGGTATGTTGCCGCGATTCGGGCCGCCCAACTGGGGCTCAAAGTCGCCTGTGTCGAGCGCGAATACCTTGGCGGGACGTGCCTCAACGTCGGGTGCATTCCGTCCAAGGCGCTGCTGGATTCGTCCGAGCGCTACTACACCGCCAAAAACCACTTCGCCAAGCACGGCATTAACGTCACCGGCTTGTCGCTCGACCTGGCCAAGATGATGGCCCGCAAGGACAGCGTCGTGAAAGGCCTCACCACCGGCGTGGGCGGCCTGTTCAAGAAAAACAAGATCGACCACCTGCCCGGCATCGGCACGATCCTATCTGCCAACACCGTGCAAGTAACCGCCGCGGACGGAAAGCTGACCACGCACACCGCCAGCAAAATCCTCATCGCCACCGGCAGCGCCCCCGCGGCCGTGCCAGCGCTGCAGTTTGATGGGAAGAACATTCTCTCATCGACCGAAGCGATCGCGCTCACCGAAGTGCCCAAGAAGCTGCTCGTCGTCGGCGGCGGGTACATCGGCGTGGAGCTCGGCTCGGTCTGGAACCGGCTGGGCAGCGAGGTGCTCACGGTCGAGTTCCTCGACGGCATTCTCCCGGCCAGTGATCGCGAGATGGCCAACGCGCTGCAGAAATCGCTGGAAAAACAGGGCATTAAGTTCAAGTTCAAAACCGCCGCCGATGGGTTTAAGGTTGAAGGCGGTAAAGTAAAAGTCAGTTGGAAGAGCGGCGATCAGGTCGGCATGGAAGAAGTCGACAAGGTCCTCGTCTGCGTCGGCCGCAAGCCGGTGACGGATAAGCTGGGGCTCGATCACGTGGGCGTGGCGATGGACAAGAAAGGCTTCGTCATTGTCGACGAGCACTTTAAGACCAGCGTCAACGGCATTTACGCGATCGGCGACGCCATCGGCGGGATCATGCTCGCCCATAAGGCCGAGGAAGAAGGCACCGCCGCGGTAGAACTGATGGCCGGCAAGGCCGGGCACGTCAACTACGCCGCCTGCCCCGCCGTCGTTTACACGCACCCAGAGCTGGCGAGCGTCGGCCTGACTGAAGACCAGGCCAAAGCCCGCGGCGAGATCAAGGTCGGCAAATTCCCCTTCCTCGCCAACGGCCGGGCCAAAGGCATGGACGAAACCGAGGGCTTTGTGAAAGTGATCGCCGACGCAGTCACCGACCGCATTCTGGGCGTACACATCCTGGCCGCCCACGCGAGCGACATAATCGCCGAGTGCGCGGTGGCGATGGAGTTCGCCGC
The DNA here is from genome assembly GCA_038229715.1 of Tepidisphaerales bacterium. Taxonomy (GTDB): domain Bacteria; phylum Planctomycetota; class Phycisphaerae; order Tepidisphaerales; family Tepidisphaeraceae; genus JANMES01. The sequence continues at coordinate 28,763 of JBBROD010000007.1, read as the reverse complement.
TTCGAGTGAAGATCTGGCTCGCTCGTTCCACGCGCACCCGACGCTGCCGGAAGCCGTGAAGGAAGCGGCGATGGCGGTGGAGAAGCGGGCGATTCATATGTGAGGCAAAGGACTAAGGACTTAGGACTAGGGACTAAGTAAAGAAGCGAGTTTGCCTTTTGCTAAGTCCTAAGTCCTTTCAACTGAGTCCTACACAATGGCAAGGACGCTGGCTGCTTTTCTGGGAATCCTTTGCCTCACCAACCTGCTGGCCGGTTTGGTAGACGGTGGGTTTAATGCCAACATCTGGTGGATCGACCTGCGGGCGTTACCCACGTTCGCGGCGTTCGGTCTGCAATTGCTGGCAGGGGCGGCGTTTCTTGTCGTCGCGAGCGGGCGGCGGACGCGCAGGCCCGTAACGCTCGGCGTGCGGGCGATCCTGATCGCCCTCATCCTCATCGCGATGCTGAATATCGCGACGTTCTACGTCGCCATCGCACGCGGCGCGATTCGGACGGACTTTCCCATCCCATTTTCGCTCGCGGTGTTCGCCGTGCTGTTGATGGTCGGCGAGGCATCCTTCCGCACGGTGCGCCCGTGGCGATGGCGCACCGCGCTGCCGACGGCCGTCGTGGCGATCATCGGCTTCCCGCTGCTACAGATGATCACCTTCGGCCAGACCGATTACGCCCGAAACGCCGATGTGATCGTCGTCTTCGGCGCCCGCACTTACGCCGACGGTCAACCCTCGCAGGCGCTGGCCGACCGCGTGCGGGCGGCGTGTGGCCTTTACCAGCGCGGGCTCGCAACGACGATGATCTTCTCCGGCGGGCCCGGCGACGGCGACGTGCACGAAACCCAGACGATGAAACAGATGGCCATCGACCTCGGCGTGCCGGCCGACCACATCCTGCTCGACCCGGACGGACTCAACACCGCCGCCACCGTCCGCAACAGCCAGGCGGTTCTGCACAAGGCCATCGGCGTGAGAATGCTTGCCGTCAGCCATTTCTATCACCTGCCGCGAGTGAAACTGACGTACGAGCAGGCGGGCATGGAGGTCTACACCGTGCCCGCGCCGCAGCAGCGGGTGCTGAATCAGCTCCCAAAGTTGATGGCCCGCGAGGTGGCGGCATTTTGGGTGTATTACGCGCGCGGCCTGATCGAATCGGGGACCAGATAACGCCTTCGGGCGCTGACGCGTCCGATAATGCTTGCCCTCAGAGACGTAGCGGTCGCTGAGATTCCGTCCTATCAACCGCTGCGGTTTATTAACCGATCATTTATAGAATGTCGGAGCAGGTTTCACATCTAACCGTCGACTATGACATCCGCGTCGCCGAAGACCAGCTGTCGGCCACGGTGCGCATCGAGCCCGAAGGATCGCTCGATGCCGAACACCTCGTCAAGCAATTGGCGCGCGCGGGAATCAAATCGATCGACGTGGGCGCCATCAACGCAGCCGCCGAGCAGCTGCGCGAGCAATCGGCCGAGGCACCGCTTGATGGCAAAGGCAAGGCCGACGGACTGACGGTCGTCGTCGCCAATGGCACACCGGCCGTTCAGGACGTGCCCGAGACGCTGCTTCGAGCCGATCCCGCCGAGCCGGAAGTCGATCCGATCAACCACTACGAGCGAAGCGGCACGGACACGGTCGAGCCGGGCACGGTAATTGCGACGATTACGCCCGCGGTCATCGGCCACGACGGCGTGGACGTGTTCGGCCGGCCGATCCCGCGAAAGCGGTTGGCGCAACCGATCGCGCCGGGCGACGGAGCAACCCGCAACGGCGAAACGATGCTCGCTGACCGGGCCGGGCGCGTACGGATCGAAGGCTCACGCATTCGCGTCGATCCCGTGCTCAACATCCGGGGCGACGTTTGCTTTTCGACGGGAAACGTCCGCTTCGACGGCGAAATCAACATCTCCGGCGGCGTGCGCGATCTGTTCGTCGTGCAAAGCACTGCTGAAATCCACGTCCGCGGCACAATCGAGGCCGCGCAGGTATCTGCTGCCGGCGATCTGGTTGTCGCCTGCGGGATTGCCGGCAAGGATAAGGGGCGCTGCTCCGCGGGTCGCAACATTATTTGTCGCTATGTCGACAACGCCCACGTTGAGGCCGGCGATAACATCTCCATCCACGGCGAAGTGGCCAACAGCCGCGTTATCTGCGGCGGGCGGCTTGTCGTGGAATCCGGACGCATCATCGGTTCGCACATCACCACCAACGGCGGCGTGCAATGCCAGTCGATCGGCAACCCTGCATTTGTCAAAACGGTGATCGAAGTCGGGAGCGATCTGAGCCTGAAGAATCTCGCTTCTACGCTGCTGCCGCAAATCAACCGCCGCGTCAGCGAATCACAACAGTTCAAGCATTTCGCTCAGTCGCTACTGCGCGACCCCAAGCGGCTTACTCCCGTGCAAAAAGACGAAGCCTCGAAACTGCTGGCCCGCATCGGTGAGAATGACGCGGAACTGGCTAAAAACATTGAGGCATTCCGTAGCGCCTACCGGGTGTCACAGGAGCGGTGCAAAGCCGAAATCGTGGTGAACGATGTGGTTTTCCCCGGCGTGGTGATCCGCATGCCCGGGATGATGGCGACCGTCTCAGAAGGACTCAAGGGGCCGATGCGGATCGGAATAACAACGGTTGAGAAACGCCAAGTCATCGCCATCTTTGACGACGCCGGCGGATCGGTCTTCCCGCTGACGACTTACAAAACGTCCAGGGAAGACACCAACGATGTTCGAGCGATGCTGCAGATCGCGGCGTAAGAGCGTAAAAGTTTACCGCGAAGACGCGAAGTCGCGAACCATACCAGAAACCAGAATCACGCGAGTTTCTTCGCGTTGCTTCTTCGCGCCTTCGCGGTTGTGTTTTGAGTTTTTTAGAAGCTCTAAGAATTATTCCTTCGGCCGGACTTCGTTCACCTGATACCGAAGCCATCGGGATTTCATCCACCGCACGCCGAAGATATCGACCAGCCCTACAAACGCGCGATTGCCGAACCCGTACTTGGCCGTACCTGCGAAACGGTGGCTGTGCTTCACGGGGGTTTCGTAAACCGTGTATCCGCGGGCTTTCACCAGCGTGGGGAAGTAGCGATGAGCGCCTTTGAACAAGTTCAGGCCCTTGATGGCGTGAGCGCGATAGACCTTAAGGCTGCTGGCCGAATCGTTGACGGTTTCCTGCGTCACCCAGTTGCGGATGCGGTTGGCCTGGCGGCTTTGCCAGCGGCGGAAGTTAGTGTCCTGCCGGTTTTTCCGCCAGCCGGTGATCATGTCGACTTTGTGTTCGTCGAGCATCGGCACCAGCCGCGGGATTTCCTCCGGGTCGTTCTGCAAGTCGGCATCGATTGTGGCGATCACTTCACCCTTGGCGGCAGCGAAGCCGGCTTCAAACGCTGCTGACTGTCCGCCGTTCTTCGCCATCCGTAAGACGCGAAGCCACGGGTAGGTGTTAATTCCCTCGTCGAGCAGTTGCGGCGTTTTATCCTTGCTGGCGTCGTCGACGATGAGAACTTCAAACGGCTTTCCGAAGTTCGCCAGTGCGCCGCTCACGCGGGAGAGCAGCGTGGGGACGTTTTCTTCCTCGTTGTAACAGGGGATTACGACCGAGAGGTAGGGAGTTTCGTTCATGGATTTCAGGCTCTTCCTTGAGTCACACTTGAGTCACACTTGAGTCACAACCGGTTCAAAACCGCGCGGGGCTTTCGCGTCGGATCGGGCGTTGAAGATCCAGGCCAGCAAATGTACCCCGCCGATTCCCAGCGCCGCCGCTGCGACAGTATCGGAGAAATAGTGCGCCGTTTCCAGAAACCGCTCCGCCGCGGTGAGGGAAGCGACGGCGTAGAATGCCCATCGGAAGCGCGGAAAAAGGATCGCGATCGCTGAAGCGTTGGCAAACGCCAGCGCGGCATGGCCCGATACAAAACAAAGGTTGCTCGTACCCAAAAGCCCGCTGAATCCGTGGAAAAACGGCTGGAAATGAAAAGGGGCGAGCTCGACCTCCGCCTTGGACGCCAGCGCCTTGAACGGCCGCGCCCGGCCGGTCATCCACTTGATCAGGCCGTTAATCCCGCTGAGTAATCCGCAGATCAGCACAAACGCCCCGCCGTGCCATTTGGGCTGGCGGGCGTAGAAATACGTCGCAACCGCCGCCAGCATTGCGGTGAACCAGTACTCGCCGGGGATTTTCAGGATCGTGCCGACGGGTGTGGATTTGAGCCAACTTGGGATGCCCGCATTGCGCGCCGCCGTCGCGATCGGCGCGTCGAGCAGCATCGAAACGCCGATCGCGACGATCCACAGCAGCACGCACACTATCACCCGCTGACGGCTCATGCAGAAAGCTTACCCGATCGACAGGAATTTCAGAATGCAGTGATCTCACCCTCGCCCGGTACGCCGGGAGAGGGCAGGGTGAGGGTTCTGCCTCACTCGCGGAGATCATCCACGAATAACACGAATCTACACGAATAAGAAATCATTCGTGAAGATTCGTGTTATTTGTGGACCCATTGAATGTCGCAACGGATTGCTTTCCCCAATGCTCTCGCGGAGTACCGGGCGAGGGAGCCGAATCTAGTAATCCGAAATATTTGTCGGCCGCGTCATCCCCTTAAAGCCGGTGCAGCGGAAGGGGCGGAAGCTGCGGATTGTGGTATCGCCGACTTTGATGTCGAGCGTTTTGATCGGCTCGACATGCTCGAACGCAGCGGCCACCTCGCGCGGAATCAGGCCGGCCTTTCCGACGTAGATGGCGTCCCGGCCGATCAGCGGGTTCGGCGGCGTCAGTTGGCGGTCCGGCCAGATGTCGTACTGCGTGTGACGCTTGGGATCGGTAAAGTACGACCCGGCGTAAAACGTGATCGGCTGGCCCGGCGTGTAGAAAGCAGTCTCGGCCGTCTGCTGATAGTCGTCGCAGAGAATGAATGTGCCGGCCGGCATTTTCGCCAGTTCGGCGCCGAGGAATTGGCCGAGTGCTTGCCAGCCGCGAAGTTTGACGGTCGGATCGATGCGGGCGATCGGGATTCTCGTTTTGAATGTGGCGTTGAACGATCGGAGGATCGGATAGAGCAGTGAAAAATCGTGTGCGATCGGCTGTAACACCAGTCCAAACACGATCGTCGCATAAATCCAACCCTTCATTTGTTTCCAGCGCGCGGCATCATCAAGGCAGAGCGCGATGTAATAGCCCGCAAGGATCACCAGCGTAAAATACGCCGGTGCCGGCCAGTTGATCTGCACTCTGCTGCGGTAGTTGCCGAGGAACGTCAGCAGAAAGAAAAACCCGCCGATGACGGTCAGCATCCGCAGCGCCCGGCGGTGCGGATCGCCGCTGCTGCGCCGGCCGAGCGCGTACACCGCACCGGCCACCATGAATATAGCGATCGGCCCGACCACACCGGCCTGCCCCGCGAGAAACTCCCCGAACCGGCCGATCGTTTCTATCGCCGATTTGCCCATCGCTGCGCGGTCGTCGGCGTCGTTGTCGCCGTCGTCGGTCAGGCCTGTTTGCCTGGCGACGTGGCGGAACGTCACCCACTCGTGTTTCATGTTCCACGCCAGCACCGGCGTGGTGAACAACAGCGCAACAATCACCATCACCCACGGCCGCGGCGTTTTAAGCACGGCCCGGTAGTCGATCGCCAGATAAATCAGCACCGCCGGCAACCACAGCAGCGCCGCGTACTTGGCGAGAAACCCAAGCCCCACAAAAACGCCTGCGACGATCCACGGCGCGATCGATCCGCCCTGCCGGCCGGTCCGCAGATCGATGCCGAACGTCAGTGCGTACGTCGCCACCGCCCAGCAGAAGAAGAACGGCGGATCGATCGTCATCAGCAAGCTACCGGCAACGAACATCGGCACGAGTGCAGCGAGAAGAGTAACGCCTAGCGCCAGCCGATCGGATTTGAACAGCCGCAGCGTGAGCAGGTACATGGCGATCAACGTCATCAGCGCCAGCACAACGGCCGGGTAGCGCACGGCGGGCATGTTCTCGCCGAAGATCGCGCAGCTGGCGCGGATGATGTACGCGACGGCCGGGCCTTTGCTGTAATAACTGAGGTCGAGCCGGCGCGACCAATCCCAGTAGTGTGCTTCATCGCCGGACAGATCGATCGGCGCGCGGTGGAGATACGCGATTTGCGAAATCAATCCGATCACCGACAGCGCTGCAAAAATCAGCCGGCAGCGCGGGGGCGTGAGCCAGTCCAGCCGCCACGGGGTGCGGCTATTGATTTCACCTGCCTGCGAAGATTGCACCGCTGTGGTCATCGATCGCGAAGTTTATAGCGCATGGCAGGCCATTCAACCTAACTCAACCGGGTAATCACGGCGATCCCCTATTGCTGCAACTCGCTGGGCGCTTCGATCGTCGGCTCGATGATCGGCTGTCCCTTCACGGTCAGCCGCGCCGGGTGGCCGAACCACTCGCGCCGGCCGTCGCCGTACTGGTCGACCATCACTTTTTCGACGTCGGCCATGCTCCCGTTGGCGTCCACCCATCCGCCGGCGATGTCGGGGAAGTCGATCTTGCAGTTGTCGCACTTCTTGCCGTCGTAGTAGCGGATCGGGCACCAAAAGCTTTCGACGTTGCGCAGCATCTCCCCGCCGAGGGCGTACACGCCGGTCATCCAATCGCAGTAGAGGCACCAGATCAGATCGTGCCCGACCAGCCCGTCAAACTTCTGCCGGCTGACGTTGACCCACTCGCTATGCTTGTATTTCGGAAAGTTCAACAGCGAAACGAGCGGCCAATAGCAGGCGACTTCCATCAGCCGGATCGCCCAGAATCCGGGCAGCGCCACCAGCGTCACCCAAAGCGCCGCATGGTTATGCCATTTGCCGATCGTACGGTTCAGAAACTTCACGATCCGCGGCCCGCAGGCGGCTTTCTTGTGCATCGCTTCGTGCAGCCAGCACCACGCGAACAGCGCCGCCATCTGCCCGAGTAAAGTGCCGACGAAACCCGCCCACCCGCCGAATCGCAATGCAATCACCCAGGGCACCCAGGTGAGCGTCGCGACGATCACGTCCAACGCCGGAGCCCGAGTGAGAAATTCGATCGAACGGCTGAAAGTAAGAAGCATCGAAAAGAACAAAATGAACAGAAACGTGCCGCCGAGGGCCCACAGGAAAAGGTGAACATGATGCATTGCCGCATCATACAGGAACGGGCGTCACGGACGATGGCGCGTTACCACCCGAACCGCTCTTCCTTCCACGGATCGCCGTGCATGTGGTAGCCGTTTTGTTCCCAGAAGCCGGGCGCGTCGCTGTTGCGGAGTTCGATCCCGCGGATCCATTTCGCACTCTTCCAGAGATACAGTTGCGGCACTAACCCGCGAAGAGGCCAGCCGTGATCGGGCGTGATCGGCTGGCCGTCCCACTCGTAGGTCAATATGCAGTCGTCCTTGATGAACTCCGCCAGCGGCACGTTAGTGGTGAAACCGGCCTCGCTGTGGCACATCACGTAGCGGGCGCTGGCGCGGGGTTTGGCTTTTTCGATGATCGCCTTGAGCGGCACACCGGTGAAGACGTTGTCCAGCCGGCTCCAGTGCGTGACGCAGTGCATGTCGCACACGACATCGATCGCGGGCATCGCCAGGATCTCGGCGTACGTCAGCTCATACGGTTCATCGACCTGCCCGAAGATCTGTAGTTGCCAGTCGGCTGCGTGCGGATCGACTTTCGGCACATTGCCGTAATGCAGCACGGGCCACTTACTGGTGAGTTGCTGTCCAGGTGGTGTGCGCTGTTCAGGCGCTCCCCGAAGCGTGTCAGGGCTAACGATACGCGGGCGCGCAGACGACATCACAATCTCCATAAGCTCACACGCCGGTCTGCCCGCTTCAACGGGTAGCAAACCAACGTATTACCCATGATATAGCGATCGATTCCCCCAAGACAATCAAACGTCACTTCGCAAGAATCTTCACAGCCTTGCGGGCCTTACCCAGCGTCCCGAACAACCGAACAGCCGCCCCGTAAAGCGGCGGGATTTTCGAGCGGATCGTCGCGTCAAGCAAAGGCTTTTTGCCCTTAGACAACTTCTTCAGTTCAACCAAAACGCGCTGCTTAGTCCAAGTCTGGCGTTGCCGCACGCTGGCCGGATTGATCTTGGCGGCGCGGAGGGCAGCATCGTACGATCCAAAGTACCGAAGCGCCGCCGCATGAAGGCCCGGGTCTTCCTTCTGCACCGCACCGCTGCTGAGCGGCTCGTTTTCAGACGCCATGTGCTTCAACTCAAAGGCGATGCTGTTGCGGCTCCACTTGCGATAGAGGTTGATCTCATCGGCGTCCAGACCAGCCGCGTGCAGCGCCCGATCCCACGTGCCGAACAACCGCGGCTGAAGCGACGCGAACGCCGCCTTCCCGAGTTCGTCGCGTCGCTTAGTGACGGCCGACCAGTGCAGATCGATCCCGGCGCGCTTGGCCTTCTTCACTTCCGCGATGATCAATGTTTTGGTCCAGCGAGGTCGGCGCAGCACCGCAGCGTAATCGATCCCCGCTTTTTCCACGGCCCGCCGATACGATCCAAAGTGATACGCCGCCGCCGACAGCAGCGCCTGATTTTTCCGGGACAAGGCGTTGTAAGACAACGGAGCGTTGGCCTGATACAGTTTCTTGATCGCTTGCAAAATGCGCTGTTCGTTCCAGATCATTTTTGCACATTAGTGGGTTTAGACGGATCACACAATACATCTGAAACGATATAAAAAATGGGCGAACTCAACGGTATCCTCAACATTCACAAGCCTGCGGGCATCACGTCGGCCCGCGTCGTCGGGCAGGTGAAACGATTGCTTCCACGCGGAACCAAAATCGGTCACGCAGGCACGCTCGACCCATTCGCGACCGGCGTTTTGCTCCTGCTCATCGGTAAAGCCACCAAACTCTGCGAACAACTGATGGCCAGCCCCAAGCAGTATCTAACCACCGTGAGATTTGGCGCGACAACCGACACGGATGACTTGGAATCTCCCGAACATCCAACTCCGAATGCGGTGCTCCCATCTGTGGAACGGATTACTGAAGTAATCCCCATGTTCATCGGAACAATTCTCCAGCGGCCTCCCGCCTACAGCGCGATGAAGGTCGGCGGGAGACGGGCGTATGCGCTGGCGCGGGACGGACAGGTGGTTCATCTTGTCGAACGCCCGGTGCGCGTCGATCAGATCCGGCTGCTATCCTACGCGCCGCCCGACCTTCAGTTGCAGATCGATTGCGGACGTGGGACCTATATTCGCGCTATCGCGCGCGATTTGGGCGCTCAACTGCAATGCGGTGGTTATCTGACGCAGCTCTGCCGATCGCGCATCGGCGATTTTACGCTGGGAAACGCACTTCCCTTGTCTGCCGCCACGGACGAATCAATCCGAGCCCATCTGAGATATTTGTGATAGAAGTCACAATCTCGCTAAGTCCGGCTACGCTCAGACCGATATTTTAAGAGTCCAGCGCCATGTGAGCGCACGAGCCAGAATGGCAACGGGGTTGCACTGTCGAAAGTCTGCAGCATGAATCAAGAACTGATCGAACGCATCCGCCAATGCCCCAGCCTTCCTTCATTGCCCGCCATCGCGATGCAAGTGTTGGATATGGCGCAGAAGCCGGACGTGGACATTGCAGAGATCGCGCGCATTATTTCCAAGGATCCCGCCCTGTCGACCAAGATCCTGCGCACCGTGACTTCCAGCTTCTACGCCCGCAGCCAGAACGTCAGCACGATCAGCCATTCGCTGGTGATTCTTGGATTGCAGTCGGTGAAGACGCTGGTGCTGGGTTTTTCGTTAGTGACGAACCTGAAGAACAAGAAATCGCAGGGGTTCAATCATTTGGCGTACTGGAAGCGGAGCATCTACGCCGCCACCGCCGCGCGGACGATTGCGGGCAAGATCAACGTCGTTCAGCAGGAAGAGGCCTTCCTCGCGGCGCTGCTTAAAGACATCGGCATGTTGGTGCTCGACCAAGTGCTCGGCGAACGCTACGGCGAAGTCTGCGGCAAGATCACGACCCACAACGACCTGGTCGCCGCCGAGACCGAGGCGTTTGGCATGACCCACGCCGACGCCGGCGGGATTCTTGCCGATCAATGGAAGCTTCCCCCGCTGCTGACGACGCCGATCGCCAATAACCACGCGCCGGCCGGCGTGAAGGACGCCGCCCTCCGCAAGTTGACCGAGTTGATTGAACTCAGCGGCCATTGCGCCGACGTCTACGTCGACGCCGAACCAGCCAAGTCGATCGCGCACGTTCGTAAGATGTGCGCGTCGCTTTACCGAATGTCCGAAGCCGACGCCGACGCGCTGCTGGATGAGATCGGCAAGCGTACGAAGGAAGTAGCCGGATTGTTCGAGATCAACATCGGCTCCAGCGCCAACTACGATAATATTCTGAAGAAAGCCAACGAAGCGCTGATCGAGATGACGCTCAAGAGCCAGATGCAGGCTAGCACGCTGCAGGTGCAGAACCAGGAACTCAAAATCCAGGCGACCACCGATGCGTTGACCGGACTGGCCAACCGCGCTTCGTTCGACCGCTTCTCCGCCAAGGCGATGGCGCACGCGAAGGAAACCGGCACGCCGCTGGCGCTGCTGATGCTCGACGTGGATAAGTTCAAGAGCATCAACGACAAGCACGGCCACCCCGCCGGCGATCAGGTGCTCAGGCACCTCGGCAAACTGGTCAAATCAGCGGCCCGGGCGCAGGATTTGTCCGCCCGTTACGGCGGGGAAGAAATGGTTCTGGTGCTCCCGGGCACTAACCGTGCGACCGCCGCCGCGATCGCCGAATCCGTCCGCCGCGCCATCGCCGCCAAGCCGATTCTCGCCGGCTCAACCCCGCTGGCCGTAACGGCCAGCATCGGCGTTGCAGCATTCGAGCCGGGAATGCCTTTCACCGAGTTCCCGCAAATCATCAAAGCCGCCGACCTCGCCCTCTACGCCGCCAAGCGCGGCGGACGAAACTGCGTGAAGGTTTTCTCCCTGCCGAAGCCGGCGGGGAAGAATGCGGCGTGATAGGAATTTGCAATTGCCGATTTGCAATTTGCAATCGAGATACTCTGTCACCGATTGCAATTTGCAAATTGGCAATTGCAAATTCTTCCTAGATCGTCTCAAACGCCCGTCCCTTCGGGTCGGCGATCGCCACTACAATCACCTTGATGCTCGCCGGTTGATGGCCGCGAACTTCCCGCGCCAGCGTTTGCAGCGTGGCGGCGGTGGTGATGACGTCGTCGACCAGCGTGATCCGTTTCCCTTCAATCTGGGCCGGATGAATCGTGCCGAACGCGTTCCGCAAGTTCTCTAATCGCTGGGCGCGCTTGTGCAGCATGGTCTGCGTCGGCGTGTTGCGGATGCGGATCACCGACTGGCGGGCTTTGGCGGTGCTGTACCGAGCCAGGCGTTTGGCAATCGTCTCCGCCTGGTTGAAGCCGCGCTTTGCCTGCCGGGTCCAGTAGAGTGGGACAGGCAATAGCACGTCGGTGTCGTCGAGAATCGCCCGGACTGAATCCTGCCCCGCCAGCCGATCCGCCAACCGCTCAGCCAGCGGCCAGTCGTTGTGGTACTTCACTCGAAGGATCAAATCCTTGAGCGGCGAAGCGTAAATCCCCAGCCGCGCAATGCGATCGAACGGCCGGAGCCCATTGCCCTGACAGTACGGACAAGGCGCCAAATGTTCCGACAGCGGCATGGCGCACACGTCGCAGGCGGGCGCGAACTGCAGTTTCGCCAGTTCGCTTTCGCACGCATCACACCATCGCCAGCCCGGCGGAGCGGCGCGATCGCAAACGCAACAGATCGACGGATAGCAGAACTCCGCGATCGTCGACACCGAATCGCGAACGCCGGATAACAACGTGGAGAAGCTTCGCCCCATGCTGGTTCAGTGTAATCCGACGCATGCTTAGACGTGAATTTATTGCGCCGGCAGCAACACGCAATCGTTTCGATCGACCGGCGAGGCTTCGATCTGCCCGTCCTGCGTCGTGTAGATGTTGTCGTTGTTCGGGCCTGCGAAAACCGTGGTGTACCACTCGACATGCCCGTCGCCAAAAAGCACGTTCTGGCCGTCCCCTTCGTGGTTGCGGCTGTTGATGTCTTCCTGCTTCGATGCCGGCGAGGTCGGCGTGACCGACGCCAAGTTCCCGCCGTACCCTTTCGGGCCTGGATTGAGATCCGCCATCACCGCGAACCCGGCCGGCAGGTGATCCGTCAGCCGATACTCCTTTGCAGCCGCAGCGGCGCTGGGGTACGGATTGGCGTAGCTGTAGCCGAGGTTTTTGGTGTAGTCGGTAAAGTTGCCGTGCTGCAGCGGCTGTGCGTCATCGGGCGTGAAGGAGTTCACATCGTTGTAGGGGCAGATCATCGTTGCCGAGGGAAACTTCTGCGTCCGCAACAGCAAAAACAGCGGCGAAGTCAGATCGTTCGCCACCGGCCCGGCGTTAGTAAACGGATCGGTGGCGACTTGGCCGGTTCCCTTGGCGTACGAAGCGCCCACGGTGTACAGCGTCCGCGGGTATGCGCCGTGATTTTCGTTCGAGTAAACGTGCAAAGCCTGCCCCATCTGCTGCAGGTTGGCGGCACATTTCACGATGTACCCCTGATGCCGCGCGTGCTCCAGAGCCGGCAATAGGATGGCCATCAGCACGGCGATAATGCCGATCACGATCAGCACTTCCAGCAGAGTAAAAGCGGAACGATGAGATTTCATATCTGATAGCGTACCGAGCAAGAATGGACAATCCATTGCGTTCATCCAACGCTGGAAAAAAATAACGCCGTCCGGGGATAACCCGGACGGCGTCGCCAGAAAGAGGAAGAGAGGAGCGTCGTGTCAAAGAATCCTGTTGCTAAAACCCTCTGAGGGCCGCTCGCATCAGGTTGTGTATCCTTCGACACCGCTGATGTACGTATTGTTTACGGGCCGGGCAAATCCGGCCATCGGATTTCCCCTGATGACCGATAATGGTCGATAATTGCCTGAAATGAATTGATTTAAGCGGATGAGCTGGCTGTTAATTCAGGACTTCTTCGTGTGTAGGATGTCCAGCGAATAGATCGAGAAGGGCAGGAAGATCAGCACGGGCATCCAGGCCATCATCGCCGGCCATCGGTCGGCCCAGTCAGGTCCTAACGTATTCTGCGAGGCCAGTTGGTGGGAGAGGAAAATCCCGCCCATGCACAGGCCGCTAATCAGCAGGCACTGCATAGCCGAGCTCTTGATCTTGCCAGGCTCGCGCGTCAGTACGCATGGGATGGCCAGCAGCAACAGCACCACGTTCATCAGCGGCTGGGTGAAGCGGAAATGCTTGACGCGCAGCAGCCCGATGCGCCCGTACATCGCCCCGCGCGCGGGGCTGAGCAACTCATCGATCTGCCGGGTCGCCATCAGTTCCATGTACTTGCCCTTGCGGAACAGCGCGATCTCCGCGGGGTCGATATTGCTCTTGTAAAACGCTACCGGCATCTCCGGCCCGCGGGCGGCGTTCGGCTGCAGTCCGCTGACGCGCCGGCCGTTGATCAGTGTCCACTGATCGCGCTCGGCATCCCACACCGCGCTATCCGCCGTGATGTGCGCAATACCGTTCAGTTCCGAATCACGTTCAATGATATCGACTTCTTTCATCGTAGCCGGCTCCTTTTCAGTGGCCGGGCGGTAGATCGACGCGTTGAGCAGCGCACGGGAACTATCCTGCATCAGTTCGATCGGAAAAGTTTTGGGCCCGATGCGCTGCAGGTCATCCGGATCGCGCACTAGTTTAGGAATCAGCTGCGGAATCAATACTTCCTGATCGACGAGCAGCAGCGCGTTGAGCAGCACCGACGCCAGGATGATCGGCATTGCCACGCGCAGCAGCGGCACGCCCGCCGCAAGGATCGCCGCCAGTTCGTTAAACCGGCTGAACCGCATCAGCGTAAACGCCGCCGCGACGACCGGGATGATCCCCGACAATTGCACAAAGAACAGAAAGCACTGGAAGAAGTAATAGTCCGCCATGTCGGCGATCATATGAAACACGGCCACATACCCGCTGACGTTGGTTTTCCCGCCGACTTCGGCGAACTCGTCGAACTTAAAAACCATGTCCAGAATGACATACAGCCCGACCAGCACCATGAAGCTGATAAGGTAGTTCTTTACGAAGCTGGAGATGACGTAGCGATCGAGAATCTTCATTGGCGCTGCAGCCTCCAAAGAAGTGCAGCGGCCGCCGTCAGTACTGCGGCGTTGCCGCTCCAAATCAGCGCGATGCCGAGCTTTAGCGGGTCCTGGAAGTCAAGGAAATTTCGCGGCACGTTCTGGCAGGTTCGCTGGCCGGCGATGACCAGCGTGATGCAGAGCATCGCCGGGCCGAAGCTTAACGCGAACGCGCTAAGGAAGTTGCCGGTTTTGAACATCATCCCCAGGGCGCAGCCGATCATGCTCAGGATCAGGCAACTGAACGCGAACGCCGCTCGTGAGTGCATTTCGCTGGCGATGTCGTTTTTCAGCACGATCAGCTCACGCATCATCGCTTTACGAGGCGGCGGCGCGTCGCGATCGGCCGATGCGTACGACTGCGGCGTGGACTGCGTCAGCCGCTTCAAATCCTCCGGCATGACGACGTTGAACCCCTGCGAGATGCCCGCACGCACGACGTCGCCTTCCGGCTCGTGCAGTGCGACGTTGGACAGTTCCAGCGTCACGTTCATGTTCTTGCCCGTCAGATCCGGGCTGACGCGGATGCGTACGGCCCCTGCGTTGGCGTTCATCGTCGGCACGCCATCACGCTCCTGCGAGATGTGCAGGGTGCGCTCGCTCGGCGATCGGCACTCGGCCGCCAGCCGCAGGCCTCGCTTTTCGATCAACTCCCCACCGGCGACCGACAGGTAGTAAACGTCGCGGCCAGCTTGGAAGACATAGAACTTGCCGGGCTTTTTGAGTTCCTGCTCCACGCCGTCGAGGAATCGGTTGATCTGTTCTTCGCGGACGAACTGCTTTTTGATATCGTTGACCTTTTTGCTCAGACCCTTGTTTTCATCCAGCTTCTTGAGCTGCCGGATGTCCATGAACTTGGTGTTTTCTTTGATCAGGGACGGCAGCGCCATCGGTCCGAACTGGGTCTGCGCCACGCCGCCCTCCCACCCGCCGATGGTCTTGCGGGGGAATTTCATCCCGCCGTCGAGGGTCGCGATCATCTGGGCGTTGTCGCCGTTGGCATCGGTCTTGATATGGAGTGTGGCTTTGCGTGCCATCCAGATTTCGTCAGGGATTTTCAGCCGCGTGGTTTTGTCCGGTCTCTCGTACGTGATGATGGTTGGGCCTTCCAACACCACGCGCTGCACCAGCGGGTCGGCCGGGTCGGGTGGGATGACTTCCGCCCGCTGGGCGAATACGTTGGTATCGCCGAACCGAATCTGGTGGTTCCGCTCAATCTTGTTGGCCACCAGTTGCGAGAGGTTGGAGAAAATCACCTTCTCGACCTTGAGAGTGAAGCTGGGGACAAGAAAGCTGAGGAACAGCAGCGAAATCACCATCACCACCACCCCCAGCGCAAGGGCAGGCAACGCTAACGCGACATGGCTGATTCCACCCGCCCGGCAGGCGAGGATTTCGCTGTCGCCGTTCATCCGGCCGTAAGTCACGGTGGCGGCGAAGAGCGCGGCGATCGGGAACGAATACGCCATCATCGCTGGCGCGAAGTACGTCATCAATTGCCCGACCTGCCCTGCGTCCAGCCCGTTCTGCGTCAATGGACGTAGTAAACCCGCGAAGCTCATGATGCCCGACAGCGCCCCGTTGGTCATCAAGAAGATGCGCAACAAGTCCAAGAAGATGTATTTGAACAGCGTCCGACTCATGCCTGTAGGCCAGCTCCCATTCGCCCGTCGATGCTAGCCGTGCGACTGCATCCACACAATAACGGTACGGCCGGGGGCGATGGAAGTTTCACTACTGACTCAAAACCGGCGTTTTGATCAAGGCGTTTGAGATTGGCCACCCCGTTGACGGGGCTATGGGGATGGAAGCGTTGTCGGCTTGATCGCCCGTGTCACGGTACGGCGGCGAAGCTGCATCCCCAGGTATGTATTTAAAATCTCTTTCGAGGATTCGACCTTGAAATACTTGTTCATGAACTGCGAATCGCCGCCGACGAAGACCGCTGAATCCAGCGTGTTCATGTCCGGCTTGCCGTCGAAATAATCGAACGCATTGGATCGACGGTTAAAGTTGATCGACCAGACTTCGGGTTGGCCCTTCATGTAAAACGAAAGCTCCGAAGCATTCTGGTAATTGCTGGCGAAGACCGGATCGCCTTTACTGAAGGCATCGACCTCGGCTGCAAACTGGCGCCAGCCGAATACTCCGTTGGCGACCGGGATGCGAAGTCGAACCAGTAGTGCCAGTTCCGGCGCGTGTACAATAACAGCGGTCACCACGCTGACCCGAATCGCGATCTCCATCAACTTTCGGCGATCTGGAAGTTGCTGAGCGATCCACCAAGCCGCCAGCGCCACCGTCGGCAGGAACGCGATCGCCGGCCAGTTGCCTTCCACCTTCTTGCGGAATGATGAATAGGCGAACAACAGCAGCGGCAGCGTCGCCGCGCACAGAATCAGCCGCATCGTCATCGGCTGACGGCGATAGCCGCGCCACAAGCCGAACGCGGCGATGCCCGCGATCCCTGTAAGAACGGGTGTAAACGTCACGATGAGCGAGCCGAAAAACGTCAGGAAACCCATGACTCCGGGAACCTCGTCTTGGCCGAAGCCGTGCGTAAACTGGAAGCGGAACGACACCCACTCATGCCGTGCGTTCCAGACGAGGACCGGCGAGAAAATGCCTAGCGCGATCAAGCCGGCGACGTAAATCCCCGGCCGAAGCAATTCGCGCCGCGCGTCGGCCGTCGTCAGCATGGCGAACACCACCGCGCCCGGCAGCAGCACGCCGGTGTACTTCGACAGCATCGCCAGTCCACTGAGGATTCCGAACAGAACCCATAACCAAAACCGCTTCCCGGATTCATTCGGGCCGGTCTCGAACAACTTCACCGCCGTCAGCAACCCTGCGGTGACGAAAAACAGCAGCGGCGTATCGGGCGTGATCAGCGTCCCGGTCAGCGTGATCATCGGGCTGGTGACCAGCAGCACCGCCGCCAGCCAAAGCATCGGCTGACTGCGGGTGGCGCGATAGACCAGCGAGCATCCCATCGCCGCCGTCCCCGCTGACATCAGCGCGGCCGGGAAGCGAACGCCGAAACCCGTCGAGCCGAACAACTTAGTGGACGCCCAGATCAGATATGCCACCATCGGCGGGTGATCGAGATAACTCATCGACAGGTGACGCGACCAAACCCAGTAATACGCTTCGTCCGGCGCGAGTCCGCGCCAAGCGTTGTAAATCAGCCGAAAAAGAAACGCCCCAACAAACAAAACGCACAGCTTCCGCATCTGCGACGCGGCCGCGATCGGCGGGTTCTCAAGGGGTGTCGTGGCGACGGATAGGCTCATGAGCTCCTACGATCACATGACCACCGCGTCGACTTCGGCTGCTGAGCGGGTTGCGTCATCGGGAACGTCGTTCTGGATCGCCGGATACTATTATCATCGAGAGACCGGAAGCAAGTCGCAAAATTGCCGTGGACTTTCGTTAGAGCAACGTACCATCTGTCTTAACGTGACAATGACCGTTTGTGGTCATCCTGAGGTACTCCGAAGGATCCCGGATTGCGAGCGGCTTTCGAAGGTCGAGATCCTTCGGAGTACCTCAGGATGACGATTTCAGAGCCTGCAAGCCGCATCATTTTGCTCACCGCTCTAAACCCCGAGATTCAATGCTCCCGATTTCTTCCGGACTGGCCGCTTCAGCGGCCAGTAATTCTCACAAATGCACGCGCCGCGTATACACCCACCATTCGATCAACAACAGCGGCAGCGCCGCCGCCGCGACGATCCACCACCACAACTCCAGTCGCGACTTACTCTGCCCGCCGACCACCGCCTGCCCGATATTGCCCGGCGGCGTGATGACCGGCAATAGGTTGCTCTCGCTGTCGTCCAGCAGATTAACCGCCAGCCGCTCGAATTGCGGGACCGCCGGCGAAAGCGTGTAAACGCCGACTTGGTTCATCGCCGGCAATGCGAAATCCCCGTTCAGCGGGACCGGCACGGATTCCCGCCCGCCGGGGCCGCTCAGGATGATCGACTTGGGCGCTTCGCCGCCTAACCGCACGAGATTCGCCCGCGGGATACGCGGCGTCGCGCCGGGAAACAGCGATTCGCGAACGTCCATCTCCGACCCGATCGCCATAAACTTCATCGCCTGCTGCATGAACACCGGAAAGCTCTGCATCAGTGGCCAATTGCTCTGCAGCACATCAAACGCCACCACCAAATGCGTGCTGCGCCCTTCGCGATGGAGAATGATCATCGGGGCGCTCACGCCGTCCATCAGCACCGTGCTGTCGATCGTCGGCTGCATCTTGATCGTCTCAACCGCGCCCACGCGGCTGAGGCTGAGGCCCCGCAGGATCGGGTGATCGCGCTTCCAATCCACCACGCGCGAATCCGCCGCCAGCACCACCACGCCGTCCTGCTTCACCGGCTGCAGCTTCACGTCGGCCGGTGGGTAGCAGCCGAAGTAGATGAACGAGCCGGCGCTGGGCAATATTTTCGGCGAAAAGCGATCGAAGACGATCACGTCGGCGTTGATTTCGCTCATCGTGGCTTCGGCGTACTTCTCCGGCGTGACTTTTTTCACATCCTGCAAGTTTAACGCTGATAACGCTAAATCCAGATACGGATTCTGCCCGTCCGTCACATGCAGCACCGACAACTGCTTGGGCGGAGGCACCACGACCATGGCCGTATCGTCGGCGCTCAGGGAATCGCCGTCCTTGTTCATCTGCTCGACCTTGATGACGGCGGCCGTCGTCAGGTCGATCTGAAACTCCACGCTTTCGCGGGCGGCGTAGTTGGCATCTTTTTCGCCTTTGTGCTCGTCGTTCCACTTGTTGTCATTCCACCGCGCCGGCGGAAGGTTGGTGGTGGCGAACCCGCCGGGGCGGGCGATGAAATTAAGCTGGCCGGGGTTGTCCGGGTCGATCGAGGCGACCGACAGCCGCACTTGCGAGTCGATCGGCTTCGGGCCGAAATTCGCCAAGCGGGCGAAAATCTGCACCTGCGTCGGCTGTTCGTAATTCCGCTTGGCCGACAGCGCGACCACGCCGATGTTGCCGGCGGTGTCCGATCCGATCGGCGTGAAGATGACGTTGCCGTTGATATTCAGCTCGGCGGCATCGGAAACGCGCCCGTCGGAAAACAAAAACACGTCCGGCCGGACGATCGCGCGGTTCTGGTCCGGGTTAAACGAAGACTGCGCCTCGGCCAACTGATACGCCAGTTTCAGCTTGCTGCGACGATCCGTCGGCTGGATCGAATCGATCTGCCGGCGGAGCAGCGCGCCGTCGGTAGTAAACGTCTGCACCGTCTCGGCCGAGTCATCGAACGCGATGACCGCCGCCGACGAGGTGCTGTCCATCGAGCTGACGATCTCTTTCGCTTTAATCTTGGCGACTTCGAGGCGGGTTTTCTTTCCGTCGCCGTCATTGGCGCTCATAGAGGCGGATCGATCGATCAGCAGAACCGTCAGCTTCCCCGCCCCCGGCGTGTAATTCACCACCGGGCGGGAGAACGCGAGCGCCAGCAGCATCAGCAGCAGCATCTGGAGCAGCAGGAGGAGATTGCGCCTCAACCGTTGGAATGGAGAGTTGACCTGCAGATCCTGGATCGATTTTTTCCACAACAGCGTCGATGCAACCGACATCTCCCGCCGACGTAGCTTGAGAAAGTAGAGTAGCAGCAGCAACGGCGCCACGATCGCCGCAGCGATTGCGGCATGGGCGGGGTTGAGAAAACTTGGGAGCCAGTTCATGCTTTAAATCCGAAGGACGAAACCCGCACGAATAACGAATGACGAAACCCGAAATCCGAATGAATGACGAATGACGAAACCAGAATGACGAAAAAAGAGATTGCTCATTTGGGTTGAGCTCTTCGGATTGCGCCGAAAATGAGGTTTAACTCCTTTGCTTCTTTCCAAAGCGGTTTGGCTGATTCCCGCAACGCCGGCTCGGCGGCAACCACCATTCTCAGCCAATGCTTGGTTTCTTTGGCCTCCCGCCGGCAAAGTCCGATCTTGAATCGAAAATCCTTTTTTGAATCCGAATCGTCCGCTTCACAATAGTTCGCCCCGATGCTAGTTCCAGCCCGAACGAGTTGCCCAATGAGCGGCGTTGTAATGACGTTGACGGGAATCGTCTTGACAAACGCGATCACCGATTCCCCGAATTTCGCCGTGCGTTCTTCCAAATCAAAGTTGTACACAGACAACCTCACGTTCATCATTGGTAGTTGGTCATTCATTCGTCATTCGGATTTCGTCATTCGTCATTCATTCGGATTTCTGGTTTCGTCATTCGGATTTCCACTTATCCCAACAACCCTCTCTCCCGCAGGTAATTCAACACCAGCGTGTCAAACGGAACAGCCGTCGAGCTAAAGAGATACGTCCCGCCTCGTCGCGTGACGTAGTCCTTCAGCGACAGGCAGTAGGCGTTGAGATTCGCCTTGTATTGCTTGAGCAGCGGGCCGGTGATGCTCACCTCGGCCAGGTCGTCGTCTTCCAGGTCTTTGAGTTTGAGATCGCCTTGCAAGGTCGGATCAATTTCCTGCGGGCTGAGAACTTGGACGGCGAACAGGTCGTACTTACCGCCGGTAAGATAGCAAAGCCCGGTCTCGTAGCCGGACTTGTCGTAGAAATCTGAGAGGACGATGAGAACGCCCTTCTGCCGGTTAGCCAGCGCGAAGCGTTTGGTGGCGGAGGCGAAGTTGCTCGCGCCGGTGGGCTCGAGCTTGGCGCAAAAGTCGATCAACTGACTGACCTTGCGCCGCCCGCGCATAGGCCCGGTTTCGGCGACAACTCCGTCGGCCATCGCGACGATGTTCACCCGGTTGTAGTTGACAAGCGCGACATACCCGAGCGCCGCTGCAACTTTTTTCAAATATAGGGCTTTTCCCGGGTCGCCGTATTGCGTACTCTTGCTAACATCCACCAAGACATAGACCGCGAGGTCTTCTTCTTCGAGAAACAGCTTTAGGAAAAGGCGATCGAGCCGGGCGTAGATATTCCAGTCAATAAATCTGAGATCATCGCCGATAACATAGTTACGGTAATCGGCGAATTCGACGGACTGCCCACGGCGTTTGGAACGGCGCTCGCCTTTCATCTTGCCGGCCAGCAGTTTTCTTGAAATGACGTCGAGCTGATCGAGCCGGGCCATGAAGGTCGGATCGAGCAGAAGCGAGTTTTTTTCGCTGGTGGTGGGCATGGATGCTCGCCCCCGGGGCAAGCACTACAAGCGTACTTGCCCCACTGCTTCGAGGCAATCTCTGACTACTTCCATTACTGCCGTGCCCGGCAGGTCGCCAAGGATGTTGTTGTATGCCGACCGCCCATGTGTATCCGGCCTTTCTGATGATTGCGACGATGATGCTCGTCGGCTGGGCGATCGCGCGTCGGTCCAGTTTCTATACCCGGCTGATTACCCCCCGCTCCAACTCGCGATACGAATCCCTCGACGGACTCCGCGGCTTTCTGGCAGTGGGCGTCATTGTCCACCACGGAATGTCCACCTACACCCGCGTCACCACCGGCCTGTGGACCGTGGGCAACTCCGCCGCGTACGGCCTGTTCGGCACCGCCGCCGTTGCGATGTTCTTTATGATCACCGGGTTCCTCTTCTGGGGGAAAATGCTGAAGGACGGCGAGCACTTCGATGTCCGCAACCACATCCGAGGGCGAATCACCCGCTTGGCGCCGATGTACCTCTTCGTCGCCACCCTCGCACTGATTATTACCGTGATCTCACTCTGGCCGCTGCAAACCTCAATGTCGAAGTTGTCGTGGCTGTTCTGCTCGATCTACGGACTGGGCATCCCCAAGTGGTCGCGGATCCACGGGTTTGATCCTGGCACGATCGTGGCAGGCGTGACTTGGACGCTGCGGTACGAATGGGTGTTCTACGGCATCCTGCCGCTGCTGGTCGTCGCTCGCAAAACCCGCTGGATCGTACTGATGGCGGTGGGATACCTCGCGTACTTCGCCTTCACCACCCGCGGCTGGATCCACAAACCCCTTGGCCCGAGCGTAAACCTGCTCGGCGGGATGATCGCGGCGCAGATTCAGCACACCGGAGCGCTGTCGAAGTTCAATTGGCGCAGCCGCTGGGTTTCGCTGGCGGGCCTGGCCGTGCTGGCCGCGATGCCGCTGGCGATGAACAACCTGCCGATCCTGGTGTTCCCGATGACCGTGGCGGTGTTCATCACGGTCGTCAAAGGCAACAGCTACTTCGGCGTGCTCACCGCGAGCGGCCCGAAGGTGGTCGGCACGATCAGCTACAGCGTCTACCTTCTGCACGGGATGGTGCTGTACCTCGCCCACCCAATGCTGCACAACGTGGCGATGACCCACTCGGCCCCGATGTACTGGTTTGCCCTCACCGGCCTGGGCGTGCTGATCGTTCTCATCAGCGCGGTAACGTACCGCTGGATCGAAGAGCCCTTCATCGAAACCGAACGCGAACGCCGCAAAGCCGGCGTGCCCGCGAGCAAACTCACGCCGATCTACACATGGCCCGTCCCGCCAACGGTCGGCGGTCGGCTGGTGGCATGATTTTTTGCCACAGATGGGGCACAGATGAACACAGATTAAGAAGCGGATGATAGAGCCGGCCCCGCGATTCGCTTTACTTCCACACGTTTACTGAAATTGATCAGCAGACAAAGCGGAAATCTTGTCGCCGTCAGATAGTTGATGCACTGGGCCGAATGAACTCCATCAAGATTCTGTATTGCCTTCAGTTCAACCAAAATTTTCCCCTCGACGAGTAAGTCTGCGATGTACTCCCCAACAATGACTCCGTCGTACCACACTTTGAGCGGCAGCTGCTGCTCAACTTGCAGGCCAGCCTTTCGTAGTTCGTGTGCCAAAGCGTTCTCATAGCACTTTTCCAAAAAGCCGCATCCCAATTGATTCCCCACCTTGAACGCACACCCAATGATCTTCTCCGATAGAAGATTGATTTTATCTGTGTTCATCTGTGCCCCATCTGTGGCAAAAATCAGCGACTCGCCCCGACCGGCGATTCTCCTTCCACGGTCGTCGGCACGTCGTTCACGATCTTTTCCAGCACCATGTCTGTGGTAATACCTTCGGCTTCGCCTTCAAAATTCAGGATCACGCGATGACGCATCGCCGGCACGACGGTCTCTTTGATGTCCTTGAAGCTGACATGGAATCTACCGTCGAGCAGGGCGCGCACTTTGCTCGCCAGCGTGATCGCCTGAGCGGCGCGCGGGCTGGCTCCCACGCGTAAAAACTGCGTCGACATCGGGATCGCGTAAATGCCGTTCGGGTGCGTGGCCAGCGTGCAGCGGATGGCGTAATCCTGCACGTGCGGGGCGATCACCACGCGCTTCACCAGGTTCTGGTGGGCGATGATTTTGGGCCCGTCGAGCACCGGCAGCACTTCGATCTTCTGGCTCGTCGTCGTGCGGTTGAGAATTTCGCGCAGCTCATCTCGGCCGCTGTATTGCACAACCAGCTTGTAGAAAAAGCGGTCGAGCTGCGCTTCGGGCAGCGGATAAGTGCCTTCCTGTTCGAGCGGGTTCTGCGTCGCCATCACGAAGAACGGCTGCTCTAACGGACGAACCGCGCCGCCGGCGGTGACTTGCTTTTCCTGCATCGCTTCGAGCATGGCCGACTGTGTTTTGGGCGTGGCGCGGTTGATTTCGTCCGCCAGAATAATCTGCGCGAAGATCGGCCCGGTCATGAACTTAAACTGCCGACGCCCGTGCTCGTCTTCCTGGATGACGTTCGTGCCGATCACGTCGGCGGGCATCAAATCGGGCGTGAACTGGATTCGGCTGAAGTGCAGATTCAGCGCGCTCGCCAGCGCGCGGATGAGCGCCGTTTTGCCAAGCCCCGGCACGCCTTCAAGCAAAGCGTGACCGCCGGTAAAGAGGCAGGTCAGCACGCCGTCGATGATTTCGCTGTGCCCGACGATCGCCTTACCGATCTCAGACTGCACGGCTTTGTAATCGCGGCGGAAGTCGTCGCAGAGTTGCTCGATTTGCGGGTCAATGTCGGTGGTTTGCGTGGCCATGTACGGTCCTCAGGCTGATTTTCGATCGGACAACTCAACTCGTTCAATCGCCGCCAGAATATCGCCGTCGGTAATTTTCCGCGTGGCGCAACGCACGATCGTGCCGGGTGGAAACTCCCAGGTTTCGTCGTCGGCATCATAGTCGTCGGGGCGAAGGATCACATATGTCTGTGCGCCGATTTGGTGGGCGGGCGCGGGGCGCCATACGTCCACCCCTTCATCCAACAACGCAACATAAATTTCTTCAATTGTCATATTTGAACCTCCGCGGCCCCACATGGAAAATCTCGTTCGTCGATGCGTCGATCAGCACGGTAACTCCGGTCGTCGCGCTGGTATACCGCAACGCGGGTCCTGATTTGCCTCGCCATGAGCACGCCGGCGATGTCGTCATCGCCTCGCGGATCATGGCTTCGGTAATGCCGCGCTTACGCATTTGTTTGCGCAATTTGGCGTCGTTGGAGAATCTCAACCGTACGTCATCGTCGGCCATTTTACCGACCTTCTTCCTTTTCTCGAATTTTTTGTTGCGCTCGCCTTTTGGCTTCCATGAGTCCGCCCATCATTGCACCGGCGTCGGGCTGGTTGCCTTTGGGTTCGATTTTCTTCGGGGCCGACGGGAGCGGCTTGTCGGTCGCTCCGCCGACGACCTGGCTGATGTCGCCTTCGATTCCTTTGGCCTCGAACTTGCGGCTCGGGTCCGGGCGATCGGTCGGCGGCAGGGGCGGGAGCGATTTGCCCTCGGCCATCGCCTTGAACTTCTCTTCGCCGACCTGCGTACGCGTGTTCTTGAGCGCCGCCATCGTCTGCGTGTTTTCAACCTTCCGCACCTGCGTGTACGACTCGACCGTGCCTTTCGCCGTCGCGAGCATGCGCTGGATCGACGCCCAATCCCACGCGATCCGCCTCGCCGCCACGTCGAGCAGGATCATGCCCAGCAGGATCGGAACCAGCAAGTCCCAGATCGGCAACGGCGATTCGCTGGGCAGCATCCCCGCGCGGCTGAACAGGTCGGCCGTCTCGGGGACGTACGACGTCAGCATGCGCCCGCGGGTGCGATCGGCGATTTGCCGGAGGACGCCTTCATTACTCTGCAGGTCGCGCAGTTCCGGCGACTGGTTCACCGCCACGCCGCTGGTGAGCGTGCCCTTCTCCCCCTTGCCGCCGCTGTAGTTAAGCGCGACGACGTAGTTGCCCGGATCCTTCGCGGCGAACTCGCCCTCGTAAGTGCCCGGGCCGGTCTGCACGACTTTCACATCGATGCCCTGCCCGTCGGGACCGAGCACCTTGCCGCCGAACTTGAGAAAGTTGAGGAATGCGTTGTCGCGGTTGATTGCCTCGATCAGCACCTTGCCGCGGCCGCCTTCCTGGGTGGTTTGGACGGTGAAGTCGGTGCTCATCGCCGGGCGGGCGACGGCGCGCACTTGCTGCGCCCAGAACTTGCTAAAGCCCGCTGAACCGACCATCGCCGCGCTCCATCGCGGCGTTGCGTCGGACATGTAGCAGATCACCCGCCCCAGCCCCGCCTGCCAATACGCCAGAAGCGGATCTTTGTTCACGCCCGTGTCCATCGGGATATCGATCTGCGGGCTGGGCTTGCGGCCGACCAGCACTTGTCCGCGCGTTAACGCGGGCACGCTGCCGGCGATGCCTTTCATAAAATCATTGGCGCTTTCCCGCATGTTCACCGAGAACGGCGGATTCGGATCGAGCGATTCCTGAATCAGGTTCCGCCGCACGATCGACGCTTCCTTGATGAAAATCTGCGGCAGCTGCTGCGGGTTGTTGTTGATCGGACCGTACGCCTTGCCCTTGAGCTGCTTGGCGATGTCCTTCATGTTCGGCGGAAGCCCGTCCGGGTCGCCGTTGTGCGGGTACACGCTGACGGTGCTGACCGTCACCTTTTGCGCGAGGTCCTGGTTGATCAGCGCCTGCGGCGGAGCGGCGGGGTCGCCGTCGGAGATGATGATCACGTGCTTCTGCCGCGCATTCGAGCGGCTTAGCCCGCCCTGCCCGTTAATGCCGTTCAGCGCCACGGTCATCACGTCGCCGAAGTCGGGCATGTCGCCCTGCTGCATCTGCTTGATGGCAGCGGTGACGGCCGTTCCGTCGCCTTTTTCCTTGAGCGGGAAATCCCACGCCGCGCCATTGAGCGTGCCGCCTTTTTTCTGTCCGTTCCAGTCGTAACTGATCACGCCGATCTCGTCGCGCGCACTGATCGCTTCAGCAGCTTTGATACCGCACTGCTCGCCCCAGTAGTTGCCGTCGGCGAACTCGATCGAGTGAAAGATCAGCACCAGCGCGCCTTTGGCGATCTGGCGCTGCGCGGGAATATCCATCGCCACGGGCAGCACGTCTTCGATCTTCCGCCCCTGCCACCCGCCGGCCCCGAAAGTGTCCGGCCCGCCGATGCACAGCAGCCCGCCGCCCATGTCGTGGACGTAGCTGGAGAGCATTTTGAATTGCTCATCGGACAGCCCGCCGGCACCAGCCGGAACGTTGGAGAGGATGATCGAGTCGTACGATTGCAACTCGATCAGGTTATTGGGAAATGCCTCGGGCTTGATGAGGTTCTTGGGATCGATCTCAATGCCCTCAGCCATCAGCGCCCGGAGAAGGTGGAAGCCCTGGCCCTCGGGCGTGTTATCGACGAACAGCGTTTGTCCCTTGCCTTTGACGAAGGTAAAAGCAGTGGCCGAGTTGTTTTGCGACAGCGTATCGCCCGCGGCCGGCGCTTTTTGCCCGGCGACGGCGGGCGTAGGCGTGTCGATATCGAACGTCGCCCGGAACTGGTGTACGCCGCCCTGCACCAAGCCGGGCACGCGGAAGCGCAGCGGGTTCGCGCCGGGGTTGAGCGTCACCTTCCGCGTCTCCATCGGCCGTTCCTGGCGAAAGAGCGTGACGGTGCCCGTCACCGGCTTGTTGTTGGTCGACTGCAGAACGAGCGTGAGCGCGAACGGCTCCTTCTCGTTCTTCATCGTGGGGGCGCTGAAACTCTGCACCAGCACTTCGTTGGTGACGTTGTAGTTGAGCGGCATGACGTCGATCGGCACATGCGCCGCGACCGCCGCGTTGATGGCGGCGTCGAGATCGCCTTGGGTTTTATTGCCGTCCCAGATCAGCAGCATCCGGTGCATCGCCTCGCGGCGCATGGTAGCCAGCCCCAGTTGGATCGCCGCCGCCGGGTCCGTGCCTGAGCCTTGCTTGCGGATCGCGTTGGCGTCGAGCCTCAGCTTGGGGTTGGGCGGCGAGTCGATCAGCGCGCTGTCCTGAAAACTGATGACGCCGATCCGGTCGTCGGCCGGCTTGTGGCCGATCTTTTCATCCGACACCGCCCGCAGGTATTGGTCGATCTGCTCGTTGAGGTTGGATTTGTCGGCGTTGGGGTAATCGTGTACCAGGTCGGTCGACTGCGACACGTCGCGCAGGACGATGACGTCCAAATCCTTATGAATCCGCTGCCACCGCGCCCCGCCGAGCACGAGGATAAACAAGGTCAGCACCATCAACCGGATGACGATCGCCGCCCACTTCCGTGTCTGCCCCAGGCCGTTGAGGGAATGATTCCCCAGCCAAACGATCGGCAGCCCGATCGCCGCCAATAGCGCAAGGGCCGTCCACCCGCTGAAAAACTCCAGAGTGAGGGGAAATGCGAAGGTGGCGATTGGAATGATCAAGGTTATTTTGTTTCGACGATGTCAGCCCATGTTGCGACTACGAACCCTTCAACCCAAGTTCGTGCCTGGCGAATATTCGGACTTCCTTGCAAGTTAAAAACGCCCGTTTAGCCTCGTCACGCGATGCACGTAAACCGGGATAACGCGTTGTCACTGCAAATTGAGTCAAATGGTCAACGGCCTTGAGATATCCAGCCCAAAGCGGTCGCGCCTTGGACATCAAACTAATCAGAATCGCAAGATCGTGGGTGAATGGGAATCGATTCCCCTCCTCTTGTAGTCTGGCCTTGATGTACTTTTCGACGCACTGTTGCGAATGAAAGCAGGCGCTATCGTAGTTGGGGCGCTTTCGAGCTCGCATTTCTCGCTGCGCGGTGTGGAAATCGCCTTCGGCTTTTTGGATCCATTCCAGCGTCAGTGGCTTCATACAAAATTTTCCCCTTTTCCTCAATGTCGGTGAGGAACCAGTCGCCCATCGAAATTCGCTTGCGGTAGTTCGCGGGCGATTGCACTATCAGGTCCACTGGAAAACCGAAATCGACTGACTGACGTATCTTCAAAGCCGTCTCCATCGGCTTTCGGCCGGCAATGAGGACCAACAAATCAACGTCCGAATCCTTCGACGGCTTGCCGTATGCATAAGAGCCGAAAAGCGTTATGCGCGCCGGCTTGAACGACATGCGAATCGCGTTCACGGCGGCTCGAACTTTGTTCATCGGGATCAGCATCGCTCGCAATTCTACCCTTTTGGCACGTCAAATGTCTCCCCCTAAAACTCAAACACCTGCAGCCGGTTATTCCCTGCATCAACCGCTACCACGCGCCCCCGCTTATCGACCACCACGCCCCACGGAGACGCCATCTCCCCCGGCTCGCGGCCGGGCTGGCCC
>JBBROD010000006.1:0-82250 GCA_038229715.1 Tepidisphaerales bacterium | reverse complement strand
GTCGATCGCCAAGAAGTACCGCAACCGCGGCTTGAGCTTCCTGGACATCATTCAGGAAGGCAACACGGGTTTGATGCGAGCGGTTGATAAGTACGAGTACCGCCGCGGCTACAAGTTCAGCACGTACGCCACGTGGTGGATTCGCCAGGCGATCACCCGCGCGATCGCCGACCATGCTCGCACCATTCGTATCCCGGTGCACATGATCGAAACGATGAGCAAGCTGCGCAACATCAGCAAGCAGTTGATGCAGGAGTGCGGCCGCGAGCCGACCATCGAAGAAATCGCCAAGCGGGCGAAAATGTCGGTGAGTGAAACCCGCCGTGTGCTGAAGATCAGCCGTCACCCGATCAGCCTCGACCGCCCGGTCGGCGAATCGGAAGACAGCTACTTCGGCGACTTCATCGAAGACGAGAAGGCTGATAACCCGGTGGAGTCCGCGACGCAGGAAATGCTCAAGGACAAGATCGAGCAGGTGCTGAAGACGCTGACGTACCGCGAGCGCGAAATCATCAAGCTCCGCTACGGCATCGGCGACGGCTACACCTACACGCTGGAAGAAGTGGGCCGAATCTTCAAAGTCACGCGCGAGCGCGTGCGTCAGGTGGAAGCCAAGGCCATCCGCAAGCTGCAGCATCCGGTTCGGGCGCGTAAACTAGAAGGCTTTCTGCCCGGCGGCGTTATGAACTAGCCTCCGACAATTGCAAGAATCGAAGCGGCGTAGTCTTCCGACATGACTACGCCGCTTTTTTCTATTTCCGGCCGTTAACCGATCGCGAAATCGCATTTTCCTGTTTTGATTGACTGGTACGACGGTACAATCATGACATGCGAAACGGATGGTCACTCCCGGCGTTTCTCCTTTTGATTCTTGGTCCGGTATCGCTCGCAGAGGCATGTCCGTCATGCTCGGCGAGCAGTTTGTGTGTTCTCCCGGGGTTCAACCTGATCGGCTTTCATGTGGGATTCGTTCTTCCAATCCTTTGCGCATTCATTGAAAGGCCCTTTGTCACGCTCGCCGGCGTGAGACAATCGGCCATCGCACTGTCACTTCAAGCCAACATACTTTCAGCGATCGTCACCAGTGTTGCGGGCATTTTCGTTCTTGGTGCGTCTTGGGGTCCTACCGGCGAATCAATCTTGCTCGCGTGGATACCCGCAGCGGTCGTCCTTTCAACGGTGATCGAAATCGCCTGGCTGAAACGGCGAGTCGAGACCGGCTCGCTGCGGTGGGGATGGCTATTGCTCGGCAATATTCTCAGTGCGGCGTTACTGATGACACTTCCATTCTGGCGAGCGACGCTTGCATCAAGGACGTTCACCGGTTCGTACATACGCTGGATGTCGTCAATCAGAGGCTCGGTCGTTCTTTCGACGCTTTTGGTCGGCCTCGCGGCTTACATTATTGCGTTCTGGTGGACCGGAATTGCACGGAACGAAGATCGGCGACGCGGCGTTGAAGTGATTCGCCGGATAGACGACGTGACAACCGGCTAAATGGAATGCACTTTACGAAGTCCGACGCGCTAGCCCGTCGGCGGTGATGAGTAGCAGCTTCTCCGTCACTTGGTGAGGCATTTGTCGGTAGTCCTCGGCAATCTGGGCGCTCAGCCGCTTTACTGTTTCGTCATCGTTACGGAAGCAGAGCAGGATGTCGCGGTTGGGAATTCCCGCAGCGAATGGGCTTCCCAAGTATTGCCGCAGCTTCTGATGCAATGTCGGGAGCAGAACGCGGCTCGCGTCGTAGCCGTCCAATGTCTGGAAGAGGATGAGGTTGACGTTGCCCGATCCGTCGTGGGCGGCTTGGGCTTCGATGGCTTCACTCTTGGCGATCAGGTTGTTCAGTGCAATCTCGTGCAACTCTTCGATAGTGATCTTCCATCCCTCAAACTGCTGGCGGGTGATGTACGCGATCGTGCGGTCACCATCGATAGCGTACGCCACCTGTAGCCCGTCGACGAGCACCTGCGAAACTCCCTCGACAGGGCTTTCGCTCGGCGAACCGGGGAGAACCATCGGCAGGATGCGGTCCTTTACCTCGTCGAGATTGGCGCTGCGGTCAGGCGTGCCTTCGCCGGCGCGGAGAAGTTCCACTACCCACCTCTCAATATGCTGGCGCGATTGCTCGGGGCGCAGCAAAGTCATTCGGTAGATGTTTTCCAGAACTGCGATCTGTCCATCGATCCGGAGGGAGAACGGCGACTCGCCGCGAGACACTTTCACCAGCGGGAATTTCTCCGCGATGTATTGCAGCACCTGCTCGATAAATTGCTCGCGCGTCAGCGGAGATGCCATATTATACCTGATCCAATGTTAGGCGCGCCGGGCGTTACTTGGCGATGCCAAGGTCTTTGGTTGTGAACAAACTCTCATAAACGTAGCCGGCCCCTTCCACGTTTTCGCGAGCGCCTTCCAGGCGGTCGATCACGGAGACGATGCGGTCGATCTTCGCCCCGCCGGCCTCTAGCGTTTTGGCGGCTTCCAGCACTTGCCCGCCGGTGGTGAGAACGTCTTCGACGATCAGCACTTTATCGCCCGGCTCCAAAATGCCCTCGATTAGTTTGCTCGTGCCGTAATCCTTCTTCTGGTTGCGGATGATGACAAACGGCTTGCCCGACGCCATCGCAGCCGCAGCCGCGAGTGGTACGGCTCCCAGTTCAGCCCCGGCGATGCGGGTGACGCCGGGGGCGATTTTGGCTGCGAACATTTTTCCCAGTTCGATCAGCACGTCGGGCTGAGTTTCGAAACGGTATTTATCGAGGTAGTAAGTGCTGGTTCGACCGCTGCGTAGAGTGAAGTTCCCGTGCAATAGCGAAACCTGGGCAATCCGTTGAGCGAGCTGTTCTCGTGTCATAGCCGCATCTTCGGGAATGGACCGCCCGAGGTCAAATCCTCACTTGGCGGTGCCCGTCAACTGGCGCGGCGGTTTCGCTACGCTTGAAGGTCCGTTCGCCGTATTCGCCGGCACGTTCTGCATCGTGTTCGGCGGGGCCTGAACGTAATTCCGGCTCGGGGCGGCGTTGTAATTGCGATACTGCGGCGTGACGTAGTTCCCGTTTAGCGGCGTGACATAGTTGCCGGACTGGGGCGTGACGTAATTCCTGTATTGCGGCGTCACGTAATTCGGGGCGTTCTTGACGTAATTGTTGTTCGCCGTCCCCTGCATCGTCATTGGAATCGGCCCATTCAGATGCGCCACAACACCTTCGCGGGGCGCTGCAACAGCATCCGCCGATGAAAATGGCGACGAGCAGGTGATGTCGTTCTGGTGTGTCAAATCATTAGGGTCTGGCGTTACTTCGGAGCGGTCATCACGGTGTCGCCCGTGTGAAGAATCTCGATACGGCCGGCAAGGAGAAGGACGGTACGAACGATTAAAACCGAAATTGAAGTTGTAATAAGTCCCGTACCCGTATCCGCCGTAGTTTGGGTACGAGCCATAGTAGATCGGATAACCGCCGTTGTAAGAGTCATCGTAGTATTGCTGCCGATACGACTGCCCCGCCGCGTCGTAACGGTCGATCAGCGAGACATCATCCGCCACCGCGCGGCTGAGGTCGGAATTATCGTAAGGCCGCTGGACTGCCACCACCGGGCCTAACGGTTCGATCACCGGCGGAGCTTCGGGCTTGGCGGCGATAGCGGGTTGCGGCGAAGTCTTGCCCGCCAGCCGATCGTTGGCGATGGCAAACCGAACCTGGCCGGCGATGCGGTCCTGCATATCAAACAAATCGCGGACCGAGCCGGTGCTCTTCAATCCGCCGACGACTTTACCGCTTTCTACGTCGATGATTTGCCCGGTGACTTTCAAACTGGGCTCGACCAATTGGTAGTTACCAACCACCACGTATTTTGCATTGGCCTTTTTCCCCGCTTCGATCGCATCGTTAGTGGAGTTGACCGCAGCTGAATCGCTGATCGCCTGTAGCGGACGGCCCGTCGTCGGTCGCGAGAGGTCAGCCAATACGCTTTGCTGCATCGCCCGGCTGATCCAGTCCGGGTCCGACGCTTGGGCCGGCGCGAACGCCAGCACTAAAATGCGTGTCTCGACAGACATCACCGCCGACGGCGCTGCCGGTTGAGTCGCGGGCGACACCGGCAACGCTTGTGCCTGAACCGCCACGGGCAATAAGCCCATCGCCAACACAGCCGCAAGGTGGAACGTCGAATATTGCATAATCAACTCCTGCATCGGTATTGTACGCATCGGCCGTCAATGGTTAGCGGTTTTTCGCGATTTTTAAGCAAATTTCGAGTTAAATCGCCGTTTTTTGGGCCGAAAATGCCGATCATCAGTTGCACGTAGTTATTGGCCCAGCGAAGCAACGATCCAGCACTGCATTCGGCCGGATCGGGCTACCCCTGACGGCTCCTCCGGAACGCCGCCGGCGGCACTCCGGTGGCGGCGCGGAATTGCTTTGAGAAGAAGTAGACGTCGCCGTATCCAAGCCGATCCGCGATCGCCTTGATCGGCAAATTCGTCTCCCCGAGCAGGCGGCTGGCACCAGCGACCCGGCATTGCAGCACGTACGCATGGATCGATACGCCGAAGGCCTTCCTGAATCGCCGCCGCAGCGTACTGAGCGACATACCCGCTTCCCCGGCCAGGGCGTCATAGTCCGGCGCGAACTCTGATTTTCGCTCGAGCGTCCGCAGGACTTTCGACAGCCACGCTTCTCGCGGCGCGGGTTGCTGTCGCGACTCGGCCAATCGCACCAGCAATTGTTCGAGCAGATTCGTTGCGCGCAGCGTGCCCCATTTGCCGCCGCGGGTCGATTGTTCGATCAGTTCATCGAACAGTGGAGTCACACCATCAAACGCCGGCTGCGGCTTGGTCAGCCACAGTCGATCGGCGATCCACCTCCCCACCATCGCGCCACGAAAAGCCACGTACCGGTGCGACCAATGCGCCGTGCCCGCCGCTGTTTGAAAGCAGATGAGCGGCCCCGGATACGCCGGCCAAAACCAGCTACCATCCAGGCGATAAGCCTGCTCGTCGTAACTCAAATCAATCGCACCGCGATCCATGTACTGCAATGTGTAGTAGCCGTCGAAATGCTTATCGACGATCGCATTACATTGCGGTGTCGCCCGGCCGTGGAGGAAGACCAAGTCGCGTGCCATGTGATCAGATAATACAAATGAATGGTCAAACAATCCATTTCGCCGTGATTGCGACCGAATATAGTTTGTCCAGAGGAAACAAATCCACCCAACCAAGGAAAACCATGTTGACCGCCCCTGTCCGAACCGATCCTGTCCCGGTCGTCTCGCTCACCGAGGGTGAACTGCACTTTTATCACCGCGAGGGATACCTGCAGATCCCCGGTCTGCTGCCGGCTATGGCGGTTCGGGAGTTGCACGAAGAAGTGATGTACGTCATGAGCCAGATCGGCGGATGGGAGAGCAGCAAGCTGAAACAATCGAACGAATACCTGGCCGGAGGATCACTCGATACGTTCATCCATAGTCCGCACCTCAACGATATCGCCGGGCAACTGATGGGCGGCCCGAGTTCCCTCTACACGCCGTTCACGGCCGTCAAAGGGCCAGGCGGCGGGACGTTCCACTTCCACCAGGACAACAACTACACCCACTACGAGAACGGAATGCTGGGCATTAACCTGTGGTTTGCACTGGTCGATATGACGCCCGAAAACGGTTGCCTGATGATAGTGCCGCGTACCCACGCAGGCGGCCAACTCGAGAGCGAGAACGTCGGCGACGGGCATCGGGCGGTGAAGCACGAGCCGAAAGACTTCCTCCCCGTCCGCATGCGCGCCGGGGATGCCGTCGCATTCTCCCGCCTGACCGTCCACGGGTCCGGCCCGAATCACATTTCAGAGCCGCGCGTAGCGTATGCCGTGCAATACCACCGAAATGACGCGGCCTATCTTGACCGCGATACCGGCAAGCGCGTCACGCTGATCGACAACCCCCGCTTCCCGATTGCACTCAAGCCGGTTGAAAAAATCAGCATCCCGGTCGGCAAAGTCGACGGGCACTAAACTCAGCCATTCAAAGTTTTCGCCCCTGATCCGCCGTTTCACTTGCCAGACGCGCGCGAACCGATAAGGTAGATCGATCGTCCGCGCCGGCGGACGTCAAAACGGTTCGGATATCAGGGATTTTCACGGATGAAACGACCCCTTTTTGCAGTCCTGATCCTCTGGCTCACGGCCATCGCGCCGGTGCTGGCGGGGAGCGTGGATGACGACCTCCGCGCGGTGCTATCCGACAAAGCCCTGGCCAAAACGCAGTTGGGCATTCGCATCGTCCGACTTGGAGAGAACGCCCGCTCAGTTCGCGTCGTCTACGAGCACAATTCCACCCTGCCGCTAATACCGGCCAGCAATCTTAAGGTTGTTACCACTTCCGCTGCGCTGGATACGCTCGGGCCGGACTTTAAGTTCCGCACACTGCTGGCGATCAAGGGAGACGACCTGGCCGTTATCGGCGATGGCGACCCGACCCTCGGCGACGCTGAACTGCTGAAGAAAGTCGGCTGGGACACGCTAACCGTCTTCAACGCCTGGGCTGCCCGACTGAAAGAGAAGAAAGTTTCCACCGCCCACAATCTGCGGGTGGATGACAGCGTGTTCGAGCAGCTATTCCAGCACCCCAACTGGCCGACCCGGCAGGACGACCGCCGGTACATGGCCGGCGTTGCCGGGTTGAACCTCAACGCCAACTGCATCGACGTCACTGTCACGTCCAACGGGTTCGGCCAAATCGTGAGCTACACGCTCAACCCGCCGACGAAGTATGTCACGGTCAAAAACACCTGCGTACACGGAAATGAGAATGCGATCATTCTCTCCCGCGTGCCCGGTTCAAACAACATCGTGCTGGGCGGCGCATCGCGCGGCACAACGGTGGCGCCGGTATCGGTCAATATTGAAGACCCCGCCATGTTCGCCGGCACGGTGCTGATGGAGACGCTCGCGTCGTCCGGCGTCACGTTCAGCGGCACGGCGGTGCGCGATCGGAGCGTCCGCACGCAACTGGCAGGTAAGGACAACGGCGGCTGGTCGATTGTTGCCGTCCACGAAACGCCGCTGCCCGTCGTGCTCGGCCGGGCGAACAAGGACAGCATGAACCTCTACGCCGAGGCGCTCGGCAAGCGCATGGCGGCCGAAGTGAATCACGCCACTGGCGACTGGAAATCCGCGATGGCAGCCATGGGCGCGTTCATGAAACGCATCGGCGTGGCCGACAACCAATATCAGTTCGACGATTGTTGCGGCCTATCGAAGCAAAACGCAATCACCACCGACGCGATGACGCGCATCCTCGTCCACAACTTCTACAGCCCGAACCATCAGACGTTCTTTTCCAGCCTGGCGATCGCCGGCGTGGATGGCACGTTGGACGACCGATTCCGCGGGTCCGATCTCCGCGGCAGAGTGTTTGCCAAGAGCGGGTTCGTCGATGGCGTCTCGGCACTATCAGGTTACTTCAAGGCCAAGGACGACAACTGGTACGCCTTCAGCATTTTGATGAACGGGATTCCCGCCAAGAGCAACTCGGTATATAAGCAACTCCAGGAAAAGATCGTCGCGGCGGTCGACTCGAACGTAAAGCGATAGGCCTATGATTGAACGCATGGGCCGGGCTCGCTTGTTCATTTTCAGTCTGTTGCTGCTGCTGTTGCCCGCGTGCAGCACGTCCCGCAAAACCATTGGCCTGCGACTGGGGCCTGATGTTCTGGCAGTCGTGCGGGTTGAATCTTGGACGTATGAAGGCGTACCGGCGTATCGCCTTAACACGCAGCACTACACCCTATACACCACGCTCAAAGAATTGGAATCCGCAAAGCAAATCGCCCAGCTCATGGAAGGCGGTTACGACGTGTACTGCCAACTCGCTAAGCGCGTTCCAATCCAACCCGCCGCGATGAACTGCTACGTTTTCGGCCGGCGTGACGAGTGGGAAGATTTCACCCGCCGAAACACCGGTCCGATCGCAGGCGTCTATCTTCAAATCAGCCGAGGCGGCTACACCTTGCGCGATTGGTACGTGGCGTATGATCTGGGCGATACCCGCACCTACTCCGTTTCTGCGCACGAAGGATGGCACCAGTTTGCGGCCCGCAATTTTGCCGGCCGGCTACCGCCATTTTTGGAAGAGGGAATCGCCTGCATGTTTGAAGACGTTCAGATCAAGGACGGCCTGCCGCGGTTCAATCTGTCGGTGAACCGGATTCGCGCCCACGCACTTCGCCGGGCGATCGAAAAACAATCCCTGCTGCCACTCTCGCGCCTCGCGACTCTGCACGCCGGCGAAATCGTCGGGCGATCGGGAGACGTGATCGACACGTTTTATTCACAGAACTGGGCGTTCGCCAAATTCCTTCGCGAAGCGGATCACGGCAAGTACGCGCCGGTCTTCCAAAACCTGCTCGCCGAAACCGCCGCGGGGACTGTGTACGATCCTTCGGGCACGCACCGTCGCAACGTCGGCGGATGGGATCCGGATTCGGTCGGGCCTATCCTTGAGCACTACTTCAATCTGCCGATGGACGAGATCAATCGCCGGTACATGCAGTACCTCAAAGTGGTGGCGTACGAAGAATATCAGGAACAGTTTGCGTCGTAGCGGGTGCAAGTTACGATTGAATTATGAACCCACGCGCTTCCCTACCGCTGCTGCTGCTGCTTTCGATCATGGTCGGCTGTTCGACGCGATCAGAGAGTTACATGGTTTCGGTGAAGAATGAGACCAACTCCCCGCTGACGATGGGGTTCACCAAGGAAGGCGAGCCGTTTCAGGACGATTTCATGGCACCCGAAGACATCGCGCTGGATCGCCAGGTGAAACCCGAGTTGTATTCCTGGGGCAACCTGCTGCCGGCCGGTAAAGGAGCAACCACCAATAAGCCGATGACCGCCAAGCTCGGAACTGACGCGATCGCGTATTTGCGCGTGTACCGCGGACACCTGAATATGCTGGAGATTCTGGCGATTAGCCGCGGCAGTGCGTCGCGCGTGGACGTTCCTTTGATGCCCGGTCGCAATGATTTTGTCATCGTGCAACGCGACGGCAAGCTCGCTGTGATCAAGAAGCCGTAATCACGGGAACATGCAATGGGTTACCAAGACCACCAGCAAGCCGCCCAATCGCATACCGGCAAGTTCGCCGTGCTGACGCTCAGCGACACGCGCACGCCCGAAACCGATATCAGCGGCCAGACCATCCGCCGGCTGCTCACCGAGGCCGGCCATACCGTTAGCTACTACAAGGTGCTTCCCGATTTCCCGATCGAACAACTGACGGCCACGTTGGAAAACTGCCTGATGAACAACGACGTACACGCCATCATCACCAACGGCGGCACGGGCATTTACAAGCGGGACCTGACGGTACCGGAAATCGAAAAAATCATCGACACCCCGCTGCCGGGCTTTGGCGAACTGTTTCGGCAGTTGAGTTTCGAGCAAATCGGTTCAGGCGCGATGCTTAGCCGGGCCGTCGGCGGAATTGCTCGTCGCAAGCCGGTGTTTGCACTGCCCGGATCAACCCAGGCGGTGGAGTTGGGCATGAACCAGCTGATTCTCCCCGAAATCAAGCACATGCTGATGGAGCTTCGCAAGAAGTGACCGATCAGCAGTTTGGTAAATCGCATATCCTGAACTACAATTCCTCATTCCGATTCGCGGGAATTTCCCGCGTTCACACAGCAACGCACTGAGAGGTTTTTGCGATGTCGAGTTTAAAGCTTAGCGGAGCTATGACCGCCCTGACGACGCCCTTCAAAGACGACAAGCTGGACGAGGCCCGCTTCAAAGACCAGATCGAACACCAGATCGAGAGTGGCATTAGCGGGCTGATTCCCGTCGGCACGACGGGCGAATCGCCGACGCTGGATTTCAAAGAGCACATCCGCGTGATCGAGTTAGCCGTGCAGTTCGCCAAGGGCCGGGTGTCGGTCATCGGCGGGACGGGCGCCAACGCCACCAGCGAAGCGATCGAGCTTCAAAAAGCCGCGAAGGACGTGGGAGCAAACGCCGGGCTGAGCGTCAATCCGTACTACAACAAGCCCAGCCAGGAAGGGTTGTATCACCACTTCATGGCGATCGCCGACAAGGTTGATCTGCCGATCGTGCTGTACAACATTCCGGGACGCACCGGGATTACGATGAGCGCCGGCACGGTCGCCCGATTGAACCCGCACAAAAATATCGTTGCGATCAAGGAAGCCACCGGCAGTCTCGATCTGGCCACCGAAATCGCCAGCCTGTGCGATATCATCATCATGAGCGGCGACGACAGCCTCACACTCCCGCTGATGAGCATCGGCGGGACCGGCGTGATCAGCGTCGCCAGCAACGTCATCCCCGGCCAGATCAGCAAGATGGTCGGCCTGGTCGCTTCCGGCAACTTCGCCGAGGCGCGGATCATCCACACCATGCTGTTCCCGTTCATCAAGAGCCTGTTCGCCGACGGCAACCCCGTGGGCATCAAGTACGCAATGAAGCTGGCCGGCACGGATACCGGCGAACTTCGCCTGCCGCTGTGGGACGCGAACGAGTCCACCAAGCATCAGATTGCAGCCGAGATGAAGAAGCTGGGGCTGTTGAAATAGTTCTTCCGTAGGGCGGGATAGCAATCCCGCCACTTCGAGCCGTTCGGCGGGATTGCTATCCCGCCCTACATCATGCAATGACCCATCTCTGCGTATCCATCTTCGCCACAAGCATTGAGCAAGTTCAACGCGAAATCGCCCTCGCTGCCGAGGCTGGCGCGGACATGGTCGAGCTTCGCATCGACGAATTTAACGGCGATATCAGCGGCCATGCACATCACAGCCTTCTGCCTGCGATCGTAACTTACCGGCCCACTTGGGAAGGCGGACGGTCTCAGGCGTCAGACCAGAATCGAATGGAAACACTCGGATTCCTCAATCATCTCGTCGCGTATGTCGACGTGGAGTTTGAAACATTTCGACGAACGGCTGCCGATCGAAGTGAGTTCACGAGATTGATCGTGAGCAGTCATGATTTCGCCGGTCGGCCGGATCGGCTTTACAACATTCTCCAAGAGCTCAGTGACCTCGACGCGGACGTGAATAAAATCGTGTGGACTGCCCGCTCCATCCGCGACAACATTGAAGCATTTGAAATCCTGCAATCCCGACAGAAGCCGACGATAGCCCTTTGCATGGGCGAGGCCGGCTTGCTTAGCCGGGTGTTGGCGAAGAAGTTCGGGGCGTTCCTCACGTTCGCCAGTCTCGATTCGCAATCCGGCACCGCCCCCGGGCAAGTCAGCATCGCCGACATGAAGCGGCTGTACCGCTGGGACGCGATTAGCGCCAACACCAAAGTGTACGGTGTTGTTGCCTCCCCGGTGAAGCACTCAATGTCGCCAGCCATTCACAACGCCTGCTTCGACGAGATCGACTACGACGGCGTTTACCTGCCGATGCTGGTCGAGCAGGGGTACGAGAGCTTCAAGGCGTTCATGGAAACATTCCTCGCGTTCAAGCTGCTGCATTTGAGCGGGTTGAGCGTGACGCTGCCGCACAAGGAAAATGCGTTACGGTATCTGAAGGAGAAAGGCGCCACGATCGAGCCGCTGGCGGAGCAGATCGGTGCAGTTAACACGATCAAAATCACTCAGTCCTCAGTCCTCAGTCTTCAGTCCTATTCCCTTGAAGGCATCAACACCGATTACGCCGCGATCCTAGACAGCATTACCGCCAAGCTAGGCTGCACGCGGGAGGAACTTGCCAACTACCGTGTCGCCGTCATCGGCGCCGGCGGCACCGGCCGCACCGCCGTCGCGGCGCTTGCAAGCTACGGGGCAACCGTCGTCGTCTACAATCGAACCAAGGAGCGGGCCGACGAGTTGGCGAAAGAGTTCGACGGCAAAACCGGCAAGGTTGTATCGGCCCGCTTGGAAAAGCTGTGCGACAGTTGCTGCCATGTGTACATCAACACCACCAGCGTTGGCATGCACCCGAATGTTAACGAATCGCCGGTGGGCGATCAGCCGATGAAGTTTTCAGCCGACACCGTGGTGTTCGACACCATCTACAACCCGATGAAGACCAAGCTGCTTCAACAAGCCGAATCGGCCGGTGCGAAAACCATCGGCGG
Source organism: Tepidisphaerales bacterium (assembly GCA_038229715.1). GTDB lineage: Bacteria > Planctomycetota > Phycisphaerae > Tepidisphaerales > Tepidisphaeraceae > JANMES01. Next base: position 70,152 of record JBBROD010000006.1, on the reverse strand, counting down.
AGTGGAAATGTTCATCCGCCAGGCGGCCGGGCAGTTCAAATTGTGGACAGGAAAAGACGCCTCGCACGCCACCATGCGCCGCGTGATTGAACAGCGGCTGGGCCAGTAGTTTTGATTCTTGGGAGTGGATCAGTCTGAAATATTTTGCAACGCATTGCTTCGATCGCTCGACCGTACCACGGGCCTCCGGCCCGTGCCGGCGATTCGGAATAGCCAAGGACGTTCATTTTCTAAGGTTCGCGCGCCACCGGCACGGGCCGGAGGCCCGTGGTACGGTCGAGTTTTTTAAACCGACCCACTGTCAGATTTCCAATCACATTGCAGAACTCGGGATGACCACGATGCTCTTCGGCGAAGTCGGGCAGGCGTGTTCGCACACGCCGCAGCCGATGCAGCCGTCGTCGATGACTTGGATTTTCCCGTCCACCAAATCGATCGCCGCTGTGCCCAGCGGGCAGCGGTCGACGCAGATGGTGCAGTCTTCGCCCTTCGATCGGACGCAGGTTGACTCCAACCAGCGGGCCGTGCCCATGTCGATTTCCGCCAGAGGCGTGGGAACCAGCGCACCGCTCGGGCAAGCGTGCATGCAATAGAGCCCATCGCACACCACGCAAGGCATGTGGTTGACGTCGATCACCGGCAGGCCGTCGCCCTTTTGGCCGGTGACATCGAGGCTGATGCATCGGGCCGGGCAGACGTTGACGCATTCGCCGGACTTCACGCAGGTGGACTTCAGCAGGTCTTCCGACAGCGCGCCGGGCGGGCGAAGCCAGTTGGTTTTGGGTAGAGGTTTCGGCGTAGACGCCTTGGCCATCCTCGCTTCCATTGAACCGATGTGGCTGGCCGCCTTTTCCAACGGCGAGATCGCCTCTACCAGCGGCTTAATCAACTCCTGCAGCCCGCGGCGGAAAAAACGTCGGCGATCGATCGGATTGTCGGCCATGCTTGTATTGTACGGATTATTTGGCGGAAGGTTGCGTGGCGGGCGGCGCGGTAATCACCTTTTGGGCCGTCAGCACCCGATGGGTGAGCGTGTCGGTGAAGGTAACGCGAATCGTCACCTCGGCCGTCGCCGACGGCGTAGATAACGGGCATTCCAGCGCGTAGCCGCGAACGATCCACGATTCGTACCAATTCTTGCCGGCCCCCTGTGCGGGAAACTCCCAGTGGCCGATCTGCGGCTTATCGCCGTGAGACAGGTCGAAGGCTTCGACGATGATCGCCCCGGCCGACTTGATGGTATCGCCGTCGGCGTCGCGCGGAGTGACATAAATTTTCAGGCCACCTTCGCGAATCGCTGAAAGGCTGGCGATGTCGATCTTGGTGACGGTGAACAGTTCACTTAACTGCTCGCCGGTCAGCGAGTTGACGCCTCTGGAACCGCTGTTGGCAGCGATGGTGGCGAGATTGCCCTCATTTTGCTGCTTGAGGACTTTGAGTTCTTCGTGCAAATGCTGATTCTGCTTACGCAGTTCGACGTTTGCCTTATTCGGTCCGCCGCAACCGATCGCGCTGGCAAGCAGGACCGCGACTAAGGATAGACGTTGTCGGGGGGTGATTGGCATGAGTGGGCCGCGCCGCCTGGTGAACCACCGTTTACTGGCCGCTGAAGCGGCCAGTCCGGAATAGGTTGAAGGCTATTCTTTTTCTTCGCCGGCGGCTTCGGGCGCTCGGCGGACGGCTTCGGGGGCGCTTTGCATCACGCGATCGACGCAGCCGTACTCCACCGCTTCTTCTGCGAACAACCACTTGTTGCGGTCAAAATCGCGGTGGATTTGTTCTTTGGTCTTGCCGGTCCAGTCAGCCATCAACTTGTACATGCGATCGCGCAGGCGGAGCATGTGCTGGGCTTCGATCGCCAGATCGGTGGCCGGCCCCTGCAGCACGCCGCCGATGAGCGGCTGGTGCAGCATCACCTGGCTGTTGGCAAGGCAGGACCGCTTGCCCTTAGTGCCAGCCGTCAGCAGGATCGCGCCCATGCTCGCCGCCATGCCGATGCAGGTGGTGGCGACGTCGCAGCGGAGGAACTTCATCGTATCGACCAGCCCAAACCCCGCGCTCACGCTGCCGCCGGGGCTGTTGATGTAGAACTGGATATCGCTCTTGGGATCGTCGTTGGAGAGGAAGAGCATTTGCGCGATGATCGAGTTGGCGCTCTCGTCCGTCACCGGGCCATTGAGCATGACGATACGGTCTTTCAGCAGGCGCGAATAAATATCGTACGCCCGCTCACCGCGGCCGGACTTTTCGATCACCATCGGAATCAGAGAGTTGCTTGTCATTTTCGTCGTTCCTTCGATCATGTGGGTTGTAGGTTGTGTGTTGTGGGTTGGAAAAATCCAATCCGCAACGAACAACGCACAACAACCTTCCGCGGTTTACTTCCTCGTCGCATCAACCGCGACATCCGCTTGCGGCGAATCTTCGCCGAGCACTTCGTCGCAAATGCCGTACGCGACGGCGGCTTTGGCGTCGAAGAAGCGGTCGCGCTCGGAGTCTTCCTGGATACGCTCCGGCGTCTGACCGGTACACTTGGCCATCACATTGATCAAGGTCTGCTTGGTCTTGATGATTTCCTCGGCCTGGATCTCGATATCCGCCGCTTGGCCGTACACGCCGCCGAACGGCTGGTGGATCATCACTTTGGCGTTGGGCAGAATGAAGCGTTTGCCCTTTTTGCCGGCCATAAACACCACGGCCCCGCCGGATTCAGCCCGGCCGATGCAGTAGGTGGCGATATCGCAGGTGATGAACCGCATGATGTCGTACATCGCCAGCGTGTCATCCACCACCCCGCCGGGGCTGTTGATGTAGAAGTTGATGTCCTGATCTTTCTTGATGCTCTGCAGGTACAGCATCTGCATAATCACCCGGCTGGCGGATACATGATTGATCTCGCCGACGAGGAAGACCACGCGGTTTTCGAGCAGAAGCTCTTCGAGCGTCATCTCGCGATAGCGGTTCATGCCGCCGCCGCTCGGTCCGGGCATGGCCATCGGCATCATGACCGGTCCGCGGCCGGGGATAACCGGCGGATTTTGATTCATTGAAGCGCCTTCCGTGACATACTTCGCCGCCCGAGCAAGGAGCTGGGGATCGGCGTTTTTGGGATCGAACATTCTGCTCCTCGCTGAAACTCATTGCAACTCAATGCAACTCAGTGAAAGTACCGGCGCATATTATGCACGCCGTACTACAGCGTCAATCAACCGGGCGGGGCCAATAATCGATTGATCGCGGAATGGACAATGCCTTTGGTGGAACATGATTGGGATGGCAGAACCTATCGACAATCAACCGGCTACACACCACAATCCCCATACGATGTTCGGGCGAATCGACGTTCATTCTCATATCCTGCCCGGCGTTGATGACGGGTGCGCCACCGTCGCCCAATCGCTGGAATGCTGCCGCCGGCTGGTTGATGCAGGGTATACGCACAGCTTCTGTACGCCGCACATCTGGCCCGGGTTTGAAAACGTCAACCGCGATAACATCGTGAAGTGGGTCACAGCGTTGCAGACCGAGCTCGACGTCGCCGGCATCGCCCTGCAACTTATCCCCGGCGGCGAGCACAATTTCCACGCCAAGTTCCTGAAATCCCCCGCTGACATGATCGTGCCCGCCGGCGTGACGGGGAAATATATCCTGGCCGACATGTGGGCGGATCGGATCCCTGAGTTCTTCGAGCCGTCGATCAAGTGGCTACAGTCGATGGGGCTGACGGTGATCCTCGCCCACCCCGAGCGCATGCGGGCCGTGCAGGATGATCCGGAGTTGGCGGATTACTTCGCAGAACTAGGCGTACTGCTACAAGGCAACCTGCAGTGCTTCAGCGATTCGCAGCGAGCGCACACGCGGATCGTGGTCGAGCGGTTTTTGGAAGAAGGCCGGTACTTTCTGCTCGGGAGTGATACGCACAAGCCGGACACGCTGCAACTCCGGCTGGACGGTATCGAGCGGGCGATCGAAGTGGCGGGGAAAGAAACGGTCGATCGGCTGATGATCGAAAATCCGCAAAAACTCATTCCAGTGTGATTTTTTAACACAGAGCCGCAGAGGTTTCACAGAGAACACAGCGGGATTCTTGTTTTCTCTGTGTTCTCTGTGAAACCTCTGCGGCTCTGTGGTAAATCCATTCAAAGCTGCGAAAGCTTCTCGTACAACACCGCCGCCGTTCGCGTGCCGGCGTACAGGGCGTCCAGATCAAACTTTTCGTTCGGCGAATGCACCCGATCGTCCGGCAGGCCGAAGCCGACGAGTAACGTGTCAACGCTCAACAATCGCTTGAACAGCTCGACGATCGGAATGCTCCCGCCGGAGCTGATGAGCGCAGGTTTGGTACCGAAGCCCGCCTCCACCGCCGCCATCGCGAGTTGGACGGCTTTGCCTTCGATCGGCGTACGCACCGGCCCGGCCAGGCCGTGGTTGGCGAATTCGATTTTGACGTTTTTCGGGCAGCGGTCTCGCAGTGTCTTTTCGAAAATCTGTTGGATCTTTTTCGGATCCTGATTGGCGACGAGTCGCATCGACACCTTCGCGCTCGCCGCCGCGGGGATGACGGTTTTGGCGCCGGGGCCTTGATAGCCGGTGGTGATGCCGTTCACGTCGCACGTCGGGCGGGCCCAGGTGCGTTCGAGCCACGAGTAGCCTGCCTCGCCCGTGCTGGTACTCAGGCCGATCTCGCCGAGCAGCGATTTTTCGTCGAACGGCAGCTTCTTCCACTCCGCCCGCTCGGCCGGTGTGAGTTCAAGTACGTCATCGTAGAAGCCGGGGAGATTCACTTTCCCGTCGGGCGTGTGCAGCGTCGCCAGCAATTCGCTCAGCACATTGGCGGCGTTGGGCACCGCCCCGCCGTACAGGCCGCTGTGAAGGTCGTGGCTGACGGCGGTGATGAAGACTTCCTCATACACCAGCCCGCGCAGGCCGTACGTAATCGCCGGCGTGCCTCGGGCGAATTGGTTGGTGTCGCTGACGACGCAAATGTCGGCCTTGAGCTGATCGCGATTTTTTTCGATGAACGAATCGAGATGGCTCGAACCGATTTCCTCTTCGCCTTCGACGATCATGATGAGGTTGATCGGCAGCCCGCCGTGGGCCTGCCAGGCGGTAATCGCCTCGACATGGGCCCAGACCTGCCCCTTGTCATCCACCGCACCGCGGGCGTATATCGCACCGTTTCGGACAGTCGGCTCAAATGCCGGCGTGGTCCACTGTTCCAGTGGCTCCGGCGGCTGAACGTCGTAATGGCCATACAGCAACACCGTCCGCCGGCCGGAGACGTGCGTGTTCTTCGCGACGACGATCGGATGACCCGGCGTTTGAACGATCTGCGTGTTCAGCGCGGCGAACTTCAGTTGATCCTGCAGCCATACAGCACACCGCTGCATGTCGGGCTTGTGATCGGGCTTGGTGCTGACGGACGGGATTTTGAGAAACTCGATCAGCTGAGCGAGCGACTGAACTTTGCGGCCTTCGATGGTTTTTAGAACGTCGTTGAGCATGGGAAACGGATTTTACCACAACCGGCTGTGATAAATCTCTCAGGTGGTTAGAAGTCCAATCGCCCGATCGGTAGCCGGCTCGCTCACCAGCGTCTTGAAAAATGCCGCTGTCGGATCGCCGGCCAGCGGTGCGTATTTGCCGGTGCCTGAGGCGATCGGCTGCCCGTCAGCGGTCGTTAATTCGCCGGTGGCTTCGAGCAATCGGGATCGGTTCACCGTCACCCGTGCCGTGCAGAGCAGTTCTTCCCCCACCACGGCTGGCTTGCGGAACCGCACGTTCAGCTCCCCCGCCACGCAGGCTTTTTTGCTCGTCCAGATAGAGGCCCAAACCATCGCTTCATCCAGCACCGTCGCCAGCACGCCGCCGTGGAGGATGCCCTCAAAGCCGATGTGCTGCGTGCCGGGCGTAAAGCGGGTGCGGATTTCTCCGGAGTCGGTATCGACGAAGAGGCTCAGGTGCAGGCCGACCGGGTTGAGGCGTCCGCAGACGAGGCAACCGGGCGTGTGAGGGAGTTCGAGCGTGGACATTCCGAATGAGCCGGCGACTACGTCGACAGCATTTCCTGGGCAGCGATCTGGTCTTCCGCGTCCTGCTGCATGCGCCACAGCACGTGCAGCGACGAGAAGCCAACGTAGAAGTACCCGCCGGCGAAAATACTGAGGAACGGCACGCTCGCGTAGGCGAATTGGTAGTAGAGACTGATGAAAATGAAGATCGACATATAAATGCCGAAGCAGATTTCGATGATCGGCAGCGTCAGGCGTTTGAGCGTGAAGATGGCCGGACGCTCCGCCGTGCTGCGGGACGTTTGGACGGCGTAATCCATCGGGCGGGCAGCGTCGCTCTGCCAGGCGTTGCGGGTGGTTCCGCCGTACTTGGGGGTACGGACGAACTCGCCACTCTTGCCTTTAGTGCCGTGATCTTTACGGATGCTGCTCCAGATCGCTTCCACCACCGCTTTGCAGTTGTTGAGGCAGACGCCAACGCCAAGGCCCATCAGGACCGGCAGATACAGCAGCGTCTTCCATCCCGCCTCCCGGCCGAACAACTCGCGCTGTCCGAAGACGAAGAAGGTGCTGGCAGAACAGGTCGCCAGCACAAACAACGTACCGCTGAACAGGTAATGGCCCCAAGTGTAATGTTTGATCGGCCCTTCAACGTTGAAGAAGTTGAAAAACGCCGGCCAGATCATGAGCGTCAGGATAACCATCAACGGATAAACCAGCGTGTTGGTGAGATGAAAAAACGCTTCGCTCTTCACAGTCCGCGGGAGACTCTTGCTTCGTAAAATGCCCGGCAGAAGTTTGATGGCCGTCTGCATGCTGCCTTTGGTCCAGCGGTGGGCCTGCTGCTTGAAGGCGATCATTTCGCACGGCAGCTCGGCCGGTGCGCAGAATTGCGGGAGGTAGACGAACTGCCAGCCCTTGATCTGGGCTCGATAGCTGAGATCAATGTCTTCGGTAAGCGTATCGTGATGCCACCCGCCGGCGTCTTCGATAGTCGAGCGGCGCCACACGCCGGCCGTCCCGTTGAAGTGCATGAATCGGCCGGAGCGGTTGCGGGCGGTGTGCTCGATGACGAAGTGTCCGTCGAGAAAGATCGCCTGGCTGCGCGTCAGCAGGCTGGCGTTGCGGTTGAGGTGATCCCAACGCACTTGCACCATGCCCACCTTGTCGTCGGTAAAGTAATTCACCACGTTCTGAAGAATATCCGTCGGCGGGACGAAATCTGCATCGAAGATGGCGATGTATTCGCCGTTGGCCTGCTTCAAACCTTCGGCGAGCGCGCCGGCCTTATACCCTTCGCGGTTATCGCGGTGGATGTACTTGATCGGATGCCCCAGGGCGGCCCATTTTTCGACGGCTTTGCGGGCGATGTCGGCCGAGTGGTCGGTGCTGTCGTCCAGAACCTGAATGTCCAGCTTGTCCTTCGGATAGTCGATGTAACACGAGGCTTCGATGATCCGCTCGGCCACAACGTCCTCGTTGTACATGGGCAGTTGCAGCGTGATCTTGGGTAGCGAATCAAACTTACCCTTCGGCTGGTAACCGTTGTGGCGGTGCTTGATGTAGAGGTATACGAGTACATACCGATGGAACCCGTAAACCGCCACCGCCGCTAGCGTGCCCAGATAGAGGGCTACCAGCGTGTATTGAATGACCTTCTCCCACATACGTTTGATCGTTTCAGTAAAGTTGTCGTTACCACATTGCAACGGCAAGTCGGTGATGAAAGCTAAGCTTCCGTCCACTCGCCCTGCCATTTACAAATCGCTGACTCCGGATGAACAGAGGGTTGCCTGCTCTCCACACCCCGATTTGGATCAGCCGAACAGGCCAGATCGTCTGTACTTCAACCGCGGATGGCTGTCGCCCATTTATATCAATACAGGTCCGCCTCGTTGAAGGGCGGATTGTATTAGTACCACGTAAGCGCTGTCAACAATTGCAGGTAGGACCGTCACTTAGATGCGAATAATGACGTTTTTGTTACACGTCGGGCATCGTTTGCATATTGCTCTCCAAGCTATAGAGCTGCAATACGTGATGAGCGAATCGATAAAAAAAAGCGGATCGGCCGGTGTGGGTCGATCCGCCTTCGGGTTTCTATATAAGTTGCATCCCGATGGACCAGCCGAAATCTACAGGCGGCTACGGGGAACTTCGCCTGATTAGGCCGATGCCTTTTCAGCGGTTTCCGGGGACTTCCGCTTTTTCAGAATCTGTCCCGCGAACGCATGCTTCTTCTCGTTCCGCTTGCGACGCAGACCAGCGCTGCGACGGATCGTGCCGGTCGGTGCCTTGGTCTCGCTCACCAGTTGCAACCAAACCAGCGTCCCGCCATCGCCGATGCGATACTTGGCGGTTTTGATGATCTGGGTGAAGCCGCCTTTACGGTCGGCGAACTTCGGCGCGATTTCATCAAACAGCTTTTGGATGACCGTCTTAGGTCCTTCCTTGATGAAGTCCTGGTTCTCGTCGGTCAGCCGACGATCCTGCAGGATGGCGATCGCGCGACGACGGCTATTCAGCGTCTTACCCTTGGCGAGCGTGATCAGCTTTTCAGCCAGAGATTTGACTTCTTTAGCCTTCGGATGGGTCGTCTGGACCTTGCCGTGCTCAAAGAGGCTCTGGATCAAGTTGCGTCGCATGGCCTTGCGGTGCTCGGTATCCCGAGACAACTGCCGACCACGAATCATGTGACTACTCATAACTAACTCCTTCAATGTCGCGGGTTGCTTGTTGCACGTGGGAGGTTGGAAAACCGACTCCAACCCACAACTCACCACTTACAACCCACAACGCTATGCCTGCCCGGTCGAGCCGGTCGCTTCAGGCGTCTCGGTTTCTTCTTCGTCGTCATCGTCCGGCATGGTGGCGGCCTGTGCTTGGGCCGAATCAAGATCCATGCCCAGGCTCAGACCCATGTCCGCCAGCTTACGCTTCACTTCACGCAGGCTGGTCTTGCCGAAGCTGCGAACCTTCAGCAGTTCGCCGTCGGTCTTCTTCACCAGGTCACGAACGGTGGAAATCTTGGCTGATTCCAGGCAATTGTTGGCCCGGACCGAAAGGTCCAGTTCCTGCGTGGTCATGTTCAACTTGTTCTGCAGTTCCGGATCGATCATCGCCTTGTTGGCGTCGCGAAGAGCCGTCAGCGCGTCTTCGTTGACCGTCTCCGAGCCCAACTCGAAGTATTGAACGAACGGATTGAGGTGCTTACGCAGGATCTTGCTGGCTTCCACCAGTGCCATCTCCGGTGTGAGCGTGCCGTTGGTCCATATCTCGAGGATCAGGCGGTCGTAGTCGGTCTTCTGGCCGACGCGGGCGTCTTCAGTCGCGTAACGCACGCGGGTGACCGGCGAGTAGATCGAGTCCACCGCGATCGCGCCGACTTCCTGCTCTTCTGAATTGCTGATGTTCTCCGAAGCCGTGACATAGCCGCGGCCCTTGGAAACGGTCAGCGTCATCGAGAACTCGACGTTTTCGGTCAGCGTCGCGATCACGTGATTTTTGTTCGTGATCGTGATGGACGGGTCGGCTTCGATCATGCCGGCAGTAATCGGGCCGGCCTTTTTCACGTTGATCGACATCTGCTTCGGCTCATCCGCATCGAGCTTCACAACCAGGCTCTTGATGTTGAGGATGATGTCCGTGACGTCTTCCATCACGCCCGGCAGCGACGAAAATTCGTGATCCGCGCCCTTGATGCGGATGTGGGTGACGGCAGCGCCTTCAAGCGACGAAAGCAGGATACGACGCAGGCTGTTGCCCACGGTGGTACCAAACCCGCGCTCAAACGGCTCGGCAAAAAACTTGCCGTAAGTTTCGGTCGACACCTGCTCGTCGCGCTGCACGCGCGAAGGCAGTTCCAAACCACGCCATCGAATTCGCATAACTTGCTCCTTTGCATCACCTCAGATTGCAGGCAGTTCCCGTCTCAACCGTTAGAGACAATCTGTACGCCTACCTCGCTGAAATGATGCGATATTGATTGTGGATTATGGAATGTGGATTGTTGAAATGCTTCGGATCGTCGAATGACTTCAACAATCCATATTCCACAATCCACAATCGGTTAAACTCTTCGCTTCTTCGGCGGACGGCAGCCGTTGTGCGGGAGCGGGGTCACGTCTTCAATACCGCTGACCTTTAGGCCGGCGTTCTGAAGATTAAGGATCGCCTGCTCACGGCCGGCACCGGGGCCTTTGACTTTGACTTCGACTTCCAGCATGCCGCTCTTGCGGGCGGTCTGAGCTGCATTTTCAGCGGCGCGACCGGCGGCGAACGGCGTGCTCTTGCGAGCGCCCTTGAACCCAACCGTGCCGGCCGACGCCCACGAGATCGTCTCGCCGTTGGTGTCGGTGATCGTCACCATCGTGTTGTTAAAAGTCGCCTTGATGTGCGCAATCCCGCGCGTCACGCCTTTACGAATTTTCTTCTTCGGAGCGGCCTTACCGCCGGCTGCTGGTGCTGTTTCTTTTGCCATGTTCTGCTCTGACTTTCTGCGGATCATTCGTCACTACGGACGTCCCCGCGACACTTTGATTGTGGACTGTTGAAGCGTCTTGGAAGGATCAAGCACCTTCTACAATCCACAGTCCACAATCCACATTCGATTACTTACCGAGTTCCTTCACGCCCTTCTTGCCGGCGACCGTCTTACGCGGACCCTTGCGGGTGCGGGCGTTGGAACGGGTACGCTGGCCGCGTGTCGGGAGGCTACGACGGTGGCGGTTGCCACGGTAGCTGCCGATTTCACGCAGGCGACCAATGTTCTGACTGATCTGACGGCGCAGCGCGCCTTCGACCAGAATGCCGCGATCGAGAATGCCAATGATCTTGGCCAGCTCGTCTTCGGTCAGTTCCTTGGCTTTGCGCTCCGGATCGATTCCCAATTCCTTGAGAATCGCCATCGCGTTGGTTGGACCCACGCCATAGATATAGCGAAGGCTGATCTTGATCTTCTTGTCACTCGGAATATCGACACCGGCAATACGTGGCATGTGGTCCTCGCTTAACCTTGGCGCTGCTTGTGTTTAACGTTGGTGCAGATCACGCGGACGACGCCCTTGCGCCGCACGACCTTGCAGTTTTCACAGATTCTACGAACGCTCGTTCGAACTTTCATGGTTTCACCTCAAACACCCTCTTCCGAGGGGCGAATCGTCAATGATACTCAAAACTCAAATATTCTCAAGTGATCGCACCCAGTGCGATCACTTCGGGAAGCGAGGGTTCGCAGAACCCTGTTTTTCCCCGCGTTTCGACAGAAAAGCAGGGTTCTTCGAACCCTCGTTTCCCGCAACTTTGAGTTTCACTAAAGTTGAAACGGTTCCCGACCATCCGTCAGAATATCCACACCGTAATCCGTCATCGCCACCGTATGCTCGAAGTGGGCTGCGGGTTTATGGTCCGCAGTGATCACCGTCCAGCCATCCGGCTGCAGTTCAACATCCCGCTTACCGGCCACCACCATCGGCTCGACCGCGAGGGTCATGCCCGGGCGGAGGCGGAAATCGCCTCTAAGTTGCTCGGCGGTGACGAAATTCGCCACCTTCGGGTCTTCGTGCATCGAGCGGCCGATCCCGTGACCTACAAACTCGCGCACCACGGAATAGCCGTTGCTTTCCACATGATGCTGCATCAGCCGGGCCACTTCCGACCACTTTTTATTCGGCTTCATGTGCGAAATAGCCAGGACCAGGGCTTCCTTCGTCACGTCCACCAACCGTTGTCTCTCCGGCGAAACTTTTCCGATCGTCACGGTCGTCGCGGTATCGGCACAGTAGCCGTCGATCGACAGCGCCAAGTCGAGCGTGACGATATCGGCGTCTTTAAGCTGACGTTCGCCCGGCACGCCGTGAACGACTTCTTCGTTCACGCTGATGCATGTGTGCCCGGGAAAGCCCTCGCCGGGCTTGTACGTCGGGTAGTTTTTCGAGAGGGCCACCGCGCCCACGCGATCGAGCGCCCGCCGGGCCAGTTCATCGAGTTGGATGGTGAGCACACCGGCCTTGGCGGCTTCACGCATTTGCCCGAGCACTTCGCAGGCGATCTGCCCCGCCCGCCGCATCATCTCAATTTCTCGACGGCTCTTGAGTACGATGGGCATTTCAAAGTGCTGAGGATTGAGTGCTGAGGACTGAGTAAAGACTTGAGGTCGGAAGTCGTTACTCAGTGCTCGGTCCTCGGACCTCGGTCCTAATACTGTCTTCCCTTAATCCGCTTACTCCCGCCCTCGCCGCCGAGGAAGCCGCCGTAGTTGCGCATCAGGAGGTTGGCCTCGATTCGCTGAACCATGTCCAGCGCCACGCTCACCACGATCAGTAGGCCCGTGCCGCCGAGGAATGCGGTGATCTGGGGGTCAATTTTTAGCCAGGTGTTAAGCGTGGCGGGGATGACCGCGATGATGCACAAAAATGCCGCACCCACATATGTGATGCGCAACATCACCTTTTCTAGATAGTCCGCCGTTCGCTTGCCGGGACGCAGGCCGGGGATGAAGCTGCCATAGTCGCGCAGCTGATTGGCCATTTCCTTCGGCTGGAACTGCACGGTCGTCCAGAAGTACGCGAAGAAATAAATCATGACGACTTCAGTCAGAATGTAGATCAGCGCGCCACGACTGAACTCGCCGTTGAGAAAGGTGAGCGTCGCGTTATTCGGAGCCACGCCGTGCAACCAGCCAAATAAGAACCCTGGGAAGAGCATTAATGACTGGGCGAAGATAATGGGCATCACACCGCCGTGGTTAACACGAAGCGGAAGAAACTGCTTGGACCCGCCGTACACCCGACGCCCGCGAGTGAGCTTGGCCTGCTGGACGGGAATACGCCGCTGGGCCTGTGTGATCAGAATCGAGCCAGCCACAATAAACACGAACGACGCAACAAGAATCAGAATTTTGCCTGGCGTAATTGGATGGGCTGCATCACCGCCGGAAACGCTGGTCTGGTTCCACAGAAGGAAAATTGCGTTAGGCATGCGCCCAACGATCCCGGCCAGAATGATCAGTGAAATGCCGTTGCCCAAGCCATACTCGTCGACCTGTTCCCCCAGCCACATCAGAAAGATACAACCGGCGGTGAGGGAGAAAACGCCAATCAGCCAGAACGTCGTCGGAGAATTGTATAGGAACTCCGGCTGAACGAGCTTATTGCTCCGCATATACGTGATCCAGAACGCACCTTGTACGATGCAGAGCGGAATCGTCGCGTAACGCGTCCATTCCTGAATCTTCTTGCGGCCGGTCTCGCCTTCCTTCTGGAGTTTTTCCAGCGATGGAACGACAGTGCCGAGCAACTGAAAGATGATCGACGCCGAGATGTACGGCATCACCCCGAGCCCAAAGACCGTGCTCTGGCTCAGCGTACCGCCGGAGAACAACGACACGTACTGCGCGATCCGCGAGCCGGCGGAGGTGTCACCATCCTTCTTCTGCTGTTCGGCCAATTGCTTGAAGTGATCCTGATCCACGCCGGGGATCGGCACGTGGTAGCCGACGCGGTAGATCATCAGCATGAACAAGGTAAAGAGAACCTTATTCCGGAGTTCAGGGACACGGAAGATGTTGATCAGCGTTTTGAGCATAATTTATGGATTGTGGATTGTAGATTGTGGATTGTAGAAGCGGCGTTAGAAAACCAAGCCGCTTCTACAATCCACATTCCACAATCCACAATCAAGTTCATGCCTTCTTTTCAGCTTCGACGGCCGGAGCAGCTTCTTCTGCGACCACCGGCTTCTTCTTGTCACGCTTCACGAATACCGACTTCACCTTCGGCGTGGTAAAGGCTTCACCCTTGAGGTTGATCGCCTTGCCGCCCGCCTTGGTGATCTTGTCCAGAGCCGTCTTGCTGAAGAACCCTGCGGTGATATTGAGCTTTTTGGTAAACTCACCATCGCCGAGAATTTTGACCGGCCAGTAGTTGTCCGGAACGAGCCCGACTTCGATCAGCGAAGCAGCATCGACCGTCGACCCGTCTGCCAGTTCGTTCAGGTCGGCCAGGTTCACGATGTAGAACCGGCGTTCGAAGTTCTCGTTGCTGAAACCGCGCTTGGGCATGCGCTTGTGGATTTCAGTCTGACCACCTTCATAACCCCGGCGGATGTATTTACCGTTACGAGCGCCCGAACCCTTGTTACCACGGCCGGAGGTCTTACCGTGACCGCTGGATTCGCCGCGACCCTTGCGCTTGTTGCGCTTGTTCTTCGGGAGGCCGGTCGTGATGTCGTGCTGCATGCTCATGGGAACACCAATCTTTTATCTTTAAGCCGTCACTAATTCGCCAGCACCCTTGACGAGTTTCACGCCACGGATGGTTTCCACCTGTTCGCGGCTCTGCAGTTGTTGCAGTGCGGCGATGGTGGCCTTCACCAGGTTCTTGGGGCTCGTCGAGCCGTACGCCTTGGTGAGGATGTCGGTAATGCCGGTCAGTTCAACGCAAGGGCGAACGCTCTTGCCCGCCGTTACGCCGGTACCCGGACGGGCCGGGATCAGGATGACTGTGCTCGCGCCGCTGGTGCCTTTGACAATATGCGGAATGGTCGAACCCTTGAGGTTGACCTTGAACATCGTCTTGCGGGCGTCCTTGGTCGCCTTTTCAACGGCCGGTGGAACTTCGTTCGCTTTGCCGTAACCGATGCCGATGTTGCCCTTGCGATCGCCGGCGACGACGAGCGCACCGAACGAGAAAGTTCGGCCGCCCTTGACGACCTTCGAGCAGCGGTAGATGCGAACAACGGCGCTTTCCATGCCGCTTTCGTCGCGATCACGGTTGGGCCCGCGCGAGCCACCACGGCCGCCGCCCTGTCCACCGCGACCACCCTGACCGCCGCCCTGACGTCCACCACCGCCGCCGCCCTGGCGTTGTCCGCCGCGCTGCTCCTGTTGGGGAACTGCTGCGGCTGCGGGGGCATCGGTCGTGGTCGCTTCTACGGGTTTGGGAGTTTCTTCTGACATAGTTTCAAATCCTATTTGCGATTTTCAATTTGCAATTTGCGATCAAATTCATCGGCTTGCAATCGCAAATTGCAAATCGCAAATCGCAAATTCCTAAAACTGCAGACCGCCTTCACGAGCCGCATCAGCTAGAGCCTTGACTCGGCCGTGGTACATACGACCCGCGCGGTCGAAACACACCTTGGTCACGCCAGCCTTCTTCGCACGCTCGGCGATCGCCTTGCCTACAAGCTTAGCGGCGGCGATGTTTCCGCCGTTCTTCAGTTCGCCACGCACTTCCGCGATCGTGCTCGCGGCAGCCGCCAACGTCTTGCCCGTGTAGTCGTCAACGACCTGAGCGTAAATATGCTTGTCCGAACGGAAGACCGACAAGCGCGGACGCTCGGCCGTCCCGAACAGGTTCGCCCGGCCGCTCCACTGCCGACGCTGAAGTCGGATCTGCTTTTTCTGCTGTTTATCTGCCATGATTGCCTCTCAACCTTTGGACTGCTCGCTTCGCATCGAGCGGTCAGTTGAATCTGTACCTTAAATTTACTTCGCACCCGCACCGGCGAACGCTTTGCCGGCCTTGATCTTGACCACTTCGCCTTCGTAACGCAGGCCCTTGCCCTTGTACGGTTCAGGTTTACGAACGCTCCGCAACTCAGCGGCAAACTGCCCGACGGCCTGCTTATCGACGCCGGAGATGTGGATCTTGCTCGTGCCTTCCAAAGCGACAGTGACGTTGCCCGGGATCGTCTTGATGATCGGGTGAGCGTAGCCGACGGACAGGACAATGTTCTTGCCCTTCTGTTCGGCCTTGTAACCAACGCCCTGCACTTCGATCGTCTTCTTGTAGCCGTTGGTGACGCCTTCGACCATGTTCGACAGGAGCGAGCGAGTCAGCCCGTGCAACGCCTTGCTGAACTTTTCATCGTTCGGCCGGGTGACAATCAGGTCAGCACCTTCGAGCTTGACGGTGATCGTAGGATGCACGTCCAGCGCCAGCTTGCCTTTAGGGCCTTCAACGTTGACCTTCTGGCCGCTGACAGCGACTTTCGCCTTGCCGACGGGAACGGGTTTTTTGCCAATTCTGCTCATATTTCACCGATTCGATTGTTGATGGTGGACTGTGGATTGTTGAAGCAACTCGAAATTCCTAAACCGCTTCTACATTCCACAATCAACATTCCACAATCGTCCTAGCTAACGACACACAACAACTCACCACCCACATTCTGCTCACGAGCCTTACGATCCGACATCACACCCTTGCTGGTGCTGACGACGGCGATGCCCATGCCATTGAGGACCTGCGGCAGCTCTTCGACCTTGCGGTAAACGCGGCAGCCGGGCTTGCTCGTGCGGTCGATCACGTGAATGACCTTCTGCCCGGTGAGCGAGTACTTGAGCTTCACGCGGATTTGGCCTTGCTGGGTGTCGTCAATCACATCGAATTCTTCGATGTAACCTTCTTCTTTCAACACTTGGGCAATGCCGGTGCAGATCTTGCTCTTTCGAATCAGCACCAGCCGCCGGCCTACCCGGTTGGCGTTGCGAATTCGCGTCAGCATATCAGCGATGGGATCTTGATTGTTCATCGTTTTCTCTAGTTTTTAGTTGGTCGTTGTAGTTGGTAGTTTTCAGATTTAACTGTGAACTACCAACTAACAACTGATTCCTTACCAGCTAGCCTTTTTCAGTCCTGGGATCTTGCCGGCCAGAGCCAACTCACGCAGCATGATGCGGCTGATCTTGAACTTCCGCAGCACGCCCTTACTGCGGCCGGTCAGCTGGCAACGGTTGTGCGAACGAGTCGCGCTGCTGTCACGCGGCAGCTTGGCTAACGCCGAGAAGTTCTTCTCCTTCTTCAGCTTGCGGCGGAGTTCCGCGTATTTCTTGACCAGCGCCTCGCGACGCTTCTGTTTTTCTTTCCAGGCTGTGGTGGCCATATTTCAGTCCTATGCCAAATGGCAGTCAATCGTTAAGCGTTACTTGCCTTTTTTCTCTTCTTCAGTCTTGAACGGAAACCCGAATCCGCTCAGCAGTTCACGGCCGTGTTCGGCTGATGGGGAACTGCTGCAGATCGTGATGTTCATGCCCTGCTGGAAGGTGACGGCGGCGCCATCAACTTCCGGGAAGACCGTTTGTTCGTTGAACCCGAAATTGTAGTTGCCCGTGCGATCGAACCCCTTGGCTGACAGGCCGCGGAAGTCCTTCACTCGGGGGATGGCCAGCGAGATCAGGCGGTCGAGGAACTCGTACATCCGGTTCCCGCGGAGCGTGACCTTCAGGCCGGTCTCCATGCCTTCACGAACCTTGAAGTTCGCGACCGACTTCTTGGCCTTGCATCGCACTGGCTTCTGCCCGGCGATGGTGGTCAGTTCCTTCTCGGCCTGCTGGAACTTCGATTTGCCGTCGCCGCCTTCGGTGGCGAACTTGCCCAGGCCCATCGAGATCACGATCTTTTCGAGCTTGGGCACTTCGTAGAGGTTCGTGTAACCGAACTTCTGCTTAAGGGCCGGCACAACCGTCTCTTTATAGTGAGCGATTAAACGAGGTGCCGGTGCTGGTGCACCGGTTTCCTCAGCACCCGAATCCGTCTCGACCGCGGCGGCGGCAGCTTTCTTAGCCGCCTTCTTCGCTGCGATCTCCTCGGCACTGGGCTTGCCCGATTTTTTCTGTTCGTCTTTGGCCATGATCTGCCTCAGTCTTTCTTGCTTACTTGGTCAGAGTCGACAACACCGTGCCACTCTTGGCGACGCGCACTTTCTTGCCGTCGCGGGTTTCGAACTTCACGCGAGTGCCCTTATTGGTCGACGGATCAACCGGCAGCACGTTGCTGATGTGGATCGGAGCATCCTTCTGGATGCGACCGCCCTGCGGGTTACGCTGCGACGGACGAACGTGCTTCCACACGCGGGCGATACCCTCGACCACCACGCGCTGCTTATCCGGAAGGATTCGCAAAACGCGGCCGGTCTTGCCTTTGTCAGCACCGGTGGTCACCAGCACCGTGTCGCCTTGTTTAATGTGTCTTGCCATAAATCACTCGATTGTGGATTGTGGATTGTGGATTGTGGATTGTTGAAAGACTTCTACATTCCACAATCTACATTCTACATTCCTTAAACCACCTCTGATGCCAGCGAGACAATCTTCATGAAGTCCTTGTCTCGCAATTCCCGTGCTACTGCTCCAAAGATGCGCGTGCCGACCGGATTGTTTTCCTTGTCGATCGTGACGGCGGCGTTCTTGTCGAAACGAACGTACGAGCCATCCTTACGCTTGGTCGGTTGCTTGGTGCGTACAATGACGCAGCGGATCAGCGCACCCTGCTTCACGTCACCGCCGGGCTGGATCTTCTTCACAGCACAGATGATCACGTCACCGATGGTGGCGACGCGACGCTTAAACTTGCCCTTGCTGCTGCTGCCGCGAAGCACCTTGATGCACATGCCGCGCTTCGCGCCGGTGTTGTCGCAGATGTCGACTTCGGTCTGTTGCTGAATCATGTCTTACTCCGATTTGCAATTTTCGATTTGCAATTCGCAATCGAAAATGCCTTGTCTTTCGATTGCAAATTGCAAATCGAAAATTGCAAATTCTTATCGCGCCTCAGGCGCCTTGCCGGTCATTACTTCTTCTGCCGACAGTTGTACTGCCTGCTCTGAGCCGCGCTGAACGACTTTCAGCAGGCGGTGATGCTTGGTCCTGCTCATCGGCCGGCATTCGGCGATTTGCACGGTATCGCCTTCCTTGGCTTCGTTCTTCTCGTCGTGGGCATGCAGAACCGTGCGACGCTTGAGGTACTTGCCGTACTTGGCGTGCTTGGTCTGATAGTTGACGACGACCTTGATCGTCTTGTCGCCCTTGTCGGAAGCCACCACGCCTTCAATCGTGCGAAGTTGCGAACGCGGGTCGGTCGATTTTGCGGTTCCAGTTGCCATAGTTCGTCTCTTTTCTTACTTGCTCGCCGTCGCCAGTTTGCGCTGGTGCAGCACCGTCTTGATCCGGGCGATGGTCCGACGCGTCTTGCCGATCTGCGTGGGGTCTTCCAGCTTCTCGGTGGTCGCCTGGCTGCGCAGGTCGAACAGGTGCTTGGTCTGATTGGTCAGCTCAAGCGCCAAGACATCGGCTTCTTTTTCTTTCATTTCTTTTGCGGTCATGGTTTTTCCTTACGCCACTGCGTGCTTACGGGCCACGAATCGGGTCGATACCGGCATCTTGTGAGCCACGCGGGCAAGGGCTCGCTTGGCGGTCGGTTCATCCACACCGACGACTTCAAACAACATCGTGCCGGGCTTCACAACGGCGCACCAGTATTCGGGTTCGCCTTTGCCTTTACCCATACGCGTTTCCAGCGGCTTACCGGAGACCGGCTTGTGCGGGAAGATGCGGATGAACAGGCGCCCTTCACGACGCAGAAAGTGCGAAGCGGCGATGCGGCCGGCTTCGATCTGCCGGGCGGTCACCCAGCAGGCTTCGAGCGACTGCAGGCCGTACTCGCCGAATGCGACGGTATTACCGCGAGTAGCGTTGCCTTTCATCTTGCCGCGTTGGCTTTTGCGGTATTTCACCCGCTTTGGCATCATTGGCATAAATCACCTGACTTCATTTGCGATTTTCAATTTGCAATCGAAAACCCGACTCGTTGCTTCTCTTCAATTGCAAATTGCAAATCGCAAATTGCAAATTCCTTATCGACGCCCACGACGCGGCGCGCCGCCCGGACGCACATCGGTCTCGAGCACTTCTTCGCCGTACATGCCGCGGAAAATCCAGCACTTCACGCCGATCGTTCCGAAGGTCGTGAACGCAATGGCATAACCGTAGTTCACGTCCGCCTGCAGCGTGGTCAGCGGAACGCTGCCCATGCCGGCCTTTTCCTGGCGGGCGATTTCCGCCCCACCTAGTCGGCCGCTGATGCAGAACTTAATGCCCTTGGCACCGGCTTGCATCGTGGCTTCCATCCGCTGCTTCAGCACACGGCGGAAACTGGCCCGCTTCTTCAACTGCTCGGCGACCATTTCGGCCACCAGTTGAGCGTTGAGATCCGGGTTCTTGATCTCGATGACTTTGATCGGAGCGACTTTACGCTTGATCATGTCTTCCAGCTCTTCACGCAGCTTGTCGACTTCAGCACCCTTGGGCCCGATGACCAGGCCCGGACGAGCGGTCTTGATCGTCACGGTGACTTCTTCACGCGTGCGCTCGATCAGGATGTCGCTGACGGCTGCAAACGGAGGACGACGGTTCAGCTTGTCGTCGATCAGCTTGCGGACCTTGAAGTCCTCACCGAGGAAGTCGCCGAAGGCGTTCTTCGGGGCATACCAGCGACTCTTCCAGTCTTCTGTAATGCCGGTGCGGAAACCCGTTGGATTTACTTTTTGACCCATAGTGATCTCTTTTACTTAGTTTCCCGCTCGTCGATCGTGACTACCAGATGGCTGGTGCGCTTCTTGATCGAATACGCCTTGCCGCGATCCTTCGGCTGGAAGCGTTTGATGATCGGACCCGGATCGACCCACGCGGCCGCCACGTACAACGCGTTGCGGCGCGAGGCGACTTCCTGCTCGTTGGCGTTCGCCACGGCAGAGCGGATGACCTTCTCGACCATCCCACTTGCCCGCTGCTTAGCGAACTTGAGGATGGTGATAGCGTCGTCAACGTCGCGACCACGAACCAGGTTCATCAAAAGACGAGCCTTACGCGGGGCGATGCGGGCGAAGCGATGTTTGGATGTAAATGGCATCGTAGTACCTCAAGTCTCATTAAGCCGGTGCGCCGGGGGCAGCAACCTTCTTGCCACTGTGACCCTTGAACTGCCGAGTCGGCGAAAATTCGCCGAGCTTATGGCCGACCATGTCTTCCTGAACGAACACTTTCAGGAACTTGTTGCCGTTATGCACTTCGAACGTGTGTCCGACGAATTCCGGCGTAATCGTGCAAGCACGGGCCCAGGTTCTGATCGGGCTCTTGGCGCGGTTCTCGTTCAGTTTCGCAACCTTCAAGAACAGCCGCTCGTCAACGAACGGACCTTTTTTTGAACTTCTGCTCATAAATGTTTCGATTGTGGATTGTGGATTGTGGATTGTCGAAAGACTTCGACATTCCACACCCCACAATCGACACTCGCCTTAATTACTAACCGTCTGCGGACGCTGCTGGAACTTACCGAACTTACGACGGCGGAGAATCAACTTCTCCGAATGTTTATTGCGGTCACGCGTAATGCCACCCTTGGCCGGAACGCCCGTCTTGCTGACCGGATGACGTCCGCCGTTGGAGCGACCTTCACCGCCACCCAGCGGGTGATCGATCGGGTTCATCGCCTTGGCACGGGTGTGCGGGCGAACGCCCTTGTGGCGGTTGCGGCCGGCCTTCCCGATGCTGACGTTGATCCAGTCGAGGTTACCGAGCTGACCGATGGTCGCCCGGCAGGCCGACTTCACGCGACGCATTTCGCCGGACGGGAGAATGATCACGGACCATTCGCCTTCCTTCGCACCGAGACGACCCACGCCGCCTGCAGAGCGAACCAGCTTACCGCCTTGGCCGGGGTTCATTTCAATGTTGTGAATTTCAAGGCCCGACGGGATGTTCGCCAGCGGCATTGCATTGCCGATTTCGGGCGCTGCATCCGGTCCGCTCACGATCGTCTGGCCGACTTTGATTCCGTTCGGAGCCAGGATGTACGCCTTCAAGCCGTCGGTGTACTCGATGAGCGCGATGTGAACCGAGCGGTTCGGATCGTACTCAACGGTCTTGACGGTAGCAGGCATGCCGTCCTTCTGTCGCTTAAAGTCGATCATGCGGTACAGGCGCTTCTCGCCACCGCCGCGGTGCTTAGCCGTGATCACGCCGTGGTGGTTACGACCACTCGGACGACGCAGACCCTTGGTGAGCGACTTCTGCGGTTCGGTCGCCGTAAGGACCGCCTTGTAATCGATCACGCTTCCGGCGCGACGGCCGGCGGAGGTCGGGTTGTAGAATTTAATCGGCATATCTTATTTGCAATTTTCGATTTGCAATTTGCAATCGAAACTCGCACTCCGTGTTTTCAATTGCAATTTGCAAATCGCAAATTGCAAATCGTTCCTTAGAACAATTCAATCTTCGAATCTTCAACCAGCTCCACGATCGCACGCTTGAACTTGCTGGTGTGCAGAACCTTAAACTTCGTCCGACGCGGCTTGCCCTTGCGGACGGCCGTGCGGACGTCAGCCACTTTCACGTTGTACAGCGACTCGATCGCGTTCTTGATCTGATGCTTGTTGGCATCGAGACGCACTTCAAAAGCGTACGTGTTGCGTACGTTCTGCTGATGCGTGCTCTTTTCAGTGATCAGCGGCTTGATGATGACGGTTGATTTTTCCATGACTTTATCCTTCTCACTCAAGCCAGAATCTGCTGAAGGCCTTCCTTGGTCATGAGGAGCGTACGGTTCCGCATGATGTCCCAAGCGTTCAACTGCGACACGGTTGTCAGAGTCGTGCGGTCGATGTTTCGCGCCGATTTCTCGACGTTCTCATTCCGGCCGCTGAGTGCCACAAGCACGCTGCGATCGATACCGAGCACCTTGAACATGGTGGCCACGGTTTTGGTTTTGACCGCGTCGAGCGCCAGTTGATCGAGCACCTTCACATCGCCGCTCTGCAGCTTGGCGAGGATGGCCGAGTGCGTGGCGAGCCGGCGGGCCTTCTTGGGCAACGCCTGACGCCATTCCTTCGGGGTCTTCTGCTTCGCGTGACCGCCGCCGACTTTGATTGGGTTGCGGATACCGCCAGTACGGGCGTTGCCAGTCCCTTTCTGACGGAACAGCTTGCGAGTGGAACCGGAGACTTCGCCGCGGCCCTTGGTTTTAACCGTGCCTTGGCGCTGATTGGCGTGGTAGTGAACCAAAGCCTGCTTGAGCAGCGCCTTCTTCACTTCGCCGCCGAGCTTGGCTTCATCGACCTGGAACTTTTCCAGTTCCTTACCGGCTGCGTTGTATACGGGTACTTCGATCATGTGATTAAGCCTCCACCTTCGCTACTTTGGCCGTGATCGACTTGCGAACGTACAGCAGCGAACCATTGGCACCCGGGAGAGCGCCTTTGATCAGCAGCAGGTTATTTTCGGAGTCGATTTTGACGAGGGGATGATTGCGAGTGGTGACTTGATCGTCACCCATGTGGCCGCCCATGCGGAGGCCCTTCTTCGGCTTACCGCAGTTACCGCGGTTGGTCGCGTGCGACGCGATCGAACCCGGCGAGCGGTGCTTACGCTCAGTGCCGTGCGAAGCCGGCTGACCGCCGAAGTTATGACGCTTCATTACGCCAGCGAAACCCTTGCCCTTGCTCACGCCGATGACGTCGACGAACTTCACTTCGTTGAAGATGTCGACTTTCACTTCAGCGCCCAGCGTCAGGTCGGTGGCGGCTGTAAGCTTCACTTCTCTGAAGAACTTCCGCGGCGTGAGGCCGGCCTTGGCGGCATGGCCGATCAGGGCGTAGTTACTGAATTTTGGCTTGATTTCGCGGTAACCGAGCTGAATGCCGTTGTACCCGTCGGTTTCGACGGTCTTAACTTGCGTTACGTTATTCGGGTCACACTGAACGACGGTGACGGGAACCATAGTTCCCTTGTCGTCGTAAACTCGGGTCATCCCGACTTTCTTACCCAATAGAGCTGGTGTCATAACTTTCGGATCAGAGGACTACGGATCAATCATCGATCAGCAGTCTATAAATCCGTCCTAAATGGACTTTTCCAAACCAGACGAAAAAACTCCGACAAACGCGTGACCCTTTCGGGCTGGCGGGTTCTTGGATGAACCCCACGGTCGGACAAATAAAATGCCCCTTTAATCAGGGGCATGTAGTTGGCGAGTAATTACGCCTTGATCTTAACGAATACGCCAGCCGGCACGACAAGGCGGTTGAGGGCTTCAACCGTACGGGCGGTCGGCTCGAAAATGTCGATCACGCGTTTGTGCGTGCGCATCTCGAACTGCTCGCGGCTTTTCTTGTCGATGTGCGGGCTACGCAGAACCGTATACCGCTCGATGCGGGTCGGAACCGGAATGGGGCCGCACACACGGGCGTTGGTCCGCTTGGCGTGATCGACGATTTCCTTCGCCGACGCATCAAGGGCCCGGTGGTCGTACGCTTCCATTCGAATTCTGATTCGGTCACCCGTCATCGTACTTACCTGCTGACTGCTAAAACTCGGTCCGATTCACACCCCAGAAGGGCATGGTCACTCCCAGATGAGTGAGGGGGAAAAGATAGCGACTGTTTACGTTCTGTCAAGTGTGATACACGCGGAATTCGCGGACCCAGCCGCCGCGATTCCTGGCTTATAGTGCCGAAACCGCAGTTGTCGGACGTATCACCGCGCGTCGACCGGCTTTCGGGCGTTTTCGCAATTGATCAGCGTCAGAATCGCGTACGCCGTCCCGTAGGGTTTGTGGTAGTCCCACATTGCGTAATCCCACCAGGAACCGTCCGGTTCCTGATGCGGCAGGATGAAACCCTCCAATCGCTCGGCGAATTGCCCCTTCACATCCGCCGGCAAGAACTGAAGCAATCGGCCGGCGTAGTAGTGGCCGAAGTAATAGTAATAAGGAGCCGTGTAATACCAACTCTCGTGCGGCCAGACGCGCTTTCGGCCCATTTCGATGTAGTTGTGTTCGGTGAAGAACGTCTCCAAATCGCTTTGAATCTTCTCAACCGAGATTTTTTTCGATCCCCACTCCATCAGCGCATCGTTCCCAGCCTGGGTCCGTCCGATGCTGCCACGCGGGGTGTTGGCAGGATGTCGCGGGGTGTATTGCAGGCTTTGACCATACAAATAGGCCCCGTCGGGCAATCGCATTTCTTCCAGCCGACGAACCGTCCGCTCGATGAACCCTGGCTCAGTGTCAATGGATGACCGCTTGGCTTCCCAAAGCGCCACCAGCCCCGCCGACGTGCCGAAACTGGTCGGTCCCATGGACGGCTGCTGCGTCTGGAATTCGAAATCGTAGTAGTTCCAGCCGCCGATGTAGGTTTGGTAGCGTTTGAGTCGTTCGATCTGCCCGAGTGCGGCTTTCCGAAGTCGTGGATCGGGATTGTCGCGCATTTCTACAGCCAAGCACTGTAGCGCGTAAAAGTGTGCCCAGACATTATAAATCAGTTCCCCGGTTGCCCGCCGAGCGTCGCCGTGATCGATCAGGTACTCAAGCCCTTTATCGTGAGCAGTCGTTTCACCCGCCTGTTTGAGCGCCATGACCGCCAGTGCTGTTGTTGCGATGCGGAATCCGTCATGCGAGCCGGGGACGGACGCAGTCACTTCCGTCCCGCGCGTGATAGCGCCCGTCCCCCACGAGCCGTCGGCGTTTTGTGAATTTTGAAGGAACACAACCCCCGCCGCGATCGCGTCCTTCACCGGCCGGGTGGCCACTTGCGGTTCGGGTGCATCAATCGACTGTGTTGTGGAAAGCGCTTTCGAATGCTCGCGCCCATTCCTACATCCTACGACGAGCACACTGCCTGACAACATCAGCCAGATGACATAGCACGAGCGAAAATACATCCACACCCGATCGCTCATTTCTGCGCCTGCTCGAGGATTTCATCGCCTTCGTTGATCCCGTCGATAATTTCAGTCATCTCCTCGCCGATTCGGCCAGTGATGACGCGCTTCGGCGTTGTTTCGTCGCCGGTCTTGACCCACACCTTGGAATCAGCCACGGCGGTGTTCGGCACGAGCAGAAGTCCGTCGGCCTTTCCAGCATCAATGGACACGGTCGCCTTCATGCCCGGCGTGAGGACCGGATCGACCGGGCCGAGATCAACGATCAATTCCAGCCCGCCGGCCTTGGCGATCGCCGAGGGCGCCGCCGTCTTACCGGTCAGCTTTTTGCCGGTGACTGCGGGAACGACCACGACGTCCATTCCCGACTTGATCGCGAGGAATTTGCTTTCAGGCAAGTCCATCAGCAACCGCAACTTCCCAGGCTTGATCACCGTCAGTGCCGTGCTCCCTGAGGTCATCTTCTCCCCGACGACGAACGATTTGACGTCATTCCCCGTCCACGACCGGCCGGTGAATTGCCCGTAATACACCACGCCTTCAGTCGACGCGGTCTGCTTGAACTGCTCAGCGTCTTTTTTCAGATCTGCCACCTTCTGCTCTGCATCCGTCATCGTTTGCTTCGCGCTCGCCAGAGCGACCTTGCGCTGGACGGCCGACTGCGCGTGTGTGGCGCTTAGTTGCTTGAAACTGTTGTTCTGCTGATCCAGCGCGAACTCCAGCCGCCGACGCACTTCGGGAAAAGTGACGGCTTTCATCTTCTTCGAGTCATCCTCGGCCCGCTGGACTTGAACTTTGGTCAACTCCACCTGACGAAGGCTGCGTTTGATGACGATGTCGGCAGTCGCGCTGGTGAGGTCTTCGGTCTTGTACATCTTGCGGAGCTGATCGAGCTCGTCGTTCTGGTCCTCCAGCGAGAACTTGGCCTGCTTCACCTGCAGGTCTGATTGCTGCAGCAGTTGCGGCCCATCAACATCATCAAACCATTTGAGCGCGTCGGCGGCGTTTTTCGCGTCGTCCAGCGCCATCTTGGTGGCTAAGTCGTCGGCCTGTTGTTGAAGATCGCTGTCGGACACCGCCTTGGCGTAACCGGCCCGGGTGGTTTCGCGTTCGTTCTCGGCCGTGGCGGTGTCTTTGAGGATGGGTTTGTCGTCGATTTCGAGAAGCGAGTCGCCGGGCTTGACCGACGCGCCGTTGGCGACGACCGATTTGATGACAAGCTCGCCGGCAAACGATTTGAATTTTAAGTGGATTTCGGCCGCATCTACCGGCTCAAACACGCCTTCGCCGTCCACGCGGATCGGAAGTGAACCGCGTTCGACCTTCACCGTTTTGGTATCCGCCTCGCCTTCAGCGGGTTCAGTCGCAGGTTTGGTAGTCGGAGCCGCTAGAGCGAGCGCCGACGATAAACAGATCAAATATACCGCCAGCGACGACATTCTTGGGTTCATGCAGCAATACTCCTGAACTGGATCATATCGGGCGAAGCGGAAAGTTGCATCGTACTGAGGGGCAAGTATTAAGGGGCAAGGGGCAAGTGAAGAAGAATCCTCACTTGCCCCTTGCCCCTTAATACTTGCCCCTTCAGGCATCTACTTGCCGTTTTCTTCCAGGATCGCCTTCTTCACGTTTGATGGCACCTCGGCATACTTTAGCGGTTCCATGGCGCTGGCGGCTCGGCCGGTGCTCATCGAACGCAGGTCGGTCGTGTAACCGAACATTTCAGAGAGCGGCACTTCCGCTTCGATCACGGATGTGTTGCCGCGCTCTTCGCTGTTGACGATCAGTCCGCGACGCTTGTTGATATCGCCGGTGACGTTACCGACGAAATCTTTCGGCGTGGTGACGACGACCTTCATGATCGGCTCCATCAACGTGAGCCCGGCCTTGGCAGCGGCTTCCTTGAGGGCGATCTGGCCGGCGAGCTCGAACGCGATCTGCGACGAGTCGACCTGGTGGTAACTGCCGTCGGTGAGAGTCGCCTTCAGATTAAGCAGAGGGAAGTTCGCCAGAACGCCGGTCTTGCACGCCATGCGAATGCCGTACTCGATCGACGGGATGAATTCCTTCGGAATGCTGCCGCCGAAGATTTTGTTCTCGAATGCCACGCCGTCTTCCCAGCCGAGCTTCTTGAGTACGACCGCGTCCAACGGCTGGCCCGTGGCCGGGTCGTTGCCGTCGAACGGCTCGATGGAGATCGAGCAGTCACCGAACTGACCGCGACCGCCCGACTGCTTGACGTGCTTACCGCGGGCTTCTGCTTTCCGGGTGATGGCTTCCTTGTACGCCACCTTCGGCTTGCCGACGATCACCTCGACCTTGTAGTCGCGGGTCAGACGCATCTTCAGAATTTCAAGGTGCAACTCGCCCATGCCGGCGATGACGGTTTCGCCCGTCTCTTCGTCGTACTTGGTGCGGAATGTCGGATCCATACGGCGGAGTTTGGTGAGCGCGTCACCCAGCTTCTGCTTATCAGCGCCGCTCTTGGGCTCGATCGACATGCTGATGACCGGCTCAGGGAAGCTTGGGCGTTCCAGAATGATCGGATGATCCGGGTCGCACAGCGTGTCGCCGGTGTTGGCTTCATCGATACCGATGACGGCGATGATGTCGCCGGCTTCAGCCGAGTCGCGGGCCTCGCGGTCATCGGCGCTCATCTGGAACATTCGGCTGATGTTTTCTTTGCTTTCCTTATTGGCATTCAGAATACGCGTGCCCTTAAGCAGCGTGCCGCTGTAGACGCGGACGTAGGTCAGCGTGCCGAACTTGTCGTCGACGATCTTGAACGCCAGGCCGCAGAACGGCTGATCGGGTTGACGCTCGCGAATTTCGACCTTTTCCTTGTCGCGCGGGTTCGTGCCTTTGACGGCCGGCATATCGATCGGGCTCGGCAGGTACGAGATAACGCCATCCAGCACCAACTGCACGCCGATGTATTTATAGGCCGAACCACAATAAAGCGGATGGGCTTTGAACGCGATCGTGCCCTTGCGGAGGGCCGCGCGAAGTTCTGCCGGCTGAAGCGACTCAGGGTCGGCCAGGTACTTGTCCATGAGCGCGTCATCGAGCTCGGCGATCTTCTCAAGCATGATCGCACGGTAGTGAGCGACCTTTTCCTTCATGTGCTCGGGCACGGGCTTCATGACGACGGTGTTGCCCTTGTCCTTTTCGTCGTCCATGTTCGAGTAGTAGCCGACCTGATCGATGATATCGATCACGCCTTTGAACGTGTCGGCCTGGCCGTCAGGGATCACGACCGGGATCGCCGGTGCGCCCAGGCGATCGAGGATGCTGTTGTAGCAGTAATCGTAATCCGCACCGACCTTGTCCATCTTGTTGATGAAGCAGACACGCGGGACGTTGTATTTGGTGGCCTGACGCCAGACAGTTTCGGACTGCGCTTCCACGCCTTCCTTGCCGTCGAACACCGCCACCGCGCCGTCGAGCACGCGCAGCGAACGTTCCACCTCGACGGTGAAATCGACGTGTCCCGGCGTGTCGATCAGGTTGATGTCGTACATCGCGGCGTCGGAGCTCTTGTTGATCCAGCCGCCCGGCTTCCACTTACAGTAAGTGGCGGCGGAGTTAATCGTGATGCCGCGCTTCTGTTCTTCCGGATCGAAGTCCATGACGGCGGTGCCTTCGTGCACTTCGCCGACCTTGTGAATACGGCCGGTGTAATACAGGATGCGCTCCGATGTGGTGGTCTTTCCTGCGTCGATGTGAGCGGCAATGCCGATGTTACGAATTTTGGTCAGGTCGCGGGCCATGGACAGAATCCTTTCGGGTCGAGATCGGGATCAATTTTTCGATGCTTATTAATTTACTTCGGGAGGGATGAACGATGAAGCCGGAATCGGGAGAGACAGAATCGAACGCTCTCCAAGCGGGGTCATCGCTCATACTGACCCCGCTGCAAAACGGTCAGCCTGAGCACTAGTTTGGCTCAATCTTCACGGTCACTCCTTGTCAGAGTTGTCGCTCCAAAAATCGATGTTGCGCTAACTCAATAACGCGGTCGACGCCCGGAGCGAGGGGTAGTAATGTACCGGCGTTGAATGGGGAATCAAGCAAACCCCCGTTTGGAGTTGGTGAGTCAGTCTGAAAACTCGACCGTATCACGGTCCTCCGGCTGCTGTGTCCAAACCCCCGCGAACA
This sequence comes from Tepidisphaerales bacterium, assembly GCA_038229715.1. Taxonomy (GTDB): domain Bacteria; phylum Planctomycetota; class Phycisphaerae; order Tepidisphaerales; family Tepidisphaeraceae; genus JANMES01. The sequence goes on along the minus strand of JBBROD010000006.1, from coordinate 40,488 downwards.
AACACGTATCGTCATCCTGAGATACGCCGAAGGATCTCGAATCTCGAATGGTCTTCGGCATCCGAGATGCTTCGGAGTGCCTCAGCATGACGTGTTTTGGGGGGTTTGGTCCCAGCAGCCTCTGGCCCGTGCTACCCGTGCAGGGTTGCCTACGACATCGACCATTTCAAAATACTGACGCGCGAGGTCCGGATATAACGACCAAGGCATTTTTCAGTCCTTCCAAGTCACGATAACCCTCTCGCGGCAAAGTTCGTGTCAATGAGCGACAAACCCAGAGTTAAAAAGGAGTTAGAGCAATCGATTTCCTGCTGATCGAACATTTTTTTCACATTTTAGCAGGCTCAACATCGTGAAATTCAGCACAAGCTGTTGTGGAATAATAACTTAGGGGATTTGAAAGTTCTCAAACATGAGCTAAGTATTAATCCGTGCGAGACCGATATTAATGCAACTGCCTTTGAACGGGCCCCGTATGAATTAATAGAAGCATGAATCGTGTGGCGTATATCCTCGCGGCGTTGGGGCTGGTGGCCTTGCTGGTCCGGCCGCTGCTGTCCAGCGCGACTCAATCGCCGCCGAAAAATGCGAACACGCGCATCGTGATCCTTCCCACAACTTCTGCCACCGGCAACCTGAACATCAAGAACGCCACAAAGTCAGTCCAGTTCACGAAAATCCGTGGCAAGGAAGGGTTCTGGCGATTGGCCCACGATGCCAACGGCGTTTGGTGGATGCTCGATCCGATGAACGCCCCGGAATTCATCAACGCGGTGACCACCGTGCAGCCTTTCCAAAAAGGCCGTGATGCCGAAGGACCTTCTTATATGAGCCGCGATTTCAACGGCTCGGAGAACCCCACCGACCTCGACGCCTGGGCCAAAGCCACGCTCGCCCGTATTCATGAGACCGGATTCAAGGGGCTAGGTGCCTGGTGCAATCCGGTGTTCCATAATTTCGACGTGCCGATGACCCGCGACCTGAACGTTTGGACGTGGCAGTCCGGCAATTCAAAGCGGTTCTACACGCCTGAATGGGTGACCGTCGCCGAGCAGGCGATCAAGACGCAGGTCGAACAACTGAAAAACAACAAGAACTTAGTCGGCTATTTCATCGACAACGAGCTCGACTGGGGCGACGGCTTTTCCGGCCCGAGCGTCTACTTCGACTTCCGCCCCGCCAGCGACCCCAACCGCTATCAGGTGATTCAAGTCATCAAAACGCTTTGGCCATCGACGGATGCATTCAATAAGGAATGGGGAACCAAGCTCACTAACTTCGACGAGATGTACGCATGGGAACGCCTGCCGCATGATCCGCAGGATGCGTACACCAAGCTGTTCAACGCCTGGGTTGAACACCTTGCGACGGACTACTTCAAGACCACCACCACGCTGATCCGTCAGTACGATCCGAACCACCTTATCCTGGGCGTTCGCTTTCGCGGCTACGCGCCGCCGGAAGTCGTGCGGGCGAGCAAGGATTACACCGACGCCCAGTCGCTCAACTACTACGTCAGCGACGCCCGGCTCGACCTGGACATGTTCAAGATGATGTACGACGCCTCCGGGCAGCAGCCGATCATCATCAGCGAGTACAGCTTTCACGCCCTTGATGGCCGGAGCGGGAATCGCAACACGGTCGGCTTCGCGGCGCAAGTGCTGGATCAGCAGGCACGGGCGGAGGGCTATCGCCTGTTCACCAGCCGGCTCGCTCGCGTGCCGTACATCGTGTCAGCCGACTGGTTCCAGTGGATGGACGAGCCGCCGTCGGGGCGAACGCTGGACGGCGAAGATGTGAACTTCGGCGTCGTCGACATCGACGACCGCCCGTACGAATCACTGGCCGACGCCGTCCGCGACACCGCAGCCGACCTGAACTCGCTGCACCTCAACAGCTTCAAGGACGATCAGAAAGACGTTTGGCGCGAAAGCTTCGCCGCCAAGCCGGTGATGCACGTTCCGTACCTGAACAAGCCAATCAGCCTGAACGGCGAGCTGTCTGACTGGGCGCCTCAGTGCAAAGTCCAAGGCATCCGCCACGGCCAGACCATCGGCCTGGAGCGCAGCAAAATCCCACTGCCCAACGTGTACATGGGCTGGACGGAGAAGGGTTTATTCGTCGGCATGGAAGTGTTCGACGAGGACATCCTCTCCGCTCCAGCTAAAGGTTGGTGGTGGACTCGCGACTGCGTAGAATTGTGGATCAACACGCGCCCGCCCGCGCCGGATCAGATCAGCTACAGCAAGAACAGCCACAGCTTTTTCTTCGTGCCCAACCCCTTCCCCGACAACGACGGCAGCACCGGTGTGGTCGGCCAATGGCATCGCTCCGGCGACGCCTTGCTGGACGCGCTGATCCCGCACCCTTTAATCAAAGACGCCGTCCGCATCCGCCCGGACCGTTATGTGGTGGAAATGTTTATCCCCAAAGAAGCGCTCTACGAGTGGGACCCGAAACAGCCGATGGCGATGAACCTGCACGTGAAAAATTTCCAGCACGCCACCGAGTACTACTGGTCGGCTCCGAAGGAAGCGATGACCCAGCTTCGCCCGAACACATGGGGTGCGCTGGTGCTCGACCCGGCGAACAAGTCGGTGGCGATTTCGGGGAAGCGGTAAGCCGGGCAAATTTCTGTAGCGACTTCGTCACATCCCGATATAATCAAACTGTAATGGTTGCCATCAAGGGACATTTCGACGGAAAAGTGATCGTCCCAGACGAACCGCATGATCTGCGCCCCGGCCAAGCCGTGATTGTGCAGGCGGAGCCTCAGACCGAAACGCCATCCGGAAAGCGGGGCCCTAAAGCGGGCAGCGCTGAAGGGAAAATCTGGATTGCGGATGATTTTGATGCGCCACTGGAAGACTTCGCGGATTACATGTAAATGAAGCTTCTGCTCGATACACACGCCATCCTTTGGTTTGCAACCAACAATTCACAACTTTCCACGCGAGCTAAGTCGCTTATCGAAGACGGAGAGAATGACCGATTCCTGAGCGTGGCGTCGCTGTGGGAAATTGCAATCAAAGTCAGTGCTGGAAAACTTCGGCTCGATAACACTTTGGAAAAATTCATTGCGGATGTGACAACAGTGAACCTGACCTCATTCCTCGCTCTTGAGGTCACTGACTTTATCGCCGTCAGTAAACTCAAATACCACCATCGTGATCCCTTCGACAGAATCATTGTTGCGCAGGCGCTTAACCGGCAGATGGTAATCGTCAGCTCGGATACTCAGTTGGATGCCTATGGCGTCCATCGCAAGTGGTGAACGCCAAATAGGTTCTTCAATAGCACTACACATCTGAATTACTTCCGCGACGCGATCATCTCTTTCACCATCGTGGAGAACTCCTCGATCGTCACCGCGCCCTTATCCCCTTCCGTGCGATGTCGCACCGCCACCTTGTTCTCGGCCACTTCCTTCTCGCCGACGACGAGCATGTACGGCACCTTCGCCATGGTCGCCTCGCGGATTTTGGCGCCGATTTTGTCGCCGGTGAGGTTGGCTTCGACGCGTAAACCCGCAGCCTTCAGCTGGTCGACGACCTTGTTCGCGTAGTCATTGTACTTGTCGCTGATGCTAAGCACCGCCACCTGCACGGGGCTGAGCCACAGCGGGAACGCACCGGCGAAGTGTTCGGTCAGCACGCCGATGAAGCGCTCCATGCTGCCGAACGGGGCGCGGTGGATCATCACCGGGCGGTGCGGCTTGTTATCAGCGCCGGTGTAGCTCAGGTCGAACCGCTGCGGCAACTGGTAATCCACCTGCACCGTGCCTAGTTGCCACTCGCGGCCGATGACGTCTCGCACGACGAAGTCGATCTTCGGGCCGTAGAAAGCGGCTTCGCCGGCTTCCTTGGTGAACGGCACGCCCAGCGATGACGCCGCATCGAGGCAGGCTTTTTCGGCGCGGTCCCACTGCTCGGCCGCGCCGACGTACTTGGCGCTGTCTGGATCGCGCAGGCCGACGCGGACGCGGTAGTCGTTCATGCCGAGCGTACCGAGCACGATCTTCACCAGTTCAAGGCAACCCAGTACCTCAGCCGCCACTTGCTCTTCGGTGCAGAACAGGTGCGCGTCGTCTTGCGTGAATCCGCGCACGCGGGTCATCCCGCCGAGTTCTCCTGACTTTTCCCAGCGGTAAACCGTGCCGAATTCCGCCAGGCGGATCGGCAGATCGCGATAGCTGTGCTGCTCGCTGGCGTAGATGCGGATGTGCATCGGGCAGTTCATGGGCTTCAGCAGATAGCCGTCGATATCGCCGGCCGCCATGCGGTTGCTCAGGTCGCCGCAGGTGCAGCCTTCCTTGGCGAGCAGGTCGATCATCTCGGGATCGACCAACGGCGGGAACTGGCTTTCGCGGTAGTAGGGATAGTGCCCCGAAGTCTTGTACAACCCCAGCCGGCCGATGTGCGGGGTGAACACTTGGCTGTAGCCCTGTCGCTTCAAGTGCTCACTGATAAAATTCTGCAATTCCTGTCGCACGATCGCGCCCTTGGGCTTCCACAGCACCAAGCCTTGGCCGACGGCATCGTCGATCGTGTAGAGCCCGAGCGCGGGGCCGATCACGCGGTGGTCGCGCTTCTTGGCTTCGTCGATCTGTTTGATGTATTCGTCGAGCTGCTTCTTATCGAAGAACGCCGTGCCGTACACACGCTGAAACTTGTCCGACGCGGAGTCGCCGTGCCAGTACGATTGGCTGACGCTCATCACCTTGAACGCGCCGATCTTCCCGGTGGCCGGCACGTGCGGGCCCATGCAGAGGTCTTCCCAATTCTTGTCCTTCTCGCCGGTGACGTACCAACTGAGCGAGCCGGCCCCGCCGTCGATGGCGCGCCGGGCGTTGTCGACCTTGTACTTATTGCCTTCCTTGCCCAGCCGATCCATTCCGTCAGCCGGCGCGAGATCGTAGCGTTTGAACGAGCGATTCTCCCCGACGATCTTCTTCATCTCCGCTTCGATCTTCTCGAAGTCGGCGGTGCTGATCGGCTTCTCCAGCGCGAGGTCGTAGTAAAACCCGTTTTCCAGCGCCGGGCCGTAAGCGAGTTGCGCTTCCGGCCAAAGATTCTGGATCGCCTCAGCCATCACATGGGCGGCCGAGTGTCGCAGCGTCTGCAGCGCGATCGGGTCTCTATCGGTTATGATAGAAACCTTGTGCTCGCCGGTGAGCGGGAACGACAAATCGACGACTTTGTCATCCACCTTGCCCACGACCGCAGCCTTGGCGAGCCCGCGGCCGATGGACTCGGCCAGTTGGTACACCGTGCTGCCATCCGCCAACTCGCGCTTGGAGCCGTCGGGGAGAATTGCGATTGCCATATTTGTCAGGACTTAGGACTAAGGACTTTAGGACTTAGTAGATAGCTGCCGTCGCCTGCGTTCCACTAAGTCCTAAGTCCTCAGTCCTAAGTCCTCTCCTTTCAATCCGCCAGAAACAAAAACGCCCGGCTCTTTTGAACCGGGCGGTGATCGTCGATCTTGAAATGAAGACGACTCCTTCACCACCCGCGCGTGGTCGTCGTCGTGATCAGCGAGCCGTTTCGCATTGCGACGCAAAATATACGCCGCCGGGCAAAGGGGGTCAAATGCGGACGCGATAGGCTCGATTATTCGCTCTGCTGCAAACGAACGGAAAGGGAACGGCGTTAAGCAACGCGATCACTCGCGGCTGGAGCTAGCCAGCGCTAATCCAGTGAAGACCATCACCACCGCGAACGTGCCGCACATCATAGCCGGCAGCGGGCTAACGCACATTGGATCAGAAAACTTGTTAGCGCGCACGATAACATACACAGCGACTGCGAAGCAGGCGATTAACTTGGTGATTCGGGTCAATACATCCAAGGTCTTTGACATCGACATCGTTACGTCCTTGTAGCCGGATTGACGGGGTATCCGTTTCACGGTCCAAAACATCACTGGCCGGCTGCGTACAAATGCAGCACGTGCAAAGCTTATCACCCTGGTTCTTCACCAGTCGGGGTGGCCGCTGGGGGCGAATTCGCTTCGTCTCACGGTATAACGAACGGCGTGCCAATGAGTTGAGGGAAATTGGTTTTGATTGTCAGTGTATTTGATGAGCGCCGGCAACGCAGAAATTGCTGGCGAAATCATGCAAACGATGTCGGCCCGCCGTTGAGTCGCTTCGATGCGGTCATCAGGCGAACGATCAGCGAAGTCCACCCGGTTTGATGCGAAGCTCCGAGGCCCCGCCCGGTGTCGCCATCGAAATACTCATAAAAAAGCGTCAGTTCTTTCCAGTTCGGATCAGACGCGTATCGCTCCTGATCGCTGGCGAAGGGGCGATGCCCGCTCGCGTCCGAAACGAACAAATTCGACACCCGCACCGAAAGGAATAGCGCCACCTGCTCCAGGTTCATCATCTGCCCCGAGCCGGTCGGGCATTCCACCTTCAGCGTGTCGTCGTAAAAATGGTGATACCGCTCGAGCGCTTCGATGATCAGATAATTCAGCGGCAGCCAGACCGGCCCGCGCCAATTGCTGTTGCCGCCAAACAGCGCCGTGGTCGATTCAGCGGGCATGTAATTTACGGTGTAATCTTTGCCATCGGTTCTGAAGACGAACGGTTGATCCAGATGATGCCGCGACAACGACCGAATACCGTAAGGCGAGAGGAATTCTTTCTCGTCGAGCATGTATTTAAGCATCCGCTCCAGCCGATCGCGCTGCGGTACGGCCAGCAGATGTTGCCCGCCGGCATGCCCGGGGCGCTCGGTCTTGTACGCCACCAGCGAAGCCAGATCGGCCCGGTGCTCGAGAAACCAATCCATCCGCTTGGTGAAGCCGGGCAGTTTTTTCAAATGACGATCGTCCAGAATCGCCACCGCCAGCATCGGGATCAGCCCCACCAGCGAGCGCACTTGGAGCGGCGTGGCTTTGCCGTCGAGCTGGATCTGGTCGTAATAAAACCCGTCCGCCTCATTCCATAGCCCGCTTCGACCGACGTTATTGATCGCATCGGTGATGGCGACGAAATGCTCGAAGAACTTGCTGGCCACGTCCTCGTACGCCGGGTCTTCGCTGGCCAGCTCGAGCGCCATTGAAAGCATGGTGAGGCAATAGAACGCCATCCAGGCGGTTCCATCGGCCTGATCGAGCTGCCCGCCGGTCGGCAGCGGCTGGCTGCGGTCGAACACGCCGATGTTGTCCAACCCTAAAAACCCGCCGGCGAAAATGTTTTTGCCGTTGACGTCCTTGCGGTTCACCCACCAGGTGAAATTGATGAGCAACTTGTGGAACGCCCGTGCGAGAAACTCCCGATCGCGCTCGCCGCGCTGCCCGGTCATCTTATAGACCCGCCAGCACGCCCATGCGTGAACCGGCGGGTTTGAATCCGAAAATGAAAACTCATACGCCGGGAGTTGGCCGTTCGGGTGCATGTACCATTCGCGAAGCAACAGCAGCAACTGATTCTTGGCAAAATCCGGATCGATCGTGCAGAACGGGATCATGTGAAACGCCAAATCCCACGCGGCGTACCACGGATACTCCCACTTGTCGGGCATTGAAATCACGTCGCGATTGAATAGGAATCGCCAGTCGCTGTTCCTCCCGGTTTTTCGCTGTTTCGGCGGCGGTGGGAAGTTGGGATCGCCCTTCAGCCAATCGTGTACCACGTAGTGATAAAACTGCTTGCTCCAAAGCAGCCCGGCGTACGCCTGGCGCATGGTGAGCCGCGCCGTCGGATCCAGCGTTGCGGGGATGCGAGATTTGTAAAACGTATCGGCCTCGCTGATGCGATCAGCAAACACCGCCTCAAACGCTTCCCCGAACGCCGCCGCAGCGGCAGGTGGCTTGGCGTCGAATCGAAGCCGCAATACAACCTGCGACCGAGCGGGAATCGTAACCTTGTACACCCAGGCCGCCTTCGTGCCGAACTCACGGTGGACGGCATCGGCTTTGTCGTGGATGACAAAATCGTGGAACGCATCCTTCACGTGCGCGGACTGATTGTCTGTCCCGAACAGCTTCTGATTGTTCGTCACGTTATCGGTAAAAATCAGCGACGGAACGTCGCGTGCGTTGCTCGCATCGGCCTGACAGGTAAACCGCCCTAGCGTGACGTGATCCGACTCAAGCATGTAGTCGCTGGTGCGCTTGATCCGCGGCTTCGGCTCGCATCCTTCGTGCGTGCACCCCCAAAGCCATGAGTTACGGAACCAGAACGTCGGCAGCACGGTTAGTTCAGCCGCCTCCGGGCCGCGGTTGGCGAGGGTGATTTTGATCAGCACACTGTCCGGCGCGGATTTGGCGTACTCGGCCGTCACGTCGAAGTAGCGATCGCCGTTAAACACGCCGGTGTCTTCTATTTCGTATTCGCGCTGCTCGCGCGATCGCCGGGCGTTTTCGGTCACCAGCTTTTCGTACGGATACTCCGCCTGCGGGTACTTGTAGAGCGCCTTGAGATACGAATGCGTCGGCGTGGAATCGACATAGAAGTACGATTCTTTAACGTCCTCCCCGTGATTCCCCTCGGTATTCGTCAGGCCGAACAGACGCTCCTTGAGAATCGGATCTTTTCCGTTCCAGAGCGCCAGCCCGAAGCAAAGCCGGCACTCGCGATCGCAAATGCCCAGCAGCCCGTCCTCACCCCACCGATACGCCCGGCTGCGAGCGTGTTCGTGCGGAAAGTAATTCCAGCAATCCCCGTCGGCGGAGTAATCTTCGCGCACCGTCGCCCACTGCCGCTCGGCCAAGTACGGGCCCCAGCGTTTCCAGTTGGCTTTGCGATCGCGATCGTCGGCCAGGCGCTGCGATTCAGGATCAAGCGGAACGGGCATATCGCGATTCTATCCCACAGCCCGCCAAGTCACTACCGCGCAAAAAAGCCGACCGGCATGGTGCCGGTCGGCTGGAAGCATTTTCCCTCTCCCAGGAATCACTTAAGCCGTTTGCTTCGCCCGACGCCGACGAGCCAACAGACCTGCTCCGACCAGCCCGATGATACTGAGCGAAGTCGGCTCAGGGACGAGGATCGATCCGGAGCCGGAGAATACAGAAGAATTTGTCGAAGCGTCAAAAAGCCCAGAAGTGTAAGTCACGCCACCGATGGTGAGCGAGCCCACTATTTCCGCACCGGTGAAGTTAAGCACACCCGTTGCTGAATCCGCAAATGTGAGCGATTTGAGATCACCAAGTGTCGAATTGCTGTCGAGTTCAAGAACAGCCGTCCCATCCACAATGACATTGGAATTGAGAACCGAGCCGGTGGACTCGATAACCAGAGTTCCACCGTGGACGCTTGTATCACCGGTAAAGGTGTTAACACCAGCAAGCTTTAGCGTGTTCGAGCCGGATTTCTCGAGCGAGATCTTGTTGGTCGTTCCGTCAGAGATCACGCCGCCAAACGCGTTGGCCGGAGTGATCGAGCCACTCACGGTCAATGTCGAGTCGGTAGCACCCAGATTGGTGACCGTGAGATTCCTTCCATTCGGCTTGGCGGCATCATCGGAAAGCGAGGCGATCTGCAAGGTTTTACCATTCAGGTCTAGCGTTGCATTGCCCGCGCTACTGAGCGATCCAAACACTACGTTGGTCGCGGCTGGCAATGCCTGATTCACTCCCAATTTGATCACACCGCCGGTGTTGATGAGCGTGTTGCCTGCGTAGTCGTTGGCCGCGTTGAAAGTAATATTCGCTCCCCCGCCGCCAATCTTGGAGTTGTTGCCGATAAACAAGTCGCCTTCACCGGTGATCTTGCCATTGAAGGAAAGTCCGTCGCCGGTGGCTCCATTCGTTCCACCCACGAAGATGAGGTAGCTGGCTGTGGTATAATTTGAAGTCGTCACATCACCTGCAGTGAACGCCACATGGCCGTTGCCCGCGGGGTTGAGCACTACGTCGCTCGTGATCGTACCGGCCGTGTCACCGCTGGCGTTGGTGATCAGAGCGTTGAAGGCTGCAAAACCCGTGTTCGGAATTACAATACCGCCCGACCCGGCCCCGAGCGCCGAGCCGAGGAACTTGATCTGTCCTGCACCGCCGTACGTTTGGCCGGCGGTATCAAGGTTGAGACGGGCGGTGGTGTTGATAATCAAATCACCATTAAATACACCACCGGCTTTCATGGTGATAGTGCCTCCACTCTGCCCCAGCGTAATTGAGCCACCGGAATTGATGATGAGCGCGGAGGTGTTGTCGAAAGCGACCGTTCCATTGAGCGCCAGATCCCCAGTGCCGGCTTTGGTGAAAGTAGCGGCTGTAAAGGTAGTCAGGCCGGTCGTCGAGGAATTTAGGCCGTTTGAATCGAATGTGCCCCCGCCGGCGGCAACATTGATCGCACGGGCCGACGTAATTCCGGTCGAGGCGGTTTTAAGCGTTCCCCCGTTGAAGTTGATGGCACCAGTTGAAGCGCCGAGCCGGTCGTCGCCGCCGTCCGCCACTAAAATTCCGCCGTTGAGGTTCGTCCCGCCGCTGTAAGCGTTAGTGGCAGAGAGTACCGCGGAGCCATTGCCCGTCTTGGTCAACGCCCCAGCACCGCCGATTGTACCGCCAGTGAAAGTGTAGGTGTTCGCCGCGTTGCTGATGTTGGTTACTGCCGGCGTTACACCGCCGCCCACAACCGTAACTGTGCTGTCAGAAGCGATAGTCGAAAAGTTAGCAGTGTCGCCATTTTTGTATAGGTTGGCGGTAGGAGTTCCCCCGGTCCAGTTCCCTGTGGATGTGTCCCACGTTCCAGTGGTTGTGGCCCAAGTTACATTTGCCGGGGTGATGGCCACCGTGGTGGTGAATGCGATCGAGAAATCGTCGATGCCCAAAGCATGGTCGCTACCTGAGTTGTTAGGGTCATACCAGCGAATCCAGATACTTGCCCCCGGTGCGATGCTCAGGGATGAAATCGTGTCACTGATAACCGATCGATTTGCCGCGAGATTGCCATCGAGTGTAGCTGCGGTAGAGTTACCAATTTTCGGAACAAAATTCAGGTTCGTGTCGGCGGTAAACCCGGTGGCGGTGTCGGCTGCGTCACTGCCGTTGTTCGTCGGAACATCAAAAGTAGTCCCACCGACGCGATAGCTAAATGTCAGGCCGTTAAGCGCTGTCTTCGCAATCGTGCCGCCGCCATCGCGCCATTGCTCTCCAGCATAACCAATAGTTAACGAATCGATCGTCTTCGTGGTATCGTTGCTGAACAACGCTCCGTACGCAAACGCTCCACCGGTCGATGCGCCATTACTTGCCACCGAGCCCAATGCCCGATCTGATGCACTCGTCGAGCCAAAGCTGTACAGATTGCCCGTAGTGCTTGATCCCGTTCCAGCCGCGATTGCAGTGCCGTTACTCGTCCTTGACGTGTGCCACCCCGCAATGGTCGAGTCGTTCGTGAAGGTGCCCGTACCGGTGCTTATCAAAGCATCAAAGTTCTGCGTATAGAAAGTGCTCGGGCCGCCATTTCCGGTCAGCGAGATGGGCGCACCATGCAAATGGGACCCGGCAAGCCCACATGCTGCTGTTGCGGCGACAATGGCGCGCACCGTTCTCGATCGGATCGCCTGCTCAGAATAGTGCGTTCGGCTCTGTTCACGATTTCTAGATTCAGTTTTTTTCAACATGCTTCTTCTCCTGCCCCAAATAGGGGGTCTCCTCGGAAAATACTCTGCACGGGGCTACATATACCCTTGCAGTCGTCCTACATGACGAGCGGAAAGATAGAGTCCAATTGTCGGGGCTGCGTGAGAAGTCGCTTAGGTTCAAAACAAGATTGTGTTAACATCGTCCACAGTAGGGGAAATCCCTTGCCTTGCTGCTCCATTCGACCGGCCAGACGATTATGCGATGGACTTCGACACTCGAAGATTGCGAAATGGGGTCGGTCAATCGTCTGCACAGGGATGTTTGTTATGCCCTTCCGATGGAATCCTCGTGAGCACCTCGCGTTGGCGGCGTATGTCGGCAAATGGCTGTTGATCGCCGTGCCGGTAGGGGTGGCGGTCGGGTCGGCGGTCGCGCTGTTTTTGTGGGCGCTGGACTTGGCCACCCGCGCACGCTGGGCGACGGAAGTCGGATCGCATCACATCCCGTGGCTGCTGTTCCTTCTCCCTGTTGCAGGCGTCGGGATCGGATTGCTTTACCACCACTTCGGCAAAAGCGTGGAAGCCGGAAACAACCTAGTCATCGATCAAATCCACGAACCCGGCGGCGGCGTGCCGGCGCGGATGGCGCCGCTCGTGCTCGTCGGAACCGTCGTCACCCACCTGTTCGGCGGATCGGCCGGCCGCGAAGGGACGGCCGTCCAGATGGGCGGGAGTATCGCCAGCACCGTCGGCCAATACCTTCGGCTGGATCGGCACGGCACGCGCACACTGCTGATGGCGGGCGTTGCTGCGGGTTTCGGTGCGGTATTTGGTACGCCGCTGGCGGGTGCGATCTTTGCCGTAGAGGTGCTGGCCATCGGATCGATGAGTTTCGCTTCGATCGTCCCCTGCCTGATCGCCGCCGTCGCCGGGGATTGGGCCACCACCGCATGGCACATCAAGCACACGCACTACGCGATCGATTCATACGCACAAGTGTCCGGCGGATTGAGTTGGGTGCTGCTGGGGAAAGTCGCGATCGCATCGATCGCGTTCGGCCTGGCCAGCGTGTTGTTCGCTGAACTCACGCACGGCCTGCACTTGATCTTCCGGTCACTGGCCAAGGCGATCGATTCGTACAAGTCCAAACCTGCCCCATCAGCCGTGGTGAATGATGCCCTCAAGCCGACCGGCCCGGCTTGGTACAACGCGATCCCCGGCGCCGCATGGTGCCCCGCCGTCGGCGGCGTGATCGTGATCGTGCTCGCGCTGCTCATCAGCCCTGACTACCTCGGCCTTGGCGTCTCGGCACCGCCGGGTCGCAGCGGAGTCGTGACCATCCTCTCTTGCTTTCATCAGGACGGGGCGACGAATTGGAGTTGGTGGTGGAAAATCCTATTCACCGCCGTCACGCTGGCGGCGGGTTTTAAGGGCGGCGAGGTCACGCCGCTATTTTTCATCGGCGCGGCGTTAGGTCACACTATGGGAAAACTGCTAGGCGCGCCGGTGGACCTTTTCGCCGGGTTGGGGTTCGTCGCGGTTTTTGCCGGTGCGACGAACACGCCGCTGGCCTGCACGATCATGGGCATCGAGCTTTTCGCCGCCGGCCAAGCCGACATGATCCACTCGGGCTTCGTGGTCTATTTGGCGATGGCGTGCTTTCTGTCCTATCTTTTCAGCGGGCACTCTGGGGTTTATCTCTCGCAGCGCATCACAACGCCCAAGCTGTTCGGCACGAAACTGAAACCCGGCGCTTCGCTGCGATCGATCCGAAATAAATAACGACGGATCGCTCAGGACTACGGACTGAACGCAAAGTAGGATTTGTTTACCCAGTCCTCAGCCGTCGGCACTCAACCCAATTGCAAGCCTTCCTTCTGATTCGATCGCCCGCTAGAATCGTTAGCGATCGCGCGCCAGCCGTCCTCGTCGATCGAGGCCGACATTCCCCCCGGAGGAGTGGCAGAGTGGTCGAATGCACCGGTTTTGAAAACCGGCAAACTCGCAAGAGTTTCCTGGGTTCGAATCCCAGCTCCTCCGATAACCAGAAGCCCGCGATCAAGTGCTGCACGCCACTAGGCGTGCTTAATAGTCCTACCAACAGGGCTGCAGCCCGGCGAAATCAACTTGCTGTACGCAGGTGGGTTCTCCGATGGCCGTTCTATCGGCCACGTTGCGAGACGAACGATCGATTCACGAGAATTATGTAAACCAATACGCCCAGGCGATGAAAACCGCTTGGAGCGGCAGTCGCAGCCACAGCAGAATCGGCGAGAACGATGAAAACTCACCCGGATGGGTCGCCATATGCACGTTGGCCGGAAAGACAGCGATCAACAAAACAATCAACCCCCATGCCGCGATCCGCTGGAGCGACGGAACCAGCAACGCAACACCCAGCCCCACTTCCGCCACACCACTCAGGTAGACCCACATCGCCGGCCATGGCAACACCGGCGGCATCATCGAGATGTAAAAATCCGGGTGACGAAAATGATTCGCCCCGGCGACGACGAAGCAAACCGCGAGCAGATATCGAAACATCGTTTTCAGCATAGACACTCGCGAGTGTAGGCAACCCCTACCGCGGCACCGGCCCCATTGCGCGATCGCGACACAGATCGCCCGACGGATTGAGCGCGTCGACCGCCTTGAGATCCTCCGCTGTCAGCTTCACGCTAAGTGCGCCCATGTTGTCCTTCAGCTGATCGACGGTGCGCGGGCCGATGATCGGGCAGGTGACGCCGGGCACTTGCAGCGCCCAGGCGATCGAGAACTGGCTGCTGGTGCAGCCGCGTCCGTCGGCGAGTTTGTCGACCGCTTCCATCAGCGGCCATTGGCTGGCGGGGAAATCGGATTTGTTCTGGGCTTTGTACCAGGTGCCGTCGGGTATCTTGCGCCCGCCGCGCGTGTAAGTGCCCGCCAACCGCCCGCGGGCGAGCGGGGCCCAGCAGATCGTGGCCACTTCGTACTTCCGGCAGAAGGGCAACACTTCGGCTTCAATCCGCCGATCGATGATATTCAACTGCGGCTGCTCGACATCGAACCGCGCCGTGCCCAACTCCTTCGCGATGTAATGCGCCTCTGCCAATTGCCACGACGCAAAAACGCTGCTGGCGAGGTACAACACTTTGCCCTGGCGGACGAGATCATCGAGCGCCCGCAGGGTTTGATCGATCGGCGTGTCGTTGTCGGGCCGATGGATGTGGTAGACGTCGATCCGCTCGGTCTTCAGCCGCTTCAGCGACTTCTCCACCTCGCGCACGATGTGCCAGCGGTGATTTCCCGCGTCGTTGATTTGCGGGCTGCGCCGGCCGTGTACCTTGGTCGACAATACAATCGAATCGCGCTTGCTGGTTTTCTGCATCCAGTCGCCGATGACTTCTTCGCTCTTGCCGTCGTTGTACACGTTGGCGGTATCGACGAAAATGCCGCCGAGTTCAACGTAAGCGTCAAGTATCTTGTGTGATTCCGCCGCGTCCGATCGACCGCCGAAGTTCATCGTGCCAAGACAAAGGGGAGTGACTTTAACGCCGGTTCGGCCGAGTTTTCGGTATTCCATCATCGAACTCCGTGAATAAAGGTATTTCTACTATTCTAACGCCTTCGACGATTGAATGCGATATGCACGACCTTCGGTAGTGGGTCAGTTTGAAAAGCTTGACCGTACCACGGGCCTCTGGCCCGTGCCGGTGGCGTGCGAACCTGAAAAAATGAACGTCCTTGGCTAGTCCTAATCGCCCGCACGGGCCGGAGGCCCGTGGTACGGTTGAGTTTTCCAAGCAATGCTTTGCATAATATTTCAGACTGACCCATTGCCCGAACTTCAAAACGATAAGGGAGACGACAAAAGGGACGATTCAAATATAGATGCTGAACTAAATGATGTGCGCGAGAAACGGCAAATCATTTTCATTTGCCACCATCTGCCGGATGATCTAAAGTCCGCCGCCTATGGAAAAGAAAAATCAAACGCTCGGCGGTGGCGGGTTTCATCATGTGGCGATTCGCGTCCGTGATTTCGATAAGTCGGTTGAATTTTATACCGCCGTGCTCGGCTGCGCGCCCAAAGTCACTTGGGGCGAAAAGCCCAGCCGCGGGTGCCTGCTCGATACTGGAGACGGCAATTACATGGAACTGTTCGAGCGCCCGAATCAAGCGCCGATGACGGCGGAAGGCACGATCCTGCACATCGCTTTCCGCACGAGCGACACCAAGGCCGCCACCGAGCGCGTCCGCAAGGCCGGGTATCCGATCACGATTGAGCCGAAAGAACATTTGATTCCCAGCAAGCCGTTCCCGATCAATGTGAAGCTGTCGTTCTTCACCGGGCCGGACGGGGAAGTGATTGAGTTTTTCCAGAATGACGTAACTTGAGGAGAGGACTTGGGACTTGGTCCTGAGTGCTACGTCGACATGATCCGCATCCGCCACATTGACGATCCCGATCTCAAGGCCAAGGTTATTGCCAAGCTGCTGGAATGGCGTGGCATCACCGTGCCGGAGTGGTTTGAGATGGACGATCACGATTACGTCGACATTCTGCAGGCGATCAAGGAAGACGACGCCCCGCCTACGCCGGAACGCGACTCGCGGGAGTAACCGCGTCGGCCGGTTCGATCAGGCCAAGGTCTTTTGTCACCCACTGGCGAAACGCCTCGTGCATCCGCCGCGTGACCGGCCCCGCTGTCGCAGTGATCTGCTGCTGGCCCCAGTGACTGGTCCACATCAGCTCTTTGGTGCTGCTGGTCATAAAGATTTCGCTGGCAGTGGCGACCTCGGCCGCCGCGATCGGGCGATCTATGGCTGCTACGCCGATCGTCGGCGCGACGTCGAGCAATACCTGCCGGGTAATGCCGGGCAATATCTTCGGCCCTTTCGGTGGCGTGACGAGGATGCCGTCGATCACCGCGAAGAAATTCGTCGATGAGCCTTCCATCACTTTGCCGTCATCGATGAAGACCGCTTCGTCAAACCCCGTCGCGACCGCTTCGTTCTTCGCCAGGATGTTGGCCAGCAGCGCGATCGATTTGATGTAACACTTGCGCCAGCGTTCATCGACCACCGGCAGCAGCCGCAGGCCGCGACCGCTGCCGATCGGGCCAAGGGGGTCGAGAGGCGTATCGTAGAAGAGCACAACCGGTTTGATATCGGCCGCGTAAATATGGTTGCGTTCCGCCACACCGCGCGAAACCTGCAGGTAAATCATGCCTTCGTGCAGGCGCTCGCGATCGATAAATTTGCGGATTTCAATCGCCAAGCTCGCCGGCGATATAGGCAATGTAATGCCGATCGCGTCAGCCGAGTTCTTCAGCCGGTTCAGGTGCTCCGCCAGCGTAAACGCCCTGCCGCTGTAGATGCGGACGACTTCGTACACGCCGTCGGCGAACTGATAGCCGCGATCCTGCACGTCGATGCGTGCTTCGGACATGGGGAGTACGCTGCCGTTGATCCAGATTTGTCGGTTCATGTGTCACATCCGTGTTTTTGTTCGGTAGGACAGACATTGCTGTCTGTCACGGGCGGATATACCCATCCGTCCGTACCAACCGCACCCCGCCGACAGTCTGAGGCGAGGAGTCACTCGCCTCATGACAGACAGGAATGTCTGCCCTACCGTCAGACCGGTTTTTCGCGAGAATTGAAAGCCCCGCGAATCGCGTCTACGTTATCATCGTGAACAACGCCATGGTTTCAACTGATCCAAAGACCGCCTGGGATGAAAAACTACTCGAAAATCCGCATGCGGTGGCGGATAAGCGGTCCCGCGTACAAAAAATGTTCGCCGCCATTGCTCCGTCGTACGACCTGAACAACCGGCTGCACAGCTTCTGGCGGGATCAGGCCTGGCGGCGGAAGGCGGTGAAGATCGCGGAGTTGAAGGCGTCGGATGTTGTGGTCGATGTTGCCTGCGGCACTGGCGATCTGACGCTCCAGTTTGCAAGAGCGCTCTGGAATTTGCCGGCCGCTCGCGGCGGTGGACGTTGCTACCCGATGCGATTTCAAACCATCGGCGTCGACTTTACTTTTGAAATGCTTCCGATCGCCGAGCATAAATCAGGGAAGATGATTGCGCCGATTCGAAGTAATCCTCGGACAACGTTTTACGGCGATCGAATGAGCTTTATCAACGGCGATGCCCAATCGCTGCCGCTGCCCGACGCATCGGCCGACATCGTGTCGATCGCGTTCGGCATTCGCAACGTGCAGGACATTCCGACGGCCCTCAAGGAATTCCGCCGCATCCTCCGGCCGGGCGGGCGGCTGGTGATCCTCGAATTTTCCAAGCCGACCAATCCCGTGATTCGCTTCTTCAACGATTTCTACTGCGGCAAGATCATGCCCATCACCGCCACGCTCATCAGCGGCGACAAGAGCGGCGCGTACAAGTATTTGCCCAAGAGTGTCGATACTTTCATCAGCCGTGAAAAGATGGTCCAGATGATGCAAACCGCCGGTTTTACGCAAATTCAGCAGCATCCGATGACGTTCGGCGTGTGTGTCTGCTATCGCGGCGTTGTGGCGTGAGCGTATAATTGAGGCATGGACATCGTCACCGCCATCACCGGCGCCAGCGGCGCGCTTTATGCCCAGCGGTTCATTCAAGGCCTCGTGCAGGCCGGGGTGAATGTGCATCTGATCGTCTCGCCGCTCGGCCGACGGTTACTTCATGATGAACTGGGGATGGAGTCTGTTGATCTGCCGCTGCTGGCCGGGACCAAGGATCACACGATCACGCTTGACAACTACAACGACGTGGGCGCCAAAACCGCCAGCGGCAGCTTCATCCATGACGGCATGGTGATCGTGCCGTGCAGCAGCAACACACTCTGCAGCGTGGCACATGGGATGGGCGATAACCTGATCGCCCGCAGCGCCGCGGTTGCGCTGAAGGAACGCCGCAAGCTGGTGATTGCGCACCGCGAAATGCCGCTCTCTCCCATGGACGTGACGGCGTACAAGATTCTTACCGACAGCGGCGCGATCATCGCCCCTTGCAACCCCGGCTGGTACCTCAACCCCTCGACCATCGGCGAAGTCGTTGATTTCGTCAGCGGCAAGTTGCTTGATCTGATCGGCGTGAAGCATTCGTTCGATACGCGATGGGACCCGAACAACATCCGCCCGCCGGCGAAACTGGCGTGAGCGAACGCTTCGGTAGGACAGACATTCCTGTCTGTCGCGAATCGATGTGCCCATCGATTCGTGCTTCGCGCAGGCACGGTTTCGCACGACGTAGTTGCGGACAGATGCGTACATCCGCCCGTGACAGACAGGAATGTCTGTCCTACCCATTGCGGCGGTTGCGCGGTAAGTTCGTATTTTAATGACGACCTGTGTTGTTCAAGTCGATCAGCCGGTGCAGATCGGCCAAAGCATGCGGATCACGGTGACCGACATCGACCCGGCGGGCGTTCGATTGACGGTACGCGGGCGCATCGTCGGCGGACCAGATGATGGCGAATCGGTCCACGCGGCTTACGAGCTGGGCGTGGGTAAGTCGATCAACGTCAGCCCGCATATCGCGATCGCACTGGTTGAGATCGATCACGCCGATGCCGTGCTCAAAGTGTTCGCCCCGCCGGGCTTGCCGGTTGCCAGACAGCCATGACAGCGATTCCTTCTCATTCACTCACCCGTCGACTGTCGGTCTTCGCGGCCGACATCAAGATCAGCCACACGCTTTTTGCCATGCCGTGGGCGCTGCTCGCAACTTTCGTGGCGGCCGGGGGATGGCCGAAGG
Source organism: Tepidisphaerales bacterium (assembly GCA_038229715.1). Classification (GTDB taxonomy): domain Bacteria; phylum Planctomycetota; class Phycisphaerae; order Tepidisphaerales; family Tepidisphaeraceae; genus JANMES01. The sequence goes on along the minus strand of JBBROD010000006.1, from coordinate 21,204 downwards.
TCGGGCAGATCGGACTGATCATCGCGTGCATGGTCACGGCGAGGACCGTCGCGATGGCGGCCAACCGTGTGTTCGATGCACGGCTGGACGCGCTCAACCCGCGCACCGCCCGGCGGGCGATTCCAAGCGGGCAACTGTCGGTTCGCTTCATGTCCGGCGTGCTGATCGTCTGCGCAGTGACGTTCGTCGTCGCGACGAGCGGGTTTGTCGTTTACGGAAATCCCTGGCCGCTCTGGTGCTCCGTACCGGTGCTGTTTTACTTGTGTGGCTATCCGTTGATGAAACGGTTCACGCGGTTCTGCCACTACTACCTGGGGCTGGCGCTGGGGTTGGCGCCGATGTGCGCATGGCTCGCCATCCGCGGTTCGATCGAACTGCCGGCGATCGTGATGACCGGCGTTGTGCTGCTGTGGACGGCCGGGTTCGACATCATCTACGCCTGCCAGGATTACGCGTCGGACGTCGCGACCGGCGTCTTCTCCGTGCCGGCCAAGGTGGGCATCGCCAATGCCCTCTGGATCGCCCGGCTGACGCACTTGGCGTGCGTTAGCCTGCTGATCGCCCTCTCGCAATCCACGCCTCTGTTCGGGCCGATCTTTTACGCTGCCGTCGTGATCGCCGTCGTATTACTCGTGATTGAACATAGCGTGGTTAAGCCGAACGACCTGTCGAAAGTCGGGCTGGCTTTTTTCACGATCAACGGCGTGATCAGCGTTGTGATCGGGCTGCTGGGGATCATCGACGTGCTGAACTAAGTGCGACACTGGTTCCTGTCTTGGCTCACTCTCATTTTCTGTGGATTCAGCGAGGAATTCGCTCGAAACGCCACATGTTTTCAAATCCATAGAAATTCGGTGAATCGCCTCGAATCCAGCAAACCATTCCCTATACTCCTGTAGTTATGGACGAATTAACCGCCAACACATCAGCCCCCGAACTGCGTCCGTTATTTGAAAAGTTGCAGGCCGGGGAGATGTTGTCGCAAAGCGACGGCGAGGCGCTATACGCCAGCCGCGATATTCATGGCGTGGGTCGGCTGGCGAATTGGGTCCGCACGAAACTCCACGGCGACAAGGCTTTCTACAACCGCAATCGCCACATCAACTACACCAACGTCTGTGCGCTGTCGTGCAAGTTCTGCAGTTTCTATCGCAAGCGCGGCGAGGACGGCGCGTACGAGATGCCCGTCGAGCAGGTTATCGCCACCGCCCAAAAAGCCGCCGACGCGGGAGCGACCGAAGTCCACATCGTCGGCGGGCTGCACCCTTGGCTAAAATTCGATTACTACACGGACATGCTCAGGGGCATTCGCCGGCAGTGCCCGGAATTGCATATCAAAGCGTTCACGGCGATTGAGATCATTCATTTCAGCCGGATTTCGCGGATGAGCATCGCGGAAGTGCTGGCCGCGCTACGCGAGGCCGGTTTGGGCAGCATGCCCGGCGGCGGTGCGGAGATTTTCGACGACCGCGTGCATGACGAAGTCTTCAAAGGCAAAGTCCGGGCCGACCGCTGGTTCGAGGTGCATCGCATCGCCCACAGCCTGGGAATTTATACCAACGCCACCATGCTGTACGGCCACGTCGAACGGCCGGAGGAGCGGATCGGGCACCTGATCAAACTTCGGGAACTCCAAACCGAATCAATAGCCGGTGGGAAAGCATTCTTTAATTGCATGATCCCACTGAGCTTCATTCCCGATCAAAGTGAACTCGGGAATCTCCCCGGCCCGACCGGGCTGACCGACCTGAAGACTTTAGCGATCTCCCGGCTAATGCTGCACAACATCAAGCACATCAAAGCCTTCTGGATCATGCAGGGCATCGGCCTGAGCCAGCTCGCTCTGGATTGGGGCTGCGACGATTTGGACGGAACCGTCGTTTGGTATGACATTACGAAGAAGCAAGGTGAGGGCGTGCATCAGGAATTTCACGAGAACGATATCCGCCGATTGATACGGGAAGCGGGCAAAACGCCCGTTGAGCGAGACACGCTGTATCAGTCGATCAAGCGGGATGCCAAGACCGACCGCGTCATCAGAATGACCGATCACCCAATGGCGATTGCCACCTAAACCGCAAAAAACCGGGATTTCCAATCCATGAACGCCCATCGGCAATGGGCAGATAGTTTGTGACTTGCCACATCGCGTCCGATCTGTACAATTCCCCGCTCTTTTGAATCGGAGCAGCACATGGCAGTGAAGACCGTAAAAGTAACCATCAGCAAGAACATCAATCGCGAAGGCGCACGCAAGACGATCGAACGTCTTTTCATGCAGGATAAGGCGATCTATCGCCCGATCGAAATCCGCAGCGCGAACTTTAAGGAACTCCCCAAGCGTCGCGGCGGACAGATTTGGACCAAGCGCCCGAATAAAGTCCACCCGATCCTCGCCAAAGGCCTCGCCGCCACCGTCAGGGCTACGCCGCAGACCCTCCGCGATCTCGCAAGTGTCGCGACGTTTGTGACGGTTGCCTGAACTCAGCCTACTTGTAGAAAGTTAAAAGCGACGAACGACGAGTTTGAACACTCATCGTTCGTCGCTTTTAACTTTTTGCGCCCACTCAGTTCGGCTGTCCGCCGAGCATGTTCAGCAGTGAGTCGAGGTTGAACGGTTTAGCCAGGAACTGCACCGGCTGGCCGGTGAGTGCGCCCGCTTCGTATTCGCCGCTGATGGCGATGATGCGCGAGGGACGCTTGGTATCGGGAAGTTTCATCGCTTGATTAAGCAACTCAAAACCGTCCATCACGGGCATTCGCAGATCCGTCAGCAGCACGTCAAAGTATTGCGTGAGCAGGAGGCTTAATCCTTCTTCGCCGTCGCGCGCGGTGGTGACTTCAGCACCGGCCTGGCGGATCAATCGGCTCATGGCGATCCGTGTCGGGCCGTGATCTTCGACGATCAGGATTCGAAGTTTCTTGGCCGAGAGATTGGCCGCTGCAACGTTCGTCAATTTAGTGACCTCCCTCGCGGGCTGCTACGAATTCAGTAATTGATCAAGGTGTACCAAACTGAATACCGAGAGGCAACCTCGGCCGTTTCAATCGGAGGTTGAAGCGGTTTCCGCCATGGTACGCCATGCACCGTCCGTCCCGAGTAATTCGCACGGTCGATAGCTGGTTTTGTATTTCATGGCCGCGCAACCCTTGATCCAATAACCTAAGTAATAATAGTGAAACAATTGAGATCGGGCGTATTCGATTTCAAATAGCGCTCCGAACGTTCCCAAGGAGCGGTGCGCCTGCTCCGGATCGAAGTAGAAGTACACGCTGCTGAGGGAATCGTCCCCGATATCGCAAATGCCCACGGCTAAAATGTCATCCGCCGCATTGCGGTAGACGAACTCCGCGGTCGGGACGGGGGAATCGTAAAGGAACATCTTGAGATCGTCGGCCTCGATATTGGACTTTGATCCGTGCCACTGCGCGACGTATTTTTCGTAAAGCTGAAGTTTAGCGTCGCTGAGTTCAGGATGCCCGATTTCCACGCGCAGGTCAGCATTCTTCCGCCAGCACCGGCGTTGCGATTTTGATTGCTTGAATCGATTCACCGGCACGCGAATGGGCACGCACTGGCGACAGCCGGTGCAGATCGGTTGATAGACCACCTTGCCGCTGCGGCGAAACGCAGCGTCCATTAAATCGCGATAGAGATCGCCGGGAATCTTGTCCGCCCAAAAGCCTCGGTTACGCGCCGTCCGACCGGGCAGGTAAGGACAAGGATGCTCGGGTAACTCCGTCAACTTCAACTCAATCGGAGGCGGGATCGAGGGGAAATAGGAAAAGGATGAAGGATGAAGACGGAAGGATGAAAAAGGAGCAGGCGAGTTGTCGTCCTGATCGTCCGTTTTCATCCTTCGTCCTTCTGCGACGTCCTTCCTTCATCCTTAGGTTCAGTGCGGCATCGGGAACTTACCCGCAAATGCCGCGACGTCGCCGCGGAGCTTTTGAAGCGTGCCCTCGTCGGCCTTGGCGAGGATGGCCTTGTGGATGAAATCGGCGACGGTGACCAAGTCGGTTTCTTTCAAGCCGCGCGTCGTCAGCGCCGGCGTACCGAGGCGGATACCGCTAGTCGTGCGCGGCGGACGCGGGTCGTTCGGGACGCCGTTGTAGTTGCAGATGATGCCTGCCTTCTCGAGCGCGACGGCCACTTCAATTCCCGTCAGATCAGGGCTCAGCGCCCGCAGGTCGACGAGCATCAGGTGGTTGTCTGTTCCGCCGCTGACGATGCGGTAGCCGTGTTTCATTAAAGCGCCTGCCAGCGACTGGGCGTTCTTCACCACTTGGGCTGCGTACGTTTTGAATTCAGGCTTGAGGTCCTCGCCGAACGCGACGGCCTTGGCGGCGATAATGTGCATCAGCGGCCCGCCTTGGCTGCCGGGGAACACGCTGCGGTTGATCGCTTTGGCCAGGTCATCGTCGTTGGTCAGGATCAACCCGCCGCGCGGGCCGCGAAGGGTTTTGTGCGTCGTAGTCGTGACGACATGAGCGTCCGGGAACGGCGACGGATGCGCCCCGCCGACGATCAGCCCGGCGATGTGCGCAACGTCAGCCATCACGTACGCGCCTACTTCGTCGGCGATTTCGCGGAACTTGGCGAAATCCACCACGCGAGAGTAAGCGCTGTAACCACAGATAATCATTCGCGGCTTGATTTCCTTGGCCTTGGCGCGGACGGAATCGAAGTCGATCAATTCCGTCTTCGAATCGAGCTCGTAGTGCGACGGCTTGTAGAAGATCGCCGAGGTGTTGAGCTTCATCCCGTGGCTGAGGTGCCCGCCGCTGGAAAGGTTGATGCTGATGAATGGCTCGCCGGGCTTGAGCATCGACATAAACGCCGCCATGTTAGCGTTCGCCCCGCTGTGCGGCTGGACGTTGGCGTGCTTGCAGCCGAACAGTTGCTTGGCGCGATCGATCGCGAGGTTTTCAACCTGATCGTAGTAGCCGCAGCCCTGGTAATACCTCGCGCCGGGATAGCCCTCGGCGTACTTATTTGTCAGGCACGAGCCGGCGGCTTCCATGACGGCGCTGGAAACGTGGTTTTCGCTGGCGATCATCTCCAGCGTGCTGGCCTGTCGTTTGGATTCGAGACTGATCAGATCGGCGATTTTCGGGTCGGCTTGTGAAAGACTCATGGGCGCTCCTGTCGGGAAATAACTTTCCAAATTCGAGCCGGGAATTGTAGCGGAAGCGGCAGCATTCACAAAAGCGGGCGCGCTGCATTGCTTCCATGAGCCGAAATCGAATAATGCCGCCACACGTTATGATTCTAGCCGTCCTTTCTCACGTCGTGATCGCAGGTGTGATCCTGCTCGCTTTGCCGATCGCGGCGGGTTTCGCGCAGCCGTACGTCATCCGGGCGAAACTGGAGATTCTTAAATCGCTCGGCAAGCTCACCGGCTGGCGGAATCGGGCGCAGTACCGCTTCAAACATTCGGGCACGTTCGCGTGGATGTTCGCCTGGTACAAAATGCGACTCGATCCGATGTTCATCGACCTGCCGGAGTTTTTGAAACTTGCGCCCCCGCCGCGGGTGGCGATGGATCTCGGCTGCGGGTTCGGCGTGGCGGGCAATGTGCTGCTGGAATGGTGCCCGGACGTGACGATCTACGGGCTCGACCCGAACCCGCACCGCGTGCAGGCGGCCAATCGATCGTTCGCGCCGCGCGGTCAGGCGTTTGTGGCCGGTGCGCCGGATTTTGAAGTCGCGGGGCTGCCGGAGAAGTTCGACACCGCCTTCTGCCTCGACATGATCCACTTTCTGACCGACGCAGAGTTGGCCGTCACATTCAACCGCCTGCACGGCCGACTACAGGCCGGCGGGTTCTTATTCCTGCGTTCGCTCGTTCCGCCGACGCTTGGCGGTTCATTCCTTTGGCGGCTGCAGGTTCAAAAGCGCAAGCATCTCGGCGGGACGGTGAACCACCGCTCGATCGAAACGATCCGCGATCTGCTGACGGCCGCTGGGTTTACGATGGTCGAATCGCGATGCACAACCGGCAATCCTGAGTTGCACTGGTTTATCGCTAAGGCCTGAAGATCCGCCACAAGATTCCCGCAATCAGCAGAATCGACAGGATGTGCATGACGATCATCGATCGCCATCGGCGATGGCTGAACTCGTCCCACCGCTGCGAGAAGTACATCCCGCCGAACCAGCGACGGACGCGGTCGAGCTTGAGTTGCTTGTCGTTGTCGGTGGACGCGCCGGATTGAAACGCAAACGCCGGACAGGCCATGAAGTATTGACCGGCGTCGAGGTCGCGGAGCAGATCGTCAAACGCCACGCCGCTCCATGGGATCGCAACAAGCTTCTCCGCCATCGCCCGGCTAAGGGCGTATGCGTGGGCGGTGCATTTGTATCGAATGCTGCGGACGGCCGGGTTGGCGGTTGAAGCAGACGAGCGGACGTAACAGCCGAAGAAAAATGCCTGCCAGTTTGAGTCTCCCCTAAGAAACTCGACCGCCCCTGCCAGCGTCCTGGGACGGAAATGCTTGAACCGCACGTCATCCTCAAACACCACGATCGGCCCGTTCCCTTTTCCCAATCCGGCCCGCAGGCAAGCTATGTGCGATTCGTAAATCCCCTGCTCGCTATCGGTTGGGTGCTTGTCAGCAAGAAAAAACGTCACGCGCGCGTCAAGCCCGATCTCTCCGAACGCAGCCGCGGCCGCTTCGCGACGATCGGGCCGGGTTCGCAGCGAGATACAATAGATCGATCCGAAGAACCGCCACGCTTCGTCCGCATCGGTGACGGCCGCCGGCTCGATCCACTGGCTCGACTCGGCTTGGGGTGGTATCGTCACGCGGCTCCTGAACGCTTCGTGCGACACTACCCGTGAACTCACTCGCCTACAAGATCGGCCTGCGTCTCTCACAATTCGGCTACGTCCGCCGCGCGATCGATGACCGCGCCGACCTGTCGGCATTCAAAGGAAAACCCGACTGGCGGATCTTCCTGGGCATGTTCCTGATCGCGCTAAGCTTTGCGATGTGCTGGCCGGTGATCGCGCTGCTGGGCACACTGGCGGCGTACTGGAAACAACCTTGGATTCTGGTGATCGGCGGAACGGTGATTTACTTTTCCTCGCACTTGGTTCACATCGCGGGGATGTACCTGTGCGGCGCGAAATACTCTGCGATCGTCTTTAGATGGATGACCCGCAAGGGTGTTGAAAAACTACTCGCGCGCGGACCGAACGCATCGGCCACTTCGCTTCAGCAAGGTGCGGCGTTACAGGAAGAATCCACGATCCACTAACGCTAATCGACCGACCCTTCACAATCACTGATTCGTATAAACCTTATGCTTCGGGCGCCCGCGAAGGATTTCCGCTTTCCCCCATGCGGTTGCTTTCTTGAACGCCTCCGACGCGATAAACGCCTGGAAATCTTCCGTCCGCGTCCACTCGCTCAGGATGACGTAGCTGCCCTTGATCGCAATGTCCTCAAACATGCGGCTTTCCACGTGGCCGGGGAGGGTTTTCATCAGTTCGATCGTGGCGAGGAATCCTTTTTCGAATTCTTCTTCCTTGCCGGGGATCACGTCGTAATGCATGCCGATGGTTGTCATGCACGCGGTTTTACCACAAGAGCTGCGTGGCGTAAAAGACGGGGCCGTCGGTACATGCCAGCCGGTAGCACCAATCGCTGCCGGGCAGTGGCGGCTGTGACGCATCGGGCTTTTTCACTTTGATGCAGCACGACTGACACGTCCCCATGCCGCACGCCATCGCCCGCTCAACGGCGATCTGGCAGGGAATGTTGCGGCTCATCGCGATCTCGGCGACGCGCTTCATCATCGGCTCGGGGCCGCAGGTATAGATGACAGGACTCAGGGTTGAGGACTGAGGACTGAGTGAATTCAGGTAAGACTCCAAGGCTTGGGTGACGTAGCCCTTTCGGCCGACGCTGCCGTCGTCGGTGGTCACGAAACTCTTTAGGCCGTGAACGGCGAAGTCGCCGATCGGGAACTCTTTGTCGTCGGTCAGTTTCAGCGGAAGCAGATCGCGTGAAAGCGCCCCGCAAAACGCGACGGCGGACGTGTTGGCAAGTATTTTCGCTAGATAAAGCATCGGCGGAATCCCCACCCCGCCGCCGACAAGCAATGCCTGCTCGTTCTTTGTCGGCAGGATGAACTTATTCCCCAGCGGGCCGAGGACGTTGACTGTATCGCTGGCCGCAAGTCGGCTAAGCCAATCCGTGCCAATGCCAACGATGCGATGGATCAACTGCAACTCCACCCCGCCGGCCACATCCCGCCGACCCGCCAGCGAGAACGGACGACGCAGCGTGGCTTGCGGGTGGAGCAAATCCGGATCGCTCAACAGCAATCGCTCGCCCGGCTGCCATTCGTGAACCACGTCTTCCTGCGCCATCGGCTCGCGACAGGAAACTTGAACGAACTGTCCGGGTGCGGTCGAAGGGAATCGCTCGACATGCAGGACGAGCAGATAGTGCTCGCGGCAGAGAAAGCGGTTTTCAACAATGCGTGCAAGGAACTGATCACGATGCAACGAAGGAGAATCGGCAAGTTCGGTCATGTGTGGCGGCGATTGTAGAGAAGATCAGAGATAGAAAAAGGTGTCACGAAGCTGCTTCGGCTTTTGCGGAAGCCTGTCTTGGATAGAGTTGGCTGGATGGCAAAAAAAAACTTCCGGAGGGGTGGCTCCAATCCACCTCCGGAAGTGCGCCACGGCATAAAGCCGCTTGAATTGTGCTCAGCGACGGTCGCCGCCATTGCTTTTCGGACTATACCTTTGCCAAAATCCAGTGTCAATCAACGAATCCGGCTGGGGGAAATTTATTGTGTCGCTCATAACACCATGACAGACAATGCCTTACATCGGACCACTTCCCCTAGTCGGCAGAGCCCGTCTTGCCCCTATTAGCGGTGGTTTGGGAGCGAATTCGACAGGGCCGAACAGTTCGGTAGACTGGGCGAAACCGCCGTTTGAGGGCCTACATGAAGCAAATCGACGCCGCCATCGCCATCGTCGCCCGCGGCGGGAAAATCCTCATCACCCAACGCAAGGAAAACGACTCCTTCGGCGGGTACTGGGAATTCCCCGGCGGGAAACGCGAAAAGGGAGAATCTCTCCACCAAGCCTTGCACCGCGAAATGCAGGAAGAACTCTCGATCGTCGTCACGCCGGTGCACGCCTTCAATCCGGTCGTCCACGACTATAAAACCGCCGTCGTGACGCTGCACCCCTTCCTTTGCCACCTCGAATCCGGCGAACCCCAGTTGATTGAGTGCCAAGCCTTCCTGTGGATCGATCCGCCGCAACTGCGAGATTACCGCTTTCCCCCCGCCAATGAGGGGCTGATCGAGGCGGTAATCGCCCATGTCACGGGCGGCGGATTGTCTTTACCGGCTTCGTAAAAGCGGAGTCGTCCAGCCGACGAAGCGATCAATCCAATACTACAAGCGCCACCCGTGGTTCGGACCGCTCGATGCGGCGAGATGACATTTCTTCACGGCGTTTCACATGTCGCTCCATCGGCGACAGATCGAAACAATTCTAAACGCCGCTGAGTAGCCCGGCTACTTCACCGTTCGGGGGTCAGTGTGATCGATTCTCCAGACTTCATAGGCAGAGTGAGAACGGGCGCCAGCGGAATCAACGCACCCGCCGAGCTACGAACTTTCGCACCTGTCGGCCATGGGTTCGCCAGCCGGAATTCTCCGCCGCGCTCGCTGAACACGGTGACTGAACTCACCTGTCCCGCATTTCGGGCGGCACTGACTAAAAATGCACCCGGACAACGAATGCCCGAGAACGCCACATCCTTCCAGGCTTTCGGGGCGCCTGCGAACAGATAGATCACGCCCTTACGCGCCTGTGCCATGCCATCGAGTAGCGTGGCGGTAACGCCCATGCCCGCGTCCATTTGCATCTTCTCGCCGCGGGTGTCCGGGCTGGCGGACGCGGTGACGCCCATCAGCGTAAATCCCGGGAATTCGCAATCGTGCAGCGTGCCGTGCCCGGGATTGGTAAAGACGGATTTCCAGATCTTCAGAATCATCACGGCCATTTCCGCATTGCCGACCCGCTGATGCAGCGCCGATGCCCAAGGCATGCACCAGGCCGACCACAATCCCATGCCTTTGCGAATCCAGTGGTTAATGGATTGCGATACCACGTCCCGCCACGCTGGGTCTTTCGGATCGATCACGTCGAACGGGGTAATACCTGCCAAGTGGCTGTGGTGGCGATGGCTTTCTTCCAGATCGGTTCCCGACCAGAGATGAATGCGCCGATGCGGTGCATCGCCTTCAACACACGCCATGGGCAGCGAAGTTTCGATCTCGCTCCACACCGGCCGAGGCGATTCGCCGAGCACGCGACAGCATTCGTTCAGCGCTCGAATCAGCCAATGAATACACGCCAATTGGAAACTGGCGTTTCGGCCCCACGCGTTCATGGCCGCGCCTCGATACTCCGGGGAGACGCTGATCGGCAAGCTGAATGCGCCGCCGGCGTCGCGCTCAAGCATTTCCTCGTACACGCGCATGGCTCCGAGCAAAAATGGATAGGCCGTCTCGCGTAAAAACGCCTCATCGCCGCCGTAGAGCCAGTAGTCGAACATCATCTTGCCGACCCACGCGGTGCAACCGTGGTCGATCGTGCCCGTCCAAAACGCGCCGATGATATTGCATCGGTCATCCACCGCGTGAGGCAATACCAGGCCGTCATCGATCCCGACGAGTTTTTTCGCGTTGTCTCGCAGAATCGGCAGCCACGACTTCACCAAAGCGAACAGCGGCTTGAGATGCTCGAGTTGATTCCCCGCATACGCCGGCTGATAGCACATTTGCACGTTGATGTTGAAGTGGTAGTCGCCGGACCACGGAGGCAACTGATATTCTTCAATCCACGGCCCCTGCAATCCCGCCGCCACTCCGGACGGTTGAGTCAGGCCCGCGAACTTGTACATGCCATAGTGGTAAAGAAACTCCATATCCGCGTCCGGCATCTGGAGTTGCGGCACGTTCGCCCAATAGCGATCCCACCAATCGCGAATGGCCTGCCGGAATCGCTCGTCACCACCTTGGTGTACGTGTTGCAATTGCGATCGAGCTTGCGATCGAGCTGATGCGGCGTCGTCGCCGTACTCCAAGGCGACCAACACGCTTCGTCGCGACGCATCGTTCTTGCCCATCACGCACAAAGGGCGATCGCCCTCAGCGGGCCGTGATTGGACCCAGCCGAACCAACCGTCTTCCTCAAACTTTTCAGGCTCGGCAATGGCAATCTCGCGGAGGTGCTTTGCAACGGCTGGATAATCCCAACAAGTGACGGTCCGAATATCCGGCGACGGCAGACCCTCATCACATCGCACCCACAACACCGGCCGATCCATTGCAAGGTTGATTTGCACTTCGCGCGACACGCCCCGATCATCGATCAGCGTCGCGACGACCGTGCCCGAACCGAGTTCGATTCGCCCCGCCGTCAGTTTCCACGGTTGGGGAAAGACCAATTCCAAGCGCCCTAGCGGCAGGAGGCTCGGCTTGGCCGGCTGCATCGGCGCCGGCGGTTCTATTTTGAACGCCGCCAACAGGCCTGTCCGATCATTTTGTTCAAGTCGTTCGCGGATGACCGAAAACGACATCTGGTCCGTCCACTTTCTTCCGCCACGGTGGTCCCAGAAATCGCCGCGGTTCACGGTGATTCGCAGGGTATTGCCTTCTCCCCAAACCATCGCCCCCATCACGCCGTTCCCGAGCAGCATGCCGGTGTGCGTACGTGGAAGCGGGAAAGTCCATTGAAACGTCTTGTCCAAAATCGGGCTCCTGGTAAATGATCAGATGGGTCATATTACGTGATACGCGAAACTCCGAAAACCCGTAAATTGCAATTTGAGATTGCCCAAGCTCGAGGCGGGGGTGAATCGATTCATGAAGACAACAAAACAACACCATCGTGATCAACGCCAACGCACCGCGGCAGCTGGCGACTGTCATTTGCCCGCGCCCGCGTTGACGCACAAAGGTTCACGGTTTACTATCGTCAACGAATTAGCGACTAACCATCGCGATCGGGCGATTAGCTCAGCTGGCTAGAGCGCACGGATCACACCCGTGAGGTCGGGGGTTCAAGCCCCTCATCGCCCACTGTCATAAACCCATGCCGAATGCGTAGTTACGCGAACCTGCCGGCGTCCGGCAGTGCGGCCCGAAACCCGATGAAAAGTGGTATGTACCACTTTTCCTCCGTTAGGGAGGCCGCTCATGTCACGTCTACCCAAGTACCGGAATAAAAATTCGTATGGTCATTGCCGGATCCGCGGCACCGACTACTACTTCGGAAAGTTCCAGAAATCGCCCCCCAAGGCATACTGGGATCTCATCGCCCGCTACAAGTCGGGACAGCTGCATGCTCGAGTAACGAACGGTGAACAGTTTGCCAGGGAGCTGAATCAATCGCCGCTGACGATCACCGGCCTGATCGACCAGTTCCTTGATCACGCCAAGATCGAGTACACCCGCAGCGACGGGACCCTCGGCAGCGAGTATGACAACTACCGCCAAGCGCTCCGGCCCCTTTTTAGTCTGTATGCTGACGAAGCGGCCAACGACTTCTCGCCGAAGAAACTCAAGCGTCTGCAGGAACACGCCGTGGTCGATCTAGACTGGTGCCGAAGCAACGCCAACAAGCAGTTCAGCCGTATCAAGTCCGTTTTCAAGTGGGCTGTCTCCGAGGAACTGGTGGAGCCCGGTGTATTTCATGCCCTCCAGACCGTGCGGGCCGTAAAGCCCGGCAGACTCGGTGTCCGGGAGACTGAGCGCGTTGAAATGGTCGCCGAGTCCGTCGTCGACGCCACACTGCCCCACCTTCAGCCCACAATTGCGGACATGGTCCGGGTCCACCGGCTGATCGGCGGCCGATCGCAGGACATCTGCAACGTGCGGTGGTGTGACATCGATCGCCGCGACCCCGAGGTTTGGCTGTACCACCCGCCCAAACATAAGCAAGCGTGGCGGGGCCATATCCGCACGCTCTACATTGAAGGTAAAGCCCAAGCCATCCTGCAGAAATACGTTGCCCGTCCCGCCGAGGCGTTTGTCTTCAGCCCGATTGAGTCTGAACAGCAACGGCGTGAGAAACTTCACGCCAATCGGCGTACTCCCCTGTCCTATGGAAATCGCCCCGGCACGAATCGCTCAAAGAAACCGCTCCGTACGGTCGGTGATCAATACACGCCGGACGTTTACCGTCGGGCGATTACACGGGCCTGCGAGAAGGCCTTCCCCTGCCCCCGCCTCGCCGCGATGAAAGCGGCAGTGTCTGCTCTGGCTGGAAATGGAGGCGATTTCGAGCAGCGATATCGGCAGGTCGCAGAACAGAATCCGGTGTGGATGCAGGAAATCTACGAGTGGAATCGCGAACACCATTGGTTCCCACATCAGCTCCGCCACGCTGCCGGCACAGCCTTCGCCGATGCCGCAGGCCTGGAGTATTCCCGGATGCGATTGGGTCATCGCCACATCCGGACCACCGAGTTGTACAGGACTATTCAGGACGAAGCAGTGATTCGGAAGATCAAAGAGCTCCAGAAGTTGGTGGGATGACGATAGCCCTTGGCCACATTTAGAAATCCCTCGCCAATCGGGAATCTGCGTAAAGCTGATCCGCGTCGGCGCACTGGCCAGTACGTCATGCGTCACGCCGACATGTACCACATCCTTGCCCCACCGGGAGTTGATCCGGTACAGCGCCAGCGAAAGCTTCACCCGGTTCGCCTCGCCCGGGAACAGCGGCCCGGGCATCGACGCGGCCGATGACAGCTTATGCAACCTGGCCGACACCCGCAGCGGCACGCCCGCCAGCCGATCCGGCCATGACGCGGTGAAGGCCGACACCAGCGTGAGGGTATCTTGGCACCCCAGCAGCCGGCACTCGTGGGACCAGCCCCCTTTGCCCAGGTAATCAACTCCAACCGACAACCGATCGGCCGAGTAGCCGATCCGCCGCATCCTCGTGGCCGCCTTGGCGATCAGCTTGACCAGCACTGCGTAAGTTGCGTCGTGCGTGCGCAACGCCGGGGGGAGAACATGGGAATGGCCTACCGTTCGGCGGTGGGTCAGCTTCTCGGGCCAATCCTCGCCGCGTAGCCACCGAAACCACCACCGGCCCACAACGCCGCCCCATGCTGTTTCTAACATTTTTTCGGGTGCCGTGCAGAGTTGCCCTACCGTCTTGATACCCGTCGCGTTCAATCGCACCTGCATGCGGCTGGCAATGCCGGGCAGGTCGGTCAGTTTCAACGGGTAGAGCGAGTGCGGTAGGTCCGATTCATTCCAGACCGTCAGCCCGTCCGGCTTCTGCATATCGCCTGCGATCTTGGCCAGCAGCCGGTTAGGGGCCACGCCGATCGAACACCGCAGCGACGAGCCGGCCTGATCGCGGATGGCCTGCTTGAGCCGGCGGGCCAAGTCGGGCACGCGGTCCCGCTCGTTGTCCATCAGCCTGCACGACATCTCGTCGATCGAATGCACCGCCGAAATCGGCAGGCAGGACTGGACCGCATCCACAATGGCGTGGTGACAACGGACGTACTCGATCGGCCGGGCCTCGACGATGCGAATACCCCGGCACAGTATTCGGGCCTCGGCCACCGAGACGCCGGTCTTCACGCCGAACGCCTTGGCCTCGTAACTGGCGGCGATGCAGCAGCCGGTGGGGACATTCACGGCGGCCACCGCGACGGGACGGCCACGAAGCTCGGGCTGCAGTTCCTGCTCGACCGACGCGAAGAATGAGTTCATGTCCAGGAACAGCACGCGTAGCATGGGCGGGAGGGTAATGATCGACACCCGCTCTCCGCCAAGGTCTTATTTTCAGTGTGTGTAAGATTGTTGAACATCAAACCGGCGTGATCAGCTCTGGCCCCTAAGTGTTGTCGAAGGCCCAAAACCGGGCGACAGACACGACCTCAACCCTAACGTGGGTGAGTTCCGTTTTTCTTTTGCAAATTTTATCGCCTCTCGTATTATGCAAGCGGCCTGCGGATCCTCGGTGACGTCCCCCCCTACGTCACCATCATTCTGCGGGCTTTTTTTTTGCCGTTTATTAACGATGACTACCCCGCCCACATCCGGAAGGGATTCTTACGCCTGGCCGTAATCGCCTCCTACCGCTTGGCTTCCAACTTTCGCACTCGGTCGCCCAGAGCGTCGACGGTCGACTGCACGTTCTTCAGGTCACGCCGAAGTTCCCTCAAATCCGCAGTATCCCCGCCGGCCGGTTTGTCCTGTTCAGCCGCCTTGAGCCGGCGTTCGATCTGCTCGATATTCCTCTGCGTCTCCTTCAGGCTGCGCTGGAGATCGTTTTGAGCCTTATCGTCGGCCTTGCCGTCCACCACACCGGACTTGGTTAGGCCCTTAACGTTCTCCTCGACCGATTCCAGACGAGCAAGGACAGTCTTATCAGGGTGGAAAGAATCTTTGATAATAAGTTTCTCAAGCAGTTCGACCCGTTCAGTCAGCGTCGTGATTCGGTCTTCTTTTTCCCCGGCCCGCGCAGGCTCGCCGCCCAACTTCAAGGCCACAAGGATGGCGATCGTCCACAGAATCGTGCGGGAGCATGGTTTGGAGGTGCTGAACATGGATTCCACCTTTCTATTGAAACGTCCGAAGCGGGAACGCTGATCGGCCACCGAACTGGCCCGATTAGAAATTGACTCGCCCAGTTCACGCCGGGCGAAGTTTGCACAGGCCTGCATTGACATGACAACATACCTTCCTCGGCGTTAGGTTCACGGTATTCATCGGCTGGTGCGGCACATGCCAGCTAATCGATTGACGCGGCTGGCCATAGTCCGCCCGGTTTGATCACAACCATCCCCGCGGCGACCCTCATTGAAAAGTCCCCGGCCCCATGACCGGGGACTCTGGCGGCCCCCTTGCACCTGATTCGTTACGCCGTCGGCGGCGGTGAAGACGGCGGCGACCCATACCGCCGGCGAATCCGCGGACGACGCTGCTCTGGCGTGGCCTGTTTCTGCCGGGGGAACAGCTGCAGGTGGATGACCACGCGGTCTTCCCACACCAAGGACGAGCCGCTGTACTTACGATCCTCCCAGCGCCAGTCCTGACCCGCACCCGGCGAGGCGAACGGCTCCCACTGCCCTTTCACCGCCCGTGCCAGAACGGCACTGATGGCGCTCGCCTCGGCGGTCACTTCCTGTTTCGCGGGGTCCAGCGGTGTGGCGAGGAAGTCGATCGCGTAGCTGTCCAGCAACGACTCCCAGAAGAACTGCAGCGTGGTGTGCCGGTCGAACAGGTCGAGTCCCTGAAACGATCCGTTATTACCCGATTCCAGCGACTTGGTTACTACTGCGGCCAGATGCCGTTCAGCATCGTCATGTAGTAACTTACTCACCTCTGATGACAACGTTATGTCAGACGTTGTGCCACGGATCGAAAACAGCTTCTCGCAGGTTTCCTGGTCGAGCGGGTTGCCGTCATCGGTGACGGCGTTGAACAGCAGGTGCTCCTCCTGGTCAAGCGAATGGATGGTCAGCCGAGTAAGGATCAGGTGCCCGGACCTGCCTTTGAGCGATTCGACCATGGCCACTCGTACAGGGTTGCCGGTGGCGTGAAACTGAACATGGGCTGGCGGCGTAGCAATTGTTCTGCCGGTATCGAGCACATGCTCGCCCAGCGGGTGCGATAGGCGATAGACGAAATGGCTGTTGAGGGTGTCTTTGTCGAGCAGTTTTTCGCCGTTGTGAGAAATCAGTCGGTATCGACCAGTTTCAACGTCGGGCCTGGGCGAGGTGTCGAGCGTGAACTCCGCCCGAGCGTCGTTGAACTCGGCCAGCTTCTGCAGGACGAACTTGGTCAGATCCCAGAATATCCGCTCGAACCGGCCAAGCCGCTGCTTGGTTTCGGTCAGGCGGACCTTGAGGCGGTCGTGAACGTCCTCGTCGAAATTCTCCAGCAGCTTCTTCTGAGTCTCGGCCATACGGACGGCGATGGAGCTTTCCATTTCTTTCTGCAAGGCAGCGAACGCGGTTTCGATCTCGGTCGGGGTGCGGCAGGACTGATAGATGGCATGAACGCGTTTTTCAAAATCGACGCCGGACTCGATCGTGCCCAGCACGTCATCCGACGCACCGAACACGCCGTCGAACAGGTTGAACTTCTGTTCCAGCAATTGCAGGACTCGTACGTCGGCCTGGTTACGCTGGTTTTGGAAGTTGACGACGACCACATCGGACTTCTGCCCGTAGCGATGACAGCGGCCGATACGCTGCTCGATCCGTTGCGGGTTCCACGGCAGGTCGTAGTTCACGACCATCGAGCAGAACTGCAAATTGATGCCTTCTGCGGCTGATTCGGTGGCGATCAATATCTCGGCGTTGTTTTCAAAGTGCTCAATCAATGCCTGACGGCGGTCGGCAATCTTCGAGCCACTGACACGGCCGAGCGGCCCGTTCTTGGCAACCCAAGCTTCAAATATTCGATCGGTCTCCGGGCCAGTGTTGGTGCCGTTGAACAGCACGAGCTTCCCGGCGTAGCCGTTGGCATCGAGAAAGTTGCGCAGGTATTCCTGCGTCTTGCGGCTCTCAGTAAACACGACGGCTTTCCGCTTGCCCCCCAGTTCCGCCATCTTGGCAAAACCCAAGTTCAACGCGATCAGCAGGGAGCGGGACTTGGTGTCCACCTGGATGGACCGGGCCCAGTCGATGTACTGATCCAGCTGGCGGATTTCGGCGTCCAGCTTGGCCATATCTATTTTGGGCTGCAGTTCCGGCTGAAGCATGACCGGGCTATCAACAACAGGATTTGTCACGGCATCGGTGCCGGCGGAGTCCTCCCCAGCGACTTCTTCCAGTAGATCCGCCTCCAGATCGTCCTCGGCGATCAATTGCTCGATGAGAGACTCCGGCTCGGCGGCCTTGGCACCGGCCTTCAAGCGGATCAGCCGGTCATGGACTTTGCTGAGGGTAGAAGCCACCGCCAGAGAGGACGATGCCAGCAGTTTTCGCAAAACCATCGTCGTCAGCTCCCGCTGGCGGCTGGGGATGGCGTAGGTGTCGTCCCGCTGCAGGAAGGTCGAGATCCCCTCGTACAACTTATGTTCATCGTCGCTGGGGGAGAATTCCTGCCGAAGCAATCGCCGGGTGGTGTACTTCACATACTCAAGGACATCGCGGCGGAGGGTCCGGTGACAGAAGGTGCGGAGCCTGGCCTTGAGGGCCTGTGTGTCCCCGTCATGCCCCATGTACTGCGTGCGGAACGCAGCCAGTTCGCCGAACAGGAACTCGTCGATCAGCGTAGACAGGCCGTACAGTTCGAGCAGGGAATTCTGAAGGGGTGTTGCGGTCAGCAGGATTTTCCTGCGGTCGGTGATGGCCGTGCGGATCGCCCGGCCGATGCGGTTGCTGGTCTGATACGCACCGCGGAGTTTATGGGCTTCGTCGATGACAACCAGATCCCACGGCACCAGCTGAATGTCGTTCTGGAGCCGAGCCGCGAAATTCATCGACGTGACCACAACGCCGCCATACTCGAACGGATTGGCTACCCCACTTTTTCGCAACTCCCGATAAGTCTTGGCCTCTAAGATCAGCGACGGCAGATTGAATTTGTCGTGAAGTTCAAGTGCCCACTGCTTTCGCAGAGATGCCGGGCAGATCACTAGCAGCCGCCGGCGCCGTTCGGCCCAGCACTGGCAAAGAACCAACCCGGCCTCGATCGTTTTACCCAGGCCCACTTCATCGGCCAAGAGCACACCCTTACTCAGCGGGGATCGAACCGCGAAAAGGGCCGCTTCGATCTGGTGGGGGTTCAGGTCGACGGCTGCGTTGAACAACGACATCGACAGTTGATCGACATCGCCTGATGCGTGCCGCCGCTGCAGTTCATTGGCAAAATACTTGGCGTGATAGGCTGTTGACACTCCGTACGCCCCTTCTGATGCTGATGGATCGCTGCCCCCGGATTATCATGCCTGAAAAGTGGGGTTATGGGCAAGTCGTTGGACCACCAGCAACATGATAATAGAGGAGAACTAACAAGCACACGCACAGGTCACTTGGTCTCCCTCAACCAAGTGGATCAGCTTCAGACCGACATTCTCCCGTTTGCTCGGTGGCAGGTCGCCGACACGAATCCGTAGTACGGTTCCGTATAGCGTTCCAATCAGGAGGTGCCGGCTGGGATCAACCGCCTCGATGGTGCACAGATTGCCGGAATTCTTCCCTTTCTTTTGGCCCAGAATGCCCCTGGCACCTACCTTGGATACTTCGAATTCAGAAGCCAGAATGATCTTGCCGTATCCACCGGTTGTCACCGTGGCCAGGTAATTGCCCAGCGCCAACGCCGTGTCGACGACCGTCACCGCACCGATGTACTCTTCCTCGCCCGGGAGAGCGACAAGCTCGTCGATGCTTTTCGAGCCCGCCCGCAGTGCCTTGCCTGATAGTCGGATGATTCGATTCTCGGTGGTGCCGACAAAAATGTCGTGATGGTCATCAAAGACGACAGCCCATTGCGGCGGCCATTCGCTGGTTAAGAACTCGGTTACAGCCGTGCACCGTTTCCCAGAATCCGCAGGTAACTCTGTGGCCGATACGACCAGTGCCCGGCCACCGGGGGCAACCAGAAGCACTGAGGACTGTTCGGCGTCAGTGGCAACGGGGCAGGCCGCACATACTCGGGGTGGATTCTCTAGCCACTTGGCGTCCCGGTCAAAGCATAAGCTTAGGTTTTCTGAGTCGTCGGCGACATCTGAATCGTCTTTGTGAACGCGATCAAAAGTTCTCGTTGGGAACCGCAGGGTTTCGCCGTTGGTGGCGAACAGCCAGACATCGCCCCCTCCGCGAACGACTGCCAACTCCGACGGCGTACCACGATGCCTGGCGACGCCAGCGACAACAGGCCGGCGACCAAGTGCCGGTCCGATTCAACAAGGGGGAAGACGTCGACACGCTCCACGCCCTCGCCGATCGGATCATCGCCTCATTCTTGGAGTCGCCGCTGGCCAGCCCCAAGGGGACGATCGTCGGCGTTGAAGAAGAACTGCGGGTCGTGCTCGATCCGGAGTTGCCGGACCTGCTGGCCCGGGTCGATCTGGTTACGGTGACCGACGGTTCGCTGCATGTGGTCGACTTCAAAACCAGCCGCTCGAAGTGGACCGACCAGAAAGCCGAAGAAAGTAGCGAGCAGCTGCTTTTGTACGGTCAGACCGTCAGCCGGATTTCGCAGCACCTGGGTCTGCCGGTGAAATTGCATTTCGCGATCCTCACCAAGGCCAAGGCGCCGGTGATCGTCGACGAGACAGGGTTTCTGAAGAAGGGATCCAAGTCGGTCGGTGTGCAGCGACAGTATTCGGGCACGGCCGGCCGGATCGAGAATGCTCAGGTGCGGAGGGCAAGCCCTCCGCTTCGGCGTCTTCCTCGCCCTCTCCACCAGCAAGGGTCACGCACTGATCGACCGGGCGTTGTATCTGCCCAAGGTCTGGTGCGACGACCGATCGCGATGCGAGGAAGCAGGCGTGCCGGAGGAGGTGACGTTCGCGACCAAGCCGGCGCTGGCGATGAAGAGGATCGGCCGTGCGTTGGACCAGGGCATCAGACCTGACTTCGTGCTGGCCGACGAGGTGTACGGCGGCGACGGCAAATTCAGGCGTTTTCTCGAGTCCCGCGGGCAGACGTACGTCGTCGCGGTCTCGTCGCAACAGCGGCTCTGGGTGAAGTTCGAGCAGAAGCGTGTGGATCGGATTGCCGCCGATGCCCCGCCGAACAGCGGGTTCCGCTTCAGCGTCGCCGAGGGTTCCAAAGGCCCGCGGGTGTACGACTGGAACGCCGCGAAGTTCGGCGCTCTTACCGATCAGGGGCACCAGCACTGGCTGTTGATTCGACGGCACATCGAGACCAACCAACGGGCGTACTACCTGTGCTGCGTGCCGCCGGAAGTGACGGCGAAGGATCTGGCGCGAGCGGCAGGCCGACGCTGGGCCATCGAGGTTTGCTTTGAATCGGCCAGGCAACAGACCGGGCTGGACGAATACGAAGTGCGGTCATGGGACGGCTGGCACCGGCACATCACGCTGAGCATGCTGGCCAGTGCGTTCCTGACGGCGGTCAGACTCCTCGCCTCAGAGCCGGGCACGCGTCACTCAAAAAGTCGAAAGACTTGATTCCCCTGACCGAGCCGGAGATCAGGCGGCTGCTGATCCAGAT
>JBBROD010000005.1:0-82736 GCA_038229715.1 Tepidisphaerales bacterium | reverse complement strand
TGACCACTTGGGTGGGTTTGTGGTGTGTGGTGTGTGTTTTGTCGAATCGACTGGCGCCGCTTGTGATCCCACAATCCACACTCCACACTCCACAATCCCTCCCATGATGTGGTGGGCGCTGATTTTCTTCGCGGTTTTCTTCATCGGCATTACCAAGAGCGGTTTTGGCAGCGGCGTGGGGTTGGTGATCGTTCCGATAACGGTATTGGCGATGAGCCACACGCCTTACAAAGCCGAGGGAGCGCTCGGGCTGCTGCTGCCGTTGCTGATCGCGGGTGATCTGGTGGCGATCTGGCAGTACCGCCATCTGTTCAGCCTGACGATCGTCAAAAAGCTGCTTCCGGCGACGGCGGTGGGCGTGGTGATCGGGTCGGCCATGCTCTGGTGGTTCGGCACGCATCAGCAGAAGGTGGCCGAGGCGCTGATTAAAACCGAGATCGGGCTGGAATCAGTGGCTTTGGTAGGATTGCACTTTTATCGGATCTATCGCGGCCAGCGCGAGTTGTATGTGCCCAAGCGGTGGCACAACCATGTGATCGGCGGGACGGCGGCGGTCAGCAGCACGATGGCGCACGCGGCCGGGCCGATTATCGCCCTTTACCTACTTCCCCAGCGGCTTGATCGACAATTGTTCGTCGGAACGTGCGCGATCTACTTCGGGATATTGAATAATGCGAAACTCCCCGGCTATTTCTTTGCGGGGCAGATGAATCTGAGCCTGTTCTGGCTGTCCATTCGCCTGCTCCCGCTGGTGCTGGCCGGTGCGGTGACGGGTTTTTGGCTAAATAAGCGGATGACCGATCGCGTATTCTCCAATACTGTATTCACAGTTACATTTGTCTTAGGTGGCTATTTAATGTATTCAGGCGTCAGTACGCTCATCGCCGTGTGGTAATTTGAATTCTGAGTGGATAGAATGCCCTACCGGCGTGTAGGTGAAAGTCCTCATGGTCGATGCGCGAACTTCAAGGTATTATTAATCGTATCAATGACACGCTGATGGCGGGAACTTAGATACAAAAAAAAATATAATTAGGGTCCGCTGCTCTCGGCGGCTCCTAGAATGATCCTGAGAGCGGAAGTATCCCCGTCGCAGCTCCCCCCCTCTGCGACACCTTCCGCTCTCTTTTTTTGCGCTGATTTTTCCCTCATTTTTCGTGAACAGCGCATGGCGATCCCGGAACCGCTTGGCGGGTCACTGCATTTCATGTGTTTATCATTTTCAACTATTAAATGAGTCCATCGGCGGACAGGTGCAGACTAAGTTGCGGTCGCCGTAGGGATTATCGACCCGCCCGACGACCGGCCAGAATTTGAAATCGTGCAGCCACTGGGCGGGGAACGCCGCGTGCTGGCGCGAGTAGGGGCGCGGCCAGGCATCGGCGGTCAGTATGAACGCGGTGTGCGGCGCGTTTTTGAGTGCATTATTTGCACGGTCGGCTTTGCCCTCTTCGATGTCGCGAATTTCGCTACGAATGCCGATCAGCGCCTCGCAAAGCCGATCGAGCTCGGCCTTGGATTCGCTCTCCGTCGGCTCGATCATCAGCGTGCCGACCACCGGCCAGCTCATGGTCGGCGCGTGGAAGCCGTAATCCATCAGCCGCTTGGCGATGTCGTCCACCTTCACGCCGGCGGATGCTTCGAAGGCGCGAACATCGACGATGAACTCGTGGGCGCAGAATCCGTTCTTGCCGCGGAACAGCACCGGGTAGTGCGACTCCAGCCGCTTGGCCATGTAGTTGGCGTTGAGGATGGCGACTTCCGTCGCGCGTTTAAGCCCGGCTGCGCCCATGAGCGCGATGTAAACCCAGCTGATCGTGAGAATGCTGGCGCTTCCATACGGAGCAGCGCTCACCGGAAGGATTGTGGATTGTCGATTGTGGATTGTCGAAGAGTCTTTTCCACAATCCACATTCCACAATCCACAATCGATCCGGGTCATTGGTAAAAATGATGCGAGGTGCTTTGCCACCCCGATCGGCCCCATCCCCGGGCCGCCGCCGCCGTGGGGGATGCAGAAGGTTTTGTGCAGGTTGAGGTGGCAGACGTCAGCGCCGATAAAGCCGGGGCTCGTCAGGCCGACCTGCGCGTTCATGTTCGCGCCGTCCATGTAAACCTGTCCGCCGTTGGCGTGGACGATGGCGCAGATGTCCTTGATCGATTCCTCGAACACGCCGTGCGTGCTGGGGTAGGTAACCATCAGCGCGCCGAGCGCGGCCTTGTGTTGCTCGGCCTTGGCTTTGAGATCGACCAGATCAACGTTGCCCTGAGCGTCGCACGCCACCGGCACCACCTTGAACCCGGCGATCACGGCGCTCGCAGGGTTGGTGCCGTGCGCGCTGGTCGGGATCAGGCAGACGTCGCGGTGCATGTCGCCGCGCGATTCGTGGTAAGCGCGAATGACGAGCAGCCCGGCGTACTCACCTTGGCTGCCGGCGTTGGGTTGCAGCGAGACGGCCGCGAAGCCGGTGATGTCCGCCAGCCAGGCTTCCAATTGCGAGAACAGCTCGGCGTAGCCTTCGGTCTGATCCGCGGGCGCGAACGGGTGAAGCTCGCCGAACTCCGGCCAAGTGACCGGAAGCATCTCGCTGGTTCCGTTCAGCTTCATCGTGCAACTGCCTAGCGGGATCATGCTCTGCGCCAGCGAGAGATCGCGGCTTTGCAGGCGGAAGATATACCGCAGCATTTCGGTCTCGCTGTGGTAGCGGTTGAAGACCGGGTGCTGGAGGAATGATGATTGACGATTGGCAATCGACGATTGGAAGCTCTGCGCCAATTCATCGACGTTCAGCCGAAATGTGCTCCCGCCGGCAAAGCTGGCGAGGACGGATTCGACTTCCTTGCGGTCGGTCTGTTCGTCGAAGCTGACGCCGACGGTGTCGTCGCCGAAATCGCGGAGGTTGATCTTCTTCAGCGCCGCCGCCCGGATGACGCTGGAGGCGGGCAAGCCGTTCAGGCGGACGCGGACGGTGTCGAAGAACGCGGCACCGACCACTTCGTGCCCGAGCCGGTTAATGCCGGCCGCGAAGGCGCACGCGTACGAGTGAACGCGCTGCGCGATCCGCTTAAGCCCGTGCGGGCCGTGATAGCAGGCGTACATCGCGGCCATGTTGGCAAGCAGCGCTTGGGCAGTGCAGATGTTGCTCGTGGCTTTGTCGCGGCGGATGTGCTGCTCGCGGGTTTGCAGCGTCAGGCGATACGCGGGATTGCCCGCGGAGTCTTTACTGACGCCGATGATCCGGCCGGGCATTTTGCGGGCGTACTCGGTCTTGGTCGACATGAACGCCGCGTGCGGCCCGCCGAAACCCATCGGCACGCCGAACCGCTGGGCGCTGCCGACGGCAATATCCGCGCCCATCTCGCCCGGCGGGGTGATCAGCGTCAGCGCGAGTAAATCCGCTGCCATCACGACGAGTGCGCCGTCTTTCCTGGCACGGGCGATGGTCTTGGAATAATCGATGATGCGCCCGTCGGTCGTGGGGTATTGAAGAAGCATTCCGCAAAATCCTGCGGCTGAGCCGTGAGCCTCGGCGTCACCCACGATGCACTCAATGCCAAGAGGCTTGGCGCGGCCCTGCACCACCGCGATGGTCTGCGCGTGACAATCTTGCGATACAAAGAACTTGGGTTTTTTGTGATCGCCTAGCGCGAAGCACATCGTCATCGCCTCAGCTGCGGCGGTACCTTCGTCGAGCAGGCTGGCGTTGGCCAGCGGCAAGCCTGTCAGGTCCGACACCAGCGTTTGGAAGTTCAGCAGCGATTCAAGCCGGCCCTGGCTGATTTCGGGCTGATAAGGCGTGTACTGCGTGTACCAACCCGGATTTTCCAGAATGTTCCGCTGAATCACCGGCGGGACGATCGTACCGTAGTAGCCCTGCCCGATCAGCGAACGATACACCTTGTTTTTGCTGGCGATCTGTCTGAGCTCGGCGATCAGTTCGTGCTCGCCACGGGGCTGGCCGAGGTTGAGCGGTTTGGTCAGCCGGATAGCAGCCGGAACGGTTTTCTCGACCAGTTCGTCCAGCGAATCGCAGCCGATCGCGTCAAGCATCAGGCGGATCTCGTCAGCGCTCGGCCCGATATGCCGGTGTACGAACGTGTCAGACGGGTTCAGTACGCCCAGACTATCGGTGGACGACGGAGCAACAACGGCGCAAGTTTCGTGAGTGGAGTGCATGATTTGGTCGAATAATATCCCCTCCAGCCGTTCCCCGCCAATGCGAGTTTTCCATGCGTTTTCAGCGATAGAAAGTGGTTTTCGCGCCTCAATCGACTTTCAAATGTTTTGTAGATCAAACGATGAGGTGATCTCCGGCGGACGTTCAGCGATCTCCATTCTTAAAAAGTCACAACGCATAGCGGTGCGGCGATCAGCCCATAGCCAGCCGCGACGCACCCGCCGACAGGCGATAGTCGTAATGCAAAAACAGACATCCCGGAGCGTTGTCGATCCGCAACGTAATCGTGCCGTCGGCGGCGATCGGTTGATCCCAGAACTTGCCGGTCACAAGATCGCTGAGATGGATGGCTTTCCCCGGAATGCGTGCCAGCCGGATCGCGTGTTGCGGATCAGCATTCCCCAACTCGCGAAAGACCGTCAGGTAGCCGCGGTTTTCGTCCGCGAGATGGCATTGGAAACCCGTCCAACTTTGATTGTCAGGTTTGTCGCCGATCGGGTGAACGATTCCGCGATAGAGGTCGGCCCGGTGCTGTTTGTAAACCGCCAGCAACTTGCGGATCTCGTCCTTCGCTGGCGGCGA
The DNA here is from genome assembly GCA_038229715.1 of Tepidisphaerales bacterium. Taxonomy (GTDB): domain Bacteria; phylum Planctomycetota; class Phycisphaerae; order Tepidisphaerales; family Tepidisphaeraceae; genus JANMES01. The sequence goes on along the minus strand of JBBROD010000005.1, from coordinate 77,976 downwards.
GTAATACTTGGTCTCGGTGAAGAACAGCGGAATACTCATCAGCGCGATCGTGGTCGCATAGCTGTGCGAGTGGAGGTGCGCATCGCTGGATTCCGGGTCGACGCGATCGACGTTCTGAATCGAACCCTGGATACGGTGCAGGTTCAGATACTTTGACGCCTGCCAAAGATCGCGCAGCACCGTGTGCGGACGATAGACGACCGACTTGGGACGCGACGGCTTGCGGTTCTCCAGATAAATCGGGCCGAACTCGCGGGCGAAAAAGTAGCCGTAGCGCGGCGGGTTTTCGGTGACGTCCCAGTTTACGCGCACGCGGTGGCCGGTCCATTGGATAAACGAGCGGACCTTGGCCATCAGCGCGTCGATGGCGGCGCGGGTTTTCAGAACCGCGAAGTCGAGCTTGTACTGAAAGAAGTGGCCGTCGGTAAAGCTGGCTTTGAGTTCATCGAGGCTGACCGGCTCGGCCGCCGCCCATAGGCCGAGCTTGACGTTCCGCTTCGCCGCCAGGTCGCGAATGTTTTTCCATCCTTCCGGGTAGCTCTCTGCATGTGGCTTCCAACCCGCCTCGCCGGGTTGCCAACTGGCGCTGGCGAGTGGGGTCTGCCAGCCGTCATCAATTTGCAGAACGTCGATCCCCATTTCCGCACAGGTTTCGATTTCCTTAATCACGCTCGGCTCGGCTGCGGCGCGGCGGGCGTCGCGGCCGTTGTCGGTGCTGCCCCAGGTGTTGGCTTGAATGTAGATGTCGCGGGCCGGATCGATCGGATAACGCAGGCGATCGAATCGCTTGAATGCGATTTCACGTTCGATATCACCGCCAGCCCATGTGATCGTCCAAGTCGCCCAGCCGGGGGTAAATTTTTCGCGGGCGACATCCGCGGCGCCCAAGCCCCATCCGGTACACGCCAGCCCGCTCGGGTGGTCCACCACGAACTCCCCGCCGGCCAGGCCGCGCTGGTTCACGCATTTATGCGATTCCTTCACCAGCGCAACACCGCCGGCGTTGCTTTCGACGCAGGCAACGCTCGCCCAGCCGCACCACTCGCGATGCTTCATCGGCCCGTCGACGACTTCTTCCTTCAGCAGGTCCTGGTGCGTGTCATTCCGCTGCTGCGTTTCGTTGTAATAGCCGAAATAGCGACGGCGATTGGCCTCTTCACCGATCGGCACGCGATCGACCCGAGCATCGCCGGGCCCGCCCTGGAATGCGCTCGGCGGCGCGACCGCCGCATCAGCCGTGCGAGTCGCATGCAAATGCGTGCGAATCCCCGGCCCGCCGGGATAGGCCCACACGCACCATTTCAACGTGAACCCTTTTTTCGGATACGCGATGACCGCCGTGACCTGTACGTGCTGGCTGGTGAAATTTTCGTCGTCCGACACTTCCGCGACGAGACTTTGCAGTTCGGCGTCGGCAGCGTCGGCGGCGTCGGGTAGTTGCCAATCGCATTCAATAGCCGACGCGCTCCACACCAGCGGCGAAGCTTCCACCGCGACCTCGCTCGTCGCGAAACCGCCATCGGCCCACCGCCACACGCGGCGGATTTGGCCGGTGGTTACATTCAGCGTGTCGCCTTCAGTCCAGGCACGAGCCTTGCCGTGGGAAAGATCAATTTTGGGAATCATCGTTGGACTCAAACTTCCGGATTAAATGTTCATTCCTCCCGCCTCTGCCGCGACCTGTTGGCCGGTGCGTTTTTCCAACCACGCCTTCAGCGGGACGTCTTGGGGCTTGGGCTGAATGTATCCGATCGGCGACTTAACGTCGCCTAGCAGTTGCCGCTGCTCGGGTGTGGCGCGCTCAAGCATATCGGGTGCGGGTTGAACGTAATCGATCGGACGCATCCAGCGCCAGCAATAGCCGATGTAGATGTTTTTGCGTGGCACGTTCGAGTAATTGGGCCCGACCGAATGCCACAACCGATTCTCGAAGATAACGGCCGTCCCGGGTTTGCACTTGATTTCGATGTAGCCGTACGGATCGGGCGCGCCAGGCTTCCACGCCGGGCGCAGCACGCGATGACTGCCGGGTACAACACGGAGAGCGCCGGCGTCGGGGATTGTCAGGTCGGTCAGGAAATAGCCGATCTTCGTGTACTGCCACGGCCAGCGCCCGTTTTGCGGTGGCGTGTCAGCGTGCGGAGGCCCGTCCTTGTGCCAGTCGATCGCCTTAAACGCACTGGCGGCACCGGGCGTCGGCGGGCGCAAAAAAACGTGCGACGTCGTCATGCAGATGTTGTGGCCCATCAGGTCGACGATCGCGGGGAAGGCGCTCTCGTGCATGAGGATGTCCATTAGCCGCGGCTCGACGGCAAGGCTGTTGCGCACTTCCATCGGCTCGCCGGGCTTGCGTGACTTGCCGCCGAACGTGGTCTGCATCCGCTGATCCAATTCGTCGACGAGCGCGAGGTACTTGCTGATTTCCGCCGGCGTGAGGGCGTTTTCGATCACGAGAAAACCGTTCAGTTCGAACTCGTTTCGCTGGGCGTCAGTGAGCATGAGGGATGGCATGAGATGTCTCCAATTAAATTTCCTTGTTTTTGATTTGCGCAACGGCTAGTCGCAATGCGGCGACGACGTCTTCCATCTGCCCAGCGCGAATGCTACCCGATCATTCAGCATCCGAGGAGTCGATCGGCGTATCGGGGGCGGGGTTTGCGTCATCGGCGGCGGGCTTAAGGATCGGGAGCGCTTGGTGCGTGGAAAGCGGCATTTCCGACGGCGAAGTCAGCCCATCGGCCGGTGGTGCGGCGGCAGATTTACGGGGTTTGCGGGCGCGCGGCGGACGGCGGCCGGACTTTACGTCCTGCTCCAACTGGGCTTTGCTGCGTAGCAGGTGGTGATAGTGCTGCGCGAAGCGGTGCGCTTCGTCGCGAATGTACTGCAGCATCCGCAACGCCGCATGATTGCGGGCCAACCGCACGGGGTCGGCCTGCCCTTGCACGTAAACGAGTTCCTCTTTTTTCGCCAGCGAAATCACCATCGGCGGTTTGAGGTCCATCTGCTTGAAAACCTCCATCGCCGCGTGCAGTTGGCCGAGGCCGCCGTCGATGAGGATCACGTCGGGGTACAACTCGTTGTTCTGCCCCGCCTCGCGGTACCGCCGGCTGACGACTTCCTGAATGCTGAGAAAGTCGTTGTTGCCTTGCCCGTGCTTGATCTTGTATCGGCGGTAACAGTCTTTGAACGGCACGCCGTCGATGAAGCAGACTTTACTGCCCACCATCTCGCCGCCTTGCAGGTGGGCGATGTCGATCGCTTCTAAAATCCGCGGCGGCTCGGGGAGTTTCAGCACTTCCTGCAGCGCGGTGACGCCTTCCATCGGATTGAGGACGAACGCCTCCGGCTGCCAGAATTCCTGCTCGCCTTTACCAGCGCGGTGGCTGAGCGACTGCAGCGCTTTAATCTCGTCGCGCAGCTTAGCCGCCCGCTCGTACTGCTGATTCAACGCGGCGGCGGCCATCTCTTTTTCCAAATCCTTCAGGACGGATTTGCGATCGCCATCGAGAAACCGCATCAGCCGGCGGATATCGTCGCCGTATGCGGGACGGGTGATTTTGTCGGCACACGGCGCGGTGCATTGCTTGATCGCGTACAGCAGGCACGGCCGGAAGAACCGCTTCTTGCTGTCGTCCTCACGGATATCCAGATGACATGTGCGGAACTTAAACGCCTTCTGCAGATGCGTCACCGCTTCCTTCAACTGATACACGCTGGTGAACGGCCCGTAGAGCTTGGCCCCTTTCCGCGGCTCGCGGGTGACGTAAACGCCGGGGTATTCCTCGTCGGTCGTCACCATTAAATATGGAAACGTCTTGTCATCCAGCAGCCGGGCGTTGAAGCGCGGCTGGATGTCTTTAATCAGCCGATTCTCGGCCAGCAGGGCTTCGACTTCGCTATCGGTTTCGATGATGTCGAAATCCACCACGACCTCGCGCAGCGGGGCTTTTTTGATCTCCAGTTTCGTGCTCGGCTGGAAGTAGCTGCCCACGCGATCGCGCAGCGACGCGCTTTTGCCCACATACACCACCCGGCCGGCCTCATCCTTCATGAGATAAACGCCGGGCGATTTGGGCAGGGCTTTAGCCTTGTCGGCGAGTTTTTGCAGGCGGTCATCCATGTCGGAAGATTGATTGTATGCCACAAAACGCAAGTTCTCTGCTTTCCAGTTGTCATGCGAACGACTACCAAAACATGCTGTAATGGTGAACTTCAAAGCGTGGGGCGCCGCAAGCTTCTACAGCTGATTTGGGGTAAACCTTGCTATGGTCGCGTGGTGGGCGACTTTGCGGGAGGTACAGGCCCGAGTTCAACGTGCGTGTCGGCAAACAACGTTAGCTTGCGCACTCCGTTCTGATCACGAGTCGATGCCAGCGGAACAGTTGCGGGGTGGGCCATCTTGGTGACTCTTTGCCCCGCTGCGTCGGTGAAATCGAACTCGCAATGGGCATCGATCCACTCCCGACGCTCATCAGCCGATAATTTGGCCCAATCTTTTGGAGTCAGGGTATTGAGTCGCGCGTCGAGAAACGTTTCTGGCTTCTCCAGCATCGGCGAGAGTTGGCCGAACGATTTTGGAAAAAAACCCCGGTTTTCGTTTGCGTACTGAGCGCAGGCCTGTCCGATCGATCGTAAGTGGATTAGCGTCGCCTTGTCATGCCAGGCCAGTTCTCCGGCGATGACTCGCACGGCCGAGAACAGGACAGCAAGCATTGCCAGCAACAGTAGCACTCGTCGAGAGAGGTACATTCGGTGAAAATTATCAGTTCACTCCCAAGGTGTCCAACGCAAAATTCGGTATCATTCCCCGTCCTATGGCCAAAAACATTAAAACGCGCAAGGACGACTACGCGCAGTGGTATCTCGACGTGATCAAAGCCGCCCAGCTGGCGGAAAACTCGCCCGTGCGCGGTTGCATGGTTATCCGGCCGGAAGGGTATGCGATCTGGGAAGCGATTCAGCATGATTTGGACCGCCGATTCAAGGAAACCGGGCACGTCAATGCGTACTTCCCGCTGCTGATTCCGCAATCGTTCCTGACCAAGGAAGCCCAGCACGTGGAAGGCTTCGCGATGGAATGCGCGATCGTCACCCACAGCCGGCTGGAGAAGGACCCGCAGAAAGCCGGCGCGCTGCGCCCCGCATCGCCGCTGGAAGAGCCGTTGATCATTCGGCCGACCAGCGAAACGATCATCGGATCGATGTACAGCCAGTGGATACAGAGCTACCGCGACCTGCCCGTGCTCATCAACCAATGGGCCAATGTGATGCGATGGGAAATGCGCACGCGCCTGTTCCTGCGCACCAGCGAATTCCTCTGGCAGGAAGGCCACACCGCGCATGAGACGGCCGACGAGGCGCAGGAAGAGACGATGAAGATGCTCGGCGTGTACGCGGACTTTGCCGAGCAGATGCTGGCGATCCCCGTCGTGCAAGGCACGAAGACCGAAAGCGAAAAGTTCCCCGGGGCTGACACCACCTACTGCATTGAAGGCTTAATGCAGGACGGCAAAGCGTTGCAATGCGGCACGAGTCATAACCTCGGCCAGAATTTCGCCAAGGCGTTTGATATTAAATTCCTGGGGCGCGATCAGAAGCAGCAGTTCGCGTACACCACCAGCTGGGGCGTAAGCACGCGGCTGATCGGCGCGATGATCATGGCGCACAGCGACGACGAAGGGCTGATCATCCCGCCGAACGTCGCGCCGGTGGTGACGGCGATCGTGCCGATCTTCAAAACGCCGGAAGAAAGGGCACAGGTGAAGGCGTTCATCGACCAACTGCTGGAAAAACTGGGCGTTTCCGCCGCAGCGGGCATGAAGACCGGCGATGACATCGCAAGCTACTTCTTCAACAAATACACTCACCAGAAGATCGTGGTCGACTGGCGCGACGCGCGTCCCGGTGACAAGCAGTACCACTGGGAGCAACGCGGCGTGCCGTTCCGCATGGAAGTCGGCCCGCGCGACGTGGCCGGCGGGGTGTTCGTGCTGAAACGCCGGCTCGATCGCGAAAAAGAAATCACCCCACTGGCCAGCGTGTCGGCAGCTTGGCTGAGCGAAAAGCTCGCGGCCATGCAGGCGGCGCTGTTCGATCGCGCGAAGAAATTCCGCGACGACAATACACGCGCCGCCGCGACGTACGAGGAGATGAAAGCGATCCTCGAAATGGACGGCGGGTTCGTCAAAGTTTACTTCGAGCCGAACGAAGCAGCCGAGGCGAAAATCAAAACCGAAACCAAAGCGACCGTCCGCTGCATCCCGTTCGATCAGCCTGGCAAGCCGGGCAAATGCATCATCAGCGGCGCGGAAACCAAAACGCAGGTGCTGTTCGCGCTGGCGTATTAGTTCATAATGGTCCACGAATAACATGAATCTTCACGAATCGATTTCTTCATTCGTGTCAATTCGTGTGATTCGGGGGTAATGGGTTGGTCTGAAATATGATGCAACGCATTGCTTGGAGCACTCGACCGTACCACGGGCCTCCGGCCCGTGCCGGCGATTCGGAATAGCCAAGGACGTTCATTTTCTCAGGTTCGCGCGCCACCGGCACGGGCCAGAGGCCCGTGGTACGGTCGAGTTTCTCAATCGGACCCACTACCGATTCGTGGATGAATATATGGCTTTGACGATTCTTCCTTCCATCGATCTCCGCTCCGGTGTTGTCGTTCGTCTCAAGCAAGGCGATTACGGCCAGCAGATTAACTACGACGTCGATCCGCTCGATGTCGCGCGGTCGTTCGCCGAGGCCGGCGCGACTTGGATGCATGTGGTTGATCTCGACGGCGCCAAGGAAGGTCGGCCGATGCAGACGGAGTTGATCGCGCGGATCGCTAAGGCGTCGGGGATGAAAGTGGAAGTCGGCGGTGGGATTCGGTCGACGGCTGACGTGCAGCAATTGCTCGACCGCGGGATCGACCGCGTCGTCGTCGGCACGCACGCGATGGAAGCATGGGACTGGTTCAAGGATTTGGCCCACGCGGCTGGAATGGCCGGGAAGCTCGTTCTCGCGCTCGACGCCAAGGCCGGGCTGATCGCCACGCGCGGGTGGACGCACACCACCGGCAAGAAGGCCGTCGATGTCGCCCGCGAGGTCAGCGATTGGCCGCTCGGGGCGCTGTTGTACACCGACGTCGCCAAAGACGGCATGTTGACCGGGCCGAACTTCGACGAGACCGCGGCGCTCGGCCGGGCGGGCAAAGTCCCGGTCATCGCCAGCGGCGGGGTCGGGTCGATCGAGCACGTGCATAAGCTCACAACGATTGGCGTGTGGGGCGCAATCGTCGGGCGCAGTCTGTATGAAGGCAAAGTTGATCTGCGTCAGGCGCTGGAGATTGCGCGCGGTTCATAGTTTGCGCCGGTTTCGATACGCGCGACACTCGAGTTTGTCCTCGCGAAGCCGCAACCGGCGAGTAATTTGTATCAAACGCACTTCGCCACCCCAGACAAACCCCGGCCATAGCAAATTCTGCACACCCGTTGGAACCGCCTTCCCAGCCGCGCCACGCGGGGCAACCGTGAGCCCGGCGAAACCGGGCCATCCCTTATGATTGTGAATGATTTCCCAAACTATTTTGTTTTCAACACTGAAAAGGCGATTATATTTATCGGACTTACTTATCGGGACCTATGGTAGATACCAGAGACCATACAAATTCACTTTACAGATTGGAAAAAACAGTTAACGTCTACGGCAGTTCAGTCGCCTGATGTGGCTCCTTTCGAGGGGTTGCAGGAAGTTGGCTGGATGTCGTGTATCGAAAAAAATGGCGACATGAGATCGGAAGGGAAGAGCCGGCCTCGTGTATTTACGCCAAAGGTTCAGTTGTTCGTTTTTTGGAGGCTCTATATGAGCAAGCGTAGTGGGTGCAAGTTATTGTTGGGTGCTGCCGCGCTGGGACTGAGTGTCCTGGCAGGTACCGCTCGGGCTGGTTTTACGAGCATTGGCGCTCCGAACTACGGTAACGGTGGCGAAGCCACTCAAGCCGAAATTCTGTCGTCTTCGTACGGCGGAATGTTCACGGCCAGTGGTCTGGATTTCACCAACGGGACGCTGACCGCGACTCGCGTGAATGACAACGCCGACCAGGTGTTCTCGGGCGACCTCACGTCGTCCAAGGCGCTGGCGCGGTTTGCGCAGTACCAGCAGGCGTTTGGTTACGGTCCGTCGGCCTCGCCGACGACGCTGTTCACGGTCACGGGCAACAAGTTCGTTGTCTCCGGTTCGACCGGTGCGGTCGATCTGCCCGCCAAGTTCAGCTTCGACCGAGTCCCGCCGGCCGGAAGCAACGGTTACGCCGTTTCTTCGCTGGACGCGGACAATAAAGACAAGGTTGACCACTTGGTCACCTACGAGTTGACCGGCGCGGGTGTTTCGGAAAAGACGTATGTGCTTTTCTGGGAAGACAAGCTGGCCCGTCAGCACAGCGACTTTGACTTCAACGACCTCGCGGTCGAAATCAAAGGCGTGAACGCGGTCGTCGTTCCGCTGCCTGCAGCGGCTTGGTCCGGTCTGGTCACCCTCGCGGGTGGCGCGATCGTGGCCGGCTACCGCAAGGCCCGCCGTCAGATGGCTTAATCGCCGCTGACCTTTAGTTACACACAACCCTGGACGGGACGGATTTCGATCCGTCCCGTCCTTTTTTATACCGATGAAAAATGGATTGAACTGCGGAGGTTCGGAGGCGATTCCGTTATCGGACAATCTTGTAGCAACCACACTATGGATGGTTCAGCTTCGCGAATTGTCTGCTCGGCGTCGAGTCGAGCAATGCGTCTTTTGTCGGAGCGTGATACTGAACGATTGCTGTCATCCTGAGGTACGCCGAAGGATCGCGAAGGTCGAAGGCCGCTCGCAATCGAGATCCTTCGGCGTACCTCAGGATGACGATTTCAGGGCCCGCACGCGACATCAAATTGCTTATCGCTCGAGCCTCCATTTCTTCGTGTCTTCGTACCTCGTTGGTTATCAGACTCATCTTTTGCGTTATCAGACGCACCAAAACGCCCGATAAATCAGCCCTGCCACACGCACGGAATGAACCCCGCAGCTTAACGCCTCCGAACCTCGCTCGATCCTCATTTTGGTTTGCACGCCCGACCTGCTCACGAATCGTGGGGTAGTTTTCCTACATAACGGCGGCACGGTCCGGGCCGGAAGTCCTGGGACGATGCTAGTACCGAATTATTTTTTCTCTTTTGGAGTATCGATCATGAGCAAGACAAGTGGGTACAAGAAGTTTATGGGTCTGGTTGCTGCAATCGGCCTTGGCGTTCTGACTGCGGGTCAGGCGAAAGCCGGTTACACCACGATCAACGCCCCGAATTTTGGTAAAGGCGGCGAGGCGTCGCAGGCGGAAATCCTGTCGCACACCTACGGTGGAACGTTCGTGGCTGATGGCCTGAACTTCACCAACGGGTCCAAGACCGCCGTCCGCATCGACGACGACAACGACCAAATGTGGAGCCTCCACATCCTGTCGACCAAGGCTTTGGCGACCTTCGCCAGCCTGAAGCAGGGCTTGGCGATCGAAGCCGGCAAGAGCGTTGAACAGTTGTTCAACGTCAGCGGCAAGGGTTACAACGTCACCGGCGGCACCGGCGAAATCGATACGCCGAAATCGTACGAATTCGTCCGCAACGGTGGTTCGAGCACGGCCTTCGAATCCGTGAACTCGGAAAACAACGACGGCAAGGACCACATGGTCACCTACCTTCTGGTGAACAATGAAGTCCGCAAGCAGTCGATCGTGCAAGGCGAAGGCAAGCACGTTGTGACCTACGTCACCTTCTGGGAAGACCTGAGCAAGGCCAAGCACAGCGACTTTGACTTCAACGACCTCGCGGTCGAAATCAAAGGCAACAGCGCAACGGTTGTTCCGCTCCCCGCCGCTGCCTGGTCGGGCCTGGCGACTCTCGCCGGTGGCGCTCTGGCTGCCGGTTACCGCAAGCGTCGTCAGCTGGCCTAAGCTGCTGACCACCTGAACCACACCTTTTCCTGCGGGACGGATCTTCGATCCGTCCCGCTTTTTTTCGTACTCGATACCCAACCGGAATAAGCCATACAGCTTCACATCACGAACCGGGTTGCTGGTCCAATAACGCGTTACAAAAAATTTTCAACCTTCAATTTGCTTCTACCCCAAATCGAATCGTACATCCCTTTCATCAAGGCCTGTGTGTGACGCGATGGGAAGATCACGACGCACACTGATTTGCCAAGGTTTAAAACTTTCTTTTGGAGGATCGAGATGAAGCAGTTCAATGGGTTCAAGAAGTTGTTGGTTGCGGCCGCTACGGTAAGCCTGAGCATTCTTGGCTCGGCCAAAGCTCAGGCGGGTTACACCACGATCAACGCCCCGTGGAAGGGCGAAGATTCGCAAAGCCAGATCCTGTCGCACCAGTACGGCGGGAATTTCCAGGCCAGCGGATTGAACTTCACCAACGGCAAGGTGACGGCTATCCGTCAGGACGATAAGACGAATTCGTCGTTCCACTTTGATATCTCGTCGATCAAGACGATTTCGACGTTCTCCGGCTGGTCGCAGGGTTTGGCGTTCGGCAACGTAAATAGCCCGACGCAGCTCTTCAACGTCACCGGCAAAGGTTACAACGCCGTCGGCGAAACCGGAGCACTGGATATGCCCAAGTCGTACTCACTGGTCCGCACCGGCAAGGGCGGGAACTGGTCGAGCGACGCGACCCAGAACAGCGACGGGGCTGATCACCTGATCACCTACCTGCTGTCGGGCCTTAAGAAATCGCACGGGCCGACTTACGTGATGTTCTGGGAAGACGGTTCCAAGGGTCACGGCGACTTTGACTTCAACGATCTGGCTTTGCAGGTGAACGCCAATGCCTGCTCGCCGGTAACCGTGCCTCTGCCTGCCGCTGCGTGGTCCGGCCTGGCGACTCTCGCCGGCGGCGTGGTGGTGACCGGGTACCGCAAGGCCCGCCGTCAGATGGCGTAATGATCGATGGTCTGTCCAGTGGAAAAGCCCCGGCCATGATGGCCGGGGCTTTTCCTTTTGATCCCTCTCCGATACAACGATTGCTCTTTCGGAGGAACCATTGAGCAAACTGCGACTGATCCAATGCGGCATGGGTGGAATGGGCAAGTCCTGGTGGAAATCCGTCACCAGCACTTCGCCGGACTTTGATCTGGTGGCGATCGTCGACGTCGTGCAGAAAGCCCTCGACGACGCCGGCGATGAATTGAAAATCCCGCCCGAGCGGCGGTTCAAATCGCTGGAAGAAGCCATCGCCAAGGTACCGGCCGACGCGATCCTCACCGTCACCCCGCCGGCGGTGCATGCCCCGCACGCCAAGTACGCTATCGAGCACGGCTTGCATGTGCTGACGGAAAAGCCGATCGCCGACAATCTCGAAAACGCGCTGATGATGACGAAGATCGCTGCTCAAAACCAGCGACAACTGGTAGTCGGCCAAAACTACCGCTATCAACCGTACATTCAAAAGCTCAAGCAGTTGATCGCCGACAATGCCGTCGGCGAGTTCGGGCACGGGCACATCGACTTTTACATCCCCGCCGATTTCACCGGCTCGTTCCGTGAAACGATGGAGTACCCGCTGTTGGTGGACATGGCCATCCACCACTTGGATTTGATCCGCTGCGTCACCGGGCGCGACATCGTGAAAGTCACGGCGCATACTTTCAAGCCCGCGTGGAGCTGGTACCAGCATCACCCCGGATTGAAAATGCTGCTGGAGTTGGAAGGCGGCCTGAGCTTCAGCTACAGCGGCGATTGGAGCGCACTGGGCAAATCCACCAGCTGGAACGGCAACTGGCGGCTGCAATGTGCTGACGGCTCGATCCACTTCGAAGAAAACAAGATTTCCGTCGCCCGCTGCGAGAGATGGAACAAGAACCTGACGATCGAGAATATTGAACCGACCGCAATGGCGCTGGTAAGCCAAGCCGCGCTCCTGTCGAACTTCGCCAACGCCATCCGCACAGGCACGCCAGCCGAGACGAGCGGGCAGGACAACCTTGGCTCTTTCGGCGCAGTCATCGCCGGCGTGCTGAGCACGCAGGAATCGCGAACGGTGAATGTGATGGACTTGATCGGAAGATAGATTGAATCAACCACGGAGCGATGAAGAAACGTAGAACGATTTGGCTTCTTCGTTCCCTCGTCGCCGCATGGTTAATCTTTTTCCGGCAGCATCACAATATCCGAAGCCGTCCACCATAACTGCTTGTGATGATGGATGGTACAGAGCAGCTTTCCCCCGCCTAGCACCAGCATAAAATCCGACCCGGCGAGGTTTCGCAGCAGTGTCTCGACGAACGCCCGGCACGCATCCGAGTCCGCCGACGCGAACTCGATGGCCGATCCGTCGTTTCGGGCGGACAGTTCATTGGCGTCAAGCCCGACCGCCGCCAGCGCCGCCGGCAGCCACGCGTACGAGCCGAACGTCAACTCATACGCCCAGTGACTTTTCGGAAGCACCCAGGCCGGCGATTGCGGCGCGATTTTCTTCCACACCTGCACCGCTCGCTCCGCCAGCATTGCTTCGTTACCTTCGATGACGGTGGCCAGCGCGCGGGCGGCGGGTTTGATCGTCGAATCCTCCCGCAGAATCCACCCGACCGATTGCGTCGCCGTTTCATCGCGAAAGCCGAACGCGCCGCTGTTGTGATACAGGCACTGCAGCCCTGCCGCGGTAAGGGTTTCAAAGACCTCGGAGTAATCGACAAGCTCGGCCACGTCGTTGATTGTCGATTGCTGATTGCCGATTGTCGAATGGAAGGGTTTTGTCCCCCGTCGCGGCGTGGCGGGCGAAGGTTCGCGCATTCGACAACCGCCGTGAAACCATCGACAATCCCGGGCATGAAGCGCATCGTCCTGACCGGCGGCCCCGGTGCCGGAAAAACCGTGATCACTTCCGCCATAGCGGCGGGCGATCCGATGCGTTTCGCGCGCGTGCCTGAGGCCGCCACCCATGTGTATGACAAGCTGCAAACCCGATGGGACCGCCTTGACATCCCCGGCCGGCGCGACGTGCAGCGGAGGATTTACCACCACCAGATCGCGCAGGAAGACGCGATGACCGCCGAGCATCCGGACCAACTGATTCTGTTCGACCGTGGCACGATCGACGGCGCTGCGTATTGGCCGGACGGGCCGGACGGCTACTTCCCGGACCTGGGAACCGCGCTCGACGCGCAGCTCAAACGCTACGACGCCGTCCTCTGGCTGCAGACCGGCGCCGCCCTCGGGCACTACGACGGCGACGCCTCCAACGCCTGCCGTTTTGAAGACGACGCCGCCGCCATCGAATCCGGGTTACTCCTCAGCCGACTCTGGGGATCACACCCGTGCATCAGGCATATCGGCGCGTACCCGACAATCGGCGCGAAGATCGAGGCCGTGCGGGCCGTGCTCGATGAACTGGCACATAAGTAGGGGCGAGCATTCAGGGGCAAGGGGCAAGTATAGAAGATTCCATCGCTTGCCCCTTGCCGCTTGCCCCTTGATACTTTGCACCATGTACACCATCGACACCAACGGATGGCTCGACCCGCACCTCAGCCAGGAATGGCTGCTCACCAACGGTTTCGGCTCGTTCGCCGGTTCGACGATCCTCAGCTGCAACACGCGGCGCTATCACGGCCTGCTTTGCGCGGCGACCAATCCGCCGGTCGGTCGGCTGATGACGGTCAACCGCGTCGCTGAAGTGCTGATCTTTGACGGCGACAACGAACAGCCGCAAGAGCTGTCGATCAACCAGTTCGGCCAGCACCTGCACCCGCGCGGGGATCGCTATCTACAGAAATTTGAAGTCGACGACGTCGCCCGCTGGCAGTACGGCGTGCGCGACGGCGTGCTGATTAAGGAACTGCTGCTCTGCTGGAAGAAAAATACCGTCGCCATCCGCTACAAGTGGAAAGGCCCGAAGGTTCAGCTCAACGTGCTGCCGTTCGTCAGCCAGCGTGATTTTCATTCGCTGCAGCGGGCCGGCGCTATGTTTTACGCCAAGAGCGAGCATCGCTCTGTCAGCGTGTCGGATAACGTCAACTCCGTTCACATCAAGTCCGACGCGGGAGAGTTCATCTTCAACCCCGACTGGTGGTACGGCCACACCTACGCCGTCGAGCAGGAGCGCGGGCAGGATTTTGCAGAAGATCTTTACACCCCCGGCCGGTTCAGCGTGCAGTTGGAAGACGGCGGCAGCCTCACGATCGTCACGTCGATCGATCCGAACGAGGCGTTCGATTGGTCGGCGGAATTGGAAAAACGATCGGCCGAGTTCGCCGTCGACCCGACCGCCTCGCCGGCGGTGCAGCAACTGCTGCGGGCGGCGAAGGATTTTGTCGTCGAGCGCAAACAGCCTGACGGCCAGCCGGGCCAGACGATCGTGGCCGGCTATCCGTGGTTTGCCGACTGGGGGCGCGACACGATGATCTCCCTGCCCGGCCTGCTGCTGGTGCCCAAGCGTTTCGACGAAGCCCGGCAGGTGCTGAGCGTCTTTGCGCGCTACGTGAGCGACGGGATGATCCCCAACCGCTTCGATGATTACACCAGCGAGCCGCACTACAACACCGTCGACGCAAGCCTGTGGTTCATCCACGCGGCGTTTGAATACCTCAAAGCCTCCGCCGATCAGGCGACCTTCGACAGCGTGCTGCAACCCGCCTGCCAAGCGATCATCGAAGGCTACCGCAACGGAACGCGGTTCCACATCAAGATGGACCCGGCTGACTCGCTGATTACGCAAGGCGATCCGTCCACACAACTCACCTGGATGGACGCCAAATGCAACGGCGTGGCGTTCACGCCGAGGCAGGGCAAGGCTGTTGAGATCAACGCGCTGTGGTATCACGCCTTGCGGCTGCTCGGTGAAAACGAGTTAGCCGACCGCGTGCAACGCAGTTTCGTCGACCGGTTCTGGATCAGCCCTTTTCGCGGGCTGGCTGACGTGGTTGATGGTGAGCGGAAGGACACGGCCATCCGCCCGAACCAGATTTTCGCCGTCAGCCTGGCGAATTCGCCGCTGTCGCGCGAGCAGCAGTCGGCCGTTGTTGAAGTCGTCCGGCGCGAGCTGCTCACCCCGGCGGGATTGCGGACGCTGAGCCGCGCCGACCCGAATTACCACGCCCGCTACTCCGGCCCGCAAATGCAGCGCGACGCGGCGTACCATAACGGCATCGTCTGGCCGTGGCTGATCGGCGCGTTCCTCGACGCTTACGTCACCGTCAACGACCGCTCGGCCGATTCCATCCAACAGGCAAAAGATTGGCTCCGGCCGCTGGTCAAAGGAATGAACGACACCGCGTGCATCGGCTCGATCAGCGAAATCTACGAAGCCGATCCCCCGCAGCGCCCCGTCGGCTGCTGCGCGCAGGCGTGGAGTATCGCCGAAGTGCTGCGGCTGGCGGTGAAACTCGGGATGTGAGTGTCCGGTTCCTTCTCCCTCCGGGAGAAGGTTAGGATGAGGGTGGATCGTTACTTAACGGATAACTGCGATTGCCGATCTACGCTCGGACACTTCTCAGCGCATCACACCATTCGACTTGGGACGTTTCGCCCCTCACCCCCGCCCTCTCCCCTCCGTGGCGAGGGAGGATGCAACTGGAATCGTCGCGTTGAACTCGCTGCCTTGGCCTAAGCCGGCGCTGCTCGCGCGGATGCTTCCGCCGTGGGCGTCGATGATGGCGTGCGTGATCGACAAACCCAGCCCCGTGCCGCGGCGATGCTCTCGCGGCAGCGTGAAAAACGGCTCGAACACTCGCTCCAACGTTTGTTGCGTCATCCCGCGGCCGTTGTCTTTTACGGTCAGCTCGACCGATTTTTCACCGCGACGCACGCTCACTTCCACCCGGCCGGCATGGTCATTGACCGCTTCGAGCGCATTGGTCAGCAGGTTCAGCATCACTTGCTTCATTTCTGATTCGTTCGCTAAGATCGTCGCATCACCCTCTCGCGTAAAGCGGATCGGCCGATGTTCGTACTCGCGCAGCGCCCGCAGGAGCGGGATGACTTCTTCCGCAACCGCAGCCAAATCCACCGGGGCGCGTGGAACCTCGGTGCTGTGGGCCATTGAAAGCAGCTTCTCAGTGATCTGCTTGCACCGGAACGCCTCATCGTTGATCGCCTGCAGCGCTTTTTCGATCTGCTCGGTGGCCGCTGATTTGGGTTGCTGCTGCAATTGCTGCTGCGTGAACTCTGCGAACCCGGTGATCACGCCGAGCGGATTGTTGATCTCATGCGCCACGCCGGCGGCTAAGAAGCCGACGCTCGCCAGGTGCTGGCTGCGCACCAGCTCGCGGCTTTTTTCTTCGACCTGCTTTTCCAAGCTCCCGTAAAGCTCATCAAGCTGGGCCGCCATCTGGTTGAAATCCCTAGCCAGCTCGGCGAACTCACGATGGCCGTGCACCGGCAGTTTGCGGGAAAACTCACCGGACGCGAGATGACGGACGCCCGCGTTCAGTTCCGTCATGGGCCGCATGACTGAACGGTATTGCCACACGCCAATCACAATCGCGCCGGCGATGAGCAACCCGCTGACCGACGACACCGCGGCGATCGTGAACCGGCGCTTGGCATTGGCACTGAGCTGCGCGGCCTGGATCGAGCCGCGGATCTGTGACGCACTATAGGCCGTCGCCCCCATCACCTGCTGGAACACGGTCGTGTCCACTTGTTTGTCGCCACTGTCAATCGCCTGCCGGACGATCGTCCGGGCGGTGTGAATTCGGTCGAAGATCGCCATCAGGTCCGGGGTCGATCCGCCGCCCAGCTCGGTCGATTCATCCCGCTCGATCTTCAGCTTCGTCTCGGCTAGCTCCAGCTCATGCTGTGCGCGCTCCAACTCCGGACTGTTCAGCGACACCAACGTGCGGGCGGTGGAAACGTGTGAACCGATTTCATACACGTCGCGCAGCCGCTCATAGCTGCGGGTGGCGAGCGAAAGATCCTGGTTCAGTCCGTGGATGCCCCAGATCGCCACCCCGCTGACCGCGAGGAGACAGATGATGACCGTGGTGATCTGATAAATCAGCGTACGGCGCAGGGATCGCATGCCCGCGATTGTGAATAGTCAATCGGTGATTGTCGAATCGTTCGGTCCATCGTCATTCGTCAACGCCAATTTACGAACGACTGAAGTCGAATGACGATGGACCAAACGTTACCTTGTCGCAGCGGGCTGAAGGTCGCTGACTTGCAGCGAACCTTCCCCGAAAACCTGAGTGAACTTCTCCCCATTTTTCGCCGTGGTGCTTCCGTCCATGTAGCAGACGCTGAAGGCGCGGCGCGACGTGTCGGTGCGGTTCACGTCCGAGCCGTGCAGCAGCCAGTTGTGCATCAGCACCGCTTCGCCGGCTGCCACTTCCAGGTATTCCACCTTGTCCGGCGAGCAGTATTGCGCGGCCTGCTCCTTGGTGAGGAAGCCGGAGTTGTGCGCCTTGTTGATCAGCCCGAATTTGTGACTGCGGGGCACGTACTGCACGCAGCCGTTGGCGATGATGGCCGGATCGAGCCCGGTCCAGAGGGTGACCAGCGGGTCGCGATCAAGGAACGACCAGCGATCCTGATGCCACGGGAGGAACGTTCCCTTGTGGCTGGGTTTGTTCATGAACATCGCGCGGAACGAGGTGATCGGCGTAGCAGCGCCGTACACGCGGGCGCAGATTTCCTTGAAGATCGGCCGCTGCATGAACTCGAGGAACAGCGGGTCGAATTCCAAGTCTTGAATCTTCCGGTAATCGAGCGTCTTGCCTTTGTGCCCGCGCGACATCTCGCCGGCGTCTTCGTACTTGCCGGTGTCGCTATCGAGTTGCATCAACAGGCGTTTGTAATCGAGGTCGGCCTTGCCGAGCATGATGTCGTCGATCCGCTGACGCAGGGCAGCCAGGTCCGCGTCACTCAGTAATTTGCCGAGTTTGAGATAACCGTTGTCTTCGTAGAATTGCCAGTCGCGGTCGGAAATCAGGTGTCCCATCGGTTGCTCCAGTTGAGGTATTGGTACCACGGGCCTTTGGCCCGCGCGGACGGCGCGACAGCTTGAGCCGTCACATCGTCCGCAGGTTTTGCGTCGTTCGCACGGATCGGACGCCCGTGCCACAGGGTTAGTTCCCAGCGAAACCATGTGCAAAGCTTAGGCATCGTGCGCCGCGTGCGACATGGAATCGGTGAACTTCATGATGGAGAATTTGAACCTGCCGCCACGCGATATTGCACCGGACTGCACCCGAAATGCTGTTTGAACTGCCGGCTGAAATAGTAAGGATCGTCGCAAGCCACCGCAGCCGCGATTGCTTTGACCGTCAGCCGCCCTTCCGCCAGCAGGCTTGCGGCGTGCTCCATCCGAAGCCGCGCCAAATGCTGCAAAGGCGTGACGCCCAGTTCGCGGCGGAAGGTTCGGTTCAAGTGCTGCGGCGTGTAACCCGCCAGCTGCGCCAGATCATCCAGCGTGGTCGGCCGGGCGAGGCGGCGCGCGAGTTCGTCCAATAATTCCGCCAGCAGCGGATCGGTCGCCCGCTGGGTAAGAAGCCCGCGAGCCGCGTCGTGGCGGAGCAACTCCATCGCCACCAGCCGTCCCCAGGCGGGCATGGTGAGCATGGTTGCGGTCTGATCGCCGCGCTTCCACTCGCCGGCCGCCATCTGCAGGTAGCTCGCGAGTCGGCTGCCGGGCGTGACGGATCGGAACCGCGCGGGGACGAGCAAGTCGTACACGTCCTGCCCTCCGGGAAGCGTAATCAGTACGTGAATCGATCCGAGCGTTAATCGCTTTCCCGGCGCGTAAGCGTTGTGTGGCACGCCCGGCGGAACGAGCATCAAGTCGCCCGCCGATAGCGGCCATTCAATGCCGTCAACCACCCACACTACTTTCCCTTGGAGCGGGAAGATGAAGTTGTAATCCGGCACGGTGCGCGGCACGAGGGTGTAGCCGTCTTTGCATTCCTGGTACGAACAAACTTGAGTCACCACGCGGGCGCGGGCAAGAACAAACTGCAGAAACGTATCGCTGGGGGCGGACGGCATGGGCGGCGATTGTACCTCGGGACGATACGGATTTGATTTAATTCCCGCGCCACCCTTCGCAGTTCGTCATTCTGAGGTACGCCGAGGAATCTCGGGTAGCGAGCGGTTTTCGCCAGCCGAGATTCTTCGGAGTACCTCAGAATGACGGTGCTGGATGCGCGAGTATTAAATGGGTTCCGTATGACGGCTTATTTATCCGACATGTCGCGTAAAAAAAGACGCGCGACTGATTGCCAGTCGCGCGTCCCTCGGTATCCGGGATGGTTTTGATGTTAGTGCATCGAGGCCATCAAATCCGTTTCGGCGGCTTTCACCTTCAGTGTCTTTTTCCCGCCGTAGGTCTTGGCCAGTTCCTTGATGAACTCTTCGTACTCGTTGTCATCCAGCGGCAGGGTGACGCTCTTGCGCTTCACGCCGCTGAGGAGCATGGCGTTGCCGATTTCCAGGCCCTTCACGCCTTCGCTACCGTCTGCCACCATGGGTGAGCCGGTGAGGATCGCTTCGACGAACTTTTCAGTCACTTGCTTGTGCATATCGCCGAAATCGCCTTTGTTGACGGGGATATCTATCGTCCAGTTTTCAGTGCTCGTAAATGCCTTGGTGCTTTCTTCGCGGAGTTTGCGGACGTTCTGGCGGGTGCGGATGAACGTCAGCTTGCCGCTTTCGCTGATCAGCTTGCCTTGGTCGCCGCAGATTTCCAGGCGGTCCGTGCCGGGGGCTTCGCCGCTGCTGGTGACGAAATGGCCGATCGCGCCGTTGGGGTACTCGAAGATCGCGGAGACTTCGTCTTCCACTTCGATCGGGTGGGTTTTGCCCAGGCTCGCGACGGCCGTCACGCGGTTGGGCATCAGGCCGGTGATCCATTGCAGCAGGTCGAGGTTGTGCGGGCACTGGTTGATCAGCACGCCGCCGCCCTCACCGGCCCAAGTTGCGCGCCAGCCGCCCGACGCATAGTACGCCCATGTGCGGAACCAGTTGGTGATCAGCCAGGTCACGCGGGTGACTTCACCGAGTTCCCCGCCGGCGATCAGATCGCGCATCTTGCGGTAGACGGGATTTTGCCGGTTCTGAAAGACGATGCCGAACTTCAGGTTCGGATACTTCGCCGCAGTGGCGTTAAGCTTGCGGGCCGCGCCGACGGTCACTCCGATCGGCTTTTCCGACAGCACATGCAGTCCGGCCGCCAGCGCGGCTTCGGCGATCGGCGGGTGATCGTAATGCGGCGTGGCAATCAGGACCGCATCGCAAGTCTTGCTGGCGAGCAATTCCTGATGCGTCGCAAAACCGGGGCAGCCGTGTTTGTCGGCAAAAGTTTTCAGCTTGACCGGGTCCACATCACACACCGCGCCCAGTGACGCTTTGGGAAGCGAGTTCATATAACCGGTGTGGTAGCTCCCCATGTTGCCCAAACCGATCACGCCGATACGCACCTTTTCCATAATGAATTGCCTTTGAGAAAGAGGGACTGTTCGGCTGCCAAAAATCGACGATTCGGCGGGTGATGTCAATGCTGTATCACGAAAATGCCTGGACAGCGACCGATTTCTGCCCGTTTGTGCGAAATAACAGTGGTAAATTCGCGCACTAAACGCCAGAATCTCAGGGTTCACCCAACCCTGTTGTGCCTGTTTTTTCAGTTAGGAGCCTGCCCCATGGATCAAGATGATGCAACCGTCGGCCGGATTTTCACCCGGCGGGAGTTGATGGGAAGCGCAGCCAAACTCGGATTGGGTCTTGCGGCGGCTCGTATGCTCGCGAAGCCACCCGGCTCAATCGCCGCACCGACGACCCAGCCGAGAATGCCGCTCGTCGCCAGCCCGATGATGAGCGAAGGGCCGTTCTTCGTCGACGAGAAGCTCAACCGCACCAACCTGCTGGAAGGCACAACCCGACCGAGCGTAATCAACGGTTCGCCGCTGGCGCTGGCGGTTACCGTTTATGAATTGGTCGGCGACAAACCCGCGCCGCTCAAAGACGCACAAGTTGATGTCTGGCACACGGATTCAGTCGGCGTCTACTCTGATGAAAGCCATCCGATGAATCACGAGAACACCGCGAAGCAAACCTGGCTCCGCGGATATCAGATCACCGATGCCGACGGCAACGCCAATTTCGCAACGATCTTCCCCGGCTGGTACGGCGGGCGAACGCCGCACATTCACTTTAAGGTGCGATTGTTTTCCGCCGACGGCAAATCCGCCAGAGAATTCACGTCGCAGTTGTATTTCAAAGAAGCGGATGCACTCAAGGTCTACGCCCAACCGCCCTACGCCAAGCGTGGCCGGCACGACACGCGCAACGAGGACGATGGCATTTACGCCGATCGATTGGCCGACGGGTCCATGGCCGGCGAGCAATTGCTGCTCAATCTCGCGCCGGCTGACAAGGGTTTCGCCACGGCGTTTCCAATCATTGTGGCCGATAGCAACCTGCGTACGGCCCGCAATGGTCGCGGGCAAGGTGTTCGTCGCCCACGTTAGCCGTTGGGATCGGGTCGTCCGACCTCATGAAAGTCGAATCAACCCGTCACAACAACGGCGAAATGATTCGCGCGAAGCCTTCCTTGAATCGGTCCCACAGCGGACGGTTTTTCCAATCTTCGTAAGTCATTGGCTTGGACTGTATCAGATCATCTTCAAACACCTTGATTTCGCCTTTTGCGAAGGATTCGTTCAACACGTTGAGATTGGCCTCGTCGTTCAGCTGAAACGAGCGATTATCGAGGTTGGACGATCCGACCGACACCCATTGATTATCGATGATCAGCAACTTGGTGTGGTACATCGTCGGCTGGTATTCATAAATCTCGACACCGCTTTCAAGCAGTTTGCCCCATTTGGCTTGGGAAGCGTGTCGCACGGTTTTTGCGTCCAGATGCGGCCCGGGCGTGATGATTTGCACGCGTACGCCGCGATTGCGGGCGTCGATCAGCGAGTCGATCGTCAGGTCATCAGGCACGAAGTAGGCGTTTCCGATGCGTATGTTCTGCCTGGCGGCGGCCATGGAGAGAAGGAAAAGCAGTTGCATATTCTGGGCGCCGCCACTGGCGCCGCTTTTGAAGACTTGGGTATCGTTGTCTCCCGTCACGGTGAGCGGCGGGAAGTTTTCGACATCGTGCAGAACTTCGCCGGTGGTTTTCATCCAGTTGTCGAGAAACGCCGCCTGCAACTCCGCGACGACCGGGCCGGTAACGCGGTAGTGCATGTCGCGCCAGTGTTTTTCGTCTTGGGCATGGCCGGACCACTCGTCGGCGATTCCCACGCCGCCGGTGAAGCCGACTGTTCCGTCGACGATGAGCAGTTTGCGGTGCGTGCGGTTATTGAGGCGCGAGTCGGAGTCAAAATTGTACCAACTGACGGGATGATATTCGACCAGTTTCACGCCGCAGTCTTTCAGACGGGTGTGGAATTGCTGATCGATCTTGAGCGAACCGATGGCGTCAATGATGAGGCGGACTTTCACGCCGGCCTTGGATCGTTCGCACAGCGCTTCTGTGAACTGTGAACCGACATCGCCGGACCAGTAGATGAACGTTTCGCAGTTGATGGTTTTCTTGGCGTTTCGGATCGCTTCGAGCATCGCCGGGAAGATTTCATCCCCGTTGCGCAGCGAGGTCACGGTATTCCCACCGACAATCGGCGAACCGAGCAAAGAACCGACCGACCGGCGGAATTGCGGATCGTCAGTGCCGTAATGGGTTTTGATAACGTATTCGTGCCCCTCACGGCTACTGCCACACCCAACACCGCCAAATACCATAGCAAGAATGAGACAAACCCAGCTACGGGCAAGTAACTTTAATCGCACGGGCTCCTCCTCCGAAAAGGCCTTACGACACGGAATAGATTGTTTCGACGTTGACGACAGCGGCGGGACGCAAATCCTGCCGCTGTCGTCACTCGATGCACCCACTCATCGAGTTCTACCGTCGAACGAGGACAACGATCAGCACCACCAAGACAATCAGCCCCAGGGTACCGCCGCCGATCCAGATGTAATCCGCAAGGACAGGGTTCATCAACGAGTTCATGGCAGACCTCCGCAATAAAGTGAAAAGTTTAATGACGCAGGAGATCGTAAACTTGCTGTTGGCGAGTGCCATCGGGGGCGGTCTCATCCGTGCATCGGGATGAGCCCGCTAATTGGTGCGCCAATACGCCAGAAGAGGTCGCCTGTGTTGCCGGCAACCATTGCCTCAATGGCGATGAAGTGGCTTCGATCGCCTCATACGCAGAGGGATTGATTAATTGCTCACCGGGTTGATGCTGCTGCTGGACGACCAGGATTCTTTGAGCGGCGAGAGCGGTTCAACCTTCCCGGTCATGCGGCAGCGGATCCAGTGGCTCATCCAGTCGCCGTAATAATCTGAGATCCACCTGGCGGATTCGCGGTCTTTGCCCACCAAGTTCATGACCGCCGGCAGTTTCAGGTGTCCCATCGCCTTCACGCACTCGAACTGCACGTTGCTGGTTTCTTCCAAATCGTTCATGGGCTTGGTAAGCAATCCCGTCACGGATTTGTCCCCCGTCGCGCTCAGCCGACCGATGGCATAGACGGCGGCGGTTCGAATGTTGGCTGCGTGGGTTTTAACCGGCATGACGGTTTTGCACATCGGCAGGATCGAACTCTCGCCGAGCATCGCACAGGCGACAATCGCTTGCTCGACCGCCTGTGTGGCTGCCGCATACTCCGGTGACGTTTCGGGGATGGAAAGGCTTGTCGCTTTTCGCGCCAGTTCCGCCAGCGCCGGCGAGGCGTCCTTTCGGCCGATCTGCACGAGCGAGACGGCGGCCTGCCGGGCGACTCGCCAGTCGGAGTCTTTCAGCAGCGCGACGTGCGCTTCAAAACGGGCATCGCTCTTGAGCATGCCCAACAGGTACGACGCATCCTCGCGGCGACGCGGATCGGCATCGGCTAGCAACTTCTCTGCCGTCGGAATGACGGGTTGACCGATCGCCAGCAGCGCGTCGAGCGCGGCGGAATGCAAACGCGCCGACTCTTCCGCGAGATTGCCGACCAGCGCGGCGATGGCGTCCGGTGTTGGCGATTTCTGCAGCAGCCCGGCGGCGGATTCGCGCACCGACCGGTCTTCATCGGCCAGCGCGGCGATATAGCGCTTTTGCGCCTCAGCTTCGCTACCCACCGCGGCGACCGCAATCAATGCGGATCGGCGAACGGTCGGGTGCTCGTCGCTCAGCAGCTTGATGACTTCCGCGCTCCTGCCGACGGCTTTCATCTGCCCGAGCGCGGTGGCGACTGCGGCGCGGATCGGAACACTAGCGCCGGCCAGCGCGGCGACCGCATCGGCGTATTTCGCTTCCCCCGAGCGACCGAGCGCCTTCACCGCCAGCACCTGTGTGGCCGGCGGATAATTCTTCAGCGCGCCGGCCAGCTTCTCTGCCTGTTCCGTTCCCGCAACGGAGACCGCTGCTGCGATCACCGTCGCATCTTCATCATCCAATCCGGTGTTGACTACCGATTGATCCCCGAGCGCCGCGCCGCTGAGCACGGCCTGGCGGCGAACGCGCGCGTCTTTGTCCTTCATCAGCTTGCGGAGGTCTTCCATCAGCGATTTATCCTCCACCTGCCCGGCCGACTTGGCGGCGGCGGTACGCACTTGCGGGTCGGCATCGGTGAGCCCGATCCGAATGAATTTCGCGGCGGCGGGCAGTTTTGTTGCGCCCAACTCGGTTTGCACCTGCACCCGCGTCGGTGCGTACGGGTTGCTTACCCGCTGGCCGAGCAGGTCAATCAATTTCGGCGAAGTGCCGTTCACCCGCACGACCGGCGTGGACGGGAACGTGTTCAATCCGTACGGCAAAAACTCCGGCAATTCATCGGCGGGCGCGACAGATGCAGAGATCGTTAAAACCGCTATCGCGGCAAGGCATCGGTGGAGTTGTAGGTTGCGTTTGGGGTTCATGAGCGTCTTATCCACGTCGCAGCAGCACTGACAGCCGAATCCGCGCCACGATCAGCGTCAGTACAAACAACCCGCCGATCACCATCAAATGCAGCGGCCAGAGGTTGAGGATTTGCACCGACGAATCGGGCAGCAGATTCAGCCCAAGAACGAGCGGGCTGAGGAACGCGATTTTGTATCCGTCGGGGAACACGCCAGCCTCCATCGCCCACCAACCGGCGGCGGGAAGGACGAAGAGGAACGTGACAATCAGATACGCCGCCACCGTCGCCCGGGCGGTGTTGGCCGTGAATGCCGAGCACGCGATGCCGATCGCGCAGCACAGCGCGACCGACAGCACGATCACCGGGATCAGCACGTACAGCACCGTGAGATAGCCGGGGTTGATAAAGCAGATCGCGCCGTAGCCGGGGATCAGCGCCAGGATCGGCAGCGCGGCCGGCTGGAACGCGGGGAGGAACTTGCCCCAGAAAATCTGCCCGCCCTTGAGGCGTGAGAGCCTCAACGACTCGAACGTGCCGTTTTCGATTTCGCCACTGATGGTGCTGCTGGTCAGTGAGGGGGCCACTAAAGCAATCATCCCGATCTGAAACGCCACCAGCACGCCGGCCACGTATTTGAGCAAGTCCGCATGTTCCGATCCGCCGTACAGGCTCATTAGCGCCAGGCCCATTGAGAGCAACAGCGCGGAGTAGAAGATGCGGACCATCACCTTCCCGCCGCGGAGCAGGTTGGTGCGTTTTTCCTTGGAGATCAGCGGATTGAATCGGCCGAAGGGTTTGCGCTTTTTCTTGGGGTCGATCAGGTACATCAATCGCCGGCCCATGCTGCGGTGGGCATCAGCGCCCAGTTGCGAGTCCAAGCCGTCGCTGCTGAGCGGCGCTTTACTTAGCTTGGCGATCAGCACAATGAGGCAGCCGACGATGACCAATCCTGCCAGCGGCAGGAAGACGATCCAGAGGGGCAGATTGTGGTGAACGTCGCCGGAGAAGTCGGTTAGCGTCGGCCGAAGCAACGAGAGGACGGCCGCCACCGGGGAGAGGGCTCGCGCGTAATGCAGCACCATCGCCATCTCACCCGACTGGCTGTCGATCATGATCGCCGCGGGCACCAGCGTCGCGCCGGCCAGTGCGAGCACCACCACGTACGCCAGCACCATCGCGGTCGCGCTGAGCCTTGCCAGGCTGCTGATCGTGACGGACACCACCGCGAGGAAGACCGCCGAGACGATCAGCACCATGTACGAGCGGACGAGCAGATCCGTCTCCGCTTCCCCGCGCCAGCTGAGCAGTGCAATGAACGGCAACCCGCTGAGCAGCAGCATCACCGGATAGCTGACGGCTGACACGACTTTGCCTGTAACGATCTGAATCGGTGACAGGCGCGACGCGTACAGCATCTCCATAGTGTTCTGTTCTTTTTCGCCGGTGATGGAAACGGCCGCGATGCCCGGCACGAGCAGCACGAGCATGACCAGTTGCCCGAAGATCAGCGCCAGCAGCAGCGAATCCTGCCCCTGGGCCGACAGCGTGAGCATCCCCTGCTGCGGCCAAGTCGCCATCACAATGCCGCCGAGCACTGCGACGAATAGCACCTGAATCGCCGCCACTCGTTTGAGGCGGAACAGGCCGAGAAGTTCTTTGCGGACGAGGGGGTTCATTGTTTTGTCGCACGGGCTACCAGCCCGTGCCTGAGTACCTTGGCATGGGCTGGTAGCCCATGCGACTTAGAGCGTCTAAATTTACCGCGAAGACGCGAAGACGCGAACCATACCAGAAACCAGAATCACCCACGTTTCTCCGCGCTCTTTCTTCGCGCCTTCGCGGTTGTGCTTTGAGTTATTTTAGAAGCTCTTAATCATTTCGTCAGACTCATAAACACGTCTTCCAAGTCAGCCGGCACTTCGGCGAAATGGGTGACGGCGATTTTATTCTGCAACAGCAGCAGAACGGCCTTGGCGAGCTGCGCCTCGTCGGCCTGTACTTCGTACCGCAGCGTATTGGCGGCGGTGACACCCATGCCAGCGCCGTCGACGGGCGTCCATGTACCTGGAGCTGAACCGAGGATTTCCTTGGCCTTCTCGATCGAGCCGATCACACGCACTTCCATCAGGCGATTCTGCCGCACGTCGCGGAGAATCTGCTGCACCGCCCCGCTGGCCACCAGCCTGCCCTGCTGCAGGATGCCGACGGTGTC
The DNA here is from genome assembly GCA_038229715.1 of Tepidisphaerales bacterium. Lineage (GTDB taxonomy): Bacteria > Planctomycetota > Phycisphaerae > Tepidisphaerales > Tepidisphaeraceae > JANMES01. The sequence goes on along the minus strand of JBBROD010000005.1, from coordinate 50,845 downwards.
GCACACGTCGGCCAGCTCCGGCAGAATGTGGCTGCTGACCAGCACGGCCTTTCCCAAATCGGCCAGCTCGCGCAGCAGTTGGCGCATCAGGATTCTCGCCCGCGGGTCGATCGTGGCGGCCGGTTCGTCGAGGATCAGGAGTTGCGGATCGTGTACCAGCGTTTTAGCGATGCCCACCCGCTGCTTCATGCCGCGCGAGAGCGCGCCCATGAACTTGTCCTTAAACTCCATCGCGTTGGCGATGGTGAGGCATTGATCGATCCGGTCGGCCCGCAGCTTTTTCGGGACGCGGTACGCAGCCGCGAAGAAGTCGAGGTATTCCCACACCCGCAGCGTCGGGTAAACGCCGAAGTTGTCGGGCAAAAAGCCGACGAGCTGCTTGATGAGATCTTTGTTGCCGGTCACATCCTTGTCGGCCACAAAGGCTTTGCCGCTGGTCGGGTCGAGCAGGCCGCAGAGGATGCGGAAGGTGGTGGTTTTCCCCGCGCCGTTGGGCCCGATATAGCCGAAGACTTCCCCGCGATGGACGGTCAGCGAGAGATCGGCCAGCGCGGTGACGTCGCCGTACTGCTTGGTCAGCGCTTCGGTGCGGAGGATGGGGGCGGATCGATCGATGGGCATAAGGCTGCACCTATTGAGGTTGGATTGCTTTCTTCTTCGGTTGAGCGGTTTGGGTGGTCGGTTTAGCAGGGGGCTTTTTCGCCGGCTTTTTCTGCTGCGCGGGCTTTGGGGCACCGGCCGGAGCGACCGGCGGTTGGAACGCCTCGCGGACGGGCAGCACCACCGGCTGCGGCGGGCCGTCGATCACGCCGTCGTAGTCGACGGACAAATCATGAATCTTCCACCGCGACTGCCCCGGCGGGCCGTCGATGTTCACCCGAATCCATATCCACCCGTTGGCGTCGGTGTCGCCGTCGGCCACATCTACGGCGACCGACCGCGAGCCGATCATCTGATTCCACGTGACGATCTCGGGCCCCGTCGGATTGGGTCGCACTTTCCCACCGGCGGCTTGGCCGCGGGAAAGCGTGATCGTCTGCTGGGGCGCGTCGGCCTGCAGGGAAATGGTCACCCGCGTCGTGCGGAGATGGCCGATGTTCTGCGGCACTGAGACGCCGAGGAGGAATTCGCGCGGCGTGAATTCTTCCATCCATTGCTGCCGGGTTGGGTCGAACGGCAAACCGATCGAGTCGCCCGTAACGTACTGCGTAAACGCCGATGGGATGTGTACCGTGCTGCCGACCGGCGAGGGTAGGATTTGCACGCGGGTGCGCGCCAGCGCGTTAACGCGCACGATGGCCGGCTGTTGGTCGGCGGGCAGTTCCAGCAGCGCTGCGGGCGCGTCGGCCATCCAGCCGGCGAGGTAGATGACGTTTTCCTGTCGCGTCAAGGTGTTCAGGCGTTCGGTCGGCGCCGGGTCCATCGCGGCTTTCAGAATGCGGTCGCGCAGCTGTTCGTCCTCGAGCTTGACGGTCGACTGGATGGCGTCACTGGTGCCGAGCGTGCTCTTGCCGGCCGCCAAATCCGGCAGCCCGAGCGTGCCGCGCGGGCCGACGAGGACGGGTTTTTGGATCGCGCCGACCTGATTATCGACCGACAACGCCAGGCCGCGATCATCAAACATTCCGCTCGCGTTCAGCGAAAGTTGGGACGGCACGGCACTGGAGATTTGCCAGACGTGCTCGACCCGTTGCGCGTAGACGGCGGCGTTGGCGACTTTCAGCGGCGAGATCGATAAATCCAGTGGTTTGGGCTCGCCGGTCGACGCCTGCCGCAAGCTGGTTCCCGGCCGAACTTCGATCGGGAAGTTGGTTCCATTAGGGCCCACGAGCGAAACGGCTTCGGTCTGCACCCCGCCGGTGGAGAGATCGAGCAGATCGATTCGGGCCATGCTGAGCGATACCGATCGATCTCGAAAGGAACCGGCGACGATCAATCCGACCGCCATCAGGATCGCCACGGCAACCGCGACCGCGAACCCCATCGGCCGATGCCCCTGCCGCGCGAGCAGTTGAATCAGCAGCACGATGACGAAGTAGGTTACGACCAGCCCGGCCGCCACGATCCACGGTGGAACTTTTGCGCCCACCATCGATTCCAGCAACACGTTTTGTTCCTGCGTCAGCTTGCTGGTTTCCCATTTCATTCCCGGAGAGGACGGAAGCGCTCGCGCCCAAAATTGGCGGACGTCGGGCGCTTTGAGATCGAGCGACGTCAGTGGAAAACTCGTCACGATCAATCGGCCGAGGCCCACCGACCGGTATGCCAGATGAACGTAGTTCTTATCGGCCATTACCACGTGCGCGCCGGCGATAGTGGAATCGGCCACCCATTCAGCCAGATCGAGCGGGGCAACCAAGGGAAACGCCTGTGACTTTTCGCCGGTGGTCACGTTGATCGAGCCGGCGAAGCGCGAGCCGACGTACCTGGCCGGCAGATACGGCGCCAGCCAGCTTTTCGACGGGTCGACCATTTCCGCGCCCACGGTCAACACCACGGTTCCGCCGGTGGATATGTATTGAATGAGGGCCTGCTGCTGTGCCGCGTCCATCGGTTCGACGGCGGCCGCGTCGAGAAGGACGAGGCCGACTGCGTCGAAGCCGATCCCGTCGCGCGGTGCATCCACGACGTCGCTCGGCTGGTTCACCAGGCGCCATCCCTGCGCCGACTGGAACAGCGTGGCGAAAGTCCCCGGCTCGCTGGCCGTCTCAGGCAGCTGCGGCGCGGTAAAGTCGCTGATGGCGATGATCGAAAGCATGAGAGGCTTGTCGAGTTGTACCCGGCCGGACGGACCCTCGTTTTCGTCGGGGAGCGCTTGCCCCAAAATCGGACTGCGGGCAAGCATCGCGCCAGCGCTGTCCCGCCAGGCTGCCGTGCAGATCGGCGGCCTGTCCGCAAAGGCCGGAGGCTTGTTCTTGCCGCGCGACGCGGCTTGCGCCTCGGGCAGCGCGGGCACATAAACGTACGCGATCGTGGTGATACGGGATTTGGCAGGGACGGTGATCGGCAGGCGAAACATCACATGCTCGCTCGCGCCATTCATCGGAAATTCCACTTCGCCGACAACGGAATGGTCCGACCGGTTGACCGTCAGCACCCGCACCGGCAGCCATCGCCCGATGGGAACGTACGGCCCGCTCGCCAAGGCGGCCGACAACGCATACGAGTCCTGCGCGCTGGCCGATCGCGCGGGGACCAGCGCCATCAGCATCAGCACAGCCAGTAGCGATCGATAGTGCAGTCGGTCTGCCAAAGGGTTACACCGTCTATAGATAATGCGGACAGGGAGCCAAAGCCTCTCGGCCCATAGGTAACGGTTTCATTCGGTTCAGTCCAGTTGCAGGTTGCATTTAATCAGAGGAGACGGGTTTGGGCATCGGCGATCCTTCCATGGAACGGGACAGGGTTTGATGCAGCTCGACGAACGCTTGTTTCAACCGGACTTCCAACTCCGCAGCCGCCTCGGTTTTCGGCAGATCGGGCCGCAACTCAAGCGGCCGGCCGTAAATCACGCTGTACCGTGTCCGCCGGATCGGCAGCCAGTTCAGCGGGCGGGCGTAAAGGTTCGACTTCAGAACGACGACGGGGATGACCGGTACGCCAGCAAGTTGTGCGATCCGCCCGATGCCCGGGCGGATATTCCCGCCGTGGGTGACCGACTGCTCGCCGCTGCGGAAAGCGCCTTCGGGGAACATCGCCACCACGCGCCCACAGGCGAGGCGCTCGAGGATGATCCGAACCGTCGGGCTGTCCGGCTTGCTGCGATCGAGCGGAAACGCGTTCATCGACCCGTAAAGCCAGCCGACCAGCGGCTTTTTGAACACTTCCACGATGCTCACAAAGTCCAGGTTCCGTGCGGTGTGACGCATCAGCAACGGGATGTCATACGGACTGGTGTGGTTGGACGCCAGCAGGTACGGCCCGGGACGGCGCGTGACTTCCGAATTAATCACCACCGGCTTGGACGACGCCCAAAACACGTGATAACCCGTATACCAGAGAAAATTATAAAATGCGTCGCTCATCCGATGCCCCACGCCGCCTTTGCGGACTGGCCGCTTCAGCGGCCAGTTGATTTCCACACACTCAACCCACACCCCGCTCAGGATGACGTCTTTAACAGTAATCAGGCGTCTTGCGAATCCTTAGGCATCGGGCCAGCGTGTCCCCGTTTCCCTGGGAATCTCGAATTCCTGGCACAACTCCGCATGTAAAGCCCGATACGCCTGTGCTAACCGCTCCCCTATTTCCATCCTTGCTTTGCGTCGCGAAGTGCTTTGCAGTGGATAAATCGGCTCCCCAAACGCCACCCGCAGCTTGATCCGCCGCCACGGCAGCCACGGCAGGACTCGCGTCATGTGGTGCGACCCCAGCACGACCGCCGGCACGACCGGGACGTTGGCGCGTTGTGCGATCAGGCACGCCCCGAGCCGGATCGGCCCGCCGAGCATCGCCGATTCCTCGCCGGACACCACGCCGCCTTCAGGAAAAATGCCGATCACTCGGCCGTGGCGGGTCCGGCGGATCGCCGAGCGGATCGCCTTGACCGGCACGCCTTGACGGTTGACGGGCAATGCGTCCATCCGTTGGAGCAGCAACGCAACGACGCGATGGCGGTAAAACTCAATCCGCGCCATCCAGTCGACTTTCCGGCGCATGAGCCCGCTGAGCACGCACGGATCGAGATGACTTAAATGCGAGCTGGCCAGCACGAATCCACCGGTCAGCTCGGCCCGATCGGCGTGCAGCACCCGAATCTGCATCGTCTGAAAGCCGATGAACCGCCCGATCGATCGCGCGAGAGAATAGTAGAAACGGCTCATCGACCGCAGTTTTATCACGAGCTTTTGCTTTCTCCCAACTCGCCCGCCTTGCCAAAGTGACATGAATGCCCAAAATCGCCCTCCGGGAGAGGGAACCGCAAGTCACATGGCCACTGATATCGATCCGAACATTCTGGCGAACATCAAATCGATCCTCCGGCGGGACCTCAAACTGGGCCCCGCCGCGGTGATTCCCGATGACATGCCCTTTTTTGGCGGCGACGTCGATCTCGACTCGCTTGATATGCTCCTGCTGGTCACCAGTTTGGAAAAGCAGTTCGGCATTAAAGTGCCTAACGAAGCGGTGGGCAAAGAGGTCTTCCTAAACGTGTCGACACTCACGCTTTACGTGCAGCAACAGCAACAATCCGGAACCGCCGCCGCGACGACGGCTCCCGCACCCAAGATCGACTGGCTGAGCCTCCTGCCGCACGGCGAAGGTTTTCGATTCGTGTCGGCGGTGACGGAAGTCCGTCCGGGGCAATCGGCGATCGGCATGTGGCAGCTGAGCGGGAAGGAAGCGTTCTTCGCCGGCCATTTCCCGGGTCGGCCGATCGTGCCGGGTGTACTAATTGCCGAGGCTTTGGCGCAGTTGTCGGGCCTGACTGCGCCGCAAGGCGTCGCCAGCGCCGGGAAGCTGGCGCACGTCGACGTGCGATTCGAGCAACCCGTCGCCCCGCCGGTGCAGATCGAACTCCGCTCAACCCTGACCCGCATGATCGGCCCACTGCAGTTGTGCGAAGTGAGCGCATCCGTCGGCCAAACGGTAGTAGCGCGGGGGACGATCACGCTGCATCGCGAGTAAGATTTTTAGCCACAGATGGGGCACAGATTTACACAGATGAAGAAAGAATTTTTAGCCGCAGATAAACGCAGATGAACGCGGATCAGAAAGAATACACCGTGCAATTTGTTTTTAATCTGCGTTCATCTGCGTTTATCTGCGGCTAAAAATTCTGATCTGTGTTCATCCGTGCCCAATCTGTGGCAAAATGGGTTTGTTCATGACCATGCTTAAAGCCATGCCCGTTCATCCCTCGCCTGCGACTCCGCCGGCGCCGCCTAAGATGGGGCCGGTGGCGCATTGGTGGCTTCGTCGGCTGTTCGCCGTCTCGCGTCAGGCGCCGTGGCTGGCGCGGATTCTCAAGCGCTGGGCGGCCCGAACTGCGATCCGCTACTCGCCCAAGGCGCTCGACGCCGCCATCGCCAACGGCCGGCGACTGATTTCACCCGACCTGCCCGAGATGGACTGCCGCGAGTACGGCCGATCCGTCGTCCGCCGGTTTATTGACTTCGTCATCGACATCGGCCGGTCGCAAGATCAAACGCCGGCCGAAATGCGCGCCCGCATCGATGGCGTCGACGGGCACGACCGCTACGCCGCCGCCCGAAAGCTGGGACGCGGCGCGATCATCCTCACCGCGCACATGGGCTCGTTCGAGCTTGGCTTGGCGGCGCTCACCGCGATCGAGCCGAAAGTGCATGTCGTCTTCAAGCGCGACACCGAAGACGGGTTTGAAGCCATCCGTCAGAACCTGCGGCAGAAACTGGGCGTGATCGAAGCCCCGATCGACGACGGCTGGGCGATCTGGATCAAACTCCGCGACGCGCTGCGGGCCGACGAAGTCGTTGTTTTGCAAGGCGACCGCGCCCTGCCCGGCCAGAAGGCGCAATCCGCCCCCGTCGCCGGCGGACACGTCGCGCTGCCCCTCGGCCCGTTGATGCTGGCGATGGCCAGCGACGCGCCGATCGTCCCGATCTTCACCCTCGCCACCGCGCCGGGACGTTGCCGGGTAATTGTAGAAGAAGCGATCATCGTCGACCCGCAGGCCGAACCGGTGAACGGCGTACACCCTGCATTACTGAAAATCGCGAAGGTGATCGAGAAATACGTGGTGGCCCATCCGGACCAATGGCTGGTGCTGGACCGCGCGTTTGTGGAAGATGTGGCGGAAAAGAAATGAGCCCAGATTCCGCTCCATCTGCCGCTAACCACACTCCCTCGCCCGGTACGCCGGGAGAGGGCGGGGGTGAGGGTTCCGCCGGTTCCTCAAACAACCCTGACAATCAACAAAACCCTCACCCTGCCCTCTCCCGGCGTACCGGGCGAGGGTTCAACGACGCCATCGTCATCACCGGCTGCTCGCTTACAACCAGCCTCGGCTTGGATCGCGAATCCACCTGGCAATCGGTGCTGGCCGCCAAGAGCAACTTCGGGCCGATGAGCGCGATGGAATCGCCGTTGCCGCCGGGTAAGGACGGATCGCAGTCGCTCGATCTCCCCGCCGACTTCGCGGCTGATCTGCCGCGCGAGGCGCGGTATCTTCGCTGGACGATCTCCGCCGCAATCGCCGACGCGGGGCTGACGGAATCCATGCCGTACGACCGCTCGCGCTGCACGATTCTGCTCGGCACGACGCTGCACGGCATCCGCAGCGGCGGCGATTTTTTGCGGACCGGCGATTTCGGCAAGCTCGTCAACTTCCCCGCCGGCGCGACCCTCAAGCTGGCCGCCGAGGGTTTGCCGTTCGGTGGCGCGGGGCTGACGATCTGCAGCGCCTGCTCATCGTCCCTCGGGAGCATCGCGATGGCGGTGACGCTGCTGCAGACCGGCCAGGCCGACTGCGTCATCGCCGGCGGGTACGACACGATCAGCGAGTACGTCTACGGCGGATTTAACGCGCTCCGCCTGGTGGCCGAGGGCCCGCTGCGGCCGTTCAGCAAGGACCGCAAGGGGATGAAACTGGCTGAAGGTTACGGCATCGTGATCCTCGAGCGCGCCGGCGACGCCGCCGCGCGCGGACATTCGCCGATCGCCCAAATCCTCGGCTGGGGCGAGTCGGCCGACGCGCATCACCTCACCCAGCCGCACCCTGAAGGCGACGGCGCCGCCCGCGCGATGGCCGCCGCGTTGCGACGGGCGAACCTTACGCCGGCCAGCATCGATATGATCGCCGCCCACGCCACGGGTACTCCCGACAACGACGCCGGTGAATTTGCGGCGCTGTCCCGAACGTTCGGCGCGGACCTGCCGCGCGTGCCCGTCGTCGGCTTCAAGAGCCACCTCGGCCACACCCTCGGCGGCGCCGGGGCGGTGGAGTTGATCTTGTCAGCCCTCGCGCTCCGCGACCAGATCGTCCCCGCGTGCGCCAACATCACCGCGGCGGATATCGAGTTCGCGGGACTGAACGTATCCGTCGGCAACCCTAAGCCCGCGAAAATCCGCGCGACGCTAAACACCTCGCTAGGCTTCGGCGGCGCGAACACGTGCGTGGTGCTTTCTCTCCCTCTCCCCAGCGGGGAGAGGGCCGGGGTGAGGGGAGAAACGTCCGGTGACGAATCGCTAACGTTAGCAAATCCGTCTCCGGTAAACCGCGATGAAGCGAATCAACGCCCATTGTTGATTGAGCGTTCCGCCCCTCACCTAACCTCTCCCCTCCGGGGAGAGGGACCGGACGCCCCATTCGCGCGAGAAGTGTTCATCACCGGCGTGGGTGTGATCGCGCCGGGTGTCGTTGGGCGCGAGGGACTGCTCCACCGTCTGCAAAACCCTCCGCCCGCCGCGGCGCTGACTGAGCCGATCGGCGATGCCGCCCTTGAGGGCTTGCTCAACGCCCGCCGCGTCCGCCGGCTGAGCGATTACGTCAAACTCCAACTCGCCTCTGCCACGCTGGCGATCCGCGATGCGGGCATCGGCGAGCTCGGTGATCTGGCGGCGCAGTTCAGCGCCATCCTCGGCTCGGCCCACGGATCGGCCAACTACAGCTACAACTACTACGAGCAGATCGTTCGCGAAGGCGTGATGGGCGCGAACCCCATGCTCTTCGCCGAGGGCGTGCCCAACGCCGGCGCTGCGCACATCAGTTTGATGCTCGGACTCAAAGGCGCCTGCCAATCCGTGATCGGCACGCGGACCGCCGGGCTGGATGCGCTGGCGCTGGCCGCTGCGCGAATCGCCAGCGGCGAGTGGGACCGCGCGATCGTCGGCGCGGGCGAAGAAGAATTCGACATCGTCCGCAAGGCGTATCAACACTGCGGCTTGGCGTGCAAAGGCGAGCCGAGCGGCGCGTTCGCCGGCGATGGAGGCTTCCTCTGCGCCGGCGGCGCGGCGGCGATCGTGCTTGAATCGAAGTCGGCGGTCGAAGCCCGCGGCGGGAAACCGATCGGCCGAATCACGCACGCCGGTTTCGTCCGCGGCGATCGAAAACGCCTTGCGTCGTCCCTCGCCGAGTTGCTGAAGAGGATCGACGCACCGCCGGCGGTCATGAGTTCCGCCGCGGGGGTTTGGCTCGATCAGCTGGAAGCTGCCGCGCTATCACAAGCTGGCGTGAAATCCGTCAGCTCGATCGCGGGATACATCGCCGAGACGTTCAGCGCCACACCGCTGATGGGCATCGCCGCCGTCCTCGCCGCCAAAAGGTTGCCGCGGCTGCTGAGCTATCCCACCGGCCTCGGCAGCATGTGCCCGGCGGACGGGTCGGAGAAGATCGACCGCTTCGCCGCCCTCTGCAGCGACCCGACTGGGATCGCCAGCGGCGTGAACATAATGATCTTGTGATAGCGCGCGAGTGCCGTAATAATCCGAGGATTGGGAACTAACACGTTGGCCCGTGGTTTGTCTTTCATGAGCATGTCGCAAGCGTTATCGATCGCCCCCTCCGCGTGGAAGCCCGCTGACGAACTATTGCCGCCGCACTGGGCGAGCGAATTGCTGGCCGATGTGCGGGCGTCGCAGCAGACCATTGACGGCACCTTACTCGTCACCCGCGCCAACGATCACGCAACGCTGGTGAGCGTCCGCGCCATTGGTGCCGCTGATCTGGATGCGGCGGCGTTTGAGCGGATTACGGTTCAAACCTACAAACTCATCCGCCGGGCGCTTTCGACGCACCCGGCCAACATCCCTGTGCGATTTTGGAATTACATCCCCTCGATTCATCACGCCATGGATGGCGACCGCGACCGCTACATGGTTTTTAACGCCGGGCGGTTCAAAGCCTTCTGCGAATGGTTCGGCGGGAGCGACCAACTCAGCGGGCGCGTTGCGACGGCGTCGGGCGTCGGGCACACCGGGCGCGATCTGGTGGTGCACTGTCTGGCGGCCACGGCGGCGGGCAAGGCGATCGAGAACCCGCGGCAGATTCCCGCGTTCCGTTACAGCAAGCGGTACGGCCCGCTGCCGCCGTGCTTCGCGCGGGCGACGATCGTAAACGATCTGCTGCCGACGGGCCGATCGGTCCTCGTCGGCGGTACCGCGAGCATCGCCGGTGAGCAGACGGTCCACCGCAACCAACTGGCCGGGCAGTTCCGGGAGACGCTCGCGAACCTCGCCAGCCTGGTGACGGCTGCCGGCGCGAGCGGGAATCCGCTGGCGGCGTTCAGCGAAGTACGGATTTACCATCCCCGCAAGCGCGACGCGGCTATGATCCTCAAACTGGCGGCCGACGCGTTTCCTAAAACCGCCCGCCCGCAGTTGATGCTGGCCGATCTGTGTCGTAGTGAATTGCTGGTAGAAATCGAAGGCGTGGCAAGATTGAGCTAATAGACCAAGAATAGTCACGAAGCGACGAAGAGGTGCGGATATGAATGATAAATACGACGTGATCGTGATCGGCGCCGGCCCCGGTGGATCGACGGCGGCGATGGTCGCGGCGCGGGCGGGGCTCAAAGTCTGCGTTCTGGAAAAATCCCAACATCCCAAGTTCCATATCGGCGAAACGCTTTTGCCCAAGCTGATGGAGATTCTCGAAGAGCTGAATCTGACCGAAGAGATGCGCAAGCTCCCGCACGTGCCCAAAGTCGGGGCGGAGTTCTGCATCGGCAATGACCCGCGGGCGATGCGGTTCTACTTCTCGCAGGCGCTGGTGAAAACGGTGCCGGTGTTCAACATCGAGCGCTGTCATTTTGACAAAATGCTGACCGAGCAGGCCCGCGTGGCTGGCGCGGAGGTGTACGAGAACGCGCCGGTGAAAGAAATCCTGAAGCTCGAAGAAAATGACGTGGAAGTGGCCGTCGAAGGTCGCACGATCAAAGGGCGGATGATTCTCGACGCCTCCGGGCACGGCACGGTGGTCGGGCGGCACCTCAAGCAGCGCAGGAACTTCGACGACCCGGAATTGCAGAAGGTGGCGTACTTCGCACACTTCGAGAACGTTGATACCAGCACGCCCGATCGTCACCCGACGATTTTCATGTGCGATGAAGGATGGTTCTGGCTGATCCCGCTGACCGAAACCAAGATGAGCATCGGCTTCACCACCCGCCCGAGCTTTGTGAAGGATATTAACGTCCCGCCGAACCGGCTGCTCAAGTGGGCGATGGAACGTTGCCCGCAGTTGCAGTTGCGGATGAAGAACGCCACCGGCCCGGAGAATAATCAGGTGCTGGCCGACTTCAGCTACACCTGCAAGCCGTTCGCCGGGCCCGGGTACTTCATGGTCGGCGACGCCGGGTGCTTCCTCGATCCGATTTTTTCCACCGGCGTGACGCTGGCGATGTACGGCGGGATGGAGGCGGCCAAGCACACGATCGGCATGTTCGACGGCACGCGGAACGCGAAAAAATCCCGCAAGGTGTACGGCCGGATGATCAAGGACAGCACCGCGCCGTTCTGGGCGATCATCAAAAACTACTACCGCAAATCCTTCCGCGAACTGTTCATGGAAGGGCAAGGCCCGCTGCAAGTACACAACGCGATTTTCGCGGTGCTGGCTGGGCATGTGTTCCCCAAACCGGCGTGGAAACTCCGCTGGCGGCTGCAGTTTTTCTGGTTCAGCATGTGGCTGCAGGACCATTGGGGCATCGCCCCGAAGCGCCCGGTCTGCTCGCTGAAGTCGGAGACGGCGGTTGAAATGCCGTGGGTGTACGAACCCGTGCATGAGATGGAACCGGCTGCAGTGGCGTGAGCCATTTTGCGAGGCAGGAAAATCGTCCACGAATAACACGAATCTACACGAATAGGAAAAACCATTCGTAAAAACCATTCGTGTAGATTCGTGTTATTCGTGGACGATTATCTTTCTTTCCACACCCAATCCACTGGTTCCGTCGGCCGAACCGGGAGTTCGGCGATCAGCGGGAGTTCCCACCAGCCGACGTCGCGCCAGAGGCCGAGCTTGTAGCCGACGGCGCGGTACGTTGCGATCGGTTTGAAACCCATCCGCTCGTGCAGCGCCACGCTCGGCAGGTTCGGCAGCGTGATGCCCGCGTAGGCTCGTGCGAACCCTTGCGCCGCCAGCATTGGGATCAGCCGGCCGTAGAGCGCCGAGCCGATGCCCTGCCGCCGTTCGGTCGGTGCGACGTAGATCGCGGTATCGACAGACCACCGAAACGACTCCCGCGGCCGATGAGACGTTGCGAACGCGTAGCCGATGACGGCGCTTTGATCGTCAACCGCCACCAGATACGGAAACTTCGGCAACGTTTCGGCGATCCGCTGGCTCATCGCTTCGCCCGTGAGTGGGGTTTCGTCGAACGTGATGGCGGTTTCGGTGACGTAATATGTGTAGATGTCTGCAACAGCCGGTCCGTCGGCGGGCGTTGCGGGGCGCAGGGTAAGGGTCATCGGCTTCCTTTCAATCGGTTACGATACCGTCTCGAACTCACCGCACCAACGGGCGAGGGCCGCGCGTGTGGCGACACTACACGTCGCGGGAAAAACCTCTAAACTCTTAGCCGTGATGCCGGACTCCCTGCAGTTGCTCGATCGCCTCGCCGCCCACGCCGCTGATCGGCCGGGCGCGGTGGCGTATCGCGATGCGGGGAACCATCAGTCGCTGACGTGGCGTACGCTGGCGGATCGCGTCACCGCGCTCGGCCGGCGACTGGCGAGCGCGTTCCCCGCCGGCGGCGTGGTGATGCTATGCGCGGCCAATCAGATCGAATACCCGGTTGCGTTCCTCGGCATCCTGGCTTCGGGGTGCGATGTTTTCCCGGTGTCGGCCGAGATCGCCGAAGCCGAACTGCTTCGGGCAGCGGACCAGGCGGGTGCAGTCGCGCTGATCGGGCACGATCGCGCTTGCCAGATCCTCGCACAACACCGGCCGGCGGTGATCGCGCTCCCTCTCCCTTCGGGAGAGGGCTGGGGTGAGGGGCAGGCGGCGCTCGCTTCATCAAAACCTTCAGTGAAGGTGACGCACCCTGCCCCTCACCCTAACCCTCTCCCGGCGGGAGAGCGGGCCAAACCGTCGCTGCTGCTGCAGTCGTCGGGCACGACGGGGTTGCCGAAGATCGTACGCCGGAGCTGGCGTTCGCTTGATTCGGTTTCCGCCGCGATGGCGGATGCCGTCGGGTTTACCCGCGACGATCACGTCTTGGCCGCCGTGCCGTTGACGCATTCCTACGGGCTGGAGCACGGCCTGCTCGCGCCGATCTGGGCCGGCAGCACTGTGCATCTGGTGCGCGGGCTCGATGTGCCGACGGTGCTGACCGAATTGGCCGGCAACCAAATCACCATCTTCCCCGGCGTGCCGGCGATGTTTGAATTGCTGGCCAACGTCAGCGACGCCCTGCCGATCCGCTCGCTGCGCACAGCGTATTCCGCCGGTGCGCCGCTGCCGACATCGGTGACGGACCGCTTCGCCGCGCGGTTCAACGTTCGCGTCACACAGCTGTACGGCGCGACGGAGATCGGCTCGGTCACGTTCAACGACCCAAACGAATCGTCGTTCGACTCCGCCAGCGTGGGCAAGCCGATGGCTGGCGTGGAGATTCACATCCTGAACGTGACAACCAACCTCCCGCTCGCAACGGGTGAAGAAGGACACGTCGCGATCCGCGCCGCGTCGATGTTCGACGGCTATCTCCCAGCCGCCGAAGCCTTGGCCGGTCCGCCCGCTTCAGCGGGTGGTGTGCCCGCCGATCTCATCGACGGTTTCTTCCCCACCGGCGATCTCGGCAAACTCGACGCCTCGGGCCGGCTCTTCATCACCGGCCGCATTAAACTGCTCATCGACGTCGGCGGGATGAAGGTGAACCCGTTCGAGGTGGAAAACGTGCTCTGCCAGCACCCTCGCGTGGCCGAGTGCGTGGTCGTCCCGATGCGGCAGAGCGAAACCGTCAGCCGGCTGATGGCGGTAGTCACCCCGCGCGACCAGGCCTCCCCGCCAACGATCGACGACCTGCGGGCGTTCGCCAAATCGCAGCTGAGCGCCTACAAAGTGCCGCGTGCATTCGAAATCCGCGCGACGCTTCCGCATTCGGCGACCGGGAAAGTTCTGCGGCATGTCGTGGAATCGTCGCTCTAACAGCGCATTGCGAAAAAACGCCACCCGTATCACGGGCCTCCGGCTGCTGTGTCCAAACCCCCGCGAACACACAAGTATCGTCATCCTGAGGTACGCCGAAGGATCTCGAATCTCGAACGGCATTCGGTGTCCGAGATGCTTCGGAGTACCTCAGCATGACGTGTTTTGGATGATTTGGACAAAGCAGCCGGAGGCCCGTGCGCGCGACGCTCAGATGTCGGCTATCAATCGTTTCCCATCGCTTTGCGCAATAAGCACCAGCCAAAAACCCGTGATACGGGCGGCGCTATCCGCGTACGTCCGACGCTTCCGCGATCGGCTCGTCGATCGCAACAGGTGCTGGCGTTCCCCGCGTCGGCCGCAACTTCCGCATGGCGCGGTGCCAGATCGTCCCGGTCGGGCGTGGCGATGGCGCATCGATTCGTTTCACGCCGATCGGCAACAGCGATCGCACCAGCAGCCATGCGTGCATGGCGATCCCGCGGAGCGTGTCGTTGCGCGGGTGAAGATGGCTGATGCGCCCGCCGGGCACGTCGTAGATACAGCGGACCGGCACGTGCCGCATCTCGCCGCCGGCCCAGGCGAAGCGGGTGAGGATTTCGGTTTCGTATCCGTAGCGGCCGACGTGACACGACAAATTGGCCAGCCGCCCCAGCGGGTAAACGCGGTAGCCGCACTGGCTGTCGGAAACGTCCAAGCCGCTTTCGATCCGCACCATCAGGTTTGAAATTCGCCGGCCGGCGCGGCTTTTGCTCGGATAGTCCGATGCGGTCTGATCGCGATCGCCGACGATCAGCGCCTCTGGAGATGCGTTGGCTGCTGCGAGCAAGTCGGCGATCTGCGCCGGATCGAGTTGGCCGTCGGTATCGATGGTGATGGCGTGCGTGAATCCCTGCTCGATGGCTGTGGCAAAGCCAGTTCGCAGCGCGTCGGCTTTGCCGCGGTTGGCCGGATGCGTCACCACCTGCCGCAGAGCGCCGCCGCTCGCATTGGCGACCCACCGCTGAAGGATGTTTTCCGTGTCGTCGGTGCTTCCGTCGTTCACCACCAGCACAGGCAAGCCTTGCGCGGCGATGTGGTCCATCACCGCAGCCAGCATGCGTGCATTGTTGTACGTCGGGGCGATGACAATCGGTTGAATCATGGAATCCCCGGAGCGTAAGGGCCTGACGCGCGGCGGTCAATGTCGGTCACCGGCCCAATCCGTCGTCGCGCGGTTTTCATGCGTGCCGTCCGCTCATTTCGGGTAAACTCTCGCCCTTGATGTTGGTTAGACCTCTCCAAATCGGGCCCGTCCAGCTGGCGACGAACCTGCTGCTCGCGCCGATCGCCGGCTACTGCGATCTGGCGTTTCGGCTCGTCGCGCGCTCCTGCGGCGGCGTGGGGCTGGCGTGTACTGATCTGCTCTGCCCGCAAGGCGTGCTACGCGAGAACCGCCGGTCAATGGAACTGGCGATGACCTGCCCGGACGATTCGCCGCTGGCGATGCAGTTGTACGGGGCCGACGTCGACCTGCTTTGCGAAGCCGCCATCTGGGCCGAGGACCGCGGGGCGCATGTCATCGACATCAACATGGGCTGCCCGGTCGACAAAGTCACCAAGAAGAACGGCGGCAGCAAGCTGCTGTGCGATCCGGACAACACGCTGAAAATGGTGGCGAAGGTCAAGGCGAGTCTCAAGCGCGTGCCGCTGACGTGTAAGCTGCGACTCGGGTGGGACGACACCTGCATTGTCGCGCCGGCGATGGCAAGGCGTCTCGAAGAACTCGGCGTAGCGGCGGTCACCATTCACGGTCGCACGACGGAAATGCGCTTCTCCGGCAACGCCCGGCTGGACGGCATCGCGGAGGTCGTCGCCAGTTGCAAAACCATCCCAGTGATCGGCAATGGCGATGTCTGTTCGCCGCAAGACGCGCTGCGGATGATCGAGTACACAAAATGCGCCGGCGTGATGATCGGCCGCGGGGCGTTGAGCAAGCCTTGGATCTTCCACCATACTTGGGCGTACCTCACCACCGGCGAGATTCCGCCGACGCCGACGATCGACCAGATCGTGCAGTTGATGCGCGATCACTTCCACGGCATGGTGGAATTTCGCAGCGAACGGGCGGCCGTCCTGGAGTTCCGCAAGCGCGTGAGCTGGTACAGCAAAAACCTCACGCCGTGTAAACGCATGCGCGAGGAGATGCGCCTAATGAACTCGGCGACGGAGTTCGAGGACATCCTTAAGCGGTTTCTTGATTGGCGTCATGAGCGCGATGCGTCCCGCGCGGGGGATGCCGTGTTGGAAGAAGTGTGATGAGAAAACTCGCCCGTACCACGGGCCTCCGGCCCGTGCCGATCACTCAAAGATTACGAAAAGTTGACATCATAGACATTCCTACGTCGTTAGCACGGGCCGGAGGCCCGTGGTACGGTCGAGGTTCCAACCGACGCAATCGCAAACATTTCAAACTGACCCGCCACCGGGTTTTTGTACATTCGCGCCCTGCGTAGTTGATTTCCTGCACCGTCGGTACACTCAATCGCATGGACCGATTCGCTCTTGGGATTGACTACGGCACCGAATCGGTGTGCGTGCTGTTGGTCGACATCCGCACCGGCCACGTCGCTGCTCAGGCGGTTGAGTTTGACGGACATGGTGTGATCGACCCCTCGCCGCCAACCACGGGCTGGGCGCGGCCGCTTGATTGCGTGCTTCAGCATCCGCACGACTGGCTCGACTCGCTTTCCATCGCGTGCCAGAGTGCAATGAAGTCGGCCGGTGCATCGCCGGATCAAATTGTGGGCATCGGCGTTGCGTTCACTAGTTGCACCATGCTCCCCTGCTTGGTCGACGGAACACCGCTGTGCACGGTTGAGCGGTGGAAGGACGTGCCGCTGGCCTGGCCGAAGCTGTCAAAGCACCGCGCCGCAAGGGCTGACGTCGATCGCATAAACGAGGTGGCGCGCGAGCGCAATGAGCCGTGGCTCAGCCGGTCCGGCGGGACGGTCGGCGCGGAGTCGTTCTTCCCCAAGATTCTGGAAACCCTGCAGGACGAACCGAGCGTTTACGAAGCCGCGCAAGTCTGGATCGACGCCGGCGACTGGCTGGTGTGGCAGCTAATCAGCGGTATTTACCCGCACAGCCAGCGGACTGACATCGTGCGATCGACCTGCCAAGCGGGTTTCAATGAGATGTGGAACAAAGCCACCGGCTATCCGTCGCGCGAGTTTTTCGCTACGGTCGATCCGAAGATGGCCGACATCGTCGCAGAAAAAATGCCCGGGCGGTTGGAAAGCCCCGGCGCGCGAGCCGGTCTGCTGTCGCCGGCGGCGGCGAAACTGCTCGGCTTGCGCGAGGGCATTCCCGTGTCGGCTGCTATCATCGATACGCATGCGTGCGTCCCCGGCTCGGGCGTGGCGGCGCCCAGCACGATGATTCTGGTTTTGGGGGCCACTGGCGCATATTTGATGAACAGCCGGATCAACGCGATACCGCTTGACATCGCTGGTGTGGTGGAGGAAGGCATCCTGCCCGGCTACACCGGCTACGAAGCCCGGCCATCCCGCGTCGGCGATACCTTGACATGGGTGGCCCGATCGCTTGGCCAATCGCAAGAACAGTTGATCAACGACGCCACCGCGCTCGCACCGGGCAGCGGTGGCGTGATGGCGCTTTCCTGGCTGAACGACCGTCGTTCACCGCTAACCCACAAACCCGTCAGCGAGGCATTCGTCGGGTTGACGCCTTCCACTACTCCCGCGCAGATGTACCGCGCGGCGATCGAAGGTTGCGCGTTCCACGTCCAAGCAATCCGCGAGTCGCTCCAGGCCGCCGGCGTGCCGGTCCGGCGGTTCGTCGCGACCGGAGAACTGCCTGCCAAGTCGCCGCTATTGATGCAGATTTATGCCGACGTGCTGGGAGAGAAAATCGCGCTGGCCGAAAGCGATCGACCGGCAGGCCTAGGCTGTGCGATCCTTGGCTGCCTGGCGGCGGGGCGGGAAGTCACCGGCTATCCCGCGATCAGCACCGCCATCGCCGCGATGGCCCGCCAGCGGGAGGATTTACGCTACCGCCCCGATCTACCGGCGAAGAAAGCGTACGCTAAGCTCTATCCGATCTACCGGTCGCTGGCCGAGAAAGTCAGAGAGTGATCCGGCGCGATGTGTAATCTGCGTGAGTTCACTGCCTCGTCATAGCTCGTGCCGGCGGCTGCACCCTTCGAGGCCACGTCATCCTGAGGTACTCCGAAGGATCTCGGACGCCGAATACAATTTGAGATTCGAGATCCTTCTGAGTACCTCAGGATGACGATGCTTGTGAGGTCGAAGGTGCTTGAAAAAGGAGCAGTAGTACGCCCCGGCCACGATTCAGCAATTCCCCGATCAATTCCACACGCGACGTTTCACCGGTCTCGGCTTATAATGTCATCTCGGTTAAACAAATTTTTCCCTCTCGGAGGTTCACATGTCAGTTAAACGAATCGCAGGTCTTTCGCTCTCCCTCGCGTTGCTCAGTGGTTGTGCGTGGATGGACTCGATGCGCGGCGAGCCCGCCGCCGCTGTTACTCAACCGGCCGCCGGTGGGGATAAGGCCGTCGTCGTCGAAGCATCCAAAATGGCGGTCGCTAAAATTGGTCACAGCAAAAACGCCACCACTCAGCCGGTGGATAACAATGTCACCGGCACGGTCACTTTCACACAAGTGAAAGACACTGTGGTCATCGTGATCGACTTGGCCGGCTTTAAGCCGGGCACCACGCACGGGATTCACATCCACGACAAGGCCGACCTGACCGCCGCCGACTTGGGCAGCGCCGGCGGGCACTACGATCCCGCGATGACCAAGACTCACGGCGATCCCGATCATCACGACCACACGGGCATCCACGCCGGCGACTTGGGCAACATCCTCGCCGACACTGACGGCAAGGTCCACGTCGAGCGATCGGTAACCAACCTCACGATCGACGGCCCGACCAACCCGGTCGTCGGGCATAGCGTGATCATTCACGCTAAAGCGGACGACTTGAAGACCAACCCCGCCGGTAATTCCGGCCCGCGCATCGCGGGAGGCGTAATCGAGAAGGGCATGAAATAATCGCCTCGTCGCAACAATGAAAAAGGAACGGGTCGCGAGTTGATGTACTCGCGACCCGTTTTTCGTTGATCGGCGTGATCGTTCAATACTTCCAGACGATTCCCGCCCGCACATAGGGCTCATCAGAGATGTCGGCCACCAGATCGGTGTTTCTTCTGCTGAAGCCGATGCTGAATTCCTGATCCCATGCGTAGCCCACCGCTAAGCGAAAATCAAAATCCGGCTGCGGCGAAAACTGCACACCGAGTTCGACCCGTTGCTGCTGGAAAAACAGACGGTCTTGCACGTTTTGAGTGGAATCCAGATAAAACGTATCGGTCGTTCGGCCGACGCTGCCGTATACGGACCAGTGCGGGATGATCTCGTACGAGCCGAACAACAGCAGATCGTCGGGGATGTTGTAGGTCAACTCCAGCTTGATCTGCTTGGTCGGGCGATATTCGATGCTGTTGTACGGGAAGCCCACTGCCAACTGTAGCTGGTGGTTGTACCGCCAGAAGCGGTACGCGAAGCCGGGTATGGGGATGTCGCGGTAACTGGACCGGTTGCCGTCGTAGTCGACCATGAAACCGATCTGGCTGTTGTCGTCGATTTCGTAGCCGATAACGAAATTGAACAACCCATAAAACGCGTTGCCGTCCGAAAACGGCGCCGGCCCCGCATAGCCAATGCCTCCTTTGACCGCCAGAATCAACCCGCCCTGCTGCAAAATGCCAGCGCCCAGTGCGATCGATTCATCAGTCAGCTGCTTCGGCAAACCCGGCACGCTCCCGCCGAGATCGAAGAACTTGTAATCGAACCCCAAGCGGGGGCTTTTCACTTCGCCAGGAATGAGGCGGACACGGCCTTCCACTTCATACTGCGAAAGGGTGAAGTCGTGATCGGTTTTCTGCGAATGGCCCTTATCCAGAACCAATGCATCTACACTGGCTTCAAACGTGCCTGCGTCGTCCGACCAGGGCTTGATCAATAGATCGATCCCGGTTTGCGCGTGAAGGACCGAACCACTCAACACCACGATGACGCCCAGGAGCCATTTCAGTTTCATGGCGGTATGATGCGCACCGATCAGTCAGCACGCAATCTAAATTGCGATCGGTTTTTATGAGCGATCTTCCTTCGGTCTCCATTGTCACGCCGACGTTCAATCACGCCCGGTACATTGAAGCGACGATCCGCAGCGTGCTCAACCAGAACTACCCGAACCTGCAGTACGTGGTGATGGACGGGGCTTCGAAGGACGGGACTGTTGAGATACTAAAAAAGTACGCGTCCGTCGGCGGTCTGCCCGCTTCAGCGGGTAGCACAAACTTTTCATGGCAAAGCGCCCCCGACCAAGGACAAGCCGACGCCATCAACAAAGGTTTCGCCCGCTGCACCGGCGAAATCATCGCCTGGCTCAACAGCGACGACTGCTACAAACCCGGCGCGATCCTCGCCGCCGCGACGTATCTGCGCGATCACCCCACGATTCCCCTCGTCTACGGCAACGCCGAGTTCATCAGGCCGGACGGCAGCTACCTCTGTCCCTGCGCCAACACCGAGCCGTTCAGCCGACACCGCTTGGTGCATTACAGCGACTACATCGTCCAGCCGAGCACATTCTTCCGCCTCAGCGCGTTCCAAGCCGTCGGCGGACTGGATACGTCCCTGCATTACGCCATGGACTACGACCTCTGGCTGAAACTCTCAGCCGGGCAGGAACTTGCGTACGTCCCGCAGGTCTGGAGCCAATACCGCTGGCTGGGCGAGAACAAGTCCGCAACGGGAAGCTGGAAACGGATCGAAGAAGTGCGCCAAGTCGCCAAGCGCCACGGCTCCAATCGCCTGCCGGCGTATTTTCGACTGGAAGCAGTCAACTTGCACGTTCAAAGCGCTCGGGCGTCATGGCGAAAAGGCGAAGTGGGCTCTGCGGCTGTTTCCCTGGCTTACGCCATCGCGAACACGATCTCGTCGCCACGAGCGCTCTGGAGCCTCCTCCATCGCCAAACTCGACGGATCATCGCCACCGGCCGAATCCTACGCCAAAGCACAAACACGATTGAGCCGCAGATGGACGCAGATGAACGCAGATAAGAACTCGTTTTCTCTTATCTGCGTTCATCTGCGTCCATCTGCGGCTATAAAATCCTACTGCTGTCCCAGCTTCTGGTAGTACTGCTTGAGCGCCTCGCTCCACGCCGGCGGGAGGTCGCCTTTCATGGCGTCGTTGATGTCTTGCTGGGTTTTCTGCGTCACCGTCGGTGTCGTGTCCTGCTGCACGTGCACTTCGCCGCCGAGCAAGAGCTGGCTGGTGTCGAGGCTGTCGAGCAGCAGGTCTTTGCGGCGCATGGCATTGCTGTAGCGATTGGCGTTGAGATCATTTTCCACTTTGCGCATCAGCACTGTGGCTTCCATGAGTTTGAAGTTGTCGTACTTGCCGAGCTTGTACTGCAGGTCGAGGCGCTCGGCCTTGTTGCGGAGTTCGGCCTGCTTCTCGGCGAGGCGTTTCATTTCCTGCTGGACTTTTGGAGGCACAGGGCCTTCCAGGCCTTGACCGCCCTGGCCGGACATTTTGCCCCCGCCGGTCGCGCCGCCGACGGGGTCTTTGCTGGTGTCGTTGATCTGCCCTTGCTGGAACGGCGTCGGATCGAGCCGCGTGGGCGTGTTGCGGCCGCCTTTGCCGACGGCGTTATCGCCGACGAACTCGCCCTGGCTTTTGCCGCTGCGCCCCTCACCCGCCCGGCCGCCCATTTCGTTGTTGTTGGGGAGCTGATTGCCGGTGACGCCCTTGGCGCTCATGTCGGCGATCGGCCCGTCGGCAGCGTCCCAGCCGATGCCTTTGTCGGCGCTGTCGGTGATGTTGGCGTTGGCATCTTCCATCTCGTCGAACAAATCTTCCTGCTGCTCCATCAGTTCGCCGACCATGTCTTCCAGTTCCTTGGGCAACTCGGGCATGGGCGTGTCGGATTTGCTCTGCAGATCTTCCTGCGTCCACTTCTTGCGGTCGGGCTCGTCCGTCAGCCATTTCTCGATATTGGTCGATAGCTCCTTCGCGCCTTCCAGCCCACTTTCCTCGGCGGGCACGGCGATCTCGACGGCCTGCTTCTTGAGCGCGTCCGTGGCCATCGTGACTTCGCTGTAGATCGCCAGCGCGTCTTTCACCATCGAGGCGTTACTCATGTCCTGTTCGGCGTTCTTGCTGAAATCGGCGATTTTTTCCTGCATGAAGGCATCGAGTTTCTCCTGGCTCATCGCCAGTTCGTCGGCCAGCTTCTTGTCCTTGTCGGTCCAGTCGTCGACCGGGCGTTTGGCGAGGCTGGCGGTTTGATCGAGGATTTTGCGCTGCTCTTCCATGTACTTCTTGAGCGCCTCGTTGAGCTTCTCCATCGCCTCTTTTTTGTTGGGCATATCGCCGGAGCGCTTGTCCGCCGGCTGAGTGGCGGGCTCGGGCGTGTTGTTCAGCATCGCCAGCAAACTCTCGAGCGTGGAGATGATCCGGCGTTGGCGGCTTTGCAGATCGCGGTCGATCTTTACCCGCGCGGCGGCGGCCGGCTCGGTCTGCAGCTGGCCGGCGAATTCAACGGCTTCCTTCGCTACGTTCACCGCCATCATCTGCAGCGTGCGCTTCACGATCTGGTTGCTGTCATCGAACGTGAACGTGTCGGCCGTCGTGGTGAACTGCTGGCGGAGATCGGACTGGCCGGTCTCGATCGCCTTGGCGGCGACAACATCCGTGTCCATGCGGGCGACGGTTTTGCTGTTGAGCTCTTTCTGCTTCTTCAGCATCGCCTGCAAAACGGCGCGGAGCTTGTCGGCGGATTCCTTCTGCTCCTTGGCGGTGACTTCCTTATCGCGGAACTTCACTTCAAACACCGGCGACTGCGTGGTCTGCGGGCCGAGATCGTCGTTTGTCGCATGGGCTGCCAGCCCATGCCCGGCGGCGTCGTTAGGCACGGGCGGGTTGCCCATGCGACTTAGGGCGCGGCTATCCGTCGCCTCGATCTGCACGCGGATCGACATCCCGTGCTTACGGTTGGCGGCGTCGACCATCAGCACGAGCTCGATGGTTTTTTCGGTAACAGCGCTGTTACCGGAAGTGTCGGCGAAATTTTGGGTGTCGACGGTCGTCAGCGGCGCATCCGGCCCGGCGGCCAGAAGCACGCGAGCGCCGGTCAGGCCGTAATCGTCGCGCAGCGTCGCACGCACTTTGAGTTCCGCATCGGGCGTCATCACCGCATCGGCGGTCGGCCATTTTACTTCGATCCGCGGGGCGACGTCCTTCGTCACGCCGATGCTCAGCGGCGTAGCCGGCAGCGTCGCGGCGATGTTGCCGCTGCTGTTGGTGATCAGCACGCTCACCGGCGTATCGTCGATCACCGTGAACTTGCCGTAAAACCGATCCGTCTTCTCCACCCGCGTCATCGGCGACGGCGCGACGTTGCCCGCGCCCGTCTGCAGCAGCGCCGCCGACACCGGCACGTCCGTCGCAGTCGTCAACTGAACGGTGCTGCCCTGCGGCACGCTGATCGGTGTTTCGTTCGGCGCGTCGGGTTTGATCGTCACGGTCCTCTGCGGCAGGTGCGTGTAGGCCGGCGGGGTGATTTGCAGCGACAGGTTGGTCAGTTTGATTTGGCGAACGATGCTGACGCTAAACCACTCGCTCTGCGTGCCGGCCACCTCCACGCGGTAGCGGAGCGATTCATCGACATGATCGACGCGCCCTGCGAAGTGCAGCAGTTCGTCATTGCCGGCAACGCTCGCGAGCGCGACGGTCGGCAAACCGTGATCGAAGATCAATGTCGCAGAACTATCGGCCGGCCCTTTGGCGAGGAGTGTGACTTCCAGCGGCTGCCCGGCCACGCGCGTGACGTTGCCCGGATCGACACTGACGATTTCCGCCGCCCCGACGGCTGGGACAAAGCTCGTCGGGGCCAGCATCTGCCGCCACCCGCGCGCGAACGCGCCCGGCCAGATCAGCGTGACAACCAGCATCGGCAACAGCACGATCGCGCACCGCGTGAAAAGCGTTTTGTGATCGCTGACGCGCACCACATCGCCCAGCGGCTGATTCAGTGTGCGCCCCGCGATTTCATCGATAATCCCCGGCGACCATGGATTGGCTGCGACGTCTTCGCGATCGGCCAGCAGCAATGCGTTGGTCAGCCCGTTGTGCAACCCGCCGACGCGCGATTCAACCAGCCGGGCCACTTCAATCGCCCGCGGCCGCATCAGCAGCGGCCGAACCAGCCACCACACGGCAGCGGCGATCAACGTCAGCCCCCAGGCGATCGCGATCACATAGCCGGCCGTCCCCGCGCCGTGCCCGTCGCGGCTCATCAGGAACACCGCGCCGGTCGCTGCGAACGTGCTCCCGACTGCAATTGTGGTAAACAGCACCACCCCGCGCAGCATCCGGTGCAGCCGGTACTTCTGCCCTAGCGAGTCAAGTCGGTCTTCGATCTGCAGGTAGGACGGGTGGTTGGCGAGCTGAGTCATGCGGCGATCTCCGTACGGAAGTATCGCCTAAAAACCGGGGCGTTGCTAAGAAAAAGCCGGGAATATGGACTTTTGGCAGGTTACCGGCCGATGCGGCGGCACTCCGGTGGGATTTGTGGAGGATCGGCGGATTTAGCCCAAGATAGCGTGCCAGGCTTTGCCGATCAGCGAGACGTGCATCCCCAGCCAGAGCGTGCCTTGGTAGCTTTCGTTCGCCAGTCGTGCGAGGTGGTAGGTCAGAAGCATCGCACCCATCAGATAGCCCGAACGCTTTGAGTAAAGCAGCCGATTCCACCACGCCACCCGCCGGCGGGTTAAAGCTTCATAGAAGAGGATCGGGATGCCGGAGATCACTGCAAGAAACAGCGCCGGCCCCAGTAGATGGAATGCGATGGCGTTACGGACGTCGCCGTGGACAAGGGCACAGAATGAACGGGTCAACCCGCATCCCGGACACGGCAGGCCGGTGAGCAGTCGCATCG
This sequence comes from Tepidisphaerales bacterium, assembly GCA_038229715.1. Lineage (GTDB taxonomy): Bacteria > Planctomycetota > Phycisphaerae > Tepidisphaerales > Tepidisphaeraceae > JANMES01. The sequence continues at coordinate 25,735 of JBBROD010000005.1, read as the reverse complement.
GGCAGAGGACCGGCCCGGTCTGCGACCAAGGCGCATATAAAAGACTAGCGACGATGGTGGCCGTGCCGATCGTCGCCATCAGCAGGCTGCGACGGGCTTGGCCGGCGTCTAAACGAGATTGTGCCGGGGCGGTGCTCATGTGGTCAGATGCTGCAGGCGCAGTGCTTGAACCGATCGAGTCGGGGCTGCACAACGCCTGCGGGCAAACGTCAGATCACTTCTGCTCGTAGATCTCGTTGATGTGGCCTTGAATGATCATGGCCGCCACCGGCGAGAGCAGGAAGCCCAAGACCAGCAACAACGTGCTCTTGCCTTTGAGTTCATCGGGCTTGCCGATCATCATGCCCAGATCGCCGAGGCACTGTCCAGCAAGGTAGTAGAAGTACACGTTCAACGGCAAGCAGCATCCTGCCAGCACGGCCACCGGCATTGCGATGACTTCCTTACCGGCAACTTTGTTCAACACCTCGGCGGCCTTCATGTTCCAATAGATCATGTAGAGGCCACAAGTAACAAAACCAAGCACCAAAACAATAATTGGTTCGTTTTTGAAAACCGGAATTTCGCTACGCTCTGCCATGATGTGATCTCCTGATTGGATTCCCCGAGACAATCTTTCACGAGCGGAAAGTTTGTAAAACTACAATAGCTGAACTCGCTTTTATCGGCAATTGAAATTTGTTGGGGTTGATGAGATTTCTATTCGCCGCGTTGCCCTTTTGTGCCACCTTCTGCGTGACGCGGGCCATCGAAGATGGCCGTTTTTTGCACCGCTGACCCAACCAAAACGGCCATCTGCGATGGCCCGCGTCACGAGGATTGGGTGACGGAGCGCGTTGTCGTTCGGTTGAGCGCTTCGCGGATCGATCGGGTGATGCCCGCCGCGTCGAGTCCGACTTCTTCCAGCTGCTGCCCGCGTGTGGCGTGGGCGATCAGGCGGTCGGGCATGCCCAGGCGCATGATCTGACCCGTCGGCAGGCTGTGGGCGACGGCGTATTCCAGCACGGCGGTGCCGAAGCCGTTCTGCAGGCTGTGGTCTTCCAGCGTCAGCACCGGACGCGGGACGAAACTTTGCGTGACATCGCCGGCGGTGTTGATCCGCCCGGCCAGCACGCGCGACAGCATCGCACCGTCGATCGGCTTGCAGAAGCGGGCGTCGACCACCTCGACTTCAATCCCTTCACCGGCCAGCGTTTGCGCGGCGGCCATCGCGCGTTCGGCCAGCGCGCCGTACACGATCAGCGTCGCGTCATGCCCCGTCCGCAGCACGCGGCTTTGGCCGGCGATCCATTCCTGGCTGGCTTGCTCGCGAAGCTCGGCAGCGATCACGTCTTCAAAATTGCAGGCCGGCACGACATCGCGCGGGTAGCGGATGGCGCTGGCGTGATCGAGGCGCAACCCCAGCCGCAGGGCGCGATTCAGCTCGCGCTCGTCGCTGGGCGCCATTAGCACCATGCCGGGCATCGGGCGCAGGAACGCCTGATCGCAAAAGCCGTGGTGTACCGCTCCGTCGTCGCCGACGTAACCGGCCCGGTCCATACAGAAAACAACCGGCAGTTTGTTCAGCACCACTTCCTGCCAGATTTGGTCGAACGCGCGTTGGACGAATGTGGAGTAAATCGCCGCAAACGGGCGCTGCCCGGATTTCGCCATGCCGGCCGCCATTGCGGTGAGGTGGCTTTCGCAAATGCCGGTGTCGAGATAGCGATCGGGGAAAGCGGTTTCAAACTTGCTCAGCCCCGTGCCGTCGGGCATCGCAGCGGTCAGGGCGACGACGCGGCTGTCGGTTTTCGCCAGTGCGATCATGGCGTCGGCGTATGCGGTCGTCCACGATTTGCCCGGCGACTTGTTCAGATCAACCCGGCAGCCGTTGACCGTAAACGCCGACGGCGAATGCATCTTCGTCGGCTCGGCGGCGGTGACTTCGTAGCCTTGGCCTTTCACGGTTTTTACGTGCAGCAGCACGGGTTTATCGACGTGTTTGATCTCGCTGAGGAAGTTGATCAGCCCGGGCAAATCGTGCCCGTCGATCGGGCCCATGTATTTCAGGCCCATCGTCTCGAACAACTGCCCGGTCCACATCGCGCCCTTCAGCCCGGCGCAGAACGCATCCCAAGCGTGTTCGATCCGCTGGCCGACGCCCGGGGGCAGGCGGTGGACGATCTTTTCGCTCCAGCGCTTGAATTCTTCGTAAGTCGTGCTGACGCGGATGCGCTCGAGATACTCGCTGAACGCCCCCTGCGGCCGGCTGATGCTCATGCCGTTGTCGTTGAGAATAATCAGCAACTGCCGCTTGAGCGTGCCGGCGTTGTTGAGCCCTTCCAGCGCCAAGCCGTTGACGATCGACGCATCGCCGACGAGTGCGACCACATGGCTGTCGAGCTTTTTCGATTGATCCCCGCGGGCGATACCGACCGCCGTGCTGATCGCGGTGCCTGCATGCCCGACGGCGAACAGGTCGTACGGGGATTCTTCCGGATTCGGGAACCCGCTGATCTGCCCCTTCTTGCGGAGCTTCTCAAACCCGCCGGCCCGGCCGGTGAGCATCTTGTGCGGATAGCACTGATGCCCGACATCAAACAGCAGCTTGTCCGGCCCGCTCGGGTACGGCCCGAACTCGAATACGCGGTGCAGCGCGATCGTCAGTTCCACCACGCCCAGGTTGCTGGCTAAGTGCCCGCCGTTCTTGCTGACGGATTCAAAAATCCGGGTGCGCATTTCCTTCGCAAGAACAGTCAGCTGATCAAGCGATAAGCTTCGGAGGTCGGCGGGTTTACGGATGGTTTCCAAAAGCGACATAGTGGGCCGGTAGCTGCTTTCAACGGTCTACCACCAGAGTGTAGCCGTCCCGATCATTATTCGGAATCCTTCGCAAGTTTCAATGAATGCGAAACTTCGGTCGTTCGCTGGTATAACTCATCCTCCTCCCGGCGAGTTCGCCTGAGAGGCGATTGCAAAAGCAGCGGCGGCCGAAACTTCTGCACGTCCAAGGCGTCAAATCATACATGGAGATCAACACTATGAAGCGGTCTATCATTGTTCGGTATTTGGCGGGTGTCGTTCTGTTTGCTTCGTCAACCGCATTCGCTGCCGAAAAGGCGCAGAAGGTGGATATGGGCCGTTCATCGTTCGATTTCGCGGCGCAGTTGTACCAGCGGTACGGCGCAGGAAATACAGCGCCCAACTTGATCTTTTCGCCGGCCAGCATTCATCTGGCGATGACGATGACCAGCGCCGGAGCAGCCGGCAACACGTTGAAACAGATGGAGACCGTGCTGGCGCTGCCGGGCGGGGATGAAGCCCACAAATCGTACGCCCTGCTCACCTCCGCACTGATCGGCGAAGGGAAGCGGTCGTTCGGGTTCACGCTCTCGCTGTCGAACAATCTCTGGCTCCAGAAGGGCTACCCGATCCAGCCAGTGTTCAGCCAGATGCTGACCAATTTCTACCGCTCAGGGGTTACGCCGCTGGACTTTGTCGGCGATCCGAACGGCTCGCGCCTCGCCGTCAACGACGCGATCGCGAAGCAGACGCATGACAAGATCAAAGACCTGCTCGCGAAGGAAAACGTCACCTCGATGACCCGGCTGATCCTCACCAACGCGGTCTACTTCAAAGCCGCGTGGGCCCACCCGTTTAATGACGACGCGACAAAGCCCGAGCCATTCACATCGCTCGACGGTAAATCAACCGACACGCCGATGATGCACACCGTCGAGCGGATGGGTTACTTCCAGAACGATTCGCTGCAAATGGCCGAGCTTCCTTACGAGGGACGAGAACTGTCGATGCTGGTCATCCTGCCCAAGACGGACCGGCTGGCGGATTTGGCGAAGGTGGAGCAATCCCTTTCCGACCTTCCGACCTGGACCGCCGGCCTGCGCGGCAAGCGGGTGAACCTGGCGATGCCCAAGTTCAAGTTTGAATCCCAACTGGCGTTAGCCGGCGACTTGGAAGCGATGGGAATGCCCGATGCTTTTTCCGGCACCGCCGACTTCAGCCGGATCACGACGCAGGAAAAGCTCCTCATCAGTGCGGTGATTCACAAGGCGTTCATCGAAGTGAACGAAGCCGGCACTGAGGCCGCCGCCGCGACTGCCGTCGCCGTGAGCGCGATGGCGATGCCGGTTGAGGACGATCCGATCGACTTCATCGCCAACCACCCGTTCCTGTTCGCGATACGGCACAATCAGACCGGGGCGATCCTGTTCCTCGGGCGCGTCGTCAAGCCGTAGGTAATCAACACGATGACTATCCCGTTGCGTGCGCACACCAGCGCCACCGGGAGCCATTCGATCTGCTTGAGCGCGTCGTACAGGAACGGGAAGACGATCGCGGAAAGCAGCGTCGCCGTCGCGACCACGCGGACGCGATCCAGCGTCATCGCTACCAGCGGAAGCACCCAAACCATGTACTGCGGTGAGAACACCTTGTTCCCCGCGATAAAAATCCATAGTACGGTTGTAACCATGATCGCCAGTTCGTGCGTGGCAAAGGTATTTTTCCGATATCGCGCCCAACAAACTACAAAGTGAACCACCAGCGCAGCGAGCATCAGCACCCGCATGACAGCCGTTGCGACTTTGCTCCACGGGCTTGTCACGTTGCTGCTGAAGAAATTCGTCCCCACGCTCGCGCCGGCCCAGTGCAGCTTGCTCGCGAGCAGAACGAACGCGCCACCCACGCTTTCGATCTGCAACCCACGGGCACCGTGAAACGCAAAGAAATCGAACACGTGTCCGCGCGAGAGCAGGTACGTTGGAAGTAGGATGGCAAGCATCGTTCCCGCGAAGGCGCTAAGGGATTGAAATAGCGCCTTCCAGTTCCGTTCGGCCAGGTGTGGGAGAACCAGAAACGGAAGCAGCACAAGCGGGTAGAGTTTAACGCACACGCCCAGCGCGAGAATCGCACCGGATCGCCCGGGCCGATCGATCGCCCACATCACCGCCAGCAGCGTGAGTAGCGCCGGCAGCAGATCAAACCGCAGCGGGACGAACGCCGCCCCGATCGCGAGCAAGCTGTTGAATACGACGGCTGACTTTAATCCCGTCGAGCGGGCGAGGAGGAGCGTGATGACTCCGGCCAGCAAAGCGCTTTGTGCGACGAAAGCCCACAAATACGCTGTCGTCTCGGTTGAATGAGCGAGGACCGCCGGCAGAACGACCGGCAGGAGCGCCCCCGGCGGATACTCAAACGAAAAATCCCGGTACGGCATTTCGCCGGCCATCACGTGCCGGGCAGCGCCGAGGAAGTAGGCGATGTCGCCAGTGAGCAGATCCACAAACCGCGGCGCAACGAAGTTGACGGCCGTCGCCATCCAAAGGCCCTGCACGATCGCGAGCATCATGCCGATGCGGATGGCGCGCGCGGGCGAGGATACAGCGGCGATCGAGAGTGGGGCTGGCAGCGCGGTCATGCTGTGGAACGCTATCGGGCAAAGCGTAAGAGTGCCTGCAGAATGGGTTCGTATCAATTCAGTGCGTCCGGTAACTCGCCCTGTACCACGGGCCTCCGGCCCGTGCGCGCGACTCGAAACGAATAGGAGTCAACGTTTGCCATATCCTGACACACCTCGCACGGGCCGGAGGCCCGTGGTACGGGGCAAGTTCATTGCAAACGTCAGAGAATCAGCAGCTACTTCGTCCGCTGAACGACGAACTTCGCCAGCGCCGCCAGTCCGGCAGCGCGAGCGCCGAGCGGTTTTAGCGAATCTAGCGCCGCTTGAAGTTCAGCAGTCGCGGCGGATCGGGAACCTTCGACGCCCAGCAGCAGTGGATAGGTGTTCTTCCCCCGGTTGGCGTCTTTGTTGGTGGCCTTGCCGAGTTGTTCGGACGTGGCGGTGACGTCGAGCAAATCGTCGGTGATCTGAAACGCCAACCCCACATGAGCCGCGAACGATGAGACGGTCGTCAGCTCCGAATCATCAGCGCCGGCGCAGATCGCGCCCATCCGGCAGCTGGCGACGAGCAGCGCACCGGTTTTCATCGCGTGAAGGTTGCGGAGCTGATCGAACGAGAGCGAGATGTCTTCCGACGCGATGTCGATCACCTGCCCGCCGATCATCCCACCCGGCCCGGCAGCGCGGGCCAGCTCTGCCACCAGCTTCGGCGCGATTGCCGGCTCCGCTTGCTCCGCCAGCAGCTCGAACGCGGTACTGACCATCGCGTCTCCCGCGAGGATCGCCATGGCCTCGCCGAAGACTTTGTGATTCGTCGGCCGGCCGCGACGCAGGTCGTCGTCGTCCATCGCCGGGAGATCGTCATGCACAAGCGAGAAGGTGTGGATCAGCTCCATTGCTGTCGCGGCCGCGATCGTCGACCGCGTGGCCGCATCGCCGCCGCAGGCCCGGCAAGTCTCCAGCACCAGCGCCGGGCGCAGGCGTTTCCCGCCGGCCTGCAGGCTGTAGAGGATCGCTTCCACCAGCCGCTCCGGCGCGGCCGGCCAGCGGTGTCGCAGCCGTTCGATCTCTGAATCGACGGTCGCGGCGCTGTCGCGCAATATCCGCTCAACGTCGCCGGCAGCCGAGGGATTTGAATCAGTCGCACTCATGGAAATAGCATGATAATCGAACCCCGGGCTGGTTTCCTGCCCAGCGATGACCGTCTGGCGATCGGAGGATGCCGCACTTATGATCGGGCCGATGCCCGCTCCGGCCGCGCAAGACGCCTCCGCTCACACAAGAACCCTGCGGCAACTGGCCCCCGTTCTGATCGTGCTCGCGATTATTTATGCCTATTCCAACGCGCTGCAAGGTCCGTTTGTTTTTGATGACGAGATTTCGATCCCGCTCAATCCCAACATCCGTACGCTCTGGCCGATCTGGGTTCCGATGTTCCCGGCCGGCAACTTGGGCATCGCCGGTCGGCCGCTGGTGAGCATCTCATACGCCATCAACTTCGCCATCGACGGGCTTAACCCGCGCGGCTACCACGCGGGCAACATTGTCCTTCACGCCCTGAGCGCCTTGGTTCTGTACGGCCTGATCCGGCGGGCGATGAAACGCGTCGGCTATGCCCACGCTGACGGCATTGCGTTGTGTACGGCGCTCATCTGGGCGGTCCATCCGTTGCTGACCGATACGGTCACCTACATCATCAATCGCACTGAGGGGCTTGCGTGCTTGTTCATGCTGCTGACGTTGTGCGCCTTCGAGCGGTCGATCGATTCGCACCGCCCACGAGCTTGGCACGCGGCGGCGATTCTGGCCAGCTTGGCAGGCGTGGCCAGCAAAGAAATGGCCGCCATGATCGGGCCCATCGTCCTGATGTACGACGGACTGATCGTCTCGCGGTCCTGGAAAGACGTTTGGACGAACCGTAAATGGTTCTATCCGTTCTTCCTGCTCGACTGGGTGTTGGTGGCCGCGCTGCTGAACACCGTCATTGGCGCCGCCAAGCTCGGCGGCGTCGGGAGGATCACGCCTTGGAGATATCTGCTCATGCAGTCCCAGGTCATTCTGATGTATCTCAAACTCTGCTTCTGGCCGACGCCGCTGGTGATCAGTTATGTCGATTGGAAAGCGCCCGAATCGCTTCTGCAAGTCTGGCCGGAGATGTTGATCGTCGGAGCGCTGGTGGGGCTGACGATATTCCTCGCGATCCGCAGGAACTCGCTCGCGTTCATGGGCGCGGTCGTCTTTCTCACGCTTGCGCCCACGTCCAGCATCCTTCCCCTGCCCTCTGAGCCGGCCGCAGAGCGTCGGATGTATTTGCCGCTCGCCGGTGTCGTGCTGGTCGTGATCGTGCTGTTGGAACGCCTCACCCGACCGCTGCCGCGGCGGGCGATGGTGGGCGCGGTCCTGCTTCTGCTCGCGATCGTCGGCCTGAGCGAGATCACGCTGAACCGTAACGCGGTGTATTCTGACCCGACCTCGCTCTGGGTGGATACCCTCGCCAATCGGCCGGAGAATCCGGTGGCGCAATACTCGCTTGGCACGACGCTGGCGAAACAGGGATTTCTTCAGGACGCTCTGCTGCGATTCGATTCTGCCATCAAGATCGCGCCGGGTTACATGGAGCCGCGCATTTCTCGTGGGCAAATGCTTTCTAAGATGGGCCGCAACGATGAGGCGATGGCGGAGCTGAAACCGTACCTGCAGATCGCGCCGGAAGACCCTTACTTGCTTACCGTCTACGCGGCGGCGCTTTACAACAGCGGCTCGCGAGCAGCAGCGCAAAGAATCTGGCAGCATGTGGTGGGCAAAAACCCGTTCTACAACGAAGCCGGCCGGCTGTTGGAGGAATCCAAACGAGACACTTCCTTGCCGCCTCGATAAACTAGCGAGATTACCCGCGCGGCGGATCCAACGGCGCCCGCGCGATCCCGCCGTCGGGGGCTTTGCTGATCTGCTCGATCTGCTTCTCCGCCGAATCCAGCACGCTGCGGCAGTGTTCGATGAGGAACTGGCCGCGCTCGTAGCGAACGAGGCTTTCCTCAAACCCGACTTTGCCCCCCTCGATGTCGGACAAAATTTGCTCCAGCTCGGCCAGGGCTTCTTCGAACGATTTGGGCGGCGATTGGACTTTCTTGGACATAGGCAGCTATTTTAGACCCAATGCCCCCAATGATCGAGCATTCCGCTCCACCAGCCACGCTGCAGGTAAGACCATCGGTCCGGCAGCGGCTTTTGCTGGTGCTGCTGTTGGCGGGGGCGATGTTTTTTCTGGTGTTCAATCATGCCGACGGAATCAACGGCCCGTGGTACTGGATATGGCCATGGAGGCATGTCGGGGCCTGGCCGCTCTATCCGTTGATGGCGCTGGCGGCCGTGCCGTTTTTCATCGGGCAGTGGTATTTCAATCGGTCGCGCAGCGGCGCTTTGGCGTTGGGGCTGTTGATGATCTCCACATTCGCACTGCAGATCACGATGATCAGCCACGAGCGAATGGGTTTTTCCCGTGTCGGCGCGATTGTCGAAAACTCCGTCAACACCAGCTACTACACCGCTGCCCGCGAGTTCGTCCATCAGGGACAGGCGGGCGTGAGCATCTCCGACTGGATGGTGCTGTACCCGGATTTGTTGCAGTACATGCAGGTCCACGCGAAGTACAAGCCGCCGGGCTTGGTGCTGTTTTACGTCGCGATCATCAAGCTCTTCGGCGAAAACTCTGGCGGGCAGATGGCCGGCGGGTTGATCATCGGGCTTGTCGCGACCCTCTCCGTGGCCGGCACGTATTGGCTGATCCGCCGGCTCGGGAAAGACGCGGACGCCGCCTGGTGCGGCGCCAGCTTCATGGCGCTGTGTCCGTCGCTCATTCTCTTCTTCCCGCAGTTCGACCAGTTTTACCCGGCGGTGGCGTGCGCGATGGTGCTGACGTGGTGCGAAGCGCTTGAGCAGCGCAGCATCAGGCTGGCGGTTCTGTTCGGCGTTGTGCTGACGCTGGCGACGTTCATGAGTTACATCCTGCTGGTGATGGGGCTATTCCTCGCCGTCTACACGATTCTTTACGCCGGCCGCGAGAGGTTGACAGGGATCGACCGCATTGCTCAATACGCGATTTTGGCGATCAGCACATGCGTTTTGCTGTATGCAATCCTCTGGCAGGCGACCGGCTTCAACCCCATTGCCACCCTGCAGGCCGCCAACGCGCTGCAGGAGAAGGATCTGATCCCGCTGATGCGCCCGTTCCCCGGCCACATCGCGTGGGATGTGTATGATTTCGCGCTCGGCTCGGGATGGATCGGCTTCGCCATCGCAGGGCTGCTTTTCGTGGGCCATTTCACCGCGCTGGGCTTAGCGGCCCGTCGCCTCGTATGGATCGCGCTGCTGCAGATCGCCGTGGTCGCCGCCGCCGCGCTACTGCCCGGCGAAACCGCAAGGCTTTGGATGCTGCTCTATCCTATGCTGATGGTGCCGATCGGCTTCGAGCTCGCCCGCTGGCCGGCGCGGTATCGCTTGATCGTGTTTATCGCACTGCTGCTGCTCACGACGGTCATCGGGCAGAACATGATCTTCATGAACATGGGCGAAGGGCACCACTAGCGCCGCAGCAGCAGCCGAGCGAACATCGCCCCGCGGCTGATCGGCCAGAGACGCTCCATCCATCCGAGCGGCCGATACGCAAACCCCGGCAGCAGGCTGCGCATCCCCACCCCGCCGCTGAGCAGGTAGCGCACGGGCAGGATTGGATCGGTCCGCTCGATTGCCAGTTGCGGAAACTCGCGCTCAAACACCGTCCGGTCGCGCGACAGGCACACCCACGGCAGTGCATCGTTGGCCGACGAGAGCGGCCCGCTCGACGGGAACTCCCACGCTGGCGTTTGCGGCTCGAACGGCTCGTGGTGCAGCTTGGTGTAAATGATTTTCGAGAACGGCGTGACCCACGGCTCGATCATCGCTACCACCCCGCCCGGCCGCAGACAGCGGACAGACTCGGCGAAAAACCGCCGCACGTTCGGCACGTGGTGAAGCACGTTGGTCATCACGATCGCCTTGAGCGACCCGTCGTCAAACGGCAGCCGCTGACCATCCAGCACGCAGCGGATGTCGGGCACCCAAAACACATCCGACGTGATCACGCCCTGCGAATACTCCTTGAAAAACCCCCCGCCGGAACCGAGTTCCAGCACCGCCCCGTCACCGTCCGGCACTTGCGCCGCCAGCCAGCCGTACCAGTCTTGGTAAATCTGCCGCAGAAACGGTTTGGAGCGAATGATCTGCTGCCGGAGCGCCGTGGTGCGCGGGTCATCGAGATCGAGGCCATGCGTAAGCGGATGGGCGAGAAGTTGGCGCAGCATCTTCATCAGCAAGGATAGTAACGCCTCGCGGCCTGTGGAGTGGAATTTTTGATTCCGCCCCGGAGGCCGCGTGTACTGCGTATTTTTTTTCGCAACGATCAGGCGAGATTCTTGATAATCTCATCCGCAAACTCGCTGCATTTGATCTTCTTCGCACCTTCCATCTGTCTCGCGAAGTCGTACGTCACCGTTTTGTTGGCGATGGCTTTCTCCAGTCCCTTCAATATCGCGTCGGCCGCTTCTTGCCAGCCCATGTGCTCGAGCATCATCACGCCGCTAAGGATGACCGAGCCGGGGTTGACCACGTCCTGGTCGGCGTATTTGGGGGCCGTGCCGTGGGTGGCTTCAAAAATCGCGTGGCCGGTGACGTAGTTGATGTTCGCGCCCGGGGCGATGCCGATCCCGCCGACTTGGGCCGCCAGCGCGTCGCTCAGGTAGTCGCCGTTGAGGTTGAGGGTGGCGATAACGTCAAAATCCTCCGCTCGCGTCAGCACCTGCTGCAGGGTGATGTCGGCGATCGCGTCCTTGATGACGATGCCCGCGCCCGGATTGCCGTCCGGGATTTTACACCACGGGCCGCCGTCAATTTCTACCGCGCCGAACTGATTCTTGGCGATCTCATAGCCCCAGTCGCGGAAGCCGCCTTCGGTGAACTTCATGATGTTGCCCTTGTGGACAATCGTCACGCTCTTGCGTTTATGATCGATGGCGTACTTGATGGCCGAGTACACCAGTCGCATCGTGCCGATCATGCTCACCGGCTTAATGCCGATACCCACCTGCACCGTAACGGGCTTGTCTTCCGGCATCGGCACGCCGGCGGCCTTGAGGTATTCTTCACCTTTCGCGACCGTGCCGAAACGAATCTTGTTGAAACCCTTGGGGTCGCTCTGCTTGAGGAAATCAAGAACGGCTTGGGCTTCTTTTGTCCCCGCGGCGTATTCAATGCCTGCGTAAATGTCCTCCGTATTCTCCCGGAAGATGACCATGTCCACCTTCTCCGGGTGCTTCACCGGCGAAGGCACGCCCGTAAAGTATTGCACCGGACGCAAGCAGACATAGAGATCGAGCATCTGCCGCAGCGCCACGTTCAGCGACCGAATGCCGCCGCCGACCGGGGTTGTCAGCGGGCCCTTAATGCCGACGAGATACTTCTTGAACGCTTCAACGGTTTCGTCCGGCAGCCAGTTCTGCGTCTTATCAAACGCCTTTTGACCGGCCAGCACTTCCAGCCACTGAATCTTCTTTTTCCCGCCGTAGACTTTGGCGACGGCTGCATCAAACACCCGCACGCTGGCGCGCCAAATATCGCGGCCGGTGCCGTCGCCTTCGATGAAGGGGATGATCGGTTGATTGGGGACCGAAAGCTTGCCGCCAGACATTGTGATGATATCGCCAGCCATGTTGAGTTCTCCGAAGTTTCTCCCTCGGCCGACGCTGCATCGCGTCAAAGCCAAGGGGCTGTTGATTATGAGGATTGCCGGACCATTGCAAAGCCCTTGTGCGACGAGGCCGGAATCAGGGACGCTGCGCCTCTGCGTCGTATCGACGAACCGCAGCTATGCTTGCTCTTCCACCTGTATCGCAAGCCGATCGTAATCTTCCTGCCAGCCGTCCTCCTGCGCTGCGACGGGGATGGCCGTCGCTTCGTAGTGGAGGTTGCCGGCGATCGACGTGCGGGCTGCTTCGACGGACGGGTTCACCTGATCGAGCGATGCCTGATCGGCCAATGCATTGCGCGTCGCGATCGTGTCCTGGAACTCGGTGTAGATCTGATAGTACGTCTCGAAGTACTTCTGCGGATCCCACTGCGTCCCGCGGGCGGCGGCGCCTTCAAAGCTGTACTGCACGGCTGTCTCCTGCAGCGTCTTAATCGTCGCAAGGCTGATGACAATGTGCGCGATGTTGTCTTCGGTCGTGATCCCGGGATCGGGCGTTGGCGGGGCGGGAGGGAGCGGATTCGGTGTCGTCACCACCGGCGGCGGATCGGACGGGCCGTCGTGTCCTGGAATGTCGGCTGCGAAATGCTTGGCGTCGACGCCCTGCCCGGCGAGCAGATCGGAGATCGACGAGCTCGAATCGAGCCCCTTGAGCTTGGCGATGCGACCATTGATCGCCAGCTTCAGCGCCGCGATCGTTTCGGCCGCCACGCCGAAGAAAGACCGCGAGCCGGCCGAGTCATCGACCGCGCCGAGGCTGGCCGTCCCGACTTTTTGCGCGATGACGGCCGAGTTACTGAACGCGCCGCTTTTGAATGATGCGATGTAGGTCGGCTCGTCGAAATCGCGGGTGCTGTTGACGGAGTCGGCCGCGCCCACGCCGGCCGAAAAGATCGACGAATCGACTGCCGCCGCCTTGATCGAGCGGATGTTGCCGCGGGTCCGCACGCTGCTGCCGAAGATAACACCGGCCGATAGCGAATCCAACGCGTCCGTGCCGTCGTAGGCCTTGGTGAGGTTGACGTGGGCGTCGGTGATGGCGGCCGCCTTGATGCGCCCCGCGCTGTACGCGGTCAGATCGCCGCTGAACGAGACGGCCTTGAGCACCGCCAGCGCGCCGCTGAGTTCCGCCGACCAATCGCTGGACGTGCTGCCTGCCGAGATGCTGCCGACATCGCCGGTGATGTCCCACGCGCCGCCATCGATCGCCCCGAATCTCGCCGACAGAATCGCCAGCCCGCCGCCGCTGAGGTGCAGGTCGGTGTCGAACGAGCCGTTAACTTTCAGCTTGTTGATCGACAGTGCGGTAATGCCGTCCGCATCGCTACTCGTCCATGAGCCGGCCGAGAGGACATCGATCGAGCCGGCCGCGTCGATGGTGGCGTTGCTGGCCGCGCCGGCGATGACGATCCGCAGCGGGAGTGAGGCACCTTGATCGGTGATCGACCCGCCGCTGATCGACCCGAGCACGATCGTGCCCGCATCACCAGCCGTCAGATCGCCGGTAAGGTTGACACGTTTGGCGCTGAGCGACGGGAGCGCCCCAGAGACGTTAACGTCGCCAAGATCAGTCGAGCCATCCCCGCCATGAACGCTGATGCTGATTTTCGCACCGCTGGTGCTGTCGACGCTCAGCCCGTCGATCGACAACCCCTGCCCAGTGACGACGATCGTCTTCCCGGCCGGCGATTGCGCCAGGTTAACGCCGTGCAACTGGAGCGACCCCGTCCCACCCGCGAGCGACACCACGACGGCCGATCCGTCGGAATCGATAATCTCGACGGCATGAAAGCCGCCGTCTCCAAAATCCACGATGGTGCTTGCAAACAACATTCTGCTTTCGAGATGCTCAAACGACGGTTCAGCACAGCGATGAATTGACATTGAAATCCTCGTTTAGGAAACAGCCACCGGGCGTTACAAATCACCCGTTTTTTGAACCCAACCCGCTCCGCAGCATCTTGTACCCTAAGGAAATCGTGAGAGAGGTCCAGACGATAATGGCGGTTTGAAAAATGAATTTTTATCGCGTAAATGCTGCGCTCGCTTGCATCGCGCTTCAAGTGTGTCGTTATCGTTTGCATGGATTCTGGAGCGGTGAGCAATTTAATGTAACGCGCACCCACTAAGTTCGTCATGCTAAGACAAAAGGCGCGTTGCACCACGATGTGACTATCACTTCGCGGTGCAGGATGACGGACCGGTGCCTGAAAAGTACAATGCCTGCCCTATGTTTGAACGATTCACAGATCGCGCCCGCAAAGTCATGCAACTGGCGACTCAGGAAGCGCAGCGGCTTAAACACGATCATGTGGGAACCGAGCACCTGCTGCTCGGCCTGGTGAAAGAAGGCACCGGCGTGGGGGCGGGCATTCTGCAGGAGATCGGTATCGACCCCGACGCACTGCAGAAGGAGATCGAGCGCCGCAGCCACGGCCCGAACACCGCCAACCCGCCGACCAATCCGCGGCAAACCAGCCGGCTGCTACGGGTGTTCGATTACGCCAACGAAGAATCGGCCGAACTCGGCCACAGCCGTATCGGCACGGAGCATTTGCTGCTGGGGATTATGCGCGAGCCTGAAAGCTGCGCCGCGCGATCGCTGGCGGCGCTGCAATGCGTCCCGGAGATGGTGCGTGCCCGATTCGCCGGTGCCGATTGCAAACCCATGACCGCCACAGGCAAACTCCTGGAGCGGGCGATCCAAGACCTGGCCGCGAACATTCCCGCACCGGTTCCAACGCCCGAGGTGCTCAAGGCGGTGGCCGAGGCGCTGATCAAAGCCGGCTGGCGGCCGCAATCGTGAAGCGTCCTTCCCCGACCTCACGCCGACAGTCCTCCGCGTGGATACCCAGCCTGCTCGTCGCGCTGCTGGTGCTGATCGCAACCGCCCCTACGCTGTCGTGGCTGGAGTTTTCCGGCAGCATGGAGAACCTCAACGTCGCCACCGTGCTGGAAATGCACCGCACCGGCCGGCGACTTTTGCCGACGCTCGAAGGCGACGCCCGTCTGAATAAACCGCCGCTGACGGCGTGGGTGACGTCGCTGTTCGTGTCGGATGAACTGGTCGCCCGCCTGAGCGGCCCCTCGCCGGAGCCGGCGTACCGCGAACTGGCGTTCCGCATCCGGTTGTCGCCGCTGATCCAAACTTGCCTGACGATGCTGGTGATCGCGGCTATCGCGGAGGTGATCTTCGGCGGCGTGTCGGCCGGCCCGATCGCGGCGGCGGTGTACGGCACGTCGCTGCTGGTGCTGAAGATCGGGCACGCCGCGACGACCGATGTCATGATGACGCTGTGGATCGCCGTCGCGCAACTGGGTGTGGCGCTGTGGCTCTTCCGCGGCGTCCGCTGGCGCGGCGCGGTGCTTATCGGCGTGGCGACAGGGCTGGCGCTGATGAGCAAGGGCCCGGTCTGCCTTCTGTTCATTGTCCTACCGGCGATGACGTTCACCGCTATACGCTGGCTTTTCCCCGACACAAACGAAGCTCTGCAACAAACGGCCCAACCGTACCACGGGCCTCCGGCCCGTGCGCGCGATGTCACAATTGAAAAACTGCAATTCACCGAAATAGAACGCATCCAGCACGGGCCGGAGGCCCGTGGTACGGTCGCGCCGCTCGTCTTCGCGATCCTACTCGCGCTCGCTGTCGGATTGCCGTGGTTCCTATACGTCTACGCCCAACACCACGAAGTCGTCCGCGGGTGGACGACCGAAGTCACGCGCGTCGGCGCGACCGAAAACGCCAGCAGCAATCCGGCGTTTTATCTCTCGATCATCCCGTTCGCCCTGCCGTGGCTCCCGTTCGCGATCGCGGCCGGAGCGGAGGCGATCGCCGATCTCCGCCGCCGTCGCGCCTCGCCAGTGGTGTGGCTGCTGATCGCCGGTCTGCTGCCACTCGTGGTGATGAGTTTCTTCCCCGACCGCAAGGACCGCTACGCACTCCCGGCGATGATCCCGCTGGCACTCCTTGCCGCCCACAGCGTACGAATGCGGCTGAGCGACCTTTGCTTTGTTCGACTGCAATACATCTTGCTCCTGTTCGTCGCGATCGCGTTGCCGATCGCCGGTGCGACAATGCTCAAGCGCCTCGACGCTACGCCGTGGTTCTCCCCGGCGACGGCGATTGTCGGGGCGGTCGCGATGGCCACTGTCGTGGTCGCCGGCTGGTTGATGCAGGCCCGCCGGCCACTGGCGATGGTGGCGGCGAGCGTCATAGTGTTGCTGATGGCGCAGGCGCTAGGCACGCACGGATACGCCTATTCGCGATCGGGCAAGAGCGAGATGAAACCGCTGGCCGACGCCATCCGCCTTGAAGTGCCGTTCGCCGGGCCCGTCATCAACGCTCGCCCGGACCGCAAACGTATTTCGGTCGACCTGGCGATTTACCTCAACCGCGCCACCACCCGCATGGCCGACTGGAAAACGCTGCCGCCGTCCGATCCTCCCGCCGTCGCGATCGTCCCCCAACGCGCCGGCGAACCCAACCCTATTCAGCCGCCCGGCTGGCGCGAGTTGACGGGCGTCCCTCGCGATAAAGACCGCTGGTGGGCGTTCGTGCAAACCCAGCCGACGCAGCGCCCGTAAAGCCGATTCCTTGCGCTGTAGCAACGCGCCTCTTGTCGTGATGCCAGTGATGCAGTTCAGGCGCGCCGATTACTCCGCAAGGCGCAAGCGATCGCCGCGCCCACTCGCGTAGTCGTCGAATGCGCCTTCGCGGTGTGTTGGCCTACTGTTGATCCTGCGGCGGAGGCGGCGGGCCCATCGGGGGGCGACGGCGTCCGCCGTTTTGCCCGCCGGGGCCGCCTTGCTGTCCGTCCGGTCCGCCCCGACCGCTCGGTCCTCCCGGGCCGCCCATGCCGCCGCCGGGGCGTTGGCGGTTGCGGGTTTCTTCGACGCCCCAGAACCCGCCGATGAGGTACGGGAATCGGCCCGGCGTGACGTGGTAGTGCCAGCCGCGCTGTTCGTCGTAGTGGGCGTTCAAGCCGTTCAAGGCGTGCTCGCCTTTCACGTCCTTCGCCATCACGTCGGTGCTTTCGTAAGGCCCGTAGACGGGCACGCCGTCAAACGCCCAGCCGAGCAGCGGCGAATGCGCTTTGCCTTCATCGGCCCACGGCGAGTTAATGCAAATAGGATATTTGTGATAGTGATACTGATCGTTCTGGTTCGGATGCCCGCAGCAGCGGTCCATCAGATCGGTCGCATCGGTGTTGCCCATGTCGAACGGGTTGAAGAAGACGACGCCGTTAACCGCCAGCCCGATCGGGCCCATGTGTAAGGCGCGGTTGGAATTGGTGGTGTCGGTCACTGTCTGCTTCGCGCTTTCTTTCGGAACGAGCGGGAAATAGTACGTGCTGTTTTGCTCGCCGATGTAACTGGGGTTGCCGAATCCCTGCTCGGGGAACACGCCGGTTGGGTGGTTCGGAAAGCCGTGCGTGTGGACGATCATCGCGGTCGCGTCGAAGCTGATCGTGACATTGTCGGCCAACTGCTTTTCCTGCTTCACGACACTTGCATCAAGTAGCTTGAAGCCCGGCCGCAGCGTCGCGCTGGTGTTGCCGGCGAAGGGCGTGGAATACACCGCGTCTTTGTAGATCAGCCGATCGGCATTGGCGGTGGTGAAGGTTTTCGGGACGGCGGTTTCGCCGTCGACGGCGTCGTAATACCAGCGCCCGCCGATCGGCAGCAGCTTGCCGCGCGGCGTGATCGCGCTCGGCTGCTGCGGCACCTGCTCGGCCGCGGCCGGTGCGGCGATGCGGATGAGCCTGAACTCATCGACGAGGAACGCCGCCTCGCTGGTTTTCTCCGCCGACCCGTGGCCGAAACCGACGCTGATCTTCACCGTATCCACTTGCGGGAACGGCAGCATGAAATCCAGTTGATACGTCTGCCAGGCCTCCGCCCCGCGGACTTTGCGCAGCCCGTTGGACGCTAAATCCTTGCGGGCCTGCTCGATCTGGTCGTATATCTTTTTCTCTTTGTAGTCGTAGGAGGTTTTGCCGTGATCGCCCCCTTGACCTCCATAGAACGCGACTTTGATGTACAGGTCGTCGTCCTTCACCGCGAAATTCTGCTGCGGCAGTCCGCGAAAGGTGAACCGGAACCACTTGCCAGCCTTGGGGTCGATCGGCGTGACGGTCGCGGTGATTTCCCCCGCCAGCTTAGTCGAGGTCAGCGCCACGCCATTGGAGGCGTTATCCCGCCGTTCGCCGAGGGATCGATATTCCGCCGCCCCGGTCAGTTGCATTCCCACCGGCTGGTTGCCGTCGCGCTGCTCCATGTTGCCCTGGGGAATCAAGTTGTCGTCACCCGCTCGGGCTGACGCGATCAGACTTGCCAATAGACACAAAGCAGCGAACCAAACTTTCATCGAACCTCCATAGAATAACCACCGCTGGATATCTGTGTAACTCCGATCTGATCGGTTTAGTGTCATGCTTTAAGAAGTGGCTACCTCCATCGCCGCGCGGCTGACGGAAAACGGCCCTCTGCGAGGGCCCGCGACACGCGAAATTGAACCGATTGAAAAACCTGTGTCGGGAAAGAGTCCTTGCGGGGCGAGGTTTGAAATCAAACCCATGCGTCCTTACGATGCTCGGCTCAATTGGGAAAGACAGGAAAAACAATGAAAATTCTCGTGGCGGACAAATTGGCGGAAGAGGGGCTCGATTACCTCAAATCAGCCGGGATTGCGTTTGATGTCAAAGTCGGGCTGGATGACGACGGGCTGGCCGCCGTCGCCGGGGAGTACGACGCGATGATCGCCCGGTCGGCCCCCAAGAAGTCCGCCATCTCTAAAGCGCTGCAGAACCCGGGCAAACTCAAAGCCATCGCCCGGGCGGGCGTAGGCGTCGACAATATTGACCTGGAAGCCGCCACCGCCAAGGGCATTTTGGTGATGAACACCGCCGAGGCGTCGACGCTTTCCACCGCAGAGCACGCGCTGGCGTTGATGTTCGCTTTGGCCCGCAAAATCCCCGCCGCCAATGACGGGCTGCGCTCCGGGAAGCTGGAATGGAAGAAGCGGAGCATCTATCAGGGCACGCAGCTGGCGGGTAAGACGCTCGGCGTGGTGGGTTTAGGTCGCATCGGGCGCACTGTGGCCACGCGGACGCTGGCGATGGAGATGAGCGTTGTAGGGTTCGATCCGTTCTTTAGCGGGCAAACCGCTCTCGACGGCAAAGTGAAAATCGTCCGCGACTTCGACGAGTTCCTCAGCCTGATCGACGTCATCACCTTCCACGTGCCCGGCGGCGACGCCACCAAGCACCTGCTCAATCGCGAACGCCTGATGACCAAGTGCCGCCCGAACCTGCTGGTCGTTAACGACAGTCGCGGCGAAGTGGTGGACGAGTTCGCGCTGGCCGACGCGATCAGGGAGAAGAAGGTGGCCGGCGCTGCGCTCGACGTGTTCGCCACCGAACCGCCGGCCAAGGATCATCCGCTGTTCGGGCTGGAGAATGTCGTGCTCACGCCGCACCTGGGCGCCAGCACGGATGAAGCGCAGACCGCCGTCAGTGTTGATGCGTGCAAGGCGATCGTGGCGTATCTGCAGAACGGCGAGATCCGCGGCGCGGTCAACGCCGGCGGGGTGAAGCTCGATCTTCCCGCCGACGAAGCGCCGTTCGCCAAGCTAGCCAGCCGGATCGGTCGGCTGCTGGCCGGGGTGTGCGAGGGGGGATACAAAACGATTACGCTCCGCGCATCTGGCACGCGCGTGCCGAAGCTGATGAACACGCTCTCGCGGTTGGCGACGGTGGAGCTGCTTCAGCCGCACCTGGATACGCCGGTGAACGTGATCAACGTCGAGCATTTGGCGCGCCAGCGTGGGATTGCGATCGCGCAGATCCACGAACCGGCCCCGCCGGCCGGGCTGGTTGGCGACATCGTCGGCATTCGCGTGGAAGGCCCCAACGGCGAAAGCCACCGCATCCTCGGCACGGTGTACGCCGACGGGTTGCCGCGCGTGCTGCGCGTCGATGATTACGCGATGGACATGATCCCGGAAGGCAACATGGTGCTGATCGAGAACAAGGACACGCCGGGCGTGATCGGTTTTGTCGGCACGGCGTTCGGCGACGCGAAGGTGAACATCGCCGACATGGTCATCAGCAGGCATATTGAAAAGGACGGCAGCGCCACGGCGTTCATGGTGATCAAGACCGACAGCACCCCGCCGGAATCGCTGCTGGAAAACCTGCGGGCCAAGGCGAACATCGTCCGCGTGAAATCGCTGGTCCTGCCGCCGCGAACGGCGTAAGGACTTCCGAAATCGAAACGCAACTACAGGCAACGGCCGATGGGCTGATGGCAGAGAACGCCAAGCTAAACTATTGCCCGGTGCTTTTCCGCTTAGAGGAACGCGCCTTTTGTCGTAGCGTGAGAATGATCGTTTGTCGTCATCCTGAGGTAATCCGAAGGATCTCGAACGTCGAAAACCTCTCGCAATTCTAGATCCTTCGGCGTACCTCAGGATGACGATTTGAGAGCCTGCACGGTACATCATATTGCTCACCGCTCGATCCCATTGCCCGGTGCTTTTCCGCGTAGGCATCCGGCTCAGCCGCTATAATCCTTACATCAGGGGGAGATTTGCTGGGTTTGCTCCACGGAGCAACTCATGGACCCCTGCGAATCGGCCGACGTTTTGAAGGTGGCTTATCTCATCGTCAACTGGCGCGGGAAGGAAGTGTATCGCGAGCCGTTGACGCGCGCGATCACGGTCGGGCGTCAAGTGGGGGTGGATGTCTGGATCAATGATCCGGCCTTGTCCCGCAATCACTGTCGAATCGAAGCCGATGGCACGGACGGCTGGCGCGTGATAGACCTCAAAAGCCGCAACGGCGTTTACGTCAACGGGCACAAAATTGAGATGCAGGTGCTCGGTGAGAATGACCACATCCGCATCGGCGATGCGGGCCTTACCTATAATAGCGGTGCGATCAAAGCCAAACGCCCTGACACACCGGAAGAGGCGATGTTCCATACCCACATGAAGCCGATGGAAAAGCTGGTCGACGCCATTGCGCACACTACACGCGCTGCGAAAAACACGCGCGTGACCGATCAGCCGATCGTGCCCAACCACATTTGCCTCACTCCCATTCCCGGCGTGCCGCTGGTCCGCCCGTTCGGCCTGCCGTTTACTCGCGGACCGGCCAAGCCGATCGTCGCGGAAGAGCCGACGAAGGACCAATCGAGCATCACCGTCGGCAGCGGATCGGGAAGCTGGCTGAGTGGGTGGTTGCGATCACTACGATCGCGATTGAGCAGTAAACGGAAGGTCGCGTGAATTTACCACAGAGCAGGCACAGAGAACACAGAGAGAAGAGTGATACAGCGAAAGCAATTTGCAACTCAATGATAGTATGAATGACTTACTCTTTTTCTCCTCTGTGATCTCTGTGTTATCTCTGTGCTTGCTCTGTGGTAAATCTCTGCATTCGATTCAGTAACTAGCGCCCTCTTTGGGCGCATTCAAGTCATGAGCAAACTGAATCCCCGCCGGCACGACGGCCAAGCCCAGCGGGATCGCGGCCAATAGGGCACAGGCGGCTAGCCGCTTCCAACCTTTGAGCGGCGTGATCGCCGGGATCAATCCCACGACCGGCGCGGCGGCGATCAGCAGCAGGCGGTAGAGGACCACCTTGTCAGGATACGCGTAGAAAGTCGCGAGCAATCCGCCGACGAGAACGACAAACGCCAACACGCCCCCGCGGGCCAGCGAGGTCTTTTTCCAAGTCAGCGCGATTACCACCACCGGCCCGACCGCAGCGGCGAGGATGCCCCCCCGCTGGCCGTAGGTTGTGGAGCCGTTGAACAGTATATACAGACCGAGCGCGGCAGCCGTCTCGGTCATCAGCAGCGGGACGACGGCGTCTTTCCACCGCTCGCTGGCGATCTCGAAGAGTACGAACGCGAAGGTCATCGCCAGCGCGGCGGCGCCGATGTAGGTCGCAGCCTCTTTCGTCGTCCACGTCGCCGGCGTGAAGGTGCTGCCGACGGTGAGAGGTTTCAGAACCAGATATAACACCGCCGCCGATGCGACGGCGGTGACGATCGCGCGAACCATCACGGGCAGCCGGATGACGGCCGTCAGCACGCCGACGATTGCGATCATCCAGCCGACGTGGAACAACCAATCCTCCGCCGACGCCGGCGGAAGTGCCGGCCGAGTCTGCAGCCCGAGCAGGCCAATCGAAAAGCTCACGCCGATCGCGATCGGCCCCGCCCAATACCCCCGCAGCGATGCGGCACTCCACGGCCTTGTTGCGATCAGCATCAGCACCAGGGAAATTGCGGCGGGCAGGACGACGCTGTAGAGGATCTGGTGCGGCGTGATCATGGTGAATCCCAGGAAAAGAAAATGCCCTTCGACACGTGAGGATCGAAGGGCATTTGTTGTCGCGATGCGCGGCCGGCGAATTTACTACTTGGCGCCTTCGAGCGAGATGTACAGCGTCACTTCATCGCCGATGTTCGCAAGCATCTTATCCATTCCGAACTCCGAGCGCTTGATCGTGACCTCGCCACTCAGGCCGGCCACGGTCTTGCCCATCATCGGGCCCGGGCCCATCTTTTCCATCATGATGGTGATCGACTTGGTCACGCCGTGCAGCAAAAGGTCGCCGGTGACGGACAGCTTGCCGTCTTTTTCTTCTAACTTGGTGCTTTTGAAAGAGACTTCCGCGAACTGCTTGGCGTTGAAAAAGTCCGGCCCTTTGATGTGTTCGTCGCGCTTGGCGTTGTTGGTGTCAACGCTGGCGATCGGAGCGACGGCTTCCACGCTACTCTTGTCACCGTCGAGCGTGAACGAGCCCGCCACCGTGTTGAACCGGCCGTAGACGTAGCTGACGTTGGCGTGCTTGATCTTGAAGACGACACTGGAGTGAGCCGGATCGATCTGAAACGTGTCCGCGAACGCCGACACTGCTGAGATGCCCGAGAGAGCCGTAGCAAGAATGAACGCCATGAACCGTGATTGCTTCTTCATCAGAAAACCTCCGAGAGAAAACCCCGTGCGGCGACGGAACGATCCATCGACCGTGCGGCGGAAATGTAGTTGTTAAAACGATTAGTGTAAAGAGGAATAATCAAGATTCTCCCCTGTTGGGTTGGTATTGCGATTTGTCGTCTGCCGGCGAGGTCGATTCGTTCGCCTGCGGTCGAATAGAACATTCTAGGCACGTCACCATGAACCGCCGGGTGATTTTTCCGTGCCGGATACACACCGGCCGATCGCAGCGGCGGCAAGTTTCGCTGGCGCCGCGGCCGCATTGGTGGCAGATCAGCGATCGCCGGCGGAACAGGTTGATGATCCGTTGATCCAGTGCTATCGAAAACAGCTCAATCGGCGTTCGTTTGAACTTCATCGCCATAACGATCAGGATCAGGAACGAAGCGTACCCAAACGCCAGGTTGATCGGGTGATCCAACCCAATGCGGTAGCTGTAAATAAATGCCCGGTACGAGACCGGCCAGAAGTATTGCAGCGGGAATCGCGTGAAGAAGTAATCGCCGAAATAGTGCGAATAAAACCCCAGTTGCGAGAACACGACTATTTTCCACGGTTTATGGCGAGATAGCAGGACGCAGATTCCGCTGATCATCACGGAGAAAAACACATTGTGGCCGATCGCGTGATGATAGCTCGCGTAGGCTTGAACCCCGCCGATCATGGTGAGCACGTCCAAGTCGCTGGCGAGGGCAGAAAAGACCACCAGTTGGCGGAATCGGCGGGATTCGGCTCCGCCGGCATGGGCGAGCATCCAACCGAGGGCCAAGTGTGCTTCGGTATTCATTTGGTCAGTCGGCTGAAACACCCGATGCGGGGTCTTGCCCCTTCTTGCCGCTCCCTTTACCCTCTGACGACTTATGAGCATTCTCGTCAACAAAAATACAAAAGTCATCTGTCAGGGGATTACCGGTTCGGCCGGTGCGTTTCATACCAAGCAGTGTCTGGAATATGGAACCAAGATGGTCGGCGGAGTCACGCCGGGCAAGGGCGGCACTAAAGACGCCAACGGCCTGCCGATTTTTGATACCGTCGCCCAGGCGGTCGCCTCTACCGGCGCGAACGCGACGATGATCTTCGTTCCCCCCCCGTTCGCGGCCGATGCGATCATGGAAGCGGCGGATGCGAGTATCGGCGTGATTTGCGCGATTACCGAAGGCATCCCGGTTCTCGATATGGTCAAAGCCAAGGCGTTTCTTAAGGAAAAGCCGGGCGTTCACCTGATCGGGCCGAACTGCCCGGGCGTGATAACGCCGGGCGAGTGCAAAATCGGCATCATGCCGGGGTACATCCACACGCCTGCCAAAGAATCCAAGAGCGGCAAAAAGGTCGGCATCATCAGCCGATCGGGCACGCTGACGTACGAAGCGGTGTGGCAGTGCAGCACCCGCGGGATCGGCCAGACGACGTGTGTGGGTATTGGCGGCGATCCGGTCAAAGGCCTGAATTACATCGAATTGCTCGACCTTTTTAACGCCGACTCGGACACCGACGGCATTATCCTGATCGGCGAGATCGGCGGATCGGACGAGATCGATGCGGCCAACCACATCAAGGCGAAGATCAAGAAGCCGGTGGTCGCCTTCATCGCCGGCAAAACCGCCCCGCCGGGCCGGCGCATGGGTCATGCTGGCGCTATCATCTCCGGCGGTGACGACACGGCCGACGCGAAGTACAAAGCCCTCACCGCCGCCGGCGTGACCACCTCCGAAAGCCCCGCCACGCTCGGCGAAGCAATGGCGAAAGCCCTCGGGGTCAAGTAGGACTGAGGGGCCAGGACTGAGGACTGAGTGAAAGCCCGGCGATTGGTTTCACTCCGTCTTCAGTCCTCGAAGTTCGGCCCTTAGGAGAGCCCGTCCCAGCGCTCGGCGTCTTCGTAGTCGATCGCGTTCGCCGGCTCATTCACGGAAGGGATCAGCACCCGAGCGCGGGATGCGTTTTCGGCATCGGCGGCGATCACGTCGTCCACCCGGCGGATCAGCGGCTCGGCCAGCCGCAGGAATGCCAGCCACATCCAACCTTCGCTACCAGAAGATACAGTGCTCATGCGAACATCCTTTCTTGTGACTCTCGACTCAGCAACAACCTAACACTTAGCGAACTTACCTTCTTGATCGGACATTGCCAAACAAAATCCTAAATGATTTTGTCCGGTCTGCAGGTTGAATCGGACAACCGGCCGCTCCACCATTAGTTGTGGTTAAGAAAAGACTTACGTCCAATAATGTTCGCTTTGGAATGATCATAGTTAGGTCAACGTTCTCCCGGTTACTGAAGATCGCTTGAACCCGGTTAAAAAGTCGTCGCTTGTGACGACAAACGGTCATTACTACGCTCTGACAAAAGCCGCGTCGCTCTAAGTAGTAACGTCGCGAGCCGGCAGAAACTTGGATTTTCGCACGCCCTAATACTACAGTAGCGCATCGGCTGGTTTTGCCGATAACTCTCTGTCGGCCCGGAGTTGGGTCGGGATGGAGTGTATCGCATGGATGCGTCTACCGTTCGTTCCTGGGAACCTCATTTTGATTCAATGCTTGACCGTGTC
>JBBROD010000004.1:0-85277 GCA_038229715.1 Tepidisphaerales bacterium | reverse complement strand
CCCCCCCGCTTTCCGGGTTTTGGTTTAATGCCCCCCCAACATTTCAGACCCACCCACTACCCGATTTCTCGGGTTGTAATGCGCACAAGAAATGAGAAACGAATTTGCTGAGCGATCGTTCAATCTGATCTGCCGACAGTTTACCCTGTCCCAAAATGTCGGCAAATGACGCGGTCATTCTCAAGATCGATTTCTTTCCATCGACGTTCCGGGCAGTAACAGTCTCAATTTCGGTTGGGGTCGTCCATGCATCTCTGGCGCATTCCATTGCATTTTCGATAACAGAATAATATCCTTCCTTGGGTGTCACGCGCAACTGAAGTTGTGACGATGTCCGGCTAGGTTGCAGCATCACCATTTCCGCCAGCGATCGCGGATTCGAGTTCAAATAT
This sequence comes from Tepidisphaerales bacterium, assembly GCA_038229715.1. Lineage (GTDB taxonomy): Bacteria > Planctomycetota > Phycisphaerae > Tepidisphaerales > Tepidisphaeraceae > JANMES01. The sequence goes on along the minus strand of JBBROD010000004.1, from coordinate 84,885 downwards.
AGCTGGATAATGGAGCCCGCCGCGGGATCCCATCCCAACTCTCGAGCGACAGTTCGCGTGAGATCCCACAATTTCGCGAAATTGCGGCACTTCGATTCAATTTGATTGCCGTGGTCGTCGTACAGTTTGCCAATCGCTGGGTGCGGCGGTGTAAATCCAAGTTTTTCAAATCCCTCGTATAACCAGGACGCAAGAATGCTTTCGTCATTTCCCAATGCTGCATAGAAATCGCGCCAAAGAAAGTGTTCTCTTTCTACCGGTCTGATGTAATTCTTATGTGCTAAGACTTCGCTGCCCGGTGGTTTTGGTGATGAGCGAACATACACAACACCATCGACAGATAGATCAAGGTAACGTTCCAGCTGAAGTCGCTCATCGCTAAGCGGGCCGGGCGTCTCCTCGGCTTCCAGCTTGTGTTCGCAGATAATCTTCTTTTGATTCGCTAGAGTGAGCAGCATATCCGGGCAACACGAAGTGCCATCAAAGCCAACTTGAGTCTCCACTTTCAGAATTTTGTAGTTCGTCCAGCCATTTGCTTTTGCAAAGGGTTCAAGCACCATCTCGGCATAACGATCCCGAAATCGCTCCGATGAATCGAGCAGTGCAGCAAAGAATTCGGTTAGGTGGTCTTCGCGGGAGTTCGCTAGCTTGCGAGTTGATAAAAATAGGTTCATATCTTATCCCAGTGACATTTAGAGCGGTGGCGGGATTGCTATCCCGCCCTACGCCAATTTCACTACCTTCGATTTCCGAATCCGCTTATACCGCGTCAGCAGCGGCACATCAAACGCCAGACTCGTCGCGGCGATGATTTCATCGGCGGGGTCGCTGTCGAAATCGAGGTCTTCCATCCGGCTGACCACTTCAATCGAGACGGGCCATTGAATCAGGGTCCGGATGAAGTCTCGCAGGATCGGGTCGCGGGGACCTATTTCGATTCGGGATAAGAGCCGGAGATTGGCGATTTCCCATAGGACAATTTGGGAGATGCCACAGAGCTGCGAATCAATCAACTCTCGCTCGCGTGCGGTCAGTTGGTTGGTCAGCAAGAAAATCAGGATATGGGTATCAAGATTGAGCATCCCATTTCCGGCCGGTGGAGAAGATGTTGCCTTTGATCTTCGTCTTGCCTTTAAGTGCGCCGATGAAATCGATGGGGCGTGCTTCGCGATAGGGGAACACTGTCGCGACGGGTTTGCCCCGCTTGGTGATGATCAGGCCGTCCGCACTCAATTCATCCAGAAGAGTCAGGCATTCGGCCTTGAATTTGGAGGCTGCAATCTGCTTCATCGGTATCATTTTAACCCGCCTCAGGAACTGGTCAACTGAAATGACCAGTTTCCCCAAACTCACACCGCTTGGCACGGCGGCAGAGCCCTCGTCCCAACCCTCTCCCGGCGTACCGGGCGAGGGAGCAGGATCAATACACCGAATCCGGGAAGTAAAACTGCTTCGCGTTCTCCGGCGTTACCAGCTCAACATCCAGCGTGACGTGCTTCGGCTGGAATTGGCCGATCAGCTTTTGCCGGCCGTCGCGAAGGTTGCTGGCGGCGGTGTGGATGCCGGCGGCGATCATGCTCGGCGGGTAGGTGATGTCGGCCGGCACTTGCGGGTTGCCGTCCATCACCATCTTGATGACGTCCTTCATCCCCGCGCCGCCGACGATGAACATTTCCTTCTCGCGGCCGGCTTCTTTGATCGCCTGCTGCGCGCCGAGCAGGATGTCGTCGTCTTGTGCCCACACCGCGTCGATCTTCGGGTGCTGCGTCAGAAAGTTTTGCATGACGGTCAAACCCTTCTCGCGATTCCACATCGCTGGCTGCTGACCGAGGAGTTTGATCTCGGGGTATTGCTTGAACACTTCCATCGCGGCGTTGACGCGATCGGTATCCACCGTGCAAGGGATGCCGGTCAGGATCACGAGGTTGCCTTTGCCGCCCATCTTTTTGGCGACGAACTCGGCGCTCTTTCGGCCAAACGCTTTGTTGTCGCCTTCCAGAAACACATCAGCGACCGGCTCCAGGAAACCGCGGTCGACGTTCACGATGTAAATCCCGCGTTCGTGCGCCTGCCTGGCGACGGGTGTCAGCGGGGCGGATTCGGTCGCGAGAACCACGATGCCGTCCACGCCCTTGGTCATCATGTCTTCGATATCCGCGATCTGCTTCTCCGGCGTTGCGGCGGTGGCGTAGCTCCACTCGATCTCCGGGTGCAACGCCATCGCCCGCTTGGCCCACCAGCCGATGCCGGCCGTCCACCCGTGGTCGGCGGCGGGGATGGAAACGCCGATCTTTACCTTCTTCATCGGCGGGGCGTCTTGCGCGAGGGTCGTCGCGGTTGAGAAGCAGAGTGCGCCGAAGATCACGCCGAGCAACGCGATCACGATCATTCCGAAGCATCCGGGTCGCATAGGGTTTCTCCAAAAAACTGATTATTCACGAATAACACAAATCTTCACGAATCAAAGCAAGCTCAATCTTTGGTAGTGGGCCAGTTTGAAAAACTCGACCGTACCACGGGGCTCTGGCCCGTGCCGGTAGCGCGCCAAACTGAGAAAATGAACGTCCTTGGCTATTCCTAATCGCCGGCACTGGCCGGAGGCCCGTGGTACGGTCGAGTTTTCCAAGCAATGCTTCGCATCCTATTTCAGCCTGACCCATTACCCAATCTTTATTCGTGTGGATTCGTGTTATTCGTGGATTTTAACTCTTCCGTCCGATCTGTTGCAGTAAAACCGCCGCGATAATGATCGAGCCTTTGACGGTTCCTTGCAAGTACGGGCTGACGTTGAGGATGCCGAGCATGTTGCTGATGACGCCGAGGATCAGCACGCCGATGACCGTGCCGCGCACCGTGCCGCTGCCGCCGCTCAGGCGGGTTCCGCCGATGACGACGGCGGCGATCGCGTCTAACTCGTACAGGTTGCCGGTGCTGCTGCTGGCGATGGAGTTCATCCGGCTGCCGAGCAGCAGCGCCGCGATACCGCAGGCGGCACCCATCAGCGTGTACGTCCAGATCTTTACGCAATCAACGCGGATCGCGGAGTAGACGGCTGCGCGCTCGTTGCTGCCGATGGCGTAGACGTACCGGCCGAAGCGGGTTTTGTTCAGCAGGTAAGCGGCGAAGACCGCGACGAGCAGGAAAATGATCACCGGCCAAGGCAGTTGCAGCGGCACGCCAGGGCGGAGCTCGGCGAAAGGCAGATTGATCCCGCCGGTGCCGATGGCACTGAACGCTGATCCGCCGGCCGATCGGAACTCGCCGCCGTCGGCGAGTGAGAGGGCGATCGAGCGATAAATCGCCAGCCCGCCGAGCGTGGCGATGAACGGGGCGAGCCGGCCCTTGGCGATCAGCACTCCCGCGATCCAGCCGGCCAGTGTCGCTAGCACAATCGTGGCGCAAAACCCGATCGCGACGCCGGACGGCTCGCTGCTGTCGAGGTACAGCCGCTGGAAGAGTTGTGCGATTGCGATGCGCGCTGTGCTCCAAGGCAATTGCAGCGGCAGACTCAGGCCGAGGGAGACGTTCTCGTTGTAGTCTTTGATCGCCGCGTCGTTCTCGCCGATCAACTTCGCCGCATTGACCGCTGTGTTCATCAGCCAGATGCCGAACCCGCCGGCCATCGCAACGAGCGCGCCGACGGACAGGTCGATCCCGCCGGAGATGATGACGATCGTCATCCCGACCGCCACGATGCCGACGAACGACCATTGCTTGAGTACGTTGATCAGGTTTTCAGGCTTGAGAAAGTTCTGCTCGCCTTTGAACGCCTTCTCACACGCGGCGGTGATGACGACGAGCAGCACCAGCGCCAAAACAGGCCCGAACGTTTCGACGGCGGCCCGCCAGTCGAACCGGCGGCGAGCGGGGATGGTTTGTGGGTCGCTCATAGAGAAGATTTAACCACGGAGGCACGGAGACACGGAGAAGAGATTTTGCCACAGATGGGGCACAGATGTTCACAGATGAAATGCAAAGACTCTTTTCTTATCTGTGTCCATCTGTGCCCCATCTGTGGCGAAATTGTATTTATTGCTTTGTGTTTCAAATCTGCACCCCAGCGGCGTGGTACATGACGGATTGTTCTGTGGCGTCGCGGGTATTCAGGATCGCCTGTAGTTTTCCCGATCGCATGACGGCCACGCGGTGCGAGAGGCCCAGCACTTCGTTCAGCTCGGAGCTGATGAGAATGCAGGCCATGCTGCGGGCTGTCAAGGCGAGGATTTGGTCGTAGATTTGCCGCTTAGCGCCGATGTCTACGCCCCGGGTGGGCTCGTCGATGATGAGCACTCGCGGCGCGGTTTCCAGCCACTTGGCCAGCAGCATTTTCTGTTGGTTCCCGCCGGACAGCGTACGGACGGGGTCGCGCAGCCGGCCGATCTTGATCGCCAGCGCGGCGACGTGTTTTTGCGTGGCGTCTTCCTCGCGGCGACGGCTGATCCAGGCGGTGCCGTAGCGAGGAAGCGAGACGAGCGTGGTGTTGGTAACGATCGACAGATCGAGCGACAGGCCGGTGCCTTTGCGGTCTTCGGAGAGGTAAGCGATGCCGGCGCGAACCGCGTCGCGAGGCGTGCGGATTTGGATTTCGTAGGGCGGGATAGCAATCCCGCCGTCGGCAGAAGGAGCGGCGGGATTGCTATCCCGCCCTACATGGAGAGTGCCCGCCGATTTCTTGCGGAGTCCCGCGATCGCCTCGGCCATCTCCGTTCGACCCGCGCCGATCAGGCCGGCGAAGCCGAGAATCTCGCCGGCGTGCAGGTCGAACGACACATCCTTCACCAATCCCGGCACGGAGAGATTCCGCACCGACAGCACGACCTCCTCGCCCGGTGAACCTTTCGGCGGAAAGAAAACGCTCATCTCTCGCCCGACCATGAACGTTGCCAGTTGCTTCTCTGTCACGCGCTCGGCCTTGGGTTCGTTCAGCGTCGTCACCACCCGGCCGTCGCGTAGCACAGTGATGCGATCGCTGACGTGCAACACTTCCGGCAGGATGTGGCTGATGTAAACGATCGTCACGCCGCCGGCTTTGAGGCGCTCGATCAGCGCGAACAGCGCCTTGGTCTCGCGCGACGTCAGCACGGCTGTCGGTTCGTCCATAATCAGCACGCGGGCGTTCTGGCTGATGGCTTTTGCGATCTCGACCATCTGCTGCTGCGCGATCGACAGCGTGCGTACTTTCACGCCCGGGTCGATCGGGCAATCCAGCCCTGCCAGCCATTGGCGGGATTGCTCGCGCATCGTACGGGCGTTCACCCATCCCAGCCGGCTGACCTCGCGGCCGAGGAAAATGTTGTCGGCGACGCTGAGCTCGTCGACGAGATTCAACTCCTGATGAATCATCGCGATGCCCAGCTTTTGAGCATCGATGGGGCGATTCAGATGCACCGGCTGATCGTCGACAATCACCTGCCCGCTCGTCGGCTTTTGTAAGCCCGACAAGATGCGCATCAGTGTGCTCTTGCCCGCGCCGTTTTCGCCGATCAGCCCATGCACCTCGCCGCGGCGGAGCGCGAGCGACACGCCGTCGAGTGCTTTAACGACGGCGAATTGCATCGAGATGTCGCGGAGTTCAACCGCGTTACCGGGCGGCATGTTGCGGATCATACCGGGCGTCGTGGTTTGGCAAAAATCGATTACATTGGGGTAATGCACATTGATCTGTCAAACAAGGTGGCGTTGGTGACCGGCGCCAGCGGCGAACTGGGCCGAACTATCGCCCGCACGCTGGCCGGCTGCGGGGCGGATGTGGCGGTGCATTATTTCAGCAACCGCGAGAAGGCCGACCGTGTCGCTAGTGAAATCCGCCAGTTCGGCCGGCGGGCGATGGTGGTGCAGGCCGACGTCACGCAGCAAGCCGACGTGAACGCTATGCGCGATGCGGTGGCCAAGGAACTGGGTGCCCCGCACATCATCGTTAACAACGCCGTAGCTCAATACAAATGGGTGAACGTACTCCAGCAATCCGCGGCCGATTACGAAAGCCAGTTCCGAACTTGCGTGCTGCACAATCTATACATGACGCAGGCATTCGTGCCCGCCATGATCGAGCGCAAGGGCGGGCGTGTGATCGCGATCAACACCGAGTGTGCGATGCAGAACCAGCCCAACCAGTCGGCCTACGTCAGCGGCAAGCGCGGCATGGACGGGTTGTTACGCGTGCTGGCGAAGGAAGTTGGCCAGCATCAAGTGACAGTGAACCAAGTCGCCCCCGGCTGGATGATCTCTGACAAAGACCGCGCGGCCGGTAAGGAAAAGCAGGAAGGCTATGAACGAAACGTACCGATGAAGCGGCGTGGGACGGATCAGGACATCGCCAACGCGGTGGCGTTTCTGGCGTCGGACCTTGCCGGGTTTATCACCGGCGTTTACCTCCCCGTTTGCGGCGGACATGTGATGCCGGGGATTTAGCGACGAGGCAGACGATGCAAAGTGATTCCACAGGTCGTCGGGGGGCTCGGCCGTCGTGGTATTCGGAAAGAGGTCGGCAAGAATGTTCGAGACGGACATCGACCGGCTGCAGATCGAGTCGGTCGATCTTGAGGCGATTAAGCAGTACCCGCCGTTCGATCCCGCGTCACGGGACGAATCGAACTAGACCGCTGAAGGCGTCCGCGCGTCGAACAGCAACGCGCGGCCTTGCGCTTCCGGCGCCGTCGGCTGCAGTTCCTGCTCGATGGCGGCTTTGACGGCGGTCATCTTCGGGTAGCGCACTTCGCGGTAGCCCGAAACGTCGTCGCAGCACTTGAATACCTTGATCGCTTGCGCGTAACCGTCGTCGGTCGAAAGTTTCACGCGGTTGAGCAGGCCGAGGTACCAGTCGCGGAAGCCGGTTTCGCGGATGTGCCAGCCGGGCAGCTTGCGCCACCACTTCATGCCGGCCACCAGCTTCAGTTGCCAGTCGGTGGTGGTCAGCTTCAAGCGGACGCGCCAATTGCCGATGTTGAACTCCGGGCTGGTGTGATGGCGGTAGACGATGCGGTCGCCGTTGGATTCGTCGACGCCGAACTTGGCGATGTCGCGTACTTTCTTTTCGTACCGCGTCAGCAGATACGCGACGTACGGCTCGTCCTTGATCAGCATCACTTTGGCGATGCCCCAGAGCGCCGCCTGCGTTGCGGCGAAGTTTTTCGCGGCGCTGTCCTGCTTGTAGACGCTGCGAACCAGCTCAACATATTTCTTCGCCAGCGATACGTCTTCGTACATTGTCAGATCGTAAATGCGGACGGCCACGTCGTACTTGGCTTCTTCGGGCAGGTCGCGGAGCTGATTCATCGCGCCCTGCGTCAGCCGCTCGAAATCCATCGCCAGCGTGCGGCCGCGCATCTTGCTCTTGCGGATGATGCGGACCTTGTTCGTCACCAGTTGTTCCCACGTTTCGGGCACCGGGCGATTGGGAATCGCCCGCGGCTCGAGCGCGAGCTTGCGGCCGATGTTGAACGCCTTCAGGTTCTTGCGGTGGTCGCGGCGGATGCTGTCCTTGATCGCCCACGCGATGCTGTGCGCGCTCACCGGGATCAGCCCCAGCTGGTACGCCACGCCGAGCATCATGATGTTCGCGTACAGCTTGCTGCCGAGACGCGATTCGCAAAGTTCGGAAAGGTTCTTGGCGTAAGAGCACTCTGCCCGGCTGCGGGCGAAGATTTCCTGACGGAGTTTTTCCGGGTCGAAATCGCTGCGCCCGAGCAGGCCGAACACCGTCGGCTGCTTGTGCATGTTCAGCACGCTGCAGGTGTATTCGGTGCTGGCGACACGGAACTGCTCACGTGGGTCGGTCGCGCGGACGGCTTCGAGAATGTCGATGCCCAGCAGCAAATCCGCCCGGCCGTAGGGGATGCTGCCGGTGGTGGGGTAGTGATTCGTCAGGTTCGGCTGCGGTTTCTCCGTCGATGGATTCTCGGACGACAGGTGATCGAACGAGGCGTTACTGTGGTGGTTCGAACGGGCATCTTCGTTACCCGTACCACGGGCCTCCGGCCCGTGCGAGTTACGATCAGATTGGGGGGATCGCTCGTTGTCGGTTGACGCACTATGCACGGGCCGGAGGCCCGTGGTACCGTCAACGTTTTCACTTACGAACGTAATCTGCGAATACACGCCGCCGTTGCGGATGGCCAAGCCCTTTTTATCGCTGAAGATGATGCGGTAGCCTTCCTTGTGGCCTGCGCGGACGAGAATCGCGTTGACCACGCCGATACCCATCCCGCCGACACCGGCCATATGGGCGCGCCACGGCGTGCCGGGCTTGGTCATGTCATGCACCCACGTCGGATCAGGCAGCTTATCCAGCGACATGTGCGGCAGTGTGTATCGCTTGCGCTTCTGGCGGACGATCGTGATCTGCTCAAAGCTCGGGCACGGCTTGACACTTTCTTCCAGCTCATTGCTCACGCGGACGCGCTCGCAAGCGCCGTCGTTCACGCACCAGGTGAGGTCGGTGTCGATCTTCTTGCCGTAATCGGTGTCGATGGTCGTCAGCCCGGGGCAGGCGGTGGCCTTGGTACACTCGAGGCAGTTTTCGCACACCTCGGGCGTGATGTTCATGTGCGTTTTCTTCGGCAGGTAGCCGCGTTCCTTAATCGTCTTGCGCTCGTTCTTCAGCACCGTGCGGTTGGCGGTAATGCCGCATTCCTTGTCGGCGATGATCACCTTCACGCCGTCGGCGAGGATTGTGCGCTCCAGCACGCGCTTGTATTCGTCGCGATCAGCCGGCGAGAGTTTTTCCACCGTCAGCGGGCTGGTGCCCTGCATGCCGCGGACGATCGCCTCGATGTCCTGCAACCAAGTGTGGTTGCCCAGCACGTCGATCTCCGTGCCAGGATGTTCCTGATGGCCGGTCATGGCGGTCGTGCCGTTTTCAAGAATGATGAAGGTCAGGTCCTGCCCGTTCTTAATCGCGTGGCTGATGGCGACTTGCCCGCTGTGGAAGAACGTGCCGTCTCCCATGAAGACGATCTGCTTGTTGGTGATAAACGGGTCAATGCCGCTTCCCGTGCCGCCGCCCAATCCCATGCCGCTGTAGTTGTGCATCAACTGCTCGGTCGGTGCGAACATCAGCATCGTGTAGCAGCCGGTATCGCCGTGGGCGACCATGTCCACCGGCCCGCGGTTATGGTGCTTCTTCATGTACGCGGGGTCGGCGAAATTCTTGCGGAGTTCCAGCAGGGTCGCCGAGCTGTCGCGGTGCGGGCAGCCGGGGCAGAACGTCGGCGTGCGCGGGACGATCTCTTCGATGTCGATGATTTCGAGCTTGGGCTTGCTGGCCTTGCGGATGATCGCCAGCTCGGCCGTCAGCTTGCCGTTCCGCATCTCCGGCGGGATGGCTTCGGTCGACTGGAAGAGCGGGATGAGAATCTGCGTCAGTACAGAAGCGTTGAGCCCGCGGGTTTCCGGCACGCCGGGCTTATCGCCGGGGAACTTCTTCCCGTACAGCCGGCCGGCAAGGTCGGCGGCGATGTCGTGACCGAGTTGTTGGAACAGGCCGTCGCGGATGTTCTTCTCCAGGAAGCTGCGGCGTTCTTCGATCACCACCAACTTATCGCAATGCTTTGCGAACTCCGCGACCAGCGGCACGTCGGCCGGGTAACTCATGCCCATCTGCAGAATCGGGAACTCGCCGTACAGGCCAAGGTCCGCCAACACATGTTCCAGGTACGGACCGGCCATGCCGGTGACGATGAAACCGAGGGGCGCTTTGCTTTCTGTCGCATGGGCTACCAGCCCATGCCCAAGTGCGTCACCCGGCATGGGCTGGTAGCCCATGCGACGCGGAATAATCTGATTCACCCCAAGCTCGCGTGCCTTGGCGATCGTCGCTGCGTAGCGCTCGTGGATCGCCAACTCTCGCTTCCACGTTCGCGGCGGGAGCAGCACTTTGTCAAGCGAGACTTTCGCCGTCTCCAGTTCCACGCGGGCGTTCATGTTGGTCGTTGGAAATTGGTTTTTGTGAACCGTCACCGTCCCGCCGCCGTCGGCTTGCGCGACGGTCACGATATAGCCGATGTACAACCCGCCGACGTTGGAGAGTTTGAAGGACAGATCGATCCAGTCCTTCACCTGCTGCGGCCCGCCGGGTTCGACGACGGGCATGCGGAGGTGCTCGCAGAGGAAGCGTGAGTCGGACGGGACTTGGGTGCTGTCGCACCACGGGTCTTCGCCGCAAACGATGACGGCCCCGCCGTCCGGGTGCGCGCCGGCGAGGTTGCCGATCGCCAGTGCGTCCGACGCCACATGCACGCCGACGGATTTGAACGCGGTAATCGCCCGGCAGGGCATCATCTGCGAGCCGTTGACGGCTGCGACGGAAAGCGCTTCGTTGTTGGCTTGAAACGCCCGCATGCCGTTTTTCTGCAGCAGCGAGCCGATATCACCCAGCACGTCAAAGAAACCGGCGACCGGCGACCCGGGATATCCGGTCATCAGCGCCACGCCGCCCTCGGTTTCGAGGCAGCCTTTGACGAGCAGTTCATTCCCAGTAAAGATTTCGCGGCCGGACTCGGCCAGGAAGCGCGGATCGATTGCCATGTCAGTTCCTTAGGGCGGGGAAACTCAGGACTGAGGGCCGAGGACTGAGGACTGAGTCAAACGCATGGTATTGACTCAGTCCTCAGTCCTCAGTCCTCGCGCCTGCGTTCCTCGACGTGGCTTACGGCTCTGACGGTGATAAGCACCGTGATAAAAAAGCCGCAGGAGACGTCGTTTCACACCGCCGCGATAGAGACTCTTAGCCCAGCCGGGAATATTGCCGGCTGAACCGTTGGGTTCGGTCCTTACACTATCGGACGATACCGACAGGAAGGGTGAGTAGTATAGACTAACCAGGTCGCCCGGGGAATGCCCTTAAATCCAAGTCCTTGGCCGGCTGATTTAACGACTCAGAAAATCATCCCATTTTTCGTCGAAATGATTAGAATCTCCTCCGACCGCGCCGGAGTGTCGCAATAGTGCAGAGAGTACGCAGTACCCGTGTGCGACCGCGGCGCCTTTATTCAGGGGATTGCGCAATGATCTATGTCGGCAAGAGTTACACCGCCCGCCTGCGCGGATCGCGGGCGGTTCCGGTTCAGTGTGAGAAGTGCCAGACCTGCTTCGTCTACGAACTGATCCGCGAAGGCACCGGGGCGGGATCGGCCCCGTATTACATCGGCCAAGCGGCAGCGGCGCGGCGGGCGGAAGAGGGCGCGCGAAAAATGCTCAAAAAACGACTCGCCCGAGAGTCCGAGCCTGTCGCCTGCCCGAATTGCAATTGGGTCAACAGCGATCTGATCGCCGGCTTCAAGCGAACGCAGTACCGCAGACTCGCAATCGGCGGGGTTTCTGTCGGCCTGATCCTGGGGTTGTTCGTCTTCATTGGTGTCAACGTCAGCGAACATCGACACGACGACAATACGGCCGCAGCGCTCATCTCCGGCGGGATCACCGCATTGTTGATCGGCGGCGGCTGCATTGCGCTGCGGCGGGTGTTACGCAAGCGGATCGATCCGAACCGCACTTTCCCCAACCCGCCGAAACTCCCGGCGGGTACGCCTAAAGGATATACCGATCAGAATTTAGCATCCGTCCGCACGGCCACTCAGTCCGGCCGATTCGTTCCGCCGGACCCGCAAGTGACCGAGTTTCCCGATTGGGTCGCGTTCCGTTCCGGCCACCTCGCGCTGCCGCCCGTCTGCTGCGAATGCCTCGCGCCGGCAACAGCGTGGCTGAAGTCAGCCAGCGCTAACGCGCTCGACGCATTCGCCGTCCCAGTCTGCCAGGAGTGCGACTCGCGGATCAAAGCGACCAAGCGGTGGGTCATCCTTCAGGTCGTCATCGGCGTGGGGTTGATCGCAGCGATCGCATTTTTCGCCTCGAGCGGGAAGACCGAATCCCGTGTGATGACTTCGGTCATTGCGGGAATCGTGGCGTTGATCGTAGGCGTCGTCATCGCGGCAACGTTCGGCCGGCCGTTTAAGCTCAAGACCGTCGACGCCGCTCGCGGCGTGTTTCGGCTGAAGTTCCGCAGCGAGCAGTACACCGAAATGGTCCGCCAGGCGACAGCCGCCCACGAAGCCGCGCCGTTCCAGCCGCCGGTACCGGCTATTCCTTTGAACAACAATTAGTGCGGGGTGTTTAGCCGGCGATCGGCGCGACATCCACGGCCACACTCAGCGCGTGGTGACGCCCGCCGAGGATGACGCCTTTGACCGGAGCAACGTCGTCATAATCTCTTGCCCAGGCGATGGTGACGTGTTTGTCCGACGGAATGGTCGCGTTCGTCGGATCGAAATCGATCCAGCCGCTGCCGGGGAAATAGACACTCGCCCATGCGTGGCTGGCGTCGGCGCCGATCAGACGGGCCTGGCCCGGCGGGGGGTTGGTCAGCAGGTAGCCGCTGACGTAACGCGCGGGCAATCCCAGCGACCTCAGACAGCCGATCTGCAACTGCGCGAAATCCTGGCAGACGCCGTGGCGGTGGAGCAGCACTTCGAGGATCGGCGTGCCGACGTTGGTCGCGCGGGTGTCGAACGTGAACTCGTCGTGAATCCGCTCGGTCAGATCAAACACCGCCTCCATCAACGGCCGGCCGGGCGCAAAACTCGGGCGCGCGTACTCCGCCAGCAGCGCGTTGCGCGGGACCAGCGGCGATTCGAACGTGTACTGCAGCGCCTCGATCGACGCCCGATCGCGCGACGACCGCAGCGTGTCGGCTACCGTATCCCAAGGCATCGACGCCATCGTCTTGTCGATCGCACTCCGCGCGACATCCACTTCGCTGCGGGCGGTGATCTTCAATTGACGGTGCGGCTCCTGCATCGCCAAGTAGACCTCGGGGTTCCCGAAAAAATCCACCCGCTCGGCCCGCACCGCCGGCTCGGGCGACACTTCGATCGCGCACGACAGCAGCGCCTGCCGCTCGCACAGCCGCGGCCGCAGGTGCAGCGTGTTCTGACACAGCGAGACCGGATCGGTGTAGTGGTAGGAAGTTTGGTGGGTGATGCGGAGCTTCAACGGCCCTCCTGCGGGGGAAAGCCCGAATGACGAAACCCGAAATCCGAATCAAACCCGAATGACGAAATCCGAATGACGAAGTGCCGGCAAAAATCGCCTTCGATCTTCGTCATTCGGGCTTCGTCATTCATTCGGATTTCGGGTTTCGTCATTCGGGCTTTCAAAGAAGTGCCTCCTGTCCCAGCACCAGCAGATGCCGCGAGCTCAGCGCGTGCGTGAAGTAAGTATGGCTCATCGCATCAGAGACGGTCACCATTTGTGTGACCAACTCGGAGAGCAGTTTGTCCAGCCGATCACGCCGGCCGGCGGTGGCGAGGCATTCTTTCTCCAGGTCGGCCAGTCGCACCATCGTGCGGAGCTTGATCACCAGTTGCAGATCGGGGCTCGATTGCGGGTGGCTCGATTCGCGCGGGAGGTTCGAGAGGTGATCCTCCAGCGTCTGCAGTTGAAACGCCGCCGACCGCGGGTTGGTTTCGTCGGCCAGCAGCAGATCCGCGACGGCTGTTGGCTGCAGGTGCGTGAGGTAGCGGCGACGATAGGTGAGGGCGCTGTCGCCGATCTCCAGCACCGCTTCCAGCAGCGGGCCTTCCTGCGGCTGGACGTCGACGAGCGTCGCCCGCAACAGCCGGCTGATGGCGATGGCGCGTTCCACGCGACGGCCGATGTCCAAAAACTGCCACGCCTGCCCGCGCGTCATCGAGTCCATCGCCATGCCGTCGAACGCGGCTAGGTCGATCACCAAACTGTTGAGCAGATCCAGCACGCTCGCCAGCTGATCCTGTCCCGGCGTGGGCGTGAACGTGGTGAACGTCTGCTCGATCGTCTGCAAAATCCGCCATGCATCGGCCGAGATGCGGTCACGCACCACGCGGGCCAGGTCGTGCAGGGAGCGGATCGACGACCGCAGCCCGTTCGGGTGTTCCGGGTCAAGCAGTGCGGCCAGCAGTTCCTGCTCCGAGCGATCGCCGGGGCCGAGCGAACGCCCGGTCAGCAGAAGTGTCAGCACGTCCAGCACCTGCCGCGTTTCAATGCCGCTCTGATCCGAAAGCCGCACGAGCGTGCTGCGGGCCAGACGGATCGTGGAATCCGCGCGCACGAGGTAGCGCCCGAGCCAGAACAAATCGTCCGCCACGCGGCTGGGCAGATCGCCGCCGCCGCGACTGAGTTCGATCGCCTGCGTCGGCGAAGGCAGCAGCGTTGCGGCACTGACCGGGCCGTCGGAAAGCACCCACGTGTCCTTGCTGCCGCCGCCCTTTTGCAGGGAGACGACAAGCGAATCGCTGCTGGCCGTCACGCGCGTCAGCCCGCCTTGCATGGCGACGTAGGATCCTTCGCTGGCGGTGAGGAACGTGCGGACAACCAAGTGACGCTGTTGCACGCCGCGATCGAGCAGCACCGGCGCGGTGGAGGGGATCATCTTTTCCTGCGCCACGAACTCGATCGGCTTGTCGGCGATCCGCGCCGCCAGCTCTGCTAGATGGGATGCCGACAGGTTCTCGCCGAAGATCGGATCACCGCCGCGCGTTGGGAAAGCGGGTTTGATCACCAGTCGAGGCAGATTGGCGAGCACGTATTGCAGCGCCGAAGTTTCGCCGCACCACCACGTGGGCACGCTCGGCAGCTTGAGGTCTTCGTTCAGCAAATACCGCGACAACGCCGGCAGGTACGGCAGGAAGACCGGCGCCTGCAGCAACCCCGTGCCGAGCGAGTTAGCGACGGCGACGTTTCCGTCGCGCACCGCTTCAAGCAATCCCGGCACGCCGAGGAACGATCGTTGGTACAGCTCCAGCGGATCGCAGAAGTCGTCATCCACCCGGCGGAGGATCACATCCACCCGCTGCAGGCCGCTAAGGGTTTTGAGGAAGACCTTGCGGTCGCGCACGGTCAGGTCATTCCCCTGCACGAGCGTGTAGCCGAGATAGCGGCTGAGGTACGCGTGCTCGAAATACGTTTCGTTGTAAGGGCCGGGCGTGAGCAGGACGATCCGCGGGTTCTCGCGATTGGCCGGCGCCATGGCGGCTAGCTCGGCGCGCATAGCGATGAAGTAAGGCGCCAGCCGCTGCACGTTGCAGGATCGGAAAAAGCTCGGCAGCACCCGCGAGAGGACGATGCGGTTTTCCAGCGTGTATCCCGCGCCGCTGGGCGCTTGCGTTCGATCGGACAGCACGACGAATTTGCCGTCGCCCAATCGCCCGAGGTCAGCGCCGTACAGGTGAAGCCATCGCCCGCCCGGCGGACGAATGCCGTGACAGGGGCGCAGGAATCCGGGATTGGCGTACAGCAGTTCCGGAGGCAGCACGCCATCCGCGATCGAGCGGGCCGGGCCGTACAGGTCGGCCAGCAGGCGGTCGAGCAGGTTGGCGCGCTGAACCAGCCCCGCGTCGAGCGCTGCCCACTGATCGGCGGGCAAAAGCAGTGGGGCGAAGTCGAGATTCCACGGGCGATCGAGCCCGTTCGGATCGCCGTAGACATTGTGAGTGACGCCGTTCTCGTGAATGAGCCGGCGGGCCTGATCCCAGCGGTTGAGCAGCTCGGCCGGGCCGAGGTCATCGAGCTGCGAGACGAACGTCTGCCAGTGCGGGCGGATCGACCCGTCGCCGGCGACCATCTCATCGAACCCGCCGATGCGGGCCGAATAGCCCGACGCAAACCCGCGCGCCGCGCCGGCAGGGGGAGCCACGTCAGATGGAGTAAGGTTATCGGCCTGAAGGGTCAAATCGTCATCCTGCACAGACAAGGTCGGTTGCTTCGGAGCATACCATTAATCGTTGTAAGCCGGTATCGAAAACAGTTGAATGCGTGCGGGTTTTGGCAGGGTGTAACCTGTAGTCACCAGCCGTGCACTAACAGAATGAGAAACCAGACTGGCGCGACTCGACCGACCGGGTCGATCAATGGATCATCAACGGATCATCGATGGACCGAGGAAGATTGCGACGCGACCAAACGCCATGACCGAAGCGCCGGCCAGTGATCTGCACGATGTACGCGCGTCCCTTGCGGGCGACGGAACGGCGTACGCGCGCTTGATCGACCGCCACACGCCGACGATCGCCAAACGCATGACCCGCTTCGCCCGCGGGCAGGCGGCGATCGAAGAACTCGTACACGAAGTGTTCGTTGAAGCGTACCTCTCGCTGCGGACGTATCGCGGGACGGCCCCGTTCGAGCATTGGCTGCAGAAGATCGCGACGCGCGTGGGCTATCGATATTGGAAGCGGCTGAAGAAGGAGAACCTCGCGCGGGTAGATGAACACCATGCGGCTGCGACGATCGAGCCGAAGAACGAAGTGTTCGATCGCCTGCAACAACTACCGCCGCGCGATCGGCTGGTGCTGACGTTGATGTACGTCGAATCCCGCAGCGTCGCCGAGACGGCGGAACTGGCGGGATGGTCGCAGGCGATGGTGAAAGTGCAGGCGTTTCGGGCCAGAGCAAAGCTGCGAAAGCTTCTGGAGAAAACTGAACGTTAAATCGCGAGCGTGAGCTGTTTGGCATGGGCTGGTAGCCCATGCGACAGGCAGACATTCCGTCGCATGGGCTACCAGCCCATGCCAAAGGCCGAACATGAGGCAGATAGCATGAACGAAATCGACTTTCTCAAACAACCGTCGCCCACCACCACGCCCGCGGTCGACGTCACCGCCCGTGTGCTCGGCACGATTCGATCTGCGGCGCTGACGCCCGAGGCCGAGAAATCGCCGTGGCTGCTACCGTCGGCCAGTCTGGTGCTCGCGCTCATCATGGGTGCTTGGGCCTGGCAGTCCGTGGCCGACACGCAGGATTCGCTGGGCGCGTTGACCGCCCCTTTTGAGGTGCATCTCCAATGAGTAACAACCCGTCTACGATCACGCTTCCCCCCGCGCCTCGCCGCCGATTCCGCTGGCTGCGGACGCTGCTGGTCTTCATCGCCGGCATCGTGGTGGGCGCGGCGCTGTGTGTGATGGTCATCGTCCATCGCGTGGAGCACGCGATTCACCACCCCGAAGATGCCCCGCCGCGCATCACCCAGTTATTGACGCGCAAGCTCGACCTGTCGCCGTCACAGCACGATCAGGTGCTGGCGATCATTCAGCAACGTCAACAGGCGCTGTTAGCGTTACGTCAGGAAATTCGGCCGAAACTCAACACTCAGTTGGAAGAATTGCGAATCCAGATCGAAGGCGTGCTCAACCCCGATCAGCAGGCCAAGTGGAAAAAGCTGTATCACGACACCAAAGACCGCTGGATGCCCAACTTGCCGGCGACCCAGCCGATCGAAAAACCCTGATGAAACCCGAAATTCCATTCGAGCAATGCGCAGGATATGAATCCGCGTTGACGCAAAGCGCAGTCTATCGAGGATTGGCTATTTTGCGTTGGATGATCATCACCTTGAGATGCCGCATCGAGTCCGCGTAGGCCAGCGTGGGAAATTCTTTGAGCACGTCGTACATCGCCTTTACCTCGTCGGCGGACTTGTTCCACACTTCGTCGGTGATCACCAGACAGGCCGGCGTTTTCGCGGCCAATTCGGCGGTCAGAATCATATTGCGGTTCTCGCGGATCGTGCCGCCTTGGTAGAACGCCAGGCTCGGCTCCTTGTAGTCGAGCATCTCGACCGAGTCCTTGCCGGTCAGGCCCATCTCCCGCAAAGTGCGGCCGGCGAGAATCGGCGTGCGGAGGAAGTCGGCCTTGGGCAGATAGACACCGAAGATGACCGCGACGACCGCGAAATGCCCGAGCCCGAGCGCGATCAGCCCGGCCCGCGGGCGGCGGGCACGGAAACAGAAGATGATGATTGCGCCGACGACGATCGCGGTCAGCGTCCACGCGAGCGTAGGGAAGTACGGGAAGTTGGCGGGGAACCAAACATGGAAGCCCCACGGCGCTAGGCCGAGCAGGATGATGATCGATCCCCACACGGTCAGCGCGTTCCGCGTCAGGCGGTTGACAAGATCCAGGTGCAACCCGCGCAGGCAGCGCACGATCGCGTCGGCCGTCAGCAGCGCCAGCCACGGGTAAATCGGCAACAGGTAGTGCGGCAGCTTGGTTTTGACACACTCGAAGAAGATGAAATTGCCGAACACCGTCGCCAGTGCGAAACGAATCAACGGCAGGTGACGACGCTTGAACGCGAAGATCAGCGTCATCGGCAAAAAGATCGACCATGGGAAATACGTGCCCCAAATCGTTGTGAGGTGATATCCCGGCCAGCCGGAATGGCCTTCCAGGCCGGTCTTCATCCGGCTCATGATGTCGCGGCCGATGATGGTTGGCAGGAAATCGGGGGCCGCCTTGTTGATCGCGAAAAGCCATGGGCCGACGCAGCCGACTACGATCAAAAGTCCAAGGACGATCTGCCCGATAACCGAGAGCAGCCGGCGCTCGCTGTCGAGTTCAATCAGCACGGTGGCCCGCGGGCGATTCGTGAATGCATGCAGGATCGCCAGCGCGATCAGAGTCGTCCCCAACACCGCCAGCACGACTGGCCCCTTAACGAGGCCGGCGGCACCGATGGCGAGGCACATGATTGTGGTGACGATCCACCCGCCGCGCCCGCGGTAGATGGCGTAGAGGCAGAGTTGCGCGGTTGTGATGAACAGCAGCAGCACGGCGTCGGTCAGGCACGCCTTGGCTGACACGATCGTCATCGTGCTGGTGGCGAGGATAAACGTCGCCCACGCCGCCCGGCTCGGGCCGGCCAACTTCCATACCGCGACCGCGAACAGGCTAAGCGCCAGCACCATCGCGATGGCGCTCGGTAGTCGTGCGGAAAAGGCGGTGTCGCCCAGCCGTTTCATCACGCCAGCCTGCAGCCAGTAGATGCCCGGCGGCTTGGCGGTGCGCAGCTCGCCCAAAAACCGCGGCACGATCCAGTCGCCGCTCTGCAGCATCTCTCGCGAGCACTCGGCGTACCGCGGCTCGTCGCGATCGAACAACGCCACCTTGTCGTTGCCGACCAGATACACGCCGGCTGATAGCAGGATCGTGCCGAGGATCAAGGCGATAGGCTTAGGGCGGGAACGCATGACGTAAAGATTAAGCGCAAGGCGGGGGAATGACCAATCGGGAGTTAAGCCTGAATGACAAGACCCGAATGACGAATTCGCGCGAATGCAGTTTTTCGTCATTCGTCATGCATTCGGATTTCGGGTTTCGTCATTCGGATTTTCCCAGCCCATCGCGTATTCTCTTCGGTCCAATGGACATCAACTGGATGATCTCCGGAATTCTCGCTACCGCTTGCATCGCCATGATGCTGATGGAACGGTGGGGCCTGCCGGTCGTGCTCACGCTGGGGATCAAGGGTGATCTCAAGCGCGAAAGCCGCTGGTTCGCGCAGTACGGGCAGTTCGCCTGCTCGCTGGTGGGGGCGGCCGTTGTTGCGCGGATGGACCAGCGCGGCTGGAAGGTGGCCGGGCCGCTGGTCATCGCGCCGCTGACGATCGGGTTGCTCGGCGGGGGAATCAAGCGCGTGCTCGGGCGCGTCCGGCCGGGGCATCCCGGCGCGGGGCAGTTCATGGGTTTCTCGATGCGTCACGCGAATTGGCGCGAAAGTTTCCCCTCCAACCACAGCGCGACGGCCGTCAGCTTTTCCTTCGGGCTGGCGTACTTGTACCCGCAGATCGCGATCCTCGTCTGGCCGCTGGCGGTGATCACCGCGAGCATTCGCTACCTGATGGACGCCCACTGGCCGAGCGACGTGCTCGGCGGTGTTTGCTTCGGCTACGTGATGACGCCGGTGATCTGGGGGGCGCTGAGGCATCTTGCATACTTCGCGTGAGGATTTACCACAGAGCTCGCAGAGGAATCACAGAGACGCACTGAGAAAGCAGAGAGAATTCTCTGTGTGTCTCTGTGATTCCTCTGCGACCTCTGTGGTAAATGCTCTGTGGTAAATGTTTGAACCATGTTGTGGGACCTGTCATCCATCGCCGACCAAGTACATCAGGTGATTCAGGCCGGTGAGGATGAGAAGCGCCTGGAGCAGGCCGTCTACGGGTTGGATTCGATGGACGAAAAAACTGTCCAGTCGCTGCTGGCCGGCGGTCTGGCGAAGTGGTACGAGGTGGCGCGCGAGGTGCATTACCCGTCGTCGTTCGGCAAGAAGCTGACGCACCGGGCGCGGTGTGATCTGGTGCTTTCGCCGCTGGGTAAGCCGCTGAAGCGCGACGCGACCCCGCCGAACCTGTTTGATCCACCGTTGCAGTGTGAGGCGAAGGATGCGCTCTGGCTGGAAGTGAAAGTCGCCTGCCAGTACCGCGAAGGCAACGTCCGCCACGGCGGGTACGGCAGCCAGTGGCGCAACGCCGTCATTGATGACCTCCGCAAGATGGAAGCTGAGGAGCCCATCCGCGAAGCCGGCCTGCTGCTGATCGTCTTCAATGAGTCGGCCGAGGTGTTGGAGAAAGACCTCGACCTGTTTGAAACCGCGCTGGTGATTAAAGAAGTGCTGGCCGGCTTCCGGCAGGTGCGGAGCGTGAAGATCACCGAGCGCATCGGCCATCACCTGTGTACCGCGGCGCTGTGGCCGACGCTGCAACGGTAGAGTGCCATTTATGGCGCCATGGCTCGCGGCGCGATGAATGGCGCTATTGCTCGCGGTGCCATGAATGGCACCCTACAATCGGCGTATGCCGCGTACCGAACGTTCCGCCGGCTTCATCATCTTCGTCGAACCCGACGAGTCGCACGCGGAGCGCGAATTCCTCCTCCTCGACTACGGCCGCTACTGGGATTACGCCAAGGGCCACGTCGAAAAAGGCGAAGACGACCTCGCCGCCGCCCGGCGCGAGCTGGCGGAGGAGACCGGCATTACCGAGATCGACGTGATTCCCGGATTCGCGCACGAGATCGAGTATTTCTTCCGCCAGAAGCGCAAGGGGCTGATCCACAAGCAGGTGATCTTCTTCCTCGCCCGGGCGAACTCGCGCGACGTGACCATCAGTGACGAGCATACAGGCCACGCCTTCCTGCCGGGCCCGGCGGCGGTGGAGCGGGTGACGTACGCCAGTTCTAAGCAGGTGCTGAAAGAGGCGATCTTTTTTCTCAACAGGAGGGCGACATGAATCACGGCTCAAAGAGTCGGGCATGGATATTCGTTGCCTTGTTTTTGACGTCATCGTGCGCCACTAGGCCAGCCATCGATTCGAGGCAAAGCACGTACGGCCCGACGGTGAAGGAAAGGGCCGGTAACGAGTATGTTCTGCGGAATCGCCGTTATAGCTTTTCAATCATGGACGAATATGGAACGGTTCGTGTGACCGATGCTAAGGTTTTCGAACTCGTCGCCCCATGGTTCAGCCCGGACAATTTCACCCCCGAGGGCGGCTATATCGAATCGCGCGACGAAGAAACCTGGCAATACATCGGAGACAGCAGCGGTGGGAAAATCAACTGGCGGATCGTGTACTGCCTTTACTACGATCAGCTGAACGTGACGTACATCGTGCAGAACAAATCCGATAAGCCCGTCACTGGTTATATCGCGCTGCCTGCCACTCAACAGATTTTCATTCAGCCGTTCAACGAAGACCCGACGCTCAACAAGCCGGTCGCCGATGGATCGGTGCGAAGCGACGAGCGCACGCTCAAACCCGGCGAGCGGATGAACTTTGCTACACGTTGGACTCTGAAATAACCGGAGCTTGCGTGGACGACGACAACCAGCCGACCATTCTGAACTATTCGGCACCGGCGACAGAATCTTCGTCTGAGGAACCGCCGGTACGCCGGTTCGGAACGCTGTTGCTGGCCGTTCCGCTTTTACTCATCGGACTTATTTCCACGGTGGGCAGCGTGATCAATGTTGTTGAGTGTCTCGCCAGCCGAGACTTGGATAATGCAATGGGTGCAGGATTCTTACCGGTCGGCATTGGATGCTTGTACTAAACGCATCGCCTGGGCCGCCGCATCCGTTAGCCTTCAGTGATCGCTGCATTGGCCCAGCCGTTCCGCCAGTGATTCAATCCGCTGCTGTTGTCGCTGCAGCGGCTCGGTGAGCTCATCGATCCACGCGACGGCCGTTGCGGTCAGGTCGAGCGGGCCGGTGCCGGTGTCGGTCAGCCACGCTTTGACTTGCCGGTATGTGCGGTAGCGGATCATCAGCCAGAGGAACACGTACCAGATGAGCAGAAACGCCGCGCTCTCCAGCAGCTTTTGGCCGCTGAGCAGCGAGACGACCAGCCGGGCGAGGGTGATCGGCGTCCAGACGATCGAGGCGTTCAGCAGCAGGTCGAGGATCGGCTGAAGGATGGGGAACCACAACGCTGCGCCGATCGTCAGCAGCCATCGTTCGACGGCGGTTGGGAAGAGGCTGAGCGCGAGCAGCTTCGTCGCTTGCGTGCGCTGTTGCTGCACGGTGTCGGCCAGCCGATTGCAAAGCCGGCCGACGGCGAGGCCTGCGTTCATCGTCTCCCACAATTTGTCCTGCTCGTACAACGGCGCAACGGCCGGCTGCGCCTGACGCAGATGCGCCATCGCGCCTTGCAATTCAGCAGCCAGCGGGCGGACGATCGGCTCGATCTGCCCGGCCCGGTCTGCCGCCAGCGCCGCACTGGCGCTGCGCCCGCGGATGAGCGTCTCGGCGACGGTGACGGCTGGCGACAGCACGAGATTCAACAGCCGCACAATCGGCCAGCGGTCGATCCGCCGATCAAACACCTCCGCGGCGATGCCGGCGCGGTGCAGCGGGTCGTTGGCGATTTTCGGGATCGCTTCCTCCAGAAGCGGCTGGCCCACGCGGTCGGCCAGAAGTTGGCGGGCATCATCTGTAAGCCTGGCCGCGCGGGCGGCGCGGGCGGGCAAATCTTGATCGCCCAGCCACGCCAGCAACGTGCGGCTTTGCTGCGCGCCCGCCTGCTCGATCGATCGGCCGACGTCGCGCTCTGATCGCTCGCGACTCAGCCGAGTCCGCAGCGAAGGCAGATCAAACTGATCCTGTGCCCGCGAGCTGATGAGAAACACCTCGGCCGGCTTTTGCAGCGATAGCGTCCGCCCGATGCGTCCCGCAAAATCGCACCGCAATTCCTCAGCGGCGTGCGGTTCCTTCAGCTGATCGGCCTTGCTCAGACAGAACAAAAAATTCTCCGGCGAATTGCCCTCGGCCACTTCCTTCAGCATTTTCTGTGGCTGCTGGTCGGCGTATTTCTCGATCGACTGAATCCAGATCGGGTACAGCATCCGCCGAAGCATGGTGCGGGTTAGCGCCAAATGTGATTGAAAGCGGCTGTCGATATCGGGCAGATCAAGCAGCACCTGCCGGCGTAACGCCGCCTGCTGGTGCGCGATGATCGTAAACTGCCCCGGCACGTCGCGCTCCAGCATCGCCCGCAGTGGCTCGGCGACCGATTCGTGCGCGTACGCCGTCACGCGGGCGGTGCCTTCGCCAAAACTGGTGACGGCGGCGATCTCCTTGCCGACCAGCGCGTTCACCAGCGAACTTTTGCCGACTTCCTTCCCGCCGATCAGGCCGACGAGATAGAACGGTGCCTGCGTGTCGGTCTGCAGCGCGACGGCGTTGTCGTCGAGCAACCCCGGCCCGGCGGCACCGGTGAGTTCGATCGTGTCACGGACGAGTTGTTGCAGATCGCTCGTCACGCGGAGCCTCCTGCTCCCTCGCCCCGGAGGGGAGAGGGCTGGGGTGAGGGGAGAAACGTTCGACAGGCAAAGTCGTTGTTTTGCCAATGAGCGTTTTCGCCACCGCTCAGCGGAGCGATCGCGTTTCGTCGCACTACGTTTCGCCCCTCACCTAACCTCTCCCCTCCGGGGAGAGGGATTATGCGTCTGCTCATGACGGCACCTCGACTAAAGCGTTCAGTGCTTCGGTCAACGCCGCCAGCTCACGCGCACTGGCGCATTGCGATTCGATCCACATCACGTACTGGCTCACCTGCCGCTCAGCCAATTCAGCGAAGCGCTCTGCGATCCGGCGGTTGGCTTTCCGCGTGCGGCTACTCACTTCGTTGCTGATCCGCTCCGTCAGCCACGCGGTGAGTGAGTAGCCGCCGAGGATGAGCAGGTCGACATGGCCGAACATCGCGTGGTGCGCGGCGACGACGATCGTCAGCAGGTAAGGGGCGGCCTCGCTCCACTTCGTCAGCTGCGCACCGCCGGGGAGGTATTTGATCAGCGCCTGCAGGATTCGCGTGTCGCGTGGCGTGGCGTTCCAGCGTTGCTCGAGCCAGGCCTTGAGTTCCGCCAGTTCTTCATCCGCCACCGCGCGGGCGACGGCGATCGGGAGCTGTGACGCTTTGTACGATGATTCGTCGCCGGCGATCCACTCCGCCGCCTGCGGGTTGGATCGCAGCACGTCGTCCACTCGGCTGTGCAGGATCGCCAGTTGATCGGCCAGCAGTCCGGCAAAATCCGGCACGCCACCCGCGGCGGGGAGAGTTGTAGGCGAGCCGTTGGTCGGCTCGTTGCGGCCGCTGGCCCAGTCCCACGTCGCGCGCGGCAGGCGGGCCAGCAGCGACGGCACTTGCCGCAGGCGGTCGACGATTCGGCCCGGGCCCATCAGGTACAGCACGCTGCGCTCCTGCATTCGCTTCTGTAGTTGCCGGGTGACGGGGTTTACATCGATGCTGGCGGCGGGGACAGAGAGCGACCGCAACACAGAGGTCACTTCGTCGGCGGTTCGGCGGGCACGGGTTAGCGGGGTGACGACTTGGTCGGCTAAGCGGTCCATCACGTCGGCGATGCGGTGCATGAGCCCCTCTCCCCGGAGGGGAGCGATTGGATCCGGGGGGAGCGTGATGCTCTCGGAGGACACAGGTTCGCGGCGCATCTCGGCTGACGAACGAGAGTCGTCGTGGGACGCTTCTCCCCTCACCCCTGCCCTCTCCCCGCTGGGGAGAGGGAGAGAACGCAACGCCTCTCGCAATGCTTGTAATGTTTCGGCGTCGTCGGGGACGAAAAGCGAATCGTCGCGGGGGATGGCAAATAGCCTGCCGGCGGAGATCGGGCCGAGCTGGCGGCGGTAGTCGTCGAGTTGCTCGCGGGATTCGCACTTGTTCATCACGAACCACGCCGGCACGCCGTACCGCGCGGCCAGGCGGTAGTACGGTGGCAACTCGGTCATCTGATATTTTTCGGGCGTGACGAGAAAAAGCACCGCCGACGCCCAGCGGAACACGCGCTCGGCCTGGGCGTGGTGGGCGGGTTGGTCGCCGTCGAGATCGGGTGTGTCGACAATCGCGATCGCCTGCGTGATCGTCACGTCGAGCGGAAGCACCAGCAGTTGCCCGATCGTCCCGCGGGCCGGGCGCTCAAGTGGCGATTCGTGCGGAACGCCCAGCCACTCTGCGGGCAAATCGCCTTTCTTGCGGACGATCGCGATCGGCCCTGCGGTATACGTCCGCCGAAACGACGCGGCGGTCACGTCGGCCTCCAGCAGCCGATTGACCAGCGTGCTCTTGCCCGTGCCGGTCCCGCCGATGACGGCGACGATCGGTCGATCATCAACGGCGGCCGAGGCGTGAAACCGCGTGGCGGCCAGATCGCTGCGCACGCGCTCGATCGCTGTCGCAACGGATGGCGCGCGTAGCCGTACCAGCTGCGCCTCCAGGCGGTCGATCAGTCTCGCAAGTTCTGGCGTGCGCAAGGCCATCCCCCTATCATCATAGCCGACCGCCCGACCGGGGCGAGACCGCCAGACGATTAGAAAAATGACCAAAACTCCCAACCCACCGAGCAGACAAAACTCTTATTGACAAAGTAAGTGAACGCTAACATAATGGCCGTGTCTTAACGAAGGATACCCGACATGAGTGAATTGCTGACGTTCAAACGGTTTGTCGAGTTGGAATCCCGCGTACGAAAAATCGAAAAGCATTTGCGGCTAAGCGAACAAGCATTGCCCGAGCCCGAACCGCCCGCGATCCCGATGGCGGAGGTGGTGACGGAGTCCGCTCCCGAGACTGAGGCGGTCTTGCCGCCGCCACTACCGATTGCCGTCGTTGCACCGCCGGTGCCGTTGGTTCCTGAGGAGCATGACGAACTGTCCGTCGGCGAGAGGCTGATTGTCGCCCGCGAGCAGGCCGATAGCGATGAGGGCAAACCATGGTCCGCGCCGACAGCCGTCGCATACGAGCGCGTCGCGACGCCTGCTCCGAGGAAAGATTCTCACTCCAGTGTCGAGCAGTGGATCGGCCTGAACTGGACGGGCTGGATCGGCGCAATCGTGCTGGTAATCTGCGCGGCACTGGGCATTAAGTATGCGTACGACCAAGGCTGGCTCGGCGGCCTGCCGCGCGAAGTGCGGCTGGCGATGTGCTTCTCCGCCGGGCTTGGGTTGCTCGGTCTTGGCGAGTGGATCGATCGCAAGATCAACCGCATCTCAGCGGCGTGCGTGTTCGGAGCGGGGATCGCCACGCTATTCGTCGTCAGCTACGCCGGGTTCGGCTATTTTGAACTGTACAGCCAGGCCACCGCATTCGTGCTGATGGCGATCAGCACCGTCATCGGCTCGCTCGTTGCGATGCGGAAGAACTTGGTGGTGATCGCCGTGCTCGCGCTGCTCGGCGGGAATCTCGCGCCGATCATCCTGCGCACGCACGAACCGCGGTTCGCGGCGTTGCTTGCGTATATCCTTGCGCTGCAAGTCGTCGCACTGCTGCTGACCGCGCTCGGCCGCGGCGGGAAGTGGTGGGTGATGCGGGTGTTCGGCATCGCCATGCCCGCGCTGTGGGTGGCGGCGGTGTACGGACAATCGACTCTCACGCTTTTACCGATCAGATTCTCGATCGCCTACGCGCTGCTGGCGCAGGCGGAATTGATCGTCTCCACCGGCAGGCGAAAGCGCATCGGGCCGGGGCAGGCGGCACCGGCGAGTTTGCTGGTGACAGCGCTTTTAGCCTTTTCCCTCCTCACCGGGTTTCAGCAAGACACCGCGATAGCGCAGGGTATGTCCCTGCTCTTCACTGCCGGCGTGACCGGGGCGGCTGCGTTTGCGCTGGCGAAAGTTCGGGGGGAACTTTCGCTCAGCTTCCGCATTCAGTCGGCGCTTCTGCTGCTGGTGGCGGTTCCGGTGATGTTGCACGGGCTGGCGATCCTGCTCGCCTTCGCAGGGCTGTCGCTGGCGTTTGCGGTGGTCGGATCGAAATTGCAATCCCCCTGGGGCCGATGGCTCGGCACCGCCGCGTGGGTGGGGGCGGTGCTGTACCTCGGGCAGTGGGCAGTCAATGAGCCGGGTGCCCGGGAAATCGTCTGGATCGGCCAGCCGATGTACCTGTTCATGGCGATGCTGGTGACGGCCGTCGGTCACGCGCTGTCGAGCATCGTGCTGCGGCAGGATAAGACTCCGGTGATCGATCTGCTGGTGAGCGCGATCGACGGAATGGCCGGCGTGGTCTTGGTCGTCGCGTCGATCGTGGCGCTCCCTCAGTGGTACGCCACCGGCGCAATCGCCGCGTACGGCTGGGCGTTGTTCATCGCCGGCGGCTGGTTCAAACGCCCGTCGTGGACGATCCACGCCGGCGCCGCGCTCGTACTGGCGGTGGCAAAGTGGGGCGCGGTCGATCTGATCGGGGCGCGGCTGGCGCCTACCTATGAGGCAAGCAAGTATCTGCCGGTAGTCAACCCGGTGATGGGCGTCGGCACGCTGCTAGCCGGGTCGATCGTGGCGATCTACGCGATGCGCCGCGACGAGATCGACCAGTGGCTGATGCGCCACCGCGCCGGCTCGCCGGTGGTGCGGGTGATGACGCTGCTGGTGCTCATGATGACGTTCGCGCTGTCGATGGAAATCGACCGCACGGTATCGCAACTCCACAGACTCGGCATGACACAGTGGCCGTACGTTCAGTTGGAGTTGCTCGGCTTGTCGATGCTGTGGTCGCTGATGCTTCTGCTGCACAGCGGGCTACTGCTCAAACTCGCCGGTGAGCCTGCAGAGCGGCACACCCTGCTGACCCGCAATCATCGGATGATGCTGGTGCTGGCGATCAAGTTTCTGCTGGTCGACACCCTCGCGTGGTACCTGGCCGACGGGTCGGCCCGCGTCGTGCCGATCCTAAACTTCCAAATGCTGGCCGGCGAGATGATCGCGATCGGCTTGGGCGTGCAGGAGCGAATTATCAATCGCCAAGGTGCAAGCTCGAGTATCGGCAGGGCGATGATCCTCGCGATCCTGCTGCTGGTCGGCACGATCGAAATCGACCGCGCGGTTGAACGGACGGCCTTTGCGATGTCATTCTTCGACAACGCCCGCCTGGCCAAGCAGGTGGCGATCAGCATCTACTGGTCGGCGTTTGCGGTCGGCGCGATCATCCTCGGCTTCCGCCTGCGCATCGCCGGGCTGCGGTATTTCGGGCTTGGTCTGCTGGCGGTCGCGCTTTGCAAAGTGGTGCTGGTCGACCTCAGCGAGGTCGGCCGCGGGTATCGCATCCTGTCGTTCCTCGTGCTCGGTGGGCTGATGCTGGCGACGAGCGTGACGTACGGAAAGCTCAGCCCGAAACTGCTGGAAACCGAGGCCGAGCAGGCGTGATCGCATCATCGCTATGAAGTGACTGCAATTATTTTTTCACAACGTAGTTTTTCAGCGATCCGCTTGCGCTCCCGAACGATTGGCCACGCCGGCGCATTCAGCATCGCCGGCGTGCCGTAGCTCCGTTTTTTTTGACGTTCTCAATCGGTCGGCGGGAAGATTTGTCGGCACACCGCCGCATTCGGGGCAGCGATCAGGCGTGGCGCGGAGGTCGTAGCCGCAGGTGGGGCAGAGGCCCTTGCCAAGTCGACTACGACTGACGTGCCACGATCTGAACGTGTTTGACAGGCGAACTAAAGGAAAGAATCCGACGACAATGGCGAGAGTGGAATCGGCTAATCCCCATCTGTAAAACGCCACGGGAAGGAACTGAGAGCCGCCTGGCGAAGCAAAGTAGGTTGTTCCGGTCTTTTCCCCATAGCCGAAGAGTTTCCGGTAGTTGTTGGTCAGCGGGATAGGATCAAACTCAACCAGCTTGTTACGTGGTTCGACCATCCACCACCAGTCGTGATCCTGTTCGGCAAATGGGAACTTCTTTGCGCCATGATCGATGATCAGATAGGCGCGTTGTGAACTGATTCTCCAAAATTCAGTGCCATGAACGAATGAGAAGTGATCTTCAACATAAATGCTTCGGATTCTGATCGCGATCAGTACGCAGAACAGCAGGAGGCATAAAGCAGCCAAGACGTTCAGAATGCTTCGCCGCATGACGAAATTCTAGCCGATCGTTGCCAAAGGTCACATCGCCTTGACGGGTGCCGGCCGCTTTTCGGCCAGTGGCTTGGTTGCGCAGCTTGACGGGTCGATCCCCGCGAGCATCGTGCCTTGGCCGCGGGATTCGTGGCTGCGCCAGAGCGGCGGGTCGGTCGGGTCGCGGAATTGGATCAGCACCGTCGTTCGCGCCTCCGGGCTGACGTTTACGCCCGAGCCGTGGATGGTGAGGTAATTGAAGAACAGCACATCGCCGGCGCTGGCGGGGCAGGGCGTGGCACCTTCGACCGGATACCTCTCCGACGAAAGCGACGAATCTCCCTTGTTGTCCGGTTCCAGCGCCCCGAGCTTGTGACTGCCGGGCACGACGCGCAGGCAGCCCTTCTCGAGCGGCGCGTCGTCAAAGTGAATGACGGCGGCGGTCATCGTCTGGTTTTGATGCGGGAAGTACCAATAGTCCTGATGCATCGGGAACGGCGAGCCCTTTTCCGGCGGCTTGATGAACATCTTGGTGTGATGAAGCTGCACGTTGGGCCCGATCAGGTCGCTCATGATCGTCGTCAGGCGCGGGTCGTAAATCATCCGCGTGTAGATGGCGGCGTAAAACTGCACGTCATGACAAACGAAAATAACGGTCTTCTTCTCCTCTTCCTCTTTCCGCACCGATGACCAGGTGGCGTCGATATTCTTGATCTTGCGCACCCGATCGATCAACTCTTGCGCCTCAGCACAAAAGGCGGCGGCCTCCTCGGAACTGAACAGGCCCTTGATGAGGATGTAGCCGTTTTCTTCGTAAAACCGCTTCTGCTCGGTCGTCAGCCCGGTGGGTTGCATGGACAGTCTCCTGAATGGGGCGAGCCGTTGCGCATCGCCATGACAGAGACCAGTGTAAGCGACGGTGCAAAATCAGCAATTGTGAAAGTGGGTCCGAGTTTTGCCGTCGCTTCGATCCCGGGCCTTTTGAACTGACCCAACGGCCGATTCGGAGGGAGGTTACGCTGCCAGCTTGATCGGCTGGAACTTGCTTTCCTTCAGCCAGACTTTGAGCGCGGCGAAGACTTCCGGGCAGATGCCCGCGCCGGTGTTTTTCGTCAGGATGGTCATCACTTCTTCGTCGGATAAATCCTGCCGGTACGGCCGTTTGGCGGCCAACGCTTCGTACATGTCGGCCACGCCCAGGATGCGCGCGCCGACGGGGATTTGTTCCGCGGGTAAGCCGCGGTGGTAGCCCTTGCCGTCCAGGCGTTCGTGATGGGAGGCGGCCAGCTCGGCGAGGTTTCGGAACCCGGCGACGCGATTGAGGATTTCGTACGTGTATTTCGGGTGCTTGCGCATCTCGGTCAGCTCGTCAGCGTTAAGCTTGCCCGGCTTGTCCAGGATCAGGTTGGAAATGCCCAGTTTGCCCACGTCGTGCAGGAGCGCGGCGCGGCGGAGAAGACGCCGGTCGGCCCGGCCGAAACCCAGCACGTCGGCGATACCCGTGGAAATTTCCGCGACGCCTTCAGAGTGCCGGCACGTCCACGGCGATTTGGCGTCGATCACCTGCGCGAAAGCGGCCGCGATGCGATCGAGCGAGCCGTCGTCGGCGGGGAGCATTTTCTCTTCCGGCTCGAAACTGGTCACGGCGCTGCGCGGGTCCTGTCCGTTGAACTCGGCCCAGAACTTCGCGTCGCCGGCGAGGTTGACGAAGATGCGGACCAGCTCTGGATCGAACCACGCGCCGGAGCGCTCGTTAGCCATCTCGATCGCAGCATCGAGCCCTTGTTCGCGGATGAAGACTTCGGCCGTCTGGGAGAGCGAAAGGATGCGGGCCAGCAGTGGGATTTCCTCGCCGGCCAGGCCGTCAGGATGGCCGAGCCCGTCCCAATGTTCGTCGAGGGCGCGGATGGCGAGTGCGGATTGTTCGGGCAATTGCAGTTGCCGCGCGATGGTCGCGCCGCGCTCGCAGCGAAGTTGCGTAAGTTCCTTGGCCTGCTTCTGCCCGCCAATCGCCACCTGCACGAGCTTGGCGGCTCGGCGGAAGATCGAGCCGTGCGGCGCGACGTGCCGCGCGATATACCCGATCGATCGGCTGACGTGCGACCAGTCCACCGTCTTCACGTCGCGCTTGGCGGCGCGTTCGTCGGAGCCGAACAGGTAGCACATTTTGGAGGAGTTGCTGGAGCAACCCAGGTCCTTCAGCAGCAAGCCGTAGAACAGGGCGGAGGAGTCTTTCCCGTCCAGGCCGAGTTCGGTCGCGATCCGCATCCCCAGCATGCATGTGCGGGCGGCGTGGCCTTCGGGTTGGCCTTCGGTGATGTCCAGCGCGTACGACATCGCGCCGATCACCTCCGACAGCTTGATCTGTACGGTGGATTCAGGCCCAAAACCGGCATCTATTAAAGGCGTCGTCGGCACACCTGAATTATCGACCGTTGGCGGGTGGACTTAATACGAGTGGGAATCTACCGGGGATGCGACGGCAGCCGAGTATTACCGGACGCCTTCCACTTGCATCAGCCGATCCGCCCGTGAGAATGTGCGGCTCATTCATCGGAGGCTTTCGGATGGCTTATCTTCTCGGAATCGACATCGGCACGAGTGGCACGAAGACGCTGATTTGCGACGAGGACGGCAAAGTCCTCGCGACGGCGATGGCGGAGCATCGCATCTTCTCGCCCAAGCCGGGCTGGTCGGAACAGAACCCGCAAGACTGGTGGACGGCGACCGTCACCGCCACCAAGGCTGTGCTGAAAAAAGCGAAGGTGAAAGGCGCGGAGGTCAGCGCTGTCGGCCTGAGTGGGCAGATGCACGGGAGCGTTTTTGTCGGGCAGGGCAGCAAAGTGCTCCGGCCGGCGCTGCTGTGGAACGACCAGCGCACGCAAAAGCAGTGCGATGAGATCACCGCCACCGCCGGCGGGCGAGAGAAGCTGATCGACTTGGTTGCCAACCCGGCCCTCACCGGCTTCACCGCGCCCAAGATTCTCTGGGTCCGCGAGAACGAGCCGAAGGTGTACGAGAAGACCCGCCAGATACTGCTGCCGAAGGATTACATCCGCTTCCGCATGACCGGCGAGTTCGCATCGGAAGTGTCCGATGCGTCGGGCACGCTGCTGCTCGATGTCGTCAACCGTAAGTGGAGCGACAAGCTGCTCGGCCTACTGAAGATCGACAAGGCGCTGCTGCCGGCGGTGCATGAATCGCATGAAGTCACCGGCACGATCACCGGCGGCGCGGCGGCCGAGCTAGGATTGAAGGAAGGCACGCCCGTCGTCGGCGGCGCCGGCGATCAGGCGGCTGGCGCTGTGGGGAACGGGATCGTCAAAGCCGGCATCGTCTCGGCAACCCTCGGCACGAGCGGCGTGGTGTTTGCCCACTCCGATCAACCGGTCCGCGATCCGCTCGGACGCGTTCACACGATGTGCCACGCGGTTGAAGGCAAGTGGTGCGTCTTCGGCTGCATGTTGTCGGCCGGCGGGAGCTTTCAGTGGTTCCGCAATCAACTGGGCGCGCAGGAAATCATCGCCGCGAAGAAACAGAAGGTCGATCCGTATCAATTGCTGATCGAAGTGGCCGAATCCGCCCCGGCCGGCAGCGAGGGGCTTTACTTCCTGCCCTATCTCACCGGCGAGCGCTGCCCGCACCCCGACCCAAACGCCCGGGGGGCATGGATCGGCCTGACGCAGCGCACCACCCGCGCCATGATCGTCCGCAGCCTGCTGGAAGGCGTTACTTACGGCATGCGCGATGCGCTGGAAATCATGCAGCAGATGAACATCCCCGTCGCCCAAGTCCGCGCCAGCGGCGGCGGAGCGCGGAGCGATTTCTGGCGGCACCTGCAGGCCGACGTGTACAAGCAGCCGATCGTGCTGACCAACGCCGCCGAGGGCCCCGCGTACGGCGTGGCGATCCTCGCGGGTGTGGGCACCGGTGTGTGGGACAGCGTCGAGCAGGCGTGCGCCAGCTCCATCAAGCAAACGACCAAAGTCACGCCGAACAAAAAACTGTCAGCGATCTACGACAAGCATTTTGCGGTGTACGACAAACTCTACGGCGATCTCAAGCCGAGGTTTGTTGAGATCGCCACGATCTGAATCCAGAATGAAGAATGAACGCAGAGACACTTAGAGAGGAGGAAATCAATTCCGCTTCTCAGCGACTCTGCGTTCATTGCTAGGCTACACAGCGCTCTTAGCGGTAATGAGTCAGTTTGAAAAACTCGACCGTACCACGGGCCTCTGGCCCGTGCCGGTGGCGCGCGAACCTGAGAAAATGAACGCCCTTGGCTATTCCGAATCGTCCGCACGGGCCGGAGGCCCGTGGTACGGTCGAGTGCTCCAAGCAATGCGTTGCATAATACTTCAGACTGACCCACTACCCTCTTTGCGCAACCTTTGCGTGACAACGATAACGACTGGCGTTCACCGCGCCGATAATTTTCGACATTGCCGAACGCTTCGCTTAACCTACGCGCGGCGTTGGTCGAAAAAATGCGGTCGGGGTATTACTCATCACAGGCCGGTCATGAAATTATCGCTCGTCTCGATCGAAAAAGAGGGATTTGTCCGGGTCGCGGTGGAAGGCAACCTGGTGGCGAGCGAAATCGACGCGGTAGGCAACAACCCGTTGGCCGGGTTGATGGGCGCGACGTGGTTCAATAATCGCGTCGTCCTCGACATGAAAAATTGCGATTACATCGACTCCAGCGCCATCGGCTGGTTCATGGCGTCCCAAAAAGCATGCAAACAGGCCGGCGGAAAGCTGGTGCTGCACTCGGTGCAGCCGGCGGTTCAGCAGATTTTTGATCTGCTCAAGATCGGCAAAATAATCACTATCGCCGCCGACGAATCCGCCGCCCGGGAACTGCTGATTCAAGGAGGCGCCAAGTGAGCACCGACACCGAAAAAGCCGTTCTCATCGACGTCAGCAAGTTCACGCCGGAAATCGCCGTCGCCCGATTGATCGAACACGCCGCCGAGATGGGCGCCAGCGATTTATTCCTCGTCAGCAATTCTAACCACTTGGCGGCCGAGGTGAGGCATCACGGCATCGTGCGGACGGTGGCGCACATGGCCGTCGAACAGGGACGTAAATGCCTCAGCTACATCAAAGCCAACGCTGCGCTGGACCTGACCGAAAAGCGCCGTCCGCTGGACGGCCGATGGATTTATAAGAAGCCCGATGGCGCGATCATCGACCTTCGCATTAATGTCATCCCCACGATGTACGGGGAAGACTTCGCCGTCCGCATCCTGTCGCGCGGGAATAAACTGTTCACGCTTGAGAACGTCGGCCTTAGCCGCGAGCAGATGCAGACGTATCACGGCTGGATCAACTCGCCGAGCGGCTTGATTCTTATCACCGGGCCGACCGGTTCGGGCAAAACCGCGACACAGTACGCGTCGATGATCAAGCTGAATGACGGCAAGCGGAAGATCAACACGATAGAAGACCCGATCGAATACGCGATCGACGGGCTCAGGCAATCACAGGTGAACCCGGCGATCGATCTGGGTTTTGGCGAGATGTTGCGCAGCGTGCTAAGGCAATCGCCGGACGTGATCATGATCGGCGAAATCCGCGACGAATTAACCGCCAAGACCGCCGTCTACGCGGCCAACAGCGGCATCCTGGTCTTCGCGACGCTACACGCCCCGCACGCGGCGGCGGCGATTCAGGCGATGCGGTCGCTCGGCTAGCCTAGCCATTTCCTTGCCAGCAGTCTGCGAGGAGTGGTCTCGCAGAGACTCGTCCGCACGTTCGACCCGGCCACCCGCACAGAGTTCGATCTCGATGAAGACAACGACACGTTCGCGGAACTTAAACCCTGGCTGGCTGCCGGCGAAGGGAAAAAGATCTACGCCGCCCGCCCCGCCCCGAGCAACCAGATGACCGGCTACTCCGGCCGGGCCGGCGTGTTCGAGGTGCTCAACGTCTCCAAGGCCGTCCGGCAACTGATCTCCGAGGAAGCGCCTGTGAAGGCGATCCGCGACAAGGCGATCGAAGAAAAGATGCTCGACTTCCGCAAGGCCGCGCTGCTCAAAGTCGCCCGCGGCGAAACCAGCACCGAAGAAGTCTTGCGCGTCATTCCCAGCGAGCAGTTGCTGGCGGATGTGGAGTAGGCATCCGTCGCATGGGCTACCAGCCCATGCCGGGCATCGCCCAGGCTTCATCCAGTGTGATTTCCCATCCATGAAAGCCGCCCGTGCTACGGATGGCGTGCTATTGCGTCCTGCGCAAATTAAGCATGGGCTGGTAGCCCATGCGACAAGACGCTACTTGTTCGCGAATTGCCCGGCGAAGTTTGCCGCGCTGGGGTAGCACGATTCGCAGATGATGACAAGCTTCTTTATCATGGCGTGGATTGCGTCCACCTGCGGGTGCAAAAACGCCAGCGGCCGCTCGTCGGCGTTGCCAACTGGCGTGGGGAAGGGCGGGTGTCCTCACTCGTCGAGCAAGGACAAAACAACGTCGGCTGCGGAAAAAAGAATTGAGACCACTGAGCCCCCGAAGCAACTCGTCAAATTCTTCCCAGATTTCTGCGCGACTATCTGCGGTACTTGGGCCAGAAAGCCTGTTCGGAACCAAGGTCCCAATATTTTTCACATTCATTCCAGTCGACCCATCTGGCCGACCCGTCGCTATAGGCGGCGTTCATCCCTTTCGGTAGGGCTTTAGGGCCCAACGGCCCGTGTACGGATACGTATTTCCCGCCCTTGAATTGAGTATAGCACGCCCAAAGCGGGGCAGTGCCTCTGATTTGGTTTCGCCGGGAAAGATCGACATAAACTGAGGCCACCCATGCATAAGGTTTGTGCCAGACAAAGTATTGGTAGCTTCCGAAGTCTAGGGTGAACAGGTTGCTGACCGTGGGGGCTGGGGACATCTGCCCAGGGCAGAGCATCACGTTAGCCGCCGAACCCCGGTAAGAAAGGTTCGGATCAGTCCGGATCATCCGTTTTGTGCTAAAGCCTGCCACGTACGGGACAGTAAAAGTGAAATTTAGATCATACTTACCGTTGGGCGTGCGTCGATACTGGTGCGGGTAACCAAAACAATTGGGATTCGTACCGGCCTCGTTTCGCGACGGGAACCAATTTTTGTTGTCGTTCGCGTAAAACTGCATCGCCAATGCGATTCCGCGCACCTGAGTGAGGCACTGGGTCCTCACCGCAGCCCGTCGGGCGGTATTGAGTGCAGGCAATAAGATCGCAATCAGCACGGCGAGGATGCCGATCACCACGAGCAGTTCGACGAGCGTAAACCCGCGCGTGGAAACTCTAAATCCCCCAATCGAACGCCGCCGCGATGCCTCAGCAAACCGGCTGCACGAAATTCGAGATACCGTCGCTTGATCCATGAGGAACCTCTTAAACAACAATGAGTGAGCGAACGGGAGCCTGATTGGGCTTTGCATCTCAGGGACTCCAGAACCCTCTCTGCTTCTAGATTAACACCATCCAACCCAAATCTTAACAATTATTGCCAAAATTTGACCGAAGCCCCGGCTTTTTTGTATGTTTTTACGACAAAGAGATTACGTTTGCGCGACACCACGTGACGGTTGTGGATTAGAAACCGGGAAGCGTACGATTCCCGCTCGATGTCGTGGCTGCGGGTGGAGCGCCACTGAGTGATTTTATCGCCGGATTGGCCTTGTCAGCCGGATCGAAGAACGCGAACTCGCGCCACAGGTCCGACGCATTTCCTTCAGGCTCCAGTAAAACGCGCCGGCTACCCGCGGGCGGGCATCAAGAGAGATTTTCCCCTCGCAGTTGATTTACCCTCGCAGGTATAGTGGTCGCGTCCATACCCGCAGGGTGAGATCAAATCGTATTCGGGAGCAAACATGAATCGAGTCGTACGTTTAACGTCATTGTTGGTTGCAAGTGGATTGGTTGCGGCGATCGGCTGCGCCTCAGGCGGCGGCTCGTCCGGCTCAGCAGGGCTATCGAAGACACTTTCGAACAGTCCGTCGGCCGGTAGTACGCAGTACAAGTCCATCGACGAAGTCGACGCCAACTCGCGCGACATCATCCCCGAATCAACGCTCCCCAACGTGCCCCAGGAACGCGGTATCGACTCCGCCGGCCGGACGCTCGATGTCGACTCGCTCGGCGCGATGCTCGACGGTCTGGGTGTCAAACCGCAGCGCCACGGCGATCTATGGCTGATGATGGTCAAAGCGACATTGAATGGAACCGACTACACCTACCCCATCCAGGCCAGCTTCGGAAAGAATTACGAACCGCTGTGGATCCAGTGCGGCCTGTCACCCGTCAACCGCCAAACCGCGCCGGCTGCAACGCTCAAAGCGCTCTTACAGTTGGGCAACGCGATGGGCGGCAAGCGTTTCGTCGTAGACAATCAGAACACGCTGATCTTGCAGTGCCCGCTGGAAAACGCCGACGTCACCCCCGCCCGCATGGCCGCGGTTCTCAAGGACGTATTCACCGCCGTCAAAGCGTCCGAGCCGTACTACCGGTCGCTTACAAAACGCTCGGACGGCACGAACCCGCCGGGCACGGGTTTTTCGTCGATCAGCCCGAAGCAAATCCCCGCCATGAAGTCGATGTTGAAGGTCAACCCCGCTGCGAATGTCGCAGCGCTGCCGGAGTCGGCCATCACTTCGATCGGGGCTTCACGCGGGGTGGACAATCAATCCCTCGGCGAGATGCTCCGCGACATGGGCCTAAATCCCAAGCCGCAGGCGCTGGGCTTTGTGGTGGAGGTACGCGCCGCCGTCAACGGGTGGCAGTACATTTACCCGATCGAGATCTACTCCAAGCCCGAATGGTCCGGCGTGTGGGTGCAGTGCGGCATCGGCAAGCTCGGCAAGTTCGCGCAGGACTCGGGGTTCCTCACCGATTGCCTCAAAGCCAACTGGCTGATCGGCCAGCCGTTCTTGGTCCTCGACGAAAACGACAACGTCGGCTTGCGTCAGGAAATCCAAGGCCAAACCATCACCGCCGCCAAGCTGGCCGCCGGGCTCAAGTCCTACTTCACCAGCCTGAAAAACCTCGAACCGTACTGCCGCGAGTTGAACGGCCAATCCACCACCCCCGCCAACGGCGGCGGGGTGGCAAATCCGTTTAACTGATCGCAACAACCAGGAATGACATCGGTCACGGCAGACGGGGCGGCGGCGGCGCAAGCGGCTACTTTATCATCCCCATCGCCAGCTTAGCCACGTTCATGCTCGCGCCGGGTTTATCGAGATGCTCGATCAGTTTTTCGAGCTTTGCGTGCTGGATGTCGAGCTTCTCCGGGTGTCGCAGCAGTTCGATCGCCGCGATGGCGACGGGTTCGTTGCTGCCGTGCCAGGGGATGAACTCGGGGACGATGTGCTGATCCACGCCGGCCAGCAGGTTGACCAGCGAAAACGTGCGGACTTTCACAAGCCATCGCCCGATGCCGTGCCAGAGGATCGGGCTTCCGCGGTAGACGACGATCATCGGCACGCCGAAGCTGGCGACATGTAGCGTCGCGGTTCCGCTGGCGACGATGCAGAGATCGCATTGCGGCACAAGCTCGTCGAAGCGGTCTTGCGCGTACTCCAGCCGGGGAAAGCTGGCCGCGTGCTCGGCGACGATCGGTTGCGTGGCGGCAACGGTCGGGACGATGAACCGCACGTCGGGAAAAGCCAGCCGAAGCTTGCGGGCGACGTCGAGCATCGGCGGGAAGTTGCTATTGGCCTCCGACGCGCGCGAGCCGGGCAGCAACCCGACGATCGGCGGGCGATCGGGAAACACCGGCCCCGGCGGTTTCTCTCGGCTGACGGGAAGCTCGTCAAACAGCGGATGCCCGACAAACGTCGCCGCCACACCGAGCTTGCGGAAATAGTCCTGCTCGAACGGCAAGATGCACGCGATGTGATCGACCGTCGCGCGGATTTTCTTGATCCGGTATTCGCGCCACGCCCACAGTTGCGGCGCGACATACTGCAGCATCGGCGCGCCGTTCGCCTTGGCCAGCCGGGCGAAGTGCGTGTTCATGTCGGGTGAATCCACGCCGATCACCAAGTCCGGCTTGTGCGCCAGGAAGTAGGTTTCCGTCCACTTGAGGACTTTTTTAATCTCGAAGTACCGAAGCGCACCGCGCCACCCCATGGCCGCCTTTTTCACGGTCTCGTGGTGAATCGTCGCTCCCGCCGCTCGCATGAGTGGCCCGCCGTGGCCTTCAATGATAAGGGCAGGATCGAGCTGCTTCAGCGATTTGATCAGCGCCGCCGCGTGCTGATCGCCGCTAACTTCCGCTGCGGTGATGAAGATGCGTTTAGGCACTACGGCAGTGCAACAGCGTGTAGGGAAAGTGTCAAGGATGGATCCGATCCCGGTACGCCACGAGAGTGCAGTGTGAGGGTGCCAGCAGGGAGAGAGATCGTCCACGAATTACACGAATCTCCACGAATGAAGGAATGGATTCGTGAAGATTCGTGTTATTCGTGGACCCTTTGCCTTTCGTCTTGGAGTTCTCGCCAACCTTCGTTCGGCGTGCCAGGAAAGGACGTTGAATCGCCACTTTTGCCCGGCTGATCAGGTTGCGGTACACTGCCCGGCTCGTTTTTGAGATTTAGGAGCAGTTATGCGTCATGTGATATCGGCCTTGGTGATCAACGAATCAGGCGTGCTGGCGAGCGTGGCGGGGATGTTCGCGGCGCGCGGCTTTAACATCGATTCGCTGGTCGTCGGCCGAACGGAAAACCCCGAGCTCAGCCGCATGACGATCGTCTGCACCGCCGACGACAACACGATCGAGCAGGTCCGCAAACAGCTGGCCAAGCTCGTGCCGGTGGTGAAGGTTCGCGACTTCAAAGACGCGGCCTACGTCGAGCGCGACCTGATGCTGGTGAAAGTGGGCGTCATCCCAGAAAAGCGCGGCGAGGTGATCGAAGTGGTCAGCCTCTTCCGCGGCAAGGTGGTCGACGTGGCGCCCGACAGCATCATGGTCGAACTGGTCGGCACGGAAGAAAAGCTTGAGGCGTTTATCGACCTGATGCGCCCGTACGGCATTGAAGAAGTCGCCCGCACTGGCGTCATCGCAATGGCCCGCGGGAATCAATCGAAGGAAAAAGCGACCAACGCTCCGTCAAAGAAACGCACCCGCAGCTTAGACGCCCCGGCGTCGGCGGCGCTTCCGCCGAGCTAGAAAAAATGTTAGCCGCAGATTGACGCAGATGAACGCAGATAAGGAAGATCATTTTCTTATCTGCGTTCATCTGCGTTGATCTGCGGCTCAATTTGAATTGATCAGTAGAGGCGTTAATCCGGATTTGTTTTGCGCCCGCCGAGCAGTTCCAGGACGGCGTTGACGTGTTTGAGTGTGGCGCCTTGTCCCTGCTTGACCACCGCGAGTGCGCGCTGGCCCATCGCTTTGGCTTGGGCGGGCGTGGAGATCAGGACGGCGGCGGCGTCGCTGAGGCTTTGGGGGTCGGCGACCACCATCATCGCGTCGGCGGATTTGAAAAGCGTCATCGCTTCAGCGAAATTTTGCGTGTACGGGCCGACGATCACCGGCTTGGAGAGCGCGGCCGGTTCGATCATGTCCGAGCCGTGCTGGCTGGGGCCGAGATCAACGAGTGATCTGCCGACGAACACCAAATCCGCCATCGCGTAGAACTTGCGGAGTTCGCCCATCGTGTCGCCGAGGATGACGGCGGGCACCGGATTCAAGAACGACAACCCCGGCGGGGCGGAGCGGCGGCGGCAGATGAATTTGCTTTGGCCGATCAGTTTCGCGACCTCGTCGAACCGCTCGGGGTGACGCGGCACGATCACCAGTCGCAATCGGACGAAGCGCTTGAGCAATTCACGATAGACGCCCAGCAGGATTTTCTCTTCGCCGGGCCCGGTTGAGCCGGCCACCCAGATGGTTTCTTCGCCGGGCTTGAGATTAACCGCGTCGGCTAGCTCCTCGGCCCCGGGGACTTTCGCGCCGGGCTGGGCGGTGTCGAACTTCATCGTGCCGGTGACGCGAACTCGATCGGCCCGCACGCCGAGCTTGGTGAACCGATCGGCGTAGAGCGGATCCTGCGCGCAAGCGAGGTCCAATCGGCGGAACATGGAGAACGTCGCGATTTTCCCCAGCCGATAGTTGCGGTAGCTCTTGGAGGTGATGCGCCCGTTGGCCAGCATCACCGGGATGCCACGCTTCTCGCACGCCTGCGTGAAGTTCGGCCAGACTTCCAGTTCCATCAGCACCACAATCGCGGGCTTGAGCGCGTCGAGCGACCGCGCGACAGCCCAGGTGAAATCCAGCGGGTAGCGGATAAGCGTGACGGTCGCGTCTTGGCCGTACAACTCCTTGCCGCGGTTGTAGCCGGTGGTGGTGGTGGTCGAGACGATGTACTGCAAGTCCTTGCGCTTGTGCTGCAGCACGCGGATCATCGCGCGGGTGGCGTTCATTTCGCCGAGGCTGACGGCGTGAATCCAGACGGCGGGCCTGGCGGTATCGCGCGCGTGATCGCTGGCCATCCGCTCGCGGAAGGCTTTGAACACTTTGTCGCGCGACCGCTTGGAAAGCAGCCAGGCCGGGCTGGCAACGCCAAGGCCGAGACCGTAGGCGATATCGTAGGCGTTAATCATGGTGCGAATCTCTAGGCCGTCGTTTGTATCGTGAGAACTGCGTGAGGCCAAATATTCCGGCGTGGAGCGAGGGTCCGATAGTGTGGACGGCGAGTTGATAAGGAAAAGTCCACGAATAACACGAATCTTCACGAATCTCCGCTAGTCAGGAATTCATTCGTGAAGATTCGTGTTATTCGTGGATCGATCGAATGGTTTTAGAAAAAGCCGCACTCCGTCCCTTTCTCATGATCACATGGGTGAGGGAGAAAGAAGCTATGCAATTCGCTCGAGCATCTCGCGCGTGACTCGTATTGCACAGCAAACCGGAAAAATAGCAGCCGGCCATGATCGCCATCCGCTTGCATTGGCGCGGCTTTCCGGGAACGATTAAGCGGTTCGGTCTCAACCAAGGATGGTCCTTGTCGCATCAAGAACTGATATTTTTTATTCTCTATGTACTCAGCGGCCCGTTCGCGTGGTTTTGCTACGGGGTGCTGATCGTCGCCGGGCGGCGAAAGATGATGTTTCTCAAGCGCCCGCCGCTGCCGTTGCCCAGGGGAATGGCGGCGCCTTCGGTGTCGATCATCGTGCCGGCCAAAGATGAAGGCGAGCGCATTCGTGGGTGCATCCAGTCGTGTCTGAGCCAGGATTATCCTGATTTTGAAGTGATCGCCGTCGATGATCGGTCGGTCGACAACACCGGTCAGGTGTTGGACGCGATGGCGACGAACGATTCGCATCTCAAAGTCGTCCACATTCAGGAAGGCGCGCTCGGGCCGGGTTGGACCGGCAAGAACAACGCGCTGTTCACTGCACAAAAACAGGCGCGCGGCGAATGGCTGCTGTTCGTCGACAGTGACGTGGTGCTCGAACCCGACGCGCTGGCGGCCAGCATGTCGGTGGTGAAAAACAAGCAGTTCGATTTGATCAGCCTGCTCCCGCGACTGGAAAGCCACACGATCTGGGAAAGCACGCTGGTTCCGCTCGCCGCCGCCGCCGCGAGCGCGATGTACGTGATCGCGCTCAATAACATGAACCACAAGAAGAACTCGGCCTTTGCGAACGGGCAGTTCATCCTGATGAGCCGCACGGTTTACGACGCCATGGGCGGACACGAAGCGGTGAAGGATCGGTACTGCGAAGACGTCGCGATCGCGCTGCGACTTAAGCAAGCGGGGTACAGGCCAAGAATCGCCTGGGGGAACGAATGGGCGGCGGTGCGGATGTACTCCTCACTCCCGGCGATATTCCGCGGCTGGAGCCGAATCTACTACGCGGCGCGCGTGGGCAGCCCGTGGCGGACACTGGCGGCCATCAGCTTTTTGCTGCAGTGCTGCTTTACGGCGTATCTGATGATCCCGACAGCGATTAGCCACCTCATGCACCCCTACGCCAACCCCATCACGCCGCTCGACTCGTACCTTTGGGCCATCGCGGTCGCGATTCATTTGGGCGTCATGCATTACTACC
This sequence comes from Tepidisphaerales bacterium, assembly GCA_038229715.1. GTDB lineage: Bacteria > Planctomycetota > Phycisphaerae > Tepidisphaerales > Tepidisphaeraceae > JANMES01. The sequence goes on along the minus strand of JBBROD010000004.1, from coordinate 41,703 downwards.
TGGGGACGCTTTATCATTGGTGCGGAAATCCCCGGAGAAATTCGTTCCTGTTCATCATCGCCGGGCCTATGCTCCTGATGATTATGCTGCGCTCGGTGTGGATGTGCATGACGAAAAAAGTCACGTGGCGCGGCACGAGTTACGGCCATGTAATGGCGTCGAAGTTGACGGAAGTGAAACCGGCGGCGGTTCAGGCCTCGGATAAACCCGCGCCGGCGGATGCGGGTTAAGCGGGCTGAAACCGATCCGGCAGTGGCGAAGCGGGGTAGGATAGACGCAATGGCAAAACCGGTGGCGATCATCACGGGGGCGGGCCGAGGCATCGGGCGGGCGGCGGCGATTGAATTGTCTGAGCGCGGGTATCAACTAGTGCTGGTCAGCCGCAACGAAGCGGAACTCGGCGAGACGGCTGGGCTTTCGGATGCTGGTGCCCTGATCGCCGTCGCGGACGTGGCTGATGCCCGGCAACTGCGCGGCGTGGTCGCCAGGGCGCTTGACGCGTTCGGACGAGTCGACGCAGTCGTCAATAACGCAGGTTATGCGCCAGTGCGGTCGATCGAATCGATCACCGACGAAGAATGGCAAACCACCGTTGATGTCAACCTGACGGCGGCGGTTTGGATGTGTAAAGCGGTCTGGCCGATATTTCGGAAACAAAACCGGGGCGTGATCGTCAATATCTCATCGAAGGCGTCCGCCGATCCGTTTACGGGGCTTGGCCTGTACGGAGCGGCAAAAGCTGCGCTCAACGTTTTGGGGTTGTCGCTGGCGCGTGAAGGCGAGGCGATCGGCGTGCGCGTGCATACGATCGCGCCCGGGGCGGTGGAGACGGCGATGTTCCGCACCATCCTCACCCACGAGCAATACCCGACAGAAAACACGCTCTCGCCGGCGGAAGTGGCCAAAGTGATCGCCGACTGTGTGACCGGGCCTCCGCCGCGACCGAGTGGAGACGTGATCTGGCTGCTCAAGGCCAAGCCCACGGTGAACGCCGTAAAGCGGATCAAGCGGAAGTTGTTCGGAGCCTCGTAGTCAAATTTGGCAGGACAGGTGCATGATGCGTTGGATAACACGATTGAGCGTCGCATTGCCTTTCATCGCCGTCGGCGTGCTGCCGATCGTGGCGCAAGCCCGTTTGATCGCCATAAGGCCTGGCACCGGCGCCGGCGGGCAGGTCAACCTCCCGTATAACCAGCCCGACAGTTTCGGCAACCAGTGGATGCTCTACCCCGGCGGATTCCTCCAGCAGCAGGGCAACAACCCGTTGTTCAGCCAGGGCGGCATGATCATGGCCAACAACCAAGGCGTGCAGCAGAACAACAACCAGGCCAAGCTCGACGCCGATACCGGCGAAGTGGTTTTGGAAAATCTCGCAGTCGGGCCGATCCAGTTCACCCGCCGCGTGAAATTTGATGCCGCCAGTGGATTCGTCCGCATGATCGACGTTTTCAAAAACACCACCGGGAAGGAAAAGCACGTCGATTTTATCGTGCAAAGCCAGTTCCACTACCAGATGCAGTCCGGCGGGCCGATCGCCGACGCAAAGCGCAAAGGGCAGACCGTCGCGTGGGTCGGCACGACGGGCAATCAAGGCTGGCGCAGCGCCGTGGAAATCTACAACGGCAAGCGGTCGCGTCTGCGGACCAACACCGGCTTCGGCACGGGCAACAATTTCGTGTCGGGTAGTTACTCGCTGCTGATCCCGGCAGGCAAGGAAATGGCGATCATGCATTTCCACGGCTCGGCCGCGACACCAACGGCGGGGACGGATTACATCAACTCGCTCGATGACCGCAAGCTCCTCAAGGACGTTCCGCGCAACATCCGCAAGCTCATCGTCAACTTCGGTGGCGGCGAAACCAGCGTCGGCGATTTGGAGATGATCCGCGGGGATTTGTTCGATGTCGTCGAAATCACCGGCGGGGATCAATTCAAAGGCACTATCAAAATCCCCACGTTCAAGCTCGCTACCGCGTACGGACCGGTGGAGTTTCCCGAGAATCGCGTGATCGCAATGTTCAACATCGGGCAGTTCAAAGCCCGCCAACTCATCGTTACGACCGACGGACAGGTCATCGGTGGCACGCTCGATCGGCAGGTCATCGATCTGGAACTGTCCAGCGGCCAGGTGACGAAAATTCCGCTGTCGCAGATCACCCGCCTCGGCTATCGCAAACGTGCCGACGAGCCGGAGGAATGGACCTTTGATAAGCCTCTGATCACCCTGCGCACCGGCGAGCGGCTGTTCGTGCAAATGCCGACCAAGCCGATCTCCTTCGCCAGCCGGTACGGCGTGCTGCAGGTCGATCCCAATTCCATCTCCGCGCTCAGCCTGCAGACGGATAACTCGGCCGTCCATGAACTGGCGATGCTGGACGGCACGACTTTGGCGGGGCTTTATACCGGCGGGCAGATTGAAGTGATCCGCGACGGCGCTACCGAGCCGATCAAGATCGACGCTGCGAATCTCCTGAAGTGGATTTTCAAAGCCCCGTCCGATGACGCCGACACCGCCGGCCCGGAACTGGAATCCACCAACGGCGACCATTTCGCTGCGACGCTGACCGGATCGCTGCACGTCGATACCACGTTCGATTCACTCGAACTGGCCGGCGAGCAGATCTCTCACATCGAGCGCATTCGAGACAGTTACAGCGACGTGCAAGTGCAACTATGGGACGGCGCGACCGTCAGCGGCAGGCTGGCAGAATCCGAACTGCCGATCAAAACCGTCGGCGGTTTGGAACTCAAGGTGCCGCTTTCCATGCTGGCCGACTACACCCAACCCCTCCCGCAGCCGCCGGCGGCGATGACCAAGCAGATCGAGTCATTGGTGAAGCAGCTCAACGCCGACGATTGGAAGGAGCGCGACCGCGCCCAGGAACAACTCGCCACGCTCGGCGCGCCGGTGATCGGTGTCCTGAACAAACTCCGCGCCAGCCAACCCGCGGAAACGCAGCAGCGGATCGATACGATCGTGAAATCGCTGCAGGGGAAGGACGACAAATCCAAACCCGCAGTCAATCCACAGCCGGGCGGGGTGCCGAACAGGGATGAGTAATGAATGCTGAATGCAAATGTATAAAGGCGGGATGGATTGCTCGATCTAAAAAATCGCATTCGTCATTGGTCATTCTGTAATCCCGGGCCGGAATTTGATGGACTCCGGTCGCAACACAACGCAAGATAGAAGCCAGAACCGGCTCCGGATCGAGGTAGTCATGACGGATCGACCAGGCACGCGACGGAAGAAGCTCTTCTTCGTCGTGCTACTTACCACTTTTTGTCCCCTTATCGGTCTTGCAGAAAAGGCCGCTCTGCAGTCGGTGCAGATGCCTTACACGATGCAAGACGATCGCGGCAGCACTTGGGACTTGCAGCCCGACGGCTCCATCGGTGACGGCGGAAATGATCTCTTCGATGGCGCAGTGAAGTTGTTCATCGCCGATTCGCCGTTCTCGCCTGGTTCATCGCCGCAGATGGACCCGTCGAACAACGAGATTGTCATCGACGGCTCGCAAGTTTCAGGCCTGGCCGTTTCGCGACGGGTGGGATGCAACGCTAAGCTGGCTTACCTTCGGTACACCGAACTACTCACCAACACCACGGCCAATCCGATCAAAACAACCGTCCACCTCAACTTCAATATGGGCAGCGGCATTACGCAAACGCTGCCGTTGATCGACGAGAAAAAAGGCAAGCAGGCGATCGGCATAGTGGTGGCGGATCAGTCCAACTGTATGGCGTTGATCGGCGCGGGGCGGGGAAGCAAGCTGCTGCCTCGTTACGTCCCCCAGCCCGGCAGCGACGTCCTTGACGTCTATTGGGATGTTGAAGTGCCCGCCAAGCAAACCGTCGCCATCACGCACCTGATCTGCCGGCGCGGCAATTCGGCCGAAGCGTCAAAAGTGCTCGAAGAGATTTCCGAAAAAAACGTCCTCAAGGAGCTTTCGCCCGATGTCGTTAAACGGCTGGCCAACTTCCGGCGCAGCGAGAAGTTCGTCGGCGATGAAGAACTCCTTCGCGGCGAGTTGTTCGACGTCATCGAACTCCGCGGCGGCGATCAGTACAAAGGCACCATCAAGCACGAAAAGTATCGCCTGACCACATCGTACGGAACGGTTGAACTGCCGGCCGACCAAGTTATTTCCGAGTTCAGCAGCGGCGATTTCCGTCCGCTGCAGATGCTGGTGACACGCAACGGCGAAATCTTCGGCGGCCGACTGGCGGACGAGTCGATCAAGCTCGAACTTTCCAACGGTCAGGTTACCCACGTGCCGCTTTCGCAGATCGCGCGGATGGGCTACCGCAAAGCCGCCGACGAGCCCGAGGAACTGAAGTTCGACAAGCCATTCGTCCAATTGCGCGGCGGGGATCGGATGATCATCGGGCAACTCACTTCGCCGATTACGATCGCAACGCGATACGGAACCCTGTCGCTGAAGCCCGAGGCGGTGTCGTCGGTGCTTTTTGTCAGCGAGGAACACGCCGTTCACGAAGTGCAGTTGGTCGACGGCACAAAATTTCAGGGCATCATCACCCCCGAGGCGTTTGATGTGAAACTGGCGCTCACGGACAAATCGGTATCGCTGCCGGTTTCGTCGATCCGCCGGCTGCAACTGGCGACTGCGAAGGAAGAGGATGATTCGACCGCGTCGCTGAGCCTCACCAACGGCGACCGATTCATCGGCACGCTGGCCCATACGCTGAAATTGCAAAACACGTTCGATACCCTCGCAATCAATGGGGCGGAAATCCGAACCCTCCAGCGCGGCAAAGCCCAGGGCGGCGATGTGCAAATCACGCTGTGGGACAACGCGACGCTCAGCGGCCAGCTCGAAAGCGATCAACTCTCGCTCGTGCTGGCCAGCGGCGTATCGATCCGCGTGCCCGTGGCGTCGGTTGAAGCTTACAGCAACCCCGATTCCCGGCTGTCGGCTCCGGTGATGGAGCGAGTGAAATAGATCGTCGCTGATCTGAACGCGGAGGATTGGAAGGTCCGCGATCGCGCCGAAAGCCAGCTACTCGAAATCGGGCAAGGCGTGGCCGGGGTACTCAGTGAGATGCGTCCCCATCAGCCGGCTGAGGCGCAGCAGCGGATCGATGTGATCCTCAAAACACTCAAGACGGCCAAGATCAACCCACCGACGCCCGCACCGGCAATAGCGGTGCCCGAATCCGGAATACTGATCACCGACTAAACAAGGCTCGCTTTTCCTCAGTGTGATTTGCGGAGTACCCGATGATCGGAAATTCTCGTTCTGTATTGGCGTGCTTTGGCATAACCCGAAAAGGGCTCGCCACGCCGCTTGCCCGCCAGCGCGACTTACCTTGTTATTCGATTTGATGATCTCGCTCCGTCGTGACCTTGACTAAGCCATCGCCGATGAAGAAGTAGCCGCGACAAGCTGGTTCAAGCTGCTGCACACATCCTTGAAACTGTCGCTATCGGAAAGAATGGTGATGGCCTTTTCCAGGCTGTCGAGATCGGCCTTGCTGATCAGCACACAATGTTCGCCATCAGAGGTGGCGATTTCGACGCGACGCTTATTCTGGACGACAAACTTGACGAGGAAATCCAGATTCTCGCGGGCTTCCTGCAGACTCATCGTTTCAAAATCGATCGCCGACATGGGGCACCTCTACACTCGAAACCAAATTGGACGACTCAGATGTGAGTACGGCTATTCATTCCCTACTATGGAAGTCAAAGGGGAAAAGTTCGTTGGCAGAGGGTATTTTTTACGTACGCTAGTCACGTGATCGTAAGTTATTCTAGAAAATAGAGATAAGCACTAAAAAGCGAGATGTGATCTTGTTCACGAATCTCCGTACAGGATGGTCGGATTCTCTTCGGATGACAAACTAGGCGGACTTTAAGCTGCAATCTGGCGGCGGAATTGCACCGCAATTTCCGAGGTCTGCTCATCTATGCGCGATACCCGAACCACCCGCGCCATGAACCTGGCGAAAGTATGGTCGGCATTCTCCACTACGATATGGCAATCCGTGCCGAGCGAAAGGGGCTCATCCGTGATGAACGAAATCCCGCTGAACGACCGGTCTTTCGTCAAAAGTTGCCGCGTCTTTCCGCCGGCCGTCGTCAGGGTTACCTGCAGCTGGGCGGTCTCGCGAACTTCATGGCGACGATCGGCTTCGGACAGTTTAAGCGGCGGGGTGCTTTGGCTCATATTCAAATGAAGTATCGACGCACAGCCGACGTCGATTTAGCATAATTCAGATCGGTGGCACGGGATTTTCTCTCGCGCCTCTGTTTAGTCAGACCAGGCGTTATACTCCGGACATGTTCATCCACACGGTCTATTTCTGGCTGAAAAAAGACGCTCCTTCCACTGCTCGTGCGCAAGTACAGTCCGATGCTCGGTCGCTGCTGGCGAAGATTCCGACGGTCAGGCACCTATGGTCCGGTAAACCGGCCATGATTCCCCGCGACGTAGTTGATAACACCTACGATGTGGGCCTGACGGTGGTCTTCGACGACGCAGCCGGCCACGATGTTTATCAGCCGCACGATCTGCACAAGGAATATATTGCCCGAAATAAAGCCAGTTGGCTGCGGGTGCAGGTGTACGACTTCGCGGAATAAGTGTCTTGCAGTGCTTCAGTTAACTGTCGAGTTTGTCGGGTCGATAACAGAAGGGAGACCGTTCTGCCATGCCCGACCCGACCGACGCCCCATCCGCGCCCGTTGAAGCCGATCCGCCGGCCGCCGCTGCGCCTTTGGTAGTCAAGCGAACACGCGACCGTAAGGTTCTGGTTTTCGCGGTGCAAGTCTTGGCGATCCTCGTCTGCGCCGCTGCCTTGGGATGGGCGCTTCACACGTATTTGGGTGCGGACCAGGGTCGATCGAACTGGATCCTGACCACGCTGATGGCCGGCACGTCCTTGCTGGCCGGGTGCTGGAGCACGTATCGCCGCTGGCGGGATTACACGTTGCCGTTGCGTTCGCTGCGGGAGATGCTGCCGGAGGCTCGGCTCGGCTCGATTCCGATCGAGGAGCTTTCCAGCATCAAGGGGCAACTCGCGCCGATCATCCCACACATCCAGCAACTGCTTCGCGACATTCGCGAAGAACGAATGATGATCTCGCGGCTGGAAGACGAAACCCGCCAGCGCGTGCTGAGCCGAACCGATGCGCTCGAACGGAAGATCGGTTCCCTCCGTCAGCAGGCGACGCGCGACGGGCTGACGGGGCTGGGCAACCGCCGCCACCTGGACCAATCGCTCCCGCAGGCGATCGAACTCTGCCTGGCGACGTACGAGGATTTATCGGTGATGATGATCGACGTCGACTACTTCAAGATGCTCAACGACACCCTCGGCCACGCCGCCGGCGACGAACTGCTCCGCCAGATCGCTCAACTGATCCGCTCAACCATCCGCGAGGCCGACACCGCCTTCCGCTGCGGCGGGGATGAGTTTGTGGTCGTCCTCCCCAACACCACCCGAGATGTGGCTGAGCAGATGGGGATGCGCCTACGTTCGCTGATCGATAGCCTCAGCAAGACGATCAAAGTCTCCCGCCCGCCGCGCCTGTCGATCGGCGTGGCCAGCCTGTTTCAGACAGGTACCCGAACCGCCCACGACCTGCTGGTCGCGGCGGATAAAGCCCTCTACGACGTCAAATCCGCGCGTCCGCTCCCATCCCGCGTGGCGTGAAGGGTCGGATTCGGTGGAATTTCCAACCCCTTGCATCCTTCTGGCGATTCGCTAGACTTCCCGGCTCGACTTATTTTGGAGCCTTGACGATGCCGAAGCCAGAATCCGCCCGCGAACGCCGGGAAAAGAAAGAAGCCTTCCAGAACTTCAACCGTCCGAAGTTGAAGATCGCCCGCACGACTGCGTCGGGGACCACTTATATTGACTACAAGGACACCGAATCGCTCCGCAAGATGATGAGCGGTAACGGCAAGATCCAGTCGCGTAAGCGCACCGGCGCGACCGCGATGGAACAACGCATGATCGCCCAAGCGATCAAGCGGGCCCGCTACATGGCGATGCTGCCCTACATCAGCGCCGCCAGCTAAGCGATCCGTCGAACAATCCAAGCTGTATAAAACGCTCGACCTGCGGAGGTTTGAGCGTTTTTTCATGCGCGGATTTTTTAACACAGAGACACAGAGACACGGAGGCACAGAGAAGACAAGAAACATTCTTGTCGCTTCAATTTTTGCATTTCATCTGTGTTGATCCGTGCCCCATCTGTGGCACATTCCTTCTTCTCCGTGCCTCCGTGTCTCCGTGTCTGCGTGGTGAAAAATCAATTCATAAAGAAAGCCGACGGATCGGAATCCGCCGGCTTTGCTTTTTGTCACGGAAGAAGAATTACTTCTTCGCGCCCAGGATTGCATCCTTGGCGGCCTTGGCGACGCGGAACTTAATGCGGCGCTTGGCGGGGACTTTGACGGTCTGGCCGGCCTTGGGGCCGAAGCGCATCACCATTTCGCGCGGGGCGCTGGTGGCGAGCACGAGCTTGCCGAGGCCCGGAACGACGAACTGGTTCTTGGCCTGCTTGTAAGCGAGTTCGGCCTGTGCGGCGAAAAACGCGCCGACCTGCTTCTTGGTGATGCCGACTTTTTCGGCGAGCGTGGCGGCGATCTCGGACTTGGTCATGGCCTTGGCCATAGGAAACTCCTAATAGGAGACTGTTGTTCGCTCCGATCGACTCACGATCAGAGCGGACGCGGGTGGAGCGTCTGGGGAGCCATACACCCGCCGGCCGCGGCCCTCCGCCGCCGGCTGCCAACTCAGCTGCCATTTTCCAACGGCCTGCCTTGTCGACTGGAACACAACCTTGCGTTCCTGATTCCGCATAAACTACCCTGAAAACAAGCGATTTCAATGCGCGAAGCACAAAAATCACTGAATTTTCCGAGTCATCCAGCCTATGTGGTCCAAAAACATCGGCAAAGTCAGTGCGAAAACTTCAATTAGGAAGAAGAATCACACGGAGACACAGAGACACGGAGGAGCGCCAGACGATCCAATCTTATCGATCACTCAATCGTATAAACAAAAAACGATCGCTTGAACCATCGGCATAAAATCTACACGCGTGTCTCCGTGTCTCCGTGCCTCCGTGGTTCATTCTTCTCCATCGCGCACGATCCACATCCCGTCACCGTGCAAGGCTCAATGTGCGCCGTCGCATTCCCTTCGCCGAGCATCAGTTCGATCTCGTGTTCGATCGTGCTCGCGATCGCATGGCCGCGGCTGATGTCCCACCACGCTGGCACGGTGATGTGAAAATCCACCCAGTGATATCGCCCGCTGTGGCGGTGACGCAGTTTGTGATAGCCGCAAATCCGCGGCGGAACGCCAGAGGCGCCTTCGTGACGATCGAGTAGATCCGTCAGGCGCTTCTCGTCGGCCCGATCCTGCTGATCCATGAGACCCGCGACGGCTTTACGCAACAACCCCGCTGCGACAAATCCGATGTAGAGCGTCACCAGCAGCGCGGCGATCGGATCGATCCATTTGATGCCCGTGACTCGCACGAGCGCCAGCGCCGCCAGCACTGCCGCGCTGGTGACGGCGTCGGACAGCAGGTGATGCCCGTCGGCTTCAAGCGTGATCGAACTGCGTTTCTTGCCGAGGCGGATCAGGTACCCGCCGACCACGCCGTTCACCACCATCGCCAGCGCGATCAGCAGCAATCCCGATCCTTCATTGGATATCTGTGGCCCGCGAACCAACTCCTCGCCCGCCCGCGCGGCCATCACCAGCGCGGCGACAAGAATCATCCCACCTTCAAAACCGGCCGACATGAACTCAACCTTGCCGTGCCCGTACGGGTGCTCCGCGTCCGCCGGCCGGGCGGCCAGCGAAATTGCGTACAGCGCGAACCCGCTGGCCAGCACGTTGACGATGCCTTCCAGCGCGTCAGAAAAAACCGCCGCCGATCCGGTCAGCCAGTACGCAGTGAGTTTGATGAAGAACAGAACCGTTCCCGTCACGAGCGAGAGGACCAGCGCCCGCTTCTCCGCCGCTGTTTCGGAGGTGGAGATGTTCATGCACAGGTTGTAACGGGCCATGCGGTTTCGTGAAAGCGATCGGACGGAACGTACATTCAGAAGTCTCTTTTGGTGTCCATGTCGTCGCACACCGTCTTGTCTCACCAAACAAGAGAACCCCGATGATGAATCGGGGTTCTCTATAACTTGGCTCTGCAAGCAGTGTCGGCTAATTCACAACCACTTTGATTGAATACATCTTTCCGTTGCTGATGATTTCCACGGTGTTCACCGGGTACTTATCGTTGTCGGTGGGGAAGGATTCTCCCTTGTCATTGAACATCATCTGGAAATCGAGCGTCCGCGTGCCGGGCTTGCCTTGCACGTTGGCTTCGATCTTGGGCACATGCACTACGTAGCCGTGGTTGACCCACACGTCGATGTCGGTGAACTCTTCATCCGAGAAGTTGGCGATCTGCAATTTGTCGAGCATCACTTCGACGTCCGCACGGGCGTTGAGCGCGCCGGCGAACGGAGCGGCCGTGGGGAACGGATGACGCTTCACCGCGTCGGCGGCGAACCAAGCGCTGGTTTTACGAAGGGCGGGGTCGTTGTTGGGGATCAGCGACGGGCGACGATCGCACCCGACCATAGCAGCGGCCAAGCCGACGATCAGCGATCCAATGCGAATAGAGTTTGACGCGAACATGAGATTCTCCGAATCTGTAAGTGATGACCCGGCGCGTGCAACCACGGCGAGGAACAGCGTACAATCGAGTTATCGGACGAACGACCTCATGGAGATAAATAAATGATCGACCGCACTCTGTTTTCCAAAGCCGCACAGGATTTGCTAACCCTTAACGCCGATCAAGCCTACCGCAAGCTGGTTGTCGACGGCGATGGTTTTGCGCCCGCCCGCGGGGTGATGGCATCGCTCAAGCCGGCTGACCTGCTCGCCAAACCGGTGGTGCGGTCGGACGAGGCGCAGGCCGTCCTTAGTGGATTGTGGCTGTGGCACGATTGGCTGGACGAGTCGCACACGATCAGCCAAGGCATCCACACCGCCACCGGCAGCTACTGGCACGCGATCATGCACCGGCGTGAGGGGGATTTTTCCAACAGTAAATACTGGTACGGCAAATGCGCCAGTCACCCGGTGAAAAAGCTGATCGCACCGGTCGCGGCAGACATCGTGCGAGCATCGAAAGCTGCACAGGCGGTGAGCGCGGTGTTGCTCGGCGGGTTCGATCCAAATGCGTTGGTTGATTTAGCCGAAGACGCCAGCAGTCGGCCGGACGATCCGGCGACGGAGACGATCATAGCGTTGCAGAAAGCGGAGTGGGAAATGCTATTCAGCTACAGTTGCAAGGCTGCACTCGCCATCTTGTGAGCAATCGCTGATGCAATGAGTGTTCTAAAACGAACAAAGAGGGTTGAGACCTTTCGATCTCAACCCTCCGAAGGCTTAACGCCGTGGTCGGTAGAATTTGGGTACGTTGATGTCGTAGAAATCGCGTTCCAGATACTCCAACGCCAAGGCAAAGTTCAGGATGTCGATGTCGTTGGGGTCGGATTTGGTCTGAGCGTATCCTACCGCCGGCCCGCCGTTCAGGTCGACGATGAAAGGGGTGACCGCCGCCACGATTTCCGCTGATGTGGCCGCTGCGTCAAAGCTGGGGCTGGAATTTTCGTCGCTCGCAGTAGCCGTGATCGGATCACCGAGCAGGGTATTGACATAACCCGAGTGACGCGCCTCGATCGTCAGGATCGACCCGGCGGCCGAGAGATAAGCGGGATCGTTGATGTACGGCGCCGCGCCGAGATAAGCTGACACGCCGGTGTTTTCCAGAACGCGGGTGAGCTCGACAAACGCTGCGAAATTCCGCTGTTCCAAGTTCTGAAACGTCGGCCTCGGACGGGCCGCGCCGCCCAGTGCGGTGACGAGAAAAGCGACGTGATCTTGCTCGTGCTTTTGGATCGATTCGAATTCGTCGCGCTGCTTACGTCCCCGCTCTTTGCCGATCGAGTCGGCCTTCGCAGTGCCGCCGCCCAACGCGCCCGAGAAGAGCGCAGCCGATCCGCCGATCACCGCGAGCGCGGTCGATCGCTTCAAGAATAGCCGGCGCGTGGCCGACAGTTGCTCTGATTCACCTTGTGGATGACCTTGGTCCATGACGTTTCCTCCATCGAGTTGAGTGTTTCCGGCAGGAAAGTCCTGCTGGCAATAACAGTAAATACGCAGAACCCAAGCCGGCAGATTCGGAATAATCGGCGGATTGCGAAATAGTGACGAATGGAGCCCAACTTCAGGCCTGAATGAAGTGAATTTTAGGTTTTACTGCGAGAAACAAAACGCTGCGTCACGCATGTCGATGAATCAATAAGAAGCTGGCGACGAGAACCAACACTACCAGCACCAACACACCGATGGCGATTCCCAGTGAGATACCGATCAAAACGCCCATAAGCCGCCACGGACGCTTGCTTGTGCTCGGTTGAGCGTAGTCGAGACGCGGGAATTGATTCAGTGAGTCTCTTGCCATGGCAAGCTTATCGAGTTCGGCTCATCCAACCGGCTACTTGGATTTCGCCGACTGCCACGCACTGGCCGCCGCGCCCAGGCAGCCGGCTTGGTCGCCGGAGCGGGCGACTTCAAACTTCAACTCGGCGACGTGCTTTTTGAAACCCAACTGGCTGAAAGTGTCTTGAATGATTTTCATGATGCGCGCGGTCAGTTCCGGGCCGCCTTCGATGAAGCCGCCGCCGATGACGATGCGGTTGGGGTCGATCGTATCCGCCACTTGGCGGCAGAGCTTGCCGATGGCCTGACTCTGCCAGTCGAAGATGGCTTGGCAAAGTTCGTCGCCCTTGGCGGCCAAACCGCGAACGCCGAAGGCTCGCTTCTTCCAGGTTTCGTCTTCGGTCTCGCCGCTGATTTGATTGAGCGGGTGGTTCTTGTATTTCTCCATCGGCAAGGCGATGCGGAGGATCTTCCCCAGCGCCGCCATCGAGGCGTACGCTTCTGCGCAATACGTTTGCCCGCACCCGCACTTGGGTTGCCAACCTTCGATGAACGGCGGGTGGACGATCTCAACGTGGCCGAGTTCCGCGCCCATGCCTCGCGCGCCGCGCAGCAACAAGCCGTTGATGACGATTCCACCGCCCAGGCCCGTGCCCGGCGCCAGCAGCGCCATCACTTCGGTGCCTTCAGGGTTGCCTATAAAGCTTTCCCATAACGCGGCGGCGTTGCAGTCGTTCTCGTAGCGCACTGTAACCGGATGCCCGAGCGCCGCCGACAATTCTCGCTCGGCGGTGGCGCGGAGTGCAAAGCCTTCCCAAGCGGCGTGCATGTTGGCTGAGCGTTCGATCTTGCCGTTGATATCCGCCGGCCCCGGGCTGTCCAGCCCAACAGCCGCAATCTGTGCGGGGGTAATCTTCTCGCGATCCATGAACGCCCTAAGCCCGGCCACGATCTGCTTGATCGTCGCATCGGGTCCCTTGTCTGAATGCGAGGGCACTTCCAGCCAATCCTTGGCCAACGGCTTGCGCTGCTGGTCGATCCCATTGACCGCGACTTTCGTCCCGCCGATGTCTACGCCGATGTAAATTTTGCCTGTGGTCATGATCGCTGGTGCCTTTCGTGAGAACCTAAGCCGTGGAGTTGTAACGGTAGTGCCGGACGGGGGCAAATCCGCACGGCGGTGACGAATTTCGTGGAGGCGTCCACCCCAAAATGATTGTCATTCTGAGTGGTGCTCCGTGAAGGATCTCAAAATCGCGAATAGCATTCGTGGATCGAGATTCTTCGCGGAGTACCGCTCAGAATGACGGTTCTCATGGTGCGCCAAGTCAATGCGTCAACCATGCCTAGAAACCTAATTCGCGGATGGCGTTGCGAATGGTGTCAGCACTGTTGCGCAGTCCGGCGATTTCATTCTCGTTCATCGGCACCGGCAGCGGCTGCTCCACGCCGTTGTGGTTGATGATGCAAGGCACGCTCAGGCACACATCGCTAATGTCGTGATAGTCCTTCAGCAGCCAGCTGACGGGTAGAATTCGCTGCGCTTCGCCGAGCAGGGCATCGAGGATTTCCGCCGTCGCCAAGCCGATGGCGTAGTTGGTGGCGCCCTTGCCTTCAATGATCTGGGCGGCGGCTGTTTTCACATTCTGGAAAATCTCCACCCGGTCGCGAACCGTCAGTTTGCCGTGCCCCGCGACGGCCCATTGGCTGAGCGGGATATTGCCAGCCGTCGCGCTGCTCCAGAGGGGGATTTCGCTGTCGCCGTGCTCGCCGGCGATGTAGGCGTGTACGTTGCGGACGGCGATCTTCAGCCGCTGCGCGATCAGAAAGCGGAAGCGACTGCTGTCGAGCACCGTGCCGCTGCCCATGACCCGCCCCGGCGGCAAGGACGCCAGCTTGTGGGTGATGTAAGTGATGACGTCGACCGGATTGGTCACGAGGAGGTAAATTGCATCCGGCGCGACCTTCAGCAACGCCGGCAGCATCGATTTCAAAATCGAAGCGTTCGCGCCGGCCAAGTCCATCCGGCTTTGTCCCGGCTTCTGTTTCGCACCGGCGGTGATGACGACGACCGACGCGCCGTGGCAAATCGCCGGGTCGTCGGAGCCTTCCACCGGATGGCTGCCGGTGAACTGAATGCCGTGGTTCAGATCAAGCACCTCGGCGCTAACCTTGGCGCGGTTGACGTCATACAGCACCACCTGATCGCCGACGCCGCGGATCAAACACGCATACGCAATCGTCGCACCCACGCTGCCGGCACCGATGATGGCGATTTTACTCATAGGGACATTGTAAATGATTTAGCCGCAGATGGACGCAGATTAACGCAGATAGAAGCAAGCCATTTCCTATCTGCGTTAATCTGCGTCTATCTGCGGCTTATTCATTTTGAACAACCACGATGTCATCCGGATGCAGGTGGCAATACACCTTGTCGCCGGCGTGGAAGCTATCCTGTGTGACGGATTCATTTGCGACCATCGCGGTGAGTTGTAGGCCGCCGGCGGTTTCGATCAGGAGTTGGTCGATCGCGCCTTTGAAGAGTTCTTCGACGATTTTCACCTCGAATATGTTGGGTCCGCTCCGCAGATCGCGGCAAAGGTAGATTTTTTCCGGGCGGATCGACACCAGCAGCGATTTTGAATCGACCACAAGATTGGCGGCGTTGACGTCCAGCTCCACGCCGCCTTCCAGCCGCACGCGGGCTTCGGCGCCGTTGCGGGAAATGAGCGTGGATTCAAGAATGTTCGCCTGCCCGATGAAGTTGGCAACAAACGTCGTCCGCGGCCGGTGGTAGATGTCAGCCGCCGCGCCGAGTTGTTCGATCTTGCCCTTGTTGATGACGGCGATGCGGTCGCTCATCGTGAGCGCCTCTTCCTGATCGTGCGTGACGAAAACAAACGTGATGCCCAGTTTCTGCTGCAGGCGTTTGAGCTCGATCTGCATCGCGTGGCGGAGCTTGGCGTCCAGCGCACTCAGCGGTTCATCGAGCAGAAGCACTTTGGGTTCGCAGACGATTGCGCGCGCCAGTGCCACCCGTTGCCGCTGCCCGCCGGACAGTTGAGAGGGCTTGCGTTGCTCGAACCCCTCGAGCGACACCATCGCCGCCGCCGCTGCCACCCGGCGGTCGATTTCCGCCTTCGGCACTTTCTTCATCCGCAGGCCGAAGCCGATGTTGTCGATCACATTGAGGTGCGGAAACAGCGCGTAACTTTGAAACACCTGATTCACGTCGCGCCGGTACGGCGGCTCGTGCGTGACGTCCTTGCCGTCGAGCAGCACCACGCCTTCGGTCGGCGTTTCAAACCCGCTGATCATGCGCAGAATGGTCGTCTTGCCGCACCCGCTCGGCCCGAGCAGCGTGATGAACTCGCCGGCGTTGATCGTCAGATCAACATGATCGACAGCGGTAAACGTGCTGCTGAATCGCTTGGTGACTTGGCGAAGCTCGACCATCGGCAGAGCGGTAAGGGCGGGGACAGCATCCATTGCGGTGATTCTATCAGATTACAACGGCCGAGTTTCTAAAATGCCGATTTGGCATTCATTTAGATCGACGCAAATTCAGCCGAGATTCACAATCAACCCGCGCGGCTCGGTCATGTCTTCCATTGCATATCGCACGCCCTCGCGGCCGAAGCCGCTGTCTTTTACGCCGCCGTAGGGCATGGTTTCCACGCGCCAGGTGGGGACTTGGTTGATCATCACGCCGCCGACTTCGAGCTCGGCGAATGCGGCGAGCGCCCGCTTGAGGTTTTGGGTGAAGACGCCGGCCTGCAGGCCGAAGGGGCTGGCGTTGACAGAGTGGATCGCCATCGCGAACTCGGTGTAGGGCTCGATCGTCATGACGGGGCCGAAGGCTTCGCTGCTACTGATGTCGAGCTTCGGGTCGACCTTTTCGAGGATCGTGGGCTCGATGCACGGACCGACGGCGCGCCCGCCGCAAAGCGGTGGGGTTTGGGCGGCGCTGATCCAGGAGAGTAATCGCTCTTGAGCGGCGCGGTCGATGAGCGGCCCGTTGATGACGGCGCGGTCGCGCGGGTCGCCGGTTTTGATCTTGTCGCGGACGTAGCTCACCAGCATGTCGCGGAAGCGGTCGTAAAGGCTCGCGTGCGCGTACACCCGCTGCACGCTGATGCACGACTGCCCCGCGTAGCTGAACGCCCCGGCGGCGATCATCGGCACGGCGGCCGCTAAATCGGCGTCTTCGCAGACGATCACCGCGGCGTTTCCGCCGAGTTCCAGCGTCACCTTTTGCTTCATCGCCTGCTGCTTGATCGCCCAGCCGACTTTCGGGCTGCCGGTGAAGCTGATCATCTTCACGCGCGGGTCGTTGATCGGCTTGGGGGCAAGCTCGTTGCTGCAAGGCACTACGTTGATCTGTCCCGGCGTCATGCCCGCCGCCAGCAAAACCTCGCCGAGCAGTACGGCCGTCAGCGGTGTGCGCGGGGCGGGCTTGAGCAGCATTGCGTTACCCGTCGCGATGCATGGGGCGACTTTGTGCGCCACCAGATTCAGCGGAAAGTTGAACGGCGTGATGCCGTAAATCACGCCGACGGGGAATCGCCGAGCCAGCCCCGCGTGGCCCTTGCCGGTGGCGAAGCCGTCGAGATCGAGCAGTTCGCCGGCAGTTTTGCGAGCTTCCTCGGCGGCGGCGGTGAAGGTGACGATCGCCCGGCCGACTTCGCCTTCGGCGTACGTCACCGGCTTACCGGCCTCGGCGACGATCGACTCGACGAACTCGGCCTTGCGCTGCTCGATCAACTGCGCGGTTTTGCAAAGGATGGCGGCCCGCTCGAACGCCGGTTGCCTGCGCGTGATCGCGAACGCTTCGTGCGCCACCCCGGTCGCGCGATCGAGCATCGCCGCGTCGGCCTGCGGCATGTTGGCGATGGTCTGGCCAGTGTACGGGTCGATCACCGGCCGCTTATCGGGCGAGTCGATCCATTCACCGCCGATGAGCATTTTGGGCGAGGTCATACAGGAAGTTTAGCCGCAGATGGACGCAGATGGACGCAGATAAACGCAGATAAGAATTGAATTTGCTTCTTATCTGCGTTCATCTGCGTCCATCTGCGGCTAATTCTTTTCCTCTTTTCGCAGCGTCAGAAAAAACGCGATCGCAAACAGCAGCAGCAGGATGATCCCCAGCGCCGATCCGAACGGCATGTTTCGTGCCTGTTTGAATTGCTGGTCGATTACGTTGCCGATCAGTGGGTCGCGTTTCCCGCCGAGCACGTCGTTGATCGCGAACATGCCGACGGCTGGTACGAAGACGAGCAAAATGCCCGCGACGATTCCCGGGCGAGTCAGCGGGACGATGATGTTACTGAATGCCCGCACTGGCCCGGCGCCCAAGTCGAACGCGGCTTCCACCAGCGAGTTGTCCAGCTTCTCGACGCTGCCGTAGATCGGCAGAATCATGAAAGGCAAATACGCGTACACCGTGCCGATGATGACGGCCGTCGGTGTGTAGAGCAGCGGCAAGGGTTCGCTGATGACTTTCGCGTAGATCAGCAGGCCGTTCAGCAAGCCTTCAGCTTTAAGGATGGTGATCCACGCATAGGTGCGGATGAGGAAGTTGGTCCAGAACGGGATCATGATCAGCATCAGCAGCTTGTTGCGTGCGTTGTCGCTGGCGCGTCCGATGAAGTAAGCGACGGGGTAGCCGATGATCACGCAGATGATCGTCGACAAGCCAGCAAGTTCGACGGATTTGAAAAGGATTTTGAGAAAATTCCCGCCGGTGGTCAGGGCGAACACACGCTCGCGCATCACCAAGTACCCGGCCGTCGCGGCCAGCAGCCCGACGAACGATCCGGAACCGAATCCCGTCTTCTCCCGGATCGCGGCAGTTAAGCTGCCGTCGGCCTTCAGCCCGAACAGCAGAAACCCAGCCACCGCACCGCCCGCCATCAGGCTTTGTAGGATGATCCAGCCGTATTCGGGGACAAAAATCCGCTTATAGTTTTCGAGATTGAACGTGAATACGACCTGCCCGATGTCGTCACGGTCGCAGAAGCTGTAGACGAACATGATCGCAGTCGGCGCGACGACAAACGCGATCAGCCACGTCAGCAGCGGCGCCATCAGCAACCACCCCCGCTTGCCGGGGCGGTTGGTTGCTACAAACTCGTTCGCGGTTCTATATTCGAGTGCCATGGCAGGGAAGGACTGAGGGCCCAGGACTGAGGACTGAGTAAAACGATTCAAACGTCTTTACTCAGTCCTCAGTCCTGGGCCCTTAGTCCTGTTTTTTACTGTCCGCTCTTCAGATCCGTCACCAGCTTATCCACCTCGGCGGAGGCTTTGCCGATATCGTGGAAGAGCTCAAGCTTGGGGGTGCCCGCCGGGTAGCTGGCGGGGTTGGCCAGTTCCTCGGGACTGAGCAGCTTGCGGGCCTCGGCGTTGGGGTTGGTGTAGGGAAATTCTTCGCTGATCAACTTGCTCACTTCCGGGCGAAGGATGTAGTTGATGAACGCATGCGCGTTGTCCTTATGCGGCGCGCCTTTGGGGATGGCCAAGCTGTCGATGAACATGTGAGCACCCTCGGCTGGGAGGATGTATTTGAACTTTTTGTCTTTCTGATACAGCTTGGCCGCCTCACCTGACCAGACAATGCCCAGGGTTACGTCGCCGTTTTCAAGCGCGGTCTTGGGGCTGTCTGAATCGTACACCTTAATCAGCTTCATCCACTCAGCCAGCGTGGGTTTGACTTCCGCGAGCGCCTTCTCATTCACATCGTTGATCGGCAGGCCTTTGGAGTTCATCACCCAGGTGACCAGTTCGCGCGAATCGTCCAGTGCTATGATCTTGCCGGCGAATTTCGGCTGGAAGACGTCCTTGTATCCTTTGATGTCGTCCTTGACCTTGTCAGTATTCACCACAATGCCAACCGTGCCGGCCATCCAGGTGACGCAGTACTTCATCTCCGGATCATGGCCGAGTTTGGTGAACTCCGGCGCGAGGTTCTTGAGGTTGGACAGTTTTGCTTTGTCGAGGGGGGCGAGCAGGTCTTTCTTGATCATCGCCTCGATCGTGTATTCCGACGGCTGCACCAGATCGTACTGGGCTGCGCCGGAGAGAAGCTTGGTCAGCATTTCCTCGTTGCTTGCATACGTCTCGTAGTTGACCTTAATGCCGGTTTCTTTGGTGAATCCGTCGATGACTTTCTGGGGAACGTATTCTGACCAGGCAAAGAGGTTGAGTTCTTTGTCAGCCGCGTGAGCGGGCGCGGTCAGCGCCAGCCCTGCGACCAGTGAGAGCACGCCTAAACACAGTTTGCGAATCATAAAGGCCTCCGGTTAGGACCATTTGCAGATTGCGATTTGCAATATGCAGTCGAGTTTTTAAGACAGCAGAGATCGTCATTTGGCCACCGCCAATTGCAAATCTCATTTGTTCCACTTTTTCACTGATTCTGCCACCACCACCAGCAACGCCGTTGAGACAATGAACAGCGCGGAGATGGCGTTCAGCGACGGATCAAGCCCCTTTTTCACCCGTCCAAAGATCACCATAGGCAGCGTCTGCGAGCGGGCGCTGGAGGTGAAGTATGTCACGATCAGTTCGTCCATCGACAACGTAAAACTCATGAGCGCCCCGGAAATGATAGCCGGCAAAAGGTACGGGACCATCACATAAAAAAATGCTTTCATCGGCGTAGCGCCCAAGTCCATGGCGGCTTCTTCCAACGCCGGGTCCACGCCTGCCAGCCTCGCCTGAACGGCGATCAGCACGAAAGGGAAACAGAAGGTGACGTGGGAGATAATCACCGTCGTCAGGCCGAGCGACATTGGATTGCTGTCGGAGACACCCAACTTAGCCAGCATACCGTTGCCCCACGTGTTTACGGTGGCGAAAAAAATCAACAGGCTCACGCCCATGATGATTTCCGGGATCACCATCGGGATGAAAATCAGCGTATTCGTCAGCCGCGGGAAGGGGAATCGGTAGCGGTAGAGCAGCCAGGCGCCGATCGTCCCGAGGAAGACCGAGAACACGGTAGTCACCGCGGCGATCAGCAGGCTGTTGTTCAACGCCGCAATCAACGGCGGGATCGGCGCCAGATCCCCCGGATCATTCGCCAGGTGAACGTACCACAGGCACGATTTCGCAAACCAACTCATGGCTGGCGCATACCACTGCAGGCCGATATTGGAATACCACTCGAACGTAAATCCTTCCCAGCGGATGTTCGATCGCGAAGTGTTAAACGAGTAGACGATGAGTATCAGAATCGGCAGATAGAGGAACAGCAGGATCAGTGAAGTCCACGAACCCAGAAGAAGGTTCACGAGTTTCATTCCGCGGGGGATACGAACCGCCATATGCGCTCGATTCTGACGACTACACAATCGGACGATCCAGTGTATCGAATCGGCAATCGGCGATGCAACTAGAATCGAGTGAAGTAACGCCTGCCGCAGAGAGGCAATCAGGGAAGATCCATGTGTTCGAAGAACCACCAGGCGATCAGCAGGCAGAGCGTAGACCACCCGGCCGTGTACGCCGCGAGCAAGCCGAGATAGGCCGGTGCGTCGGCGGTTATTTCCCAGCGGTAATGCAGCAGGTCGGGAATCAGATGATAAACCAGCGCCAGCCCGGCGGCTGGCAGAGGATTGTACGCCGCCCAAGCCAATACGATCAGCGCCACCGCCATTCCACCGGCGGCCAGGATGAACAGCACGGCGACCATCGCCTTAACCTCGCTGAGCAGCATCGAGCAGGCGACGCAGATTGCGTTGAGAAGGATGAGAAACATCCCCACCCGGGCCGCGCCGGTCCAAAAGCTGATGGACGGCGTCTGCCCTTTAATTAAGAAGCAGCCGGCGAAAATCAGCATCAGGACGGCTTCCCCCGTCACCACCATGCCGCTCATGCCCAGGAATTTCCCCAGAAGGTAGCGCAGCCGGGTGATCGGCTTGGCGAGGTAGACATGTACTTCCTTGCGGTCGATCTCCCGCGGGATTTCAACGCTCGACCAAAACACCGTGAAGACCGTCAGAAACAACCACCCGACATTCAGGCCGCTCTGTTCGGTCGCCACGTCGACCATGATGATGCTTTCAAGTCCCAGCCCGACGTAGATCAGCACCAGCGCAAGGATACCGAATTGAATGAGAATCGACTTCTCGGTAATCCGGCGGAGCGTAATCCAGGCGATAGGAAACATAGCGACGCTTTCGAGTTACTTCGGGATGATCAGCCACCCGAATTGCTCCGGCTTGTGATCCATGCCGGGTGCGCCGGTCCATGAATACTGGCTGAGTTCGACGTACTTTTTATCCGTCGTCCGACGGAATCGGCGGATATTGAATTTGATCGCCCCGTCCGCCTCAGGCAGCAGCGGAGAGCGCGGCAGCACGATCCGCATCTGCCAACCCGTGTCGGTCTTGGTGGTTTTTGCGGTGATCAGAACGTTGAATGACTTGTCAGGCTTGTTGTATTGCCTGCGGGTCATGCTGCCGGTGTTGGCGATGCGGGCGTCAAAGATCGTGCCGGAGGTGTTCGCGTCGATCTGGTAGTACATGTCGAACCAGCGATCCCGATTGAAAAACAGCTCGATGGATTCGTCCCCCCAGACGTTGGCGTCGCGTGTGGTTGACACGTCGGCCGGTAGATTGCGACGCGGTTCATCGGCAGTGACGATCACCACGCACTTGTCTGCGGTAAGCCATAGATCGGCGGAGGTATGAATCGCTGCCGGAGCGGTCTTCGCCGTCGGCTTGAACGGGAATTGGCCGTACCAAGCCTCGGTCACGCCAGGCAGTTCCGCAGGGAGATTGTCGGAACGCTTTTTCAGCGTCACCAACGGCGACAGCTTGGAGAACGCGCCCTTTGCCAGCAAGTTTTCGTCTTCCGCGGCTTTGCGAAACCCCTTGAGGTCGCCGACGAAGATCGAGTCTCCCAGTTTCGCCGCTTGATCGGTCTGCCCCAGCAGAAGATGGCCACGCCACGCCTGCATTTGAATGGCCAGCATGTCCGGCGGTTGGGCGCCCGAAGCAGCCTTTTTGCCGGGAGGCGGTTCACCGTCGCTGGACGACTGGGAGGCAAGCGCTACGCAGTCGTCCGCGTCGGCCTGGTCATAGCGCGCCAAGGCGATACGGACCTTGTCGGTGTCGTCGAACCGACCGATTTTGGCATACGCGGTCGCCAGAATCGCGTCGGCCGAAGCAATGAAGGCGTTGGTCTCGCCGGCGGGGGCGTTCTGGCGGATCGCCTCCAGATCGGGCAGTTTCGCTTTCGCCATTTTGGCGTGGAAATCCTGATACCAGGCCATGCTTATGGCGAGTTGCTCCCGACGCTTACGAAATGCCTGCAGTTCCGCCTGCAGCTTTTCACGATCGGGATCGCCCTCGGGGAGGATGCTTACAAGACGCTCGAGCGACGGCGCGATGGACACCGACATTGGCGTGGAAGTTCGCAGCATCTGAAGTGCGTTCAGTTCTAGCTGCGGCTGGTCGCTAATCCGCAACATCCTCGCCAGTTCAATCAGCGTCGGTGCAGGGTTTTGCCCGTCTGCCGACCCGAATTGGGTGAGGGCTGTTGCGTAGGTCGGGTATTGCGAACTTAACTGTTTCTTCCATTGTGGTTCGAGCAATGCCCAGTACGCCTTGGAACTGATCGGCAAATTTCCCGCGATGGCAACCACGTCCAGCATCGCATCGCGGCGGCGCGGATCGCTTTCGCTGAGCTCGGCGGTGATAAACGTCGCTAATTCGTATGAAGCGGCGGCAAACTCTGTCTTGTCTGATACCGAACGCGAAGCAGCAATTCGCTCATACAGATGGGTGAAATTATTTTTTCGCTCGACCCGGAGCGACAGCAGATCGCTCAGCGGAATAAACTGCTGAACGCTCTTACCGGCGATACCGCTTACCAGATTCTGGCGAGCGCGGAGCAGTCGGTCGCTCCCCAGTATCAGCCCGACCGCCAACACGCCGCTGAGCAGCAGGATCGGACGGAACTTATGTCGTACCCGGCGAGTGCGCAGCGGCGGCGACGCGGAAGGTGGATCGGAGTCGGGCATAGGCGAAATTCACTCTGCAACGAATAACTAGAGCGGTGTGCAATTTGATGTAGCGTGCAGGCTCTCAAATCGTCATCCTGAGGTACTCCGAAGGATCTCGGATTGCGAGCGACTTTCGACATTCGAGATCCTTCGGAGTACCTCAGGATGACGACTAACGGTCATGACCACACTACGACAAAATGCGCGTTGCTCTAGATCGCCGGTAGTGACGTCGGTGCGGCTGGAATCGCGCTGGCAACATCCTTGGCGATAGTCTCGACTTCCAAACGGTCGGCCGACAGTTTGGCTCGCTTATCGGCGTCGGTGGTTGCTTGAATCTGCATATCGAGCGCGGCCGTGGCGGATTCAGCATATTCGCTGATCCGTGTCGCTGCACTGGCGCGGCGTCGGTCGGCGTCGCTGCCCTGCAGACGCGAAAAATACTCGTACCAGATCTTCATCGACGCCACCGGCTCTTCATTCACACTCACGCAGCGGGCATGGATGAACGTCGACTCGACGTAATCCGGAACGTCAGGCGTCTTCATCGCCCTCTCGAAGTAAGGAAGCGCCGCTTCGGCGTCTTTGGAGTTCATCAGACGGATCTGACCGGCATAGAACGGGATCTTCCAGTTGTTAGCAGCGGCGCCGGAGTCGATCGCTTTTTGAAGCAGACTCACCGCCTGATCCGGATTGCTCGCCGCCAGGGAGAGCGCGCCGTCGAGGTAAGCATCGGCGAACATCGGATCGAGGTTCGTCAAGGCGTTGAGCTTCTGATAAAGCTTGTCGCCCGAACCGGTGGCTTTCATTTGAAGATCGTCGGCCTGCCACTGGATCAACGTCATCCAGCTTACATTGGAGAGGAATTTGTCCATCCCGGCATAAAATTGGGTGGGCACGGCCACCTTTGCCTGTGACAGGGATTTCTTCCAATCGAAAATCTGATTGGCGACCCATGAAATCCCGGCAAAGCCCACCAGCACGAAAATCAACACAGCAGAATTAGTCTTTTGTTTCACGGCGATTCTCCGCAAAGTTCAGTCGAGCAGGATCAATTATTCCCAGTCCGAATCACAGATCGCGTCGGCGGAACACAAGCAACGCCGTCACGAACAGCACCACTGCGTAAAGCAGTGCGTACGCCACGCTGATGCCCGCATAGCTCCACGGCACGCTGGGGGCATTGGCGAACAGCGACTGGCTGAATTCGCCGCGCGTGTTCAGCAGATTGAGGTTCGGCAGGACTCCATAGATCGCACGCAGCACGAACTGCCCGGCTCCGCCCATCTTGTCGGACATGTGGGCGATCGCCTGCGTCGAATGTCCGAGCCAGAAGACCAGGAACGTCGCGATGACGGCCGGCACTTCGCTGAGGAACGTTCCGAACAGCGCCGCGGCTGAGGCGAGGATCAGCATCATCCCCACGATCCCGATCAGGGGCAGTAAAAAGTCCTCAGTGATCGGCGTTTTGGAGACCATCAGCACGATCATGAATCCGACGCTGATGAACACCACGTTGCCGAACGCGAACAGGAACGTGCCCAGGAATTTGCCGATCAGGTACTGATCGCGCCCGACGGGCTTGCTCAAAAGATTTTCGGCGATGCGCTGGCGAAGTTCGCGGGGCACTTCCATGCCCAGCACCATGATCGACCCGGCCGCCACCAGCGCGATCAGCGCCAGGCCCAGGTCGACGACCAGCACTTTCGATCGCCCGTTGGAGAGCACGTCGTACCGGGTTGCCGACGAGATCAGCACGATGAGCAGGATCCAGAGAAGGTACAGCGCTTTCGACGAGGCGTGCCGCCAATAAGTGGCACGCGCGATGGCCATGACGTTGTCCATAACTTGTTTTCCTTTCCCGCGCCGTGAGGCGCCGGTGATGTGTACCGACCCAATCCTTCCGCCAAATCCCCCCGCGAACGACACGTTAACTTAACGACACTTTAGTTTGCTGACGACTCCGCCGCCTCGCGACGAATGGACTGGCTGTTGGCCGCCGCCATTTCCGCGCCGAACCGGCGGCGGTTGTCTTCGTCGACCTTCTGGAAGAAATAATCCTCCAGGCTCATCCCTCCGGATTCGGCAAGCATTCGCTTGGTATCCCCGTCGGCGATCCGCTGGCCTTTGTTCAGGATCGTGCAGTGGTCGCACAGGTCCTCGGCGTCGGACAGAATGTGACTGGAGAAGAAAATCGTTCGTCCCTGGGCTTTGAGATCCAGAAAAATCCGCTTCAGATCGCGCCGGCCGTACGGGTCCAGCCCGTTGAGCGGCTCGTCGAGAATCACCAGATCGGGATGATTCACCAGCGCCTGGGCGATCCCCAGCCGCTGCAACATGCCGCGACTGAACTCCTTGATCGTGCTCTCCGCCCGGTCGGCAATACCCACGAGGTTAAGGCTGCTCGATACGCGCGATTCGATTTCTTTGCTGGTGACTTTGTGTACTTTCGCCATCTGCCGCAAAAATTCAGCGGCCCGTAGGTGCGTCGGGAACGCCGGATTCTCCGGCAAATACCCGATGCGCGACCGAATCTCGTCATTGGTAATAGGCTGGCCGAGAATGGTGGCCGAACCGCTGCTGGGGAAGACCAGTCCCAGCAGTATCTTGATGGTGGTACTCTTGCCCGCGCCGTTGGGCCCGAGGAATCCGAAGATTTTGCCGGCAGGGACCGTAAGGCTCAGCTTATCAAGACTAGGAGCCTTGGCGCGGCGGAACCAGCCGCCGTTATAGACTTTGCTCAGGTCCTGCGTCTCAATGACGTTGACGATGTCGTTCCCCAATCTGGTTGTCCCTCTAAATGGCGATCGGCGTCTATCCTATCAAGTGGACGAAGATTTACACAATTAACAAATCGTTGTAAGTCGTTGGGAATGAACCGGTCCGAAAGCGAGTATGATGGGTTGGGCCGCGCGGACGGTCAGTATATATGGCAAACCAGCGACTCCCCAACATCCCTTCCAGCCAGATCACGGATCCACAGGTTTACCTGAACCGCCGATCCTTCATTCGGGCGGGCATTTTGGCCGCCAGCGTGGCGGCGACCGGGGGGATTTATCGCGCCTTGCACCCGACCCGAGTCAAACGGACACCGCTTTTTGTAGCAAACTTCCCGGCAACGACCCAATCGACTTCTGCCGACGTGCCGGCGGTCAATGAGCCCATCACTAGCTACGACTCCATCACCTCGTACAACAATTTCTACGAATTCAGCACCAGCAAGGGCGAAGTCGCGTCGGCCGCTGCGAAGTTTGTCGCCCGGCCGTGGACAGTGAGCGTGGGCGGGTTGGTCAGTAAGCCGGCGACGTTTGACTTGGACGACCTGCTCAAGATCGCCCCGATCGAGCAGCGCGTGTACCGCATGCGGTGCGTCGAGGCGTGGTCGATGGTGATCCCGTGGAACGGTTTTCCGCTGGCGAGGCTGCTCGACCGCGTCCAGCCGCTCAGCAGCGCCAAGTATGTCGCGTTCACCACGCTGCTCGACCCCAAGCGCATGCCCAACCAGCGCGGCCGGACGCTCGATTGGCCTTACGTCGAAGGGCTGCGCATGGACGAAGCGATGCACCCGCTGACGCTGCTCGCCAGCGGCATCTACGGCCAGCCGATGCCCAACCAAAACGGCGCGCCGCTCCGGCTGGTCGTGCCGTGGAAGTACGGCTTCAAAGGGATCAAGTCGATCGTAAAGATCGACCTCGTCGACAAGCAACCGCCGACCACATGGAATCTGGCCGGACCGAACGAGTACGGTTTTTACGCGAACGTGAACCCGCAGGTCGACCATCCGCGTTGGAGCCAAGCCACCGAACGCCGCATCGAAGGCAGCAACGATAAGCCGACACTGATGTTCAACGGCTACGCCGAGCAGGTGGGTCATTTGTATTCGGGCATGGACTTGGCGGCGAATTACTAATGCCGCCCTGTACCACGGGCCTCCGGCCCGTGCGAGCGACGCTAAAACTAAGCGGACGTGCGATCACCGATGACTTACGCACGATGCACGGGCCGGAGGCCCGTGGTACGGGTGAGGGTTTTGACAAAGCTCATGAAAGACCAGCAGTTCGCCAAACTCGTCGTCTTCGTCAACAGCCTCGTGCCGTTGGCGGTTCTGACGTGGGACGCGACCCACGAGCAACTCGGCGCGAACCCGGCTGAGTCGGCGCTGCACACGACCGGCAATCTGGCGATCATCTTTCTGCTGCTGTCGCTGACCGTCACGCCGTTGCGGATGGTGACGGGGAAGAACTACTGGAGCCTGTTCCGCAAGATGCTGGGGCTTTATGCGTTCTTCTACGCCTGCACGCACCTAGGGATTTACTACGTCTTTTACGCCTCGCTCGACCTGCGAAAATTCCTGGCGGCGATGGTGAGCAACAAGTTCATCATTCTAGGGCTTTCCTCGGTCCTGATGATGCTGCCGCTGGCGATTACGTCGACGAATGGCATGATCAAGCGCCTCGGAGCCGCTCGGTGGAAAATGCTGCACAAGCTGGCGTACTTGGCGGCCATCGCGGGCGTGGCGCACTTTTGGATCTCGCAAAAGCTCGACGTCACCAAGCCCATCCTCGCGGCGATCGTTCTGTTCGTGCTGCTCGCCTACCGATTCGTGAAACGCAAGCCGACATCATCTCGACCGGCGGTGATTGCCAAGCCCGCATGAACGCCGGGCGTCGCTCGATCAGACATAAGCCCAGCTTGAAGGGCGGGATAGCAATCCCGCCGTTTGCTCAAAAGCCGACGGCGGGACTGCTGTCCCGCCCTACATTTTTGCGCCCCGGCGCGTAAGATCGTCGAATCTGTTCCCTGAAAGGATCGATTTCGATGTCCAAAGTCAAACACCCGCTCGTGCTGATCATCCGTGACGGCTGGGGCAAAAACCCCGACCCGAAGATGAACAATTCCAACGCCGTCTATCTCGCCAGGCATCCGGTGGCGGACAAGCTGATGGCGGAGTATCCCAATGTGCTGATCAACACCAGCGGGTTCGACGTCGGCTTGCCTGAGGGGACGATGGGCAACAGCGAGGTCGGGCATCAGAACATCGGGGCCGGGCGCGTGGTGAATCAGGAATCGGTCGCGATCACCAAGCAAGTCCGCAACGGCGAGTTCAACGACAACCCGCAGATGAACGCCGCGGTCAAAAATGCGCTGGAGAAGGGCACCAGCTTGCACCTGTTCGGCATCGTCAGCGACGCCGGCGTGCACGGGCAGCTCGAACACCTGTACGGTGTGCTGACGCTGTGCAAACTCCGCGGGCTTGCCCGAGTGTATCTGCACGCATTTACCGACGGCCGCGATACCTCGCCGACGTCGGGCCTCGGGTACATTCAGCAGGTTGAAGCACAGATGAAAAAGATCGGCGTCGGCAGAATCGCCACGGTCAGCGGGCGTTACTGGGCGATGGACCGCGACAATCGCTGGCAACGCGTCGAAATTGCGTACCGCGCGATCGCCTTTGGCGCCGGCCCGAAGTTCCCATCGGCTGAGGCGGCGGTCAAGAGCTTTTACGAGCACCCGCTGGAATCGAACATGACCGGCGATGAGTTCATCACGCCGTGCATCATCGGCGAGGCCCCGGCCACCGTGAACGCCGGCGATTCGATCATCTTCTACAACTACCGCGGCGATCGCCCGCGCGAGATCACCAAAGCCTTCATGCTGCCGGAATTCAAGGAGTTCGATCGCGGCGCGAAGAACGATCTCTACAAAAGCATTTACTTCGTCACCATGACCGCCTACGAGCAAGGCTTGCCTGTCCATGTGGCGTATACCAAGCCGCCGAAGATGGCGAACATCCTTGGCGATTACGTCTCGAATCTAGGCCTGAAGCAGTTCCGCTGTGCCGAGACGGAGAAATTCCCGCACGTCACGTTTTTCTTCAACGACTACCGCGAAGTGCCGTTCGAGGGTGAGGATCGCACGATCTGCCCGAGCAAAAAGCTGCTGCCGAATGGATCGCCGCTGACCACGTACGATCAACTGCCGGAGATGAGCGCGTACGAGATTTGCGATGAAGTCGTCCGGCGGATCGAGTCCGGCCGGTACGACCTGATCGTGGTGAACTTCGCCAACGGCGACATGATCGGCCATACCGGTGTGCTGGCGGCGGCGGTGAAGGCGGTCGAGTGCGTCGACCACTGCGTCGGGCGAATCATGACGGCGCTGGAGAAGGTCAACGGCGTTGCGATCATCACCGCCGACCACGGCAACTGCGAACAGATGATCGATCCCGCGACCGGCCAGCCGCACACAGCGCACACCACCTTCCCGGTCGAACTGATCGTGGCCGACAAGCGGTTCAAGGGCAAAAAACTGCGCGAGGGCGGCCGACTGTCGGACATCGCGCCAACGGTACTGCAGATGCTCGACTTAGCCGTGCCGGCGGAGATGACGGGCAAATCGCTGATCGCTTGAGTCGCAGTGAACCCTCTGCCGGTTCGCCGAGAGAGCAAGGCGCTGCTGACTGAAGTGGAATCAATGTGATGAGCGTAGCTACTCGGCTGGCTCGCTGGTGCTATCCTCTTCCAACTGTTCTTCTTCCCACCGCTGCAGATCTTCGAGCGGGATTTCGAGAATATCCGCGACATCCTCGGAATTATGCTCGAAGACTTCTTCGGTGTCCGCGTTCGTGTTTTCGACTTCGTACCGCCCGGTTGACGGATTGAACTTGTAGCCCGCTTCTTCAAGCAAGCTTTCGATTTCTACATCCTGCATGGAGTCTCCCTCAGAAGTGACGAGATTAGAATACCACTAAAACGGGTAAGTTGTACCGAAAAAACCGTAGTTTCCATAACCCCACTGCTGAACGGCGGACTTTGCCTCAGTGTAGGAATTGGACCTTTTCCTGAGCGTGAAGAGTCCCTATAATCGAACGCGACTTTTGAGGAGTTTTACTTCATGTCTCATGTGATTGCCCAGCCCTGCATCGGTACCAAAGACACCGCCTGCGTTGCGGTGTGCCCCGTCGATTGCATCCATCCCACCAAAGACGAAGGCGACTTCGCCAGCTCGGAAATGCTGTACATCGACCCGGATACCTGCATCGACTGCGGCCTGTGCGTCGATGAATGCCCTGTGAAAGCGATCTTCCCTCTCGAAGACCTGCCCGCCGAGTGGGCCAGCTTCGTTGAGAAGAACACCGAGTATTACAAAAAGTGAGCGGCCTTATGAAAAAATTGATTTTCACCGTCGTGTCCTTCGCCCTTCTGATCGGCGGAGTCGCCTACGCCCACGAGCACGACGAAAAGAAGTCTCCAACCACCGCGCCAACCACCGCGCCGACCACTAAGCCCGTCAACAAGATGTGCGCCGTGAATCCAGAAGACCCGGTCGACGACCGCGTGTCGGTGGTTTACGAAGGCAAAGTCATCGGCTTCTGCTGCGAAGACTGCAAGGCCGACTTCGCCAAGGATCCCAAGTCCTACGTCGCGAAGTTGAAGTAGGTGTAGATCCAGAAAAACGTTGGGCGACGAACGGAACCGGCCTGCCCCAATCGGATGGCAAGTTGTGTTCGTCGCTTTTGCGTTTCATAGATCAGGCTGCCGCGGTTGCGACGTCGAGCCGAATTTTAAATTCCACCTGCAGTAGTTCTTCCAGCAGCTTGAACTTCCGCCGGCGTTTGAACGCTCGCCGGGCGCGGGCGCTGTCTTGGATGAGCGTCGCGGTGATTTTGATCCGGTCTCGCCGGGCGGTGAATTCCAACCTCGGCGATTCCACATTGCGGTTGTCCAACGCATCCGCCGCCCGGAGATAGGCCAGCACAAGGTAGAGCTGCTCGGCGTCGTCGGCGTCGGTCAGGTAGTCGTCTTTCCCGATCCGCGGGACGGCCCCGCGGTGGTAGCGGGTGAGGTAGCAGAGCGCCCGGCGTTCGGACTTGCTGATCGGCAGCGAATACGCCGCCTCGATCATCTTGGCACCGATCTGCGGATGCCGGTCGTCCTCCACGCTTCGGCCGACGTCGTGAACCATCGCGCCCCAGATCAGCAGCCGGAGATGACGCGAATCCAGACGGGGTTTGGCGGTAACGATGTTGTGGAGTTTAGTGGCGATCGAAACGACGCGAAGCTCGTGATCGATCCCGCCCAAGTGGCGAAGGGCCCAGCGTTCGATCAGGCTGTTCGCAGAACCGTCATGATGGGCGGATGACATAGTGAACCTCCGGTGTTCAACCTGTGCAACTCTTTGCAATTCTATGTTAGACATCGGCCGACGATTCGCTCAGGATCATTAAAATCATGATAAACCTGATCGAACATCCGTGTTTCTAATCAGCCGACACGCTAAAATCATGCGACCACATCGGGCTTGGTGAAAACTGTAAAGTGATACTTCGGTTTACGAATCCCGGGCGAAACCTTGAAAATCGAACGTTCGCATCGGCCTGGCCATTTAGCTAACGTTCAATTCTGCTGTTTCTTTGAAAGTGCTACAAGGCAGAATTTGACCGACGGTAGCGATTCCAAATTCACTAATAGTTGCGGCTTATCCTTATCACTAATCCAGTAGTACAGATCGTATTTGGAGCGGTCAAAGAATGAAGCTATCTGCTTTGCCGATCCCCCGGCCCTTTCCAGACCGTAACCAAGGTGTACTTCAACGTAACAATCCGGCAAGGATTTGAGTGTTTCAGTGGCACCCTTCAGTGCGTGGCCTTCGTATCCCTCAATGTCAATAAAGAGAACGTCAGGCGGTCCAAATCGATTCGTGAGTTCATCAATATTGATCGCGTCAACCCACGTACCAACCCCATGTTCGGCTACGGATCCATTCAACTCATCCATGAATTGAATTTGTCCTTTTGAGTCAGAAATCGCTGCGTGCAGTACGGTTACGCTGGAGCAGCTATTCAATTCAATGTTTTTGACGGAAATCTCCGCGTTGTGTTCTGAACCTTCTACCGCAATCACCTTTCCTGTCGGGCCGACCACGTCGGCAAGTATCAGGGCGACTACGCTCTGATGAGCGCCACAATCAAAGACCTTCGCGCCGGCTCGAAGCTTCCCCGACTTGAGCAGCGCGACCTCAGGAAGTTCGGGCCAATCATGGTCATACCATCCCTGACCCAGTCCATCTGAAATATGAATTTTGCGACGGCATCCTGAATACGTTCGTTCAGTCACATAAGGTGAAAATCGCGAGACTGCCTTGCGAACTCGCGAGAGATGGATGCGATCGCGAAGTGAACGAGGGACGATTTTTCGCAAAATGGATTTCAATGCATTTCCTGTGGGTTGCGACATTAGCGGACTCCATTTAATTCTCGCGCATCCAGCATCTTCATTCCTCGGAGTACTTCGTAACGACGATCTGCATCGGGTGGCGCGTGAATCAAATCAAATCCGAATCATCTTGACGTGCATAAGTCCTCGCCGCAATAATTTTCTCGACGCTTTTCGATAAAGCACATTTACGGCCGCCGCGGCGAGCAATGAGGACCTGTCCAAGTTTAAATTGCCTCAGTCGTCCAACTTCCCGAAGGGCAAACCCGCGGGCATGATCGCCGGGCGGGTGTACTGGGTCGTCGGGGTGATGGCCTTGCCTTGGGCGCTGCTGTCGAGGAACCCCTGCATCAGATCGAGGACGGCGAACGCCTGCTCGCCATTAGCGCGGTGGGGGCGGCCGGTGCGGATGGCCTGCGCCATGTCGGCCAAGCCGATCGAGCGGCCGTAGCCTTTGACGAACGTCGGCTTCTGCCATGTCCAGTCGTCGTCGCCGTTCTTGCGGTAGTGAACCAGGCCGTCGAACCCATTCGGGTCAGGAACGCGGATCGTGCCTTCCGTGCCGTAGATGGTGATCGGCTGCTTGTTGTCGTGCGTGTTGAAACGCGTCGCAAAGCTGGTCATCAGAACGCCCATCGCGCCGTTCACAAACTCCAGCGTGCCAGCGACGTGGTCGGGCGTTTCCACCTTGATCTTCTTGCCCGCTTTCGGCTGGCTGGTGATCGTACGCTCCGGGATGGCCGTGGTCGCAGCGCCCATCAGGCGTTTCACCGGCCCGAGCAGGTTGAGCAGCGCGGTCAGGTAGTACGGCCCCATGTCGAACATCGGCCCGCCGCCGACTTCGTAGTAAAACTCGGGGCTCGGGTGCCAGCTTTCATGGCCCGGGCTGAGCATGAACGCGGTGAACGCAACGGGCTTTCCGATCGCGCCGTCGTCGATCAGTTTGCGGGCGGTCTGGATTCCCGCGCCCATGAACGTATCCGGCGCACAGCCGATCCGCAGCTTGGCTTTTTCCGCCGCCGCGAGCAGTTTCTTGCCGTCTTCGCGATCGGTGCCGAGTGGTTTCTCGGCGTACATGTGTTTGCCCGCCGCGATCGCCTCCAGCCCGATCGGAACGTGCGCTTTGGGCACGGTAAGATTCAGAATGATTTCGATGGACTTGTCCTTCATCATCTCGTCGACGGTGTAAACCGTCGGAATGCCGTACTTATCCGCCTGCGCCTTGGCCCGGACGGGATCGAGATCAGCCACCGCCGCCATCTCAACGATTGGGAATTTCTTGGCCATTCCCAGGTACGCATCACTGATCTTACCGACACCGACGACACCTACTTTGATTGGCTTGTGCATAAATATCCTTTTAAAACAGATCCGGAACTATCGTGCGCGATTGCTTCACCGGTGGCAAGTCATCGTGCGTATTCGACGCTCCGCACCTCGCGCATCACGGTGACTTTAATCTCGCCCGGATACGTCATGCTTGACTGGATCTTGCTCGCGATGTCCCGCGCGATCTTGGCGCTGATCGCGTCGTCGACCATTTTGGCGTCGACGATCACTCGTACTTCGCGCCCGGCCTGAATGGCGTACGCCTGACGCACGCCTTCAAAACCCGTCGCAAGTTCTTCCAGTTCACGCAGGCGCTTGACGTAGCGCTCCAGCGATTCGCGACGTGCGCCCGGCCGACTGGCGCTCATCGCGTCGGCGGCCATGATTAGCGGGGTGTACGGCGTGGTCGCGGGGACATCGCCGTGATGGCCTAAGCAGGCGTTGAGGACGGCTTCGGGTTCGTTGAATCGTCGCAGGAATTCATAGCCCAGTTGCGGGTGGCCTCCCTCCTGGTCGTGGTCCATGGCTTTGCCGATGTCGTGCAGCAGGCCGCACCGGCGGGCGAGGTTGCCGTCGAGGCCGAGTTCGTCGGCCATCATCTGGGCGAGGTACGCCACTTCCAGACTGTGCTTCAGCACGTTCTGCCCGTAGCTGGTGCGATAGCCGAGCCGGCCGAGCAGCGGGATTGCCGGCTTGGGGATGTTCGGCAGGTTCGCTTCCTGCACCGCTTCCTTGCCGATCTTGATCAGCTCGTCGTCCATCTCCTTGGTGGTGGCGACGACGATTTCCTCGATACGAGCCGGGTGAATGCGGCCGTCCTGGATCAGGCGCTCGAGGCTGATGCGGGCGATCTCACGGCGCACCGGGTCGAAGCAGCTGACGACGACCAGGCCGGGCGTGTCGTCGATCACCACGTCCACGCCGGTGGCTTTCTCGAAGCTCCGGATGTTACGTCCCTCGCGGCCGATGACGCGGCCCTTGATCGCATCGTCCGGGATCGCCACGCTGCTGGTAGTGTGATCGCTCGTCTGCTCGGCGGCGTACCGCTGAATGGCTTGAAGGATGATCATCCTGCTCTTTTCCTTGGCTTCTTCCTGCGCTTGCTCGGTGGCTTTGAGGATGATCTCGCCGGCCTCGTGTTTGCAGTCTTCCTCGACGTTTTTCAGCAGCATTTCCTTGGCCTGGTCGACGTTGAGGTTGGTGATCTGCAGCAGGCGGTCGCGCTGCTCACGCAGGATGGCGGCCATCTGTTCTTCCTTAGCCAGTGTCGACTTATCGCGGGCGGCCAGCTTTACCGTTAGGTCGTCCAGCTGCTTTTCCTTGTGGCTGAGGACTTCGGTCTTGCGGCTGAGGGCGTCCTCCCGCTTGCCGAGGGAGATGTCTTCCTGATTCAGCTCATGCCTGGCGACGGCGAAGCCTTTTTCCATCTCCTCCTTGCGCTTGAGCTGCTCCTGCTGGGCGGCCAGTTCGATTTCCTTAGCCTTAAGCTGGGCGTCTTTGACGGCGTTGGCGATCACTTGATCGCCTTGCACTTTGGCTCGCTTGAGGGCGCTGCTGGCGGCGTAAGTAAAGTAGGCAAAGATCGCGCCCCCGCCGACGACAAGACCGATGATCAGACCAATAAGAATTTCCATGTTGTAGATCCCAAAGGCCGGCTGCGACGTCCCGAGGTGGGGCGAAGCGGCCGGCGAAACTCTGCGGATTTACAACGGGTCTTTGAGCGCGCAGCCGATCAAGTGCAGACGGACAGTTTGCCCGGTTTCTGCAAGAGTCGGTGCATCAGGAATGTGGGTGGAGCTCTCCAGTCGCGATGCGCCGGCCAAACGTCTGCCGGCAACGCGTGACTGACCTGACCCGCCGTCATCGGCCGACCTCCCAGCACCGGCGCAAGCAACACTGCCAACGGGTTTGCGAGTTGGATCAACCAACCCGCCACCCAAACCGGCAACGCCACTACCGCCACTAAGGCGGCCACGGCGAGGATCGTTATCACTCCGCTTTCAACCACGTTCATTTCGTAAGCCAATCTGTCGCTAAATAATTGACAGTGAAGGCATTACGTCAAAAAACCATGAATACAGGCGGCCCAATCCGCAAACAGACCGCCAACTCATCTATTATGCGCGCCCAGGCAAACGATTACAAGCCAACGAGGCCTCTTCGTGTGGCGGAGGTCATTCAATTTTCGATGCCCATCGGAAGCTTAAAAACGACTTGCATGTTTAAGCCGGACTCGGGCAGTCGCTTCACGCTCAATGAGCGATTACTCTCACCTGATCGGAAGATGATCCGGCTCGGTGTTCGCCGTGCTGACGCGCTGCGGCCTTGACCGGGACCCATTCATTGGATGTCCTCGGTGGTCACAGTGAAATACAATTCGACCGAAAGTAAAGTTCCAGGCTGAATCACAAAGGTGTAGTCCATGAAGCAAGCAGAAATGGGCGGCGGAATAC
This sequence comes from Tepidisphaerales bacterium, assembly GCA_038229715.1. GTDB lineage: Bacteria > Planctomycetota > Phycisphaerae > Tepidisphaerales > Tepidisphaeraceae > JANMES01. Next base: position 5,191 of record JBBROD010000004.1, on the reverse strand, counting down.
CGGCCGGCGCGGTGCAAGTAGCCGATCCGGTCGTCGCCGACAATTATGTGCTAGTCAAAATCCATGCCGCGCCGCTTTGCACGGAGTTCAAATTCCGCGATCGCCCCAAGCGCAGCGGGTTCGGGCACGAGGCGGCAGGGGAAGTGGTTGCGATCGGACCGGCGGCGCGGAGCGTGAAAGTCGGCGATCGCGTCGCAGTCATGCCGCAAAGTGCGTGCGGCGTTTGTGAACTTTGCCAGAGCGGTGAACACATCTATTGCCGATCCCCGCGTAACGCGATGAAGATTTGCGCGTCCACCACCGGCCGCGAAACCGTCGCCCAGTTCATGATTCAGCAGGACTGGCTTTGTCTGCCGTTCCCCGATGGCGTCCCTTATGACCATATCGCCATGGCCTGCTGCGGGTTCGGCCCGGGCTTTAACGCGATGCAGTCGATGGAGGTCGGCGCTGGCGCTCTCGTGCTCGTTTCGGGTTTGGGTCCGGTCGGCCTGGGCACGGCTACGGTTGCGCTGTTCCGCGGCGCTCGCGTGTGGGGGCTTGAGATCAGCGAATACCGCCGGGCACAGGCCCTGCGGCTGGGATTTGAAAAAGTGTTCAATCCGCAGGACGCGGACATCAACGAACAAATCATGGCAGCGACCGGCGGGACGGGCGTGCCATTTTCGGCCGACACCACGCGGACGGAGTCGTCGGCTAAGCTGCTGGTGGCTGTCGCGAAGCGGCGGGGGCATATCGCTTTCATCGGGCAGGGCGGTAGCGTCGACGTGCAGCCATTGGTCGGCAAAGGTCTGCGGTTGCACGGCTGCTGGCACTGGAACCACGCGCTGCACGCACAGCACATGATCGCAACGATTCAAGGCTCGGCCGATCGGATTAATCAGCTCATCACGCACACGTTTCCCATCGACCAAATCCAGGAAGCGTTCGATCTGCAGGTGAAAGGTGAATGCGGGAAGATCGTGATTCACCCTTGGGAATGAAGGAAGCACCATGAATGCAAACCAATGGATCACACTCGAAGGCTCCGCCGGGCCGGGGCGCGGGAAGCACATTGTCTTCATCAGCGGGGAAGAAGAGTACCGCTCGGAAGAAGCGCTGCCGATGTTGGCGCAGATCATGGCAAGGCATCATGGTTTTACGTGTACCGTGCTTTTTGCGATCGATCCGTTGACCGGATGGGTTGATCCCAACGTGCAAACCAACATCCCCGGAATGCACCACCTGGCTAAGGCTGACCTGGCCGTCCTATTCACCCGCTTTCGCGAGTTGCCCGATGCGGACATGAAATACCTCGTCGATTTCGTCTTCAGCGGCCGGCCGGTGCTGGGCATTCGCACTTCGACGCACGCATTTCACTACAAGCGGAATCCGGACAGCCCGTACGCGAAATTCTCCTGCGATAACAAAGTCTATCCAGGCGGTTTCGGTCGGCAGCTGCTCGGCGAGAAATGGGCCGGCCATCACGGGCACCACGGCGTCGAGGGCACGCGCGGTATCCCGCACATGCCGATGCTCAACCATCCCATCCTCCGCGGCGTGGGTGTGATGCACGGCCCGACGGATGTTTATACGGCTAGCCCGCCGCAAGACGCACAAGTGCTCGTCGAAGGCCACGTTCTGAAAACCCTTGATCCGGCTTCAGCGTTGAACGCCGAAAAACCGTGGATGCCTTTGGCGTGGACGAGACATCCCGACCCCGACCGCGGCACCGGCCGGGTGTTTTGCTCGACCATGGGAAGTTCCAACGACTTGGCCGACGCGTCGCTCCGCCGCCTGATGGTCAACGCGATGTATTGGTGCATGGGGATGGAGAGCGCAGTCCATCCGCAAAGCTGCGTCGATCCGATCGGCCGTTACCAGCCGAGCAATTTCGGCACTCGAAAAGAATCAACGGGGAAAGCTCCCGTCGCGTTTCTGTGAGAAGCGTAGCAGTTCGGGCTGCTCGGTCGTTGCTTCGATGATTTTGATTCCCTCCACAACCGCCGCCGCTTTCTTCGTTCGCGCCCATTCGGGGAAATCGGATTGCGTCTTGCACTCCTCGACCAGCTTGTGCAATTCGGGCAACAGCGGCTTGGCGGCCGTGCCGTAGCTGGCGAGGATGGACATGATCCGCGTCATGCGATCCTGGCTGGAGTGCATGCTTTGGGTTCGGGCGTATAGCAGTGCAGCGTCGATACCTTCTTCGAAGTGGTATCGCGCCAGCGCTTTAAGGCCGGCCTCGCGTACGTCATCGCCGAACATCGTGTCCGCGGGGGCGATTACCTTTACAGCGGCAAGAATGTCCGGGCCGAGCTCACGCACCTGCTCGACGGTGAGATTCTTCTGAAGAACGCGAGCCACCTTACCTCGGCCGGCACCATCCACATTGTGTAGCATGGTCTGGATCGCTGGAATCAGAAGCTTGGTGTCCACGCCGTCGATCGATCCGCGAAGCAGGCCGTCGAAGATGACGGTGGCGAGTTGGGTTTGCGTGGACTGGATCGGATCGTCCCAGTTAATTTCGTCGCCCTTACGGGCGGAGTCGATCACGGCCTGAAGGAGCTGCGTCAGCGCCGGCTTGGCGTCGCTGCCCATGAAGTTCAACGCCTCGGCGGCCTTGAAGCTTACGAGGGGATTGGCGGTTCTCAGCAGTTTGATCAGCACGGGCAGCGCCTGCGGATTTTTGATCCGGCCCAGCGTCTCGCAAGCGCCAAGGCTTTGTCGCATGTTTTTACCGTCGGCCAATTCGATCAATTTGGGCACGAGCGAAACGGCCTCCGGGCGGGCCGCCAGTTCCTCCGCCGCCCAGCCGCGCGCCACCGGCGACCAATCGCCCAGCGCCGCTACGAGTTGATCGGCCGTGCATTTCTTGCGATCGAGATCGAATCGTCCTGATGCGATCGCCTCTTTGGCGTCGGCATTGCTCAACCATTGCGGCGGGGCGGTGCCTGGCCGTGTCGGCCGATCATCGCGCCCGGTAAGCAGGAGTTTGCGCAGCGGCAGCGAGTAAGTCAGAACGTAAGTCGCATTGGGGCTCAGGCCGTCGTAACTGCTCTTGCCGTAGTAAGTGTTGTCGTCGGTAGTGCCCGGCCCGTATTGCTCGTTGCCGTCATAGGTAAACGAGCCATCGCACCTGCGGACAAGGTCAAAGTGCCATGACGATTGATTGAAGAATGCGGATAACCCCGCCGGCCCTCCGCAGTTGGCACCCAGCGCGCCCCAAAGGTAACTCAAGCCTTGCCCGGTGTGTCCGTACTCGCGATTGCAATATGAGGCGGCGGTCATCTTGGCGAAAAACCGGGCCGGCTCGACGCGGTCGCCCTGTAACGCAAACAAGACAGCCGCCATGGCGACTTTCCCGTTGTTATCGTGAGTGGGATACGCCACGTGTTCGCCGTAGGGGACCGCTCCCTTGTCCACGTAAGAGCCGAAAAACTTGGACGCTCTTTCGATGGCCGGCTTCACTTCCGGGTCATCCACGCCGCATTTACTGCCGAGCAGGATGGCGATATTGACGACCAATCCGGTCTCGTTGACCGGCCCGTACGCGGGAACCGAACCGTGCGATCCATCCGGCCGTGGTTTGAGCAGCCGATGCCCGAACGTTCCGAACATGCTCTGGCCGCGTGCCATCGCGATCGTGAGTTGATTGATCGCGGGGTAAACGGTTTGGTCTCGGGTCAGCAGATAGTATTCGCAGAGAAAAAGAGCCCGGTAGCTCAAATCCCATGTGCCGGTCTCGGGATTGGCCTTATCCTGCGAGGTGGTGCTTAGGGCGATCTTCTGCGCATACTCGCGGACGACGGGCATCAAGTCTTGTTTCCCGCTGGCCAGCATCGCCATCGCGCTGACGGGGCCGGCCCAATTGTTAGGGATGCCTTCTTTTGCAAGTGCCTGGCACGCCTCGTCGAAAATGAGTTTGGCTTTTTCACTTTCAAGCGGGTTCTTCGAGTCGTAATTGCCCAGTTCTCTCAGATGCAGATGAACGTCCTGCGTTTTGCCGGCCCGCCACACGGTCAGGCTCAAGTCGCCCTTGGCTTCGTGCGACTCGGCGACTTGAATCGCCAGAGCGATCTGCTTTCTAGTGTCGTCATCAAATAGCTTTCCGTTGATGCCCAAAATAACGTCGCCGACCTGCATGACGCCATCCGCGGGAGACTTCACGCCGACGTGTGTCACCAAAATCTGCCGGCTCAAGACAGTTGTACGCCCCTGATACGAATCCATGTGCGTCGGCGGCTTGGTGAAGATCCATCCCCGCATTCCCGTAGCGCCGAGGTTGTAGGACTTGGCCTTGTCGACCTCGGCATTTTTGGTGAGGTCAGGTACCTCAATGGGCTTGGCCGGTGCGGGCGCCGCAATTAAAGCTGCGCCCGGCAGCATCACACTCAACACGCAGATCCACGCTAGGGAAAGTCGCATGACTTGTACTCCGGTCTTGAAAAAAGGGGACGCGATTCTTTTTCGACATATTTTCAGTCGATTGGCTTCCGCGGCCTGCCTCTCGGGCGGACCGTCCATTCCAGACCCAGCTGCTTGACGATTTTCGTCGTCCAAGTCGCGTCGCCCATCGGCCGCGATCGGCGGAGGCTCTCGGCGATCCGCTTACGCTCCGCATGGCTCACTCCGTCCGCCAGCCACGCTTGCCAGTTGCGAGGCATCGCGATCGGCCAATCACTCAGCAGCGCCTTCAGCGTCGCATCCCCGCGCCGCCGAACGTAGGCGCTGCCCCATCGCCAGGCGTCCGCCCGCGGCGCGGTCTTCGCCCGCACGGGGTTCAGCTGCACATATCGCAGCACGCCGGCCAAGTGATCGTCCTGCTGGATCGGAAACGCCTTGAACCGCCCTTGGTACAGGTGCCCGGTACCGGCCGTCCCGTGGTGGGCGTGCCACCGCTGCGTGTGTGTATGCGTGAGCCACCGGAAAAACGCCGTCAGATCCCCATCTCCGCGCGGCCAGACCACGAAATGCCAGTGGTTCGACATCACGCACCAGTCGAGCAGCCGGACCGGGTGCCGCTCCATCGCCTCAACCATCACTCGCTCGAAGGCAAGGAAATCTTCCTCCTTGCGGAACAGTCGCAATCGGCCGTTGGCGCGGTTGATGACGTGATAGGCGTATCCGCCGGGGGTGTTGCGGGCTTGTCGGGGCATTGGCGGATCGTAACCAGTCGATGCGTAGGAGGCAATAAAAGAATCGCGTCCCCTTTATT
>JBBROD010000003.1:0-89089 GCA_038229715.1 Tepidisphaerales bacterium | reverse complement strand
GAGCAACCGCATCTACAAAAGTTACGATGACCTGTTCGACCACTGCCAAACCAGCTGGAACAGACTCGACGAAGCCACCCTCGCCTCAATCACCCACACGCAATGGATCACGCACGAGATTCAGGGATAAACCGTATAATTGACTTGTTTCAATCCGTTTGCTCCCATATTTGATAGAGTACGGTTGTTCGATTGCGGATTGCTATGCCGGATCAACCACAAAAGCCCGAACCCAAAGTTCAGCCGCCATCAGCGCAGGTGACTGCGATGCGACCGGACGACCTGTCGCCACCGACGCCGGTGTTGCCATTGCCGACGCCGAAGGAGACGATCGCGCTGGGGTCGACGATCGGCAATTACAAGATCACGGCCGCGCTCGAAGTGGCTGCGAGCGATGTGCCGGTGATGGATTATCACACGCCGCGCAGATCGAGCGCCCCCAAAATCTGGGTGGTGTTGGCTGGTTTTGCTCTTGCCGGCATCGTGCTCATCGTGATGGGGCTGATGTTTTTTGCCAAGTCGTCCTCGGTGAGTGTACCCATGCCTGTTCCGAGCATAAAAGTCGTCGCGCCGCCGCCCTCCGCGCCCGCGGGCGTCGCAATGAATCAGCCGGACCCGCCGACCGAGCCGACCAATTCTTCGTTCACGCCGACGAACACTAAGCCGGTGTCCAATCAGGTCGTGCCGGAACAGCCCAAGACGATCGACACGCCCACGACGCCGATGGATAATCCGTCCACTCTGATCGGCGGGTTGATCGGAGAATTAAACAGGCCCACAATCGTACCACCCGCCACGATGCCTCACGTGTTTCCTCCTGTCGATCCAAAGCCATAACCGACGCTCGATCCGCAGCCTCCCGAGACGAAGCCCGAACAACGCATGCCGATATGTCGCCGGGCTGGCATGGATTCTGACGCACACCCGGCCAGGCAAGCCGACGCCTTAAGGCGGAACTGCTTTAGCAGCTCTTTCTGCATGTTGTTGACGGTCGCTAAGGGCGCGGGTAGGGAAAGCATTTCCTAAACCGCTGCCCGTCGCGACCGGTATCGTTCACGCCCGTAAGGCGACTTCCAGTCGCATCCAAACCCACCGGCTTCAGCGGGTGGTCGTTCAGTTCGATCCTTTTCGTCGCTAGAAGGAAAAACCCAACGTCGCCGCGAGTTTGAACCGGCTTTAATTGGGGCTCGTTTCACCGACTTCGTCGTTCTTGCAGATCCCCAGACGCCGGTCAACTCCGCGAAGACCGAGTGATTCGGGAACGCTTTGATCGACTCAGTCAACCGATTCGCGACGGCCACGCCGAGATCGACACGGTCGCCGACTTTGAAGTCATTGAGAAAATTGAGAATCACGCTTGGATGACGGGGATCTTCAAGTTGTCAAACTTCACCACTACCATCGAACTATACATAACATAGATTATCGGACCTAAGAAAACCGGTAGGGACCGTCTGACGGTGTTTCCGGTTTTCCGATAACCGGCCCTTGCGAGCCTGTAGGCGGATTGACGAGGTTTTTTGAATGCTTCCCTGCATTAGTTAACTACGGTCCCTCTAAGGACCGATAAACACAACATACAGTGGAGTTATCGGATGTCAACTACTATTTGCAGGTCGCGGCGTTACCGACATAAGTATACGTCCTGTGCCCTTGCGCATCGCGCTGCACAGAATACCCCTTGTCCCGCCAAACCTGATCGGACTTCGCCTGCTCCGCCTCGGCGGCTGTCATGATCGAACCGTCAGGCCGACGATAAACAACTGTCTTTCCAGCAGTGACGTTGGACCCAACAGGCGTCGTAATCGCGGGTGCATGAGAAGCGATACCGAGCCCCGCACACGACACAACTATCACGACGACTACAATCGCAAAAAAAGAGCCGACAGCGACAAGTACGCCGCCGACCAAGCCGAAACCAGCTAAGAATCCTGTCTTAACCACCGTCGCGCCAACCGGGGCCGAAGCGCTGTGCAGATGCTGGACGACGGGAACGCCCGTAGGCAATGCTGGATTTTGAATGCCAATCCTTGTACCACGCCGTACATTGCCAGCAGCAGCCGCCAAATCATCCAGATCACCCATGTAAAACCTCGTTAAAGATCGCATAGGCGACCCGCCGCGAGGCGGCTAGGGATCGCCGGGAACGCGAATCATTCTACACGGAGATAAACAGAAACGGTATTTAATCCGGCGCCCAACTTAAGGCCGAGCTTTTGAAACGTCACACGAAGGTCAGCATCCATCGTCGTAAAGCGGTAAACACAGAGCCATTGACGACGCGGGCCATCAATTTGCAGAGGACAATTGACGGTTGTCGTTTCGACGCCCGAGCCAGTGAAACTGGAGACACTCAGGGTTGAATCAGAGCGGAACTTTTGACCTGGCAACATGCCGATCAGCAAGTCAGCCTGAAACCCAGCCTGCTTTGTCTTCGTATTCACTTGAACGATGCCGCCCGCTTGCGGATTGATCGCGCCGTCAGTGTACTGGCGCTCGACGGTTTGACCCCATGATCGACGAAGACCTGCGGGAGCAGAGCCCCAAAACTCTATCTTTTGGCCAGACGCCGCCAGTTGCTTTTCATCAATCGTTGTACCGCCGCCGATCAGCTTGATTCCGAAAGCCACTTGCTGCCGAGCCGCAAGCTCGACACGCTCACCGCCGGTCGCTCGCCCGAACTCGTCGGGATTATCCATGCCGTGCGTAGCGACCGCAGGAACAAAACGACGCGTGACGGCATCATAAACCCAACCATACATTTGCTCGATGTAGGAAATGATCGAATAGATTTTCTCATCGCCCGAAAGCGCCATTTTGTCGCGGGTCAGATCAATGTTTCCCGGCCACGCCTTGAGGATTTGTTTTTCCTGCATCACGCCTAGAACGCGTTCTATCGGCACGGTCCCCGATAGTTGCAGCTTCACCGCTCCGAAGTCCGGGACGATAGGTGCTGACTCTGCCGGAGACTGATAGATCGACCCCCGACACCCGCACAGCACCGACAAAGAGATCATTAAAACGATCGCCAGGACGAACCGCATATTCTACCCCATCAATAAGAATCCCCGCCGAATCTCCAGCGACCCAGAGGCACGACACATTGACCGGCGGAGCAATTGCCCAGCCATTTGCCACAGCAACAGGTCCGGTAGTCGGGCGAGGACCCGCGACGACCGATGACGCCTTGATTTGGTCAGGTCCCTTGCGACCATAACGGAGGTAGACCACAGGAGCAGATAGCACGGAAAAAATGACGATCCATTTTAGAATCCAAAGCCGCCGCTTGGGTTCTAACGGAACTTGGCCCCCCTCAGCAGAAAGAGCAGAGCCGCCGCTACTTGTCACGCCCCCTACCGCTTCCAACGTTTTCGGACTCATCATAAAGACACCCCTGAACGATCATCACAGCGAGGAAAGCCCACAGGCCGAGAAGCAAACCCCAGCCAATACGCAACATCACAATTTGGCTCGCATCCATTTACACCTCACAACCGCAATCGGGACAACGGCATGAGCAGCGACGCAGCGAGGGTAGGAAAAACTCCCCGATCGTGGAGGTGATCCATCCAACAAGCGCCGTGAATTCATTACCGAGCCAGACCGCGACAATAATTAAAACAATGCTCATGCAGCCGCCTTTCGTGCACCGGCACATACGAAATCACCAATGATCTGATCAGAGCGATACCAAGTGAACATCTTTTTCGCTTCCGCGTACCAGAACCGGCCGTTACCCATCATGGACGCTTTTGAAAATTTCTCCGATGCGAACTCGACCCGGTTGAATGCCGAGGCCCAGATCGGCAAGTATGAGTACGCTCGCGACGCACGCCGGTTCCATTCGCACACGATCCATGACTGGACCTGCCGCCGCACGCGGATGTAAAGATTTTCGAGATGCTGGAGCGTAAAAATGACATCATGGCCCGCCTTCCTATGTTGTTTCCAATACAAACGGTTCTCTTTTTTGACGCTCAACGCATCCCAATCTGCCGAATCAAAGTAGTTATCCCCCTCATCGAGAAAGATCGCAGCACCTCGAGGGACATAATTCCAGAACGCCGCGAACTGAACGCCCGCATCCTTATCCGGCTCGGTCATCACAGGAAAACGAAAAGGACGCCGACCCAACGCCAGGTGATCGAAGCCGGGCAACCGCTCCGCGTCCGCTTCAAGCCGAAAAACCTTGTGATAAAAAGGACACGCTGGAGTCAGTTCCATGTTCGTGAACACTTTACGACCGGCGTTGACGTACTGTTGCATCAGCCAAAGCATGTACAGCGACTTGCCGGAGCCGGGCACACCGAGAACAAGTTTGATCATTCCAAAGACCCCGATGGATAGACACGATAAATCACGGACATAATGAACCGCAAGATAAGCATCAGCGGAATCAGAACGAGAAACGCCGAAAACAAAGACATCACGACATACATTGAAATGAATTGATCGCCGAACCAGTACACAAGGCGGAAAATATGTACGCCGGTTGTACCTGTTAAAGCGTTTGATAATTGCGTGAGATACGGATCCAAATCATCCGGCACGAAGTACAAGAGAAGCTTAAAGACGAACCCATATACATATTTCCCCCAAATCAGCACGCGCTCAGGATTCATCAAATACCAAAAGAATTCCGCTATGCTCTTGAGGATAAAACCCCACATTTGCAATAGAATAGCGTCAATCACAGGGATCGTAGAACCTGCGAGCGATAGAAACCACAGCCATATAGAATCAAACATCACGCCCCCAAATGCTAAAGGTAATTGTCTCGAGGTCCCTCATACATGATATCAGGTGAAGCGGATCGTGGCCGATTCTGAAAACCCGCAGGACCGAACGAAAACTCCGCCCAAGAAGGTACCGGCGGCGGCTCATCAGGCCGAGCAGCCGGGCGAATGGATAACCAATTCAATAGCCGACCCGTCGAGAAACCAAGCGCCCTCACAAAACACTGCGCGATAGCAACGATTGAGACGAGCACAAGGAAACCCGTTGCAATCGTTTTGAACCAATTACAGATTGGGCCGAGAAACCAAAAACGTCTGGCCAAAGAGCCAGCGCCACCCGAGCCAAAGCGTATATCAGAATATATCGCTATTATTTGCCCAACAAGCTGCTTGCCAGCAGACCGCGTACCATCAGACCGACCAAACGAAAAACGTGAATATTCGCCGGTGTCAGTGCTAGAGTCATCACCGAACGCAGTAGCCACCGCATCAAATTCCGTGATAGGGTTGATGCCGGAATGACTCATGCCCACAAGCGAATGCAACAAAGTTGTGATGTTGTTCTCAGCGGGATAATCATCACCTTTTACCCACACGTCACCGTCGGTGTTAACGAGCCGCTCGAACAAACTTTTTGGCGGAGCTTCACTACCACTAGCGCTTTCCCCGGAATGATGATTCGGATGATCGCTCTTCAACAGCCGTGCAATAATGTCATCGTACCAGCCGACGGCTCCCGCTTCAGGAGCAGGATTTGTAGAAGGTCGACTTGTCGTGGTCGGCTGGGTACTCGCTCCACTTCCGCCAGAAGGATTCACGGCCATGTTATTGAGGCGCACGAATCCGTAATACCCCGGTTCACCGGGAACCACTCCGAGAGGGGTTGCAACTTCGCCAGGTGGACCCGTCCAATAGTAGCCAGTACTACCCCAATAAACGCGAACCTTCACGCCATCGAACGTCACATCAACATAGTTGGTCCCATCCGTAACGACAACGAGGACTTGCTTAACGTCTTTAGGCCCATCGAAGGGAACGCCCGGCGTATTGTATTCGCGAAAACAATTCGCACTCCCAAGCCAATACCCGTCGAAACGCGTCATCATCACAGGACTAACTAAGGCTAACTGTCCGCCGTGATCGCTGATAGGCGCTTGATTGCTGTATTGATATTTAGAACCGAACAGGCCATCGACGCCATCAGTATAAAACGCACACCCCGGAGCCCATTGGACATGCGCATAGGGTGCGCCGTGATACTCGCCATCGCCAACGGTTTGAGCGTAGCCGACCGAAGCACACGCGGGCAAAAGAAACAGCAGCACGAGGGGAATTGACCACGCACGCCCGAATATCGTCCGAGCCGTCAGCCACACGAACGCGAAGCCGAGCACGAACCACAGAAAAGGCGATTCCATGTGACCCCCAAACCGTCAAAGCAAAAAAATGGCGGGGTTGCCCACCCCGAACAACCCCGCCACGACTACCGCAAGCCGCCAGGTTAGGCGACGTTGCCGAAGTGCCACACCTTGCGGGTGATGACGCTGTACACCACGAGCGTAATCATCAGCGTGACACCGATCGCGATCATCACAGGGATGAACGGCGTGATAATGCCGAACGCGGCATCAGCGACAGCCGAAGGCTGCAATTCCGCCGGAATGGCGTAAGCCGCAGCGTTGGCCTGCGAAGCCAAGCCACCGAGAGCGACGGCCCCACCGGCCACCGCGAGAGAACGACCCGAGCGCAAAACGGACGCGAAACGGTTCAGAAGCTTTCGCACTGAAACCCCCTTCTAAGTTGGCGGAATCCATGAATAACCAGCCGTGCCCGCCCGCACGACTCGTATCAGAAACGCAAAAGTGACGCAGAAGAAATACCAGATGACGCCGAAGAAAATCCCGCCTACGAACCAATCAGCCGTAGGCCAGAGGTCCGACCCGACGCTAGCAATACGGGTTGGAACAAACGAGAAAGAACCCGACGCGATTCCGTGACCTTCAATCGAGCTTGACCAATCACCGGCAGAAGAGCCGTTGACCGTGACGCCGCCATCTTCTGCAATCGCGACGGTGTAAGACGTACCAGCCAGGACGCTTTCATAAGAACCCCCTACGAGAGACAGGCGAAGCCAGCCGACATAGCCGGGCGTTGAAACGTTGCCATCAATCCATGATGGAACAGACCCCGCCGACGCTGCCGAGGCGAACAACACAACGAGCAAGGGAAACCGGAACATCACGCCCCCTTTAACTTCGCTTTTTGCGACAGCAGGAAGCTATGCCGATTGCAACCGACGCAGCCACACCGCCGCCGGATGGATCAGGCAGTGCAGCAGTAAAACCAGAAGGCACATCACCGCCAGAGATTGCCACTCGCCCCGCGTCATCATAAACAGCGAAACCATATAGCTGGACGCCAGGACTAAAGTTAACCGACAACGAGAAATCAAAAAGAGAACCCGAGTGGAGAGCATCGACGAACGACCCATCGACGTTCGCCCGGTAGATATATGAGTCAATGGATAAGAAAACTCCACTTACTGCAGGAAACGGATCAATATTCGAATGATAGTAAAAAGGATCATCATTGACCTGCCCCGTGCCCTGCAGAATAAAAGAGAGACTAACCGGCAGATCAGAAGGCAGCACACCGGGATAAGCACTAAGATCAACAACTGACCAATCCACGGTGGCAGTGATCGTAGATGGATAGAATTCACCGGGATCAGCCCTCGCATCCGAGCGGATACCAACAAGTACAAAAGCCGCGGCGAGAACAATAAAGAAATGTCGCATACCGAACCCCTTTCACGGACAGAAAAAGAGCCGGGCATCCGATGAAGGACGCCCGGCACGAGGAACGCCGAGACGAATTATCAACGTGAACACTACACCGCGAGCTTCGGACCACGCTTAGCCGCCGGAGCTTCATCGGTCGCAGCCGAATGCTGCACACGCTCTTGCAGCTTCTGGTAGGCAATCTCCGCGACTTGCTGCCGAACGTCGAAAGGCACATCGAAGGCATCGACGAGGATGTACGGACCCTTTTTGCCGACGCCCAGCCTTGCGCCCTGACAGATGATCGTTTGAGCGCCGATGATCGAGCCGGTTTCAAACTTCTTGTATTCGTCCGAGCCTTTGGGCTTGTATTCGCGGATCGTTCGCACCGGCAGAACGCCAGGAGAGAACGCGAAGTCTACGCGACCCACCTGATCCGAACCGGGTTTGCCTTCAACCGGGAAAACTTTCACATCGTTACGATTCACAGAACCACCAATCCGCCCATCCAAGGGCTTCAAACACAATAGACCGACCCTGAACACAGGGAAGGGTAAACCGCTCTCGGGGGAAACCATCTTCACCGCCCGAAGCGTTCCCCCCGCCGCAGGTTTCCCCTTCCCTCTGCCGAGTACGACATTCACCCATCCGCTTCCCGGCAACCCCACTCCTTGGGCTCCCCCCCTGTGTGTTGTGCAACAAGCACACCGATAGCTATGCGTTGGCGAGCGACGGGATAGACCCCCGACGCGTGTAGGGCACGCCAGCAGGAGCCGTACAGTTGCCTTGCCCATTGTTCGGACATTCTCAGGCGATCCGCAGCATGTTTGAACGAACAATGATCGTAGTCGATCAGGCTCAGCAAAAGCACCTCGCCGGATGAAAGACATTTCCGCACCAGACGCCGGACCCGCTCAACATCGTGAACCGAGTAACCGCTTGCCAAACATGCCGCAGATTTGCCGAGAAAAACCATAAGGCCCTCTATATATACACGCGAAAAGCGTGTTTTGAGGAAAGATTTTGCACAACGCATTTTGCGTAACCCTTTGCCACGCCACGCTATTGCGCACGAAAAAAAAATTTTAGTTTTGCAGCGTTTGCACAGATGAAATATCCATACCCCCGCGATAAATAATTTCAATATCCGAGACGACATCAAGCCAAGCCTGATCAATCCCGCCTTTGAAATCCTCACGCCTACGATACGCATCATCACGAAGCAATCGGTAGCCCTCATCCGTGTGAAGACAACCGGACGTGAGCGAGAACCGCCAAGACGGTAAATGCTCAGTCAGTAACCTTTCGATGATGGATGCAGGAACGAATACAGTTGTTGAACGTAGTTTCCACTTCAAATGCTTGTGTTGCTTGCCTTGCTTTGCTACAAATTTCCGAAGCGGACGCTGTATTTTGATCCATTCCATCCACTCGCAGGTTGCTTGACGCTCTGTCACCTTAAATTGCTCTTTATTGCGAACGCCCCAGAACTTGCCGAGGCTTACATTTTTTGATTGGTTAGCCTCAGGCACCTTGAGAGCGAAATCAGACGCTAGTAGCTCGACTTCTTTACCCAGATACTTGCCCGCGTAGGACTGGCATTGTTCCCAGCTTTCGATCGGTTCCACTTGCGTACCGGCCATCAGATGATCTGAATCGCCAGAGCCGACGCACTCATACCACGCCTTAGAGCACCATTCACGCATTTTGCCGATGTCGCCACCCGTCCAAATTCGCACGTTTCGATTGCGCTTGGCATCGTAGAACTCTTTTATCTTTTGCATGCCCGCGATCGCGTCCAACGGCATCTGAAGGATAATATGGAAGTGCGGAGCACCCCGCCGTTGAAATTCCAGCTTCCAGACGAGGCCCAAATCACCCCATGCCCGCCGCAGGCGCAGTAAAAAATTGTCTAGATGCTTTTTCCAGATGATCGGATCGCCCGACCAAACGCCCGGATAGGTGAGCGTTAGCATCCACATTTGAGCAGGAAGCGTAGCTGCTCGATCAATCGACGCCATGAACTCCAACAGACGACGACGAGCGGCAGCGGAAAAGCCGCAGATTCTGCCGCGGGTCGATCCGCGAGGTGGCAGGCCACGCGAAGGCAACTTAAACTTGCAGACAGCCCCATTATCAAACCAGTGAACCCGGCCGGGCCGATTAATGCGCAGAAAATCGGACTCACGAGCGCGTGCCGCTTCCGCGATCCGCCACCGCCGTACGGCCCGGAAGCGCTCGACATCAACACAGGCTGAATAGGAATCGATCATAAAGCCACCGCCGCCAATGAACACACGCGACCAGCGCTATCAGAGACGGCTCACGCCATCCCCGGCAAACCTTGCGAATGCTCGCAAAGGACCAATCCAGAGGCCTTAAAAAAACTCAGAGAAGGCGCGAAGCACTATGCACAGAGGACAAGCCCTCAAAGCCCGCCTTGCGATGTGACGTAATGCGTCTCAACTCGAAATGAGCGATGACCGCAACTGTCGCACTTCACAGGCACTTGAAGCCTTGTCCACCACCGGCCACATTCGCCATTGTTGCACACGCAACGCACCTGCTCGACGACGGCCCGCCGCGTGAAGGTCTCAAACTGTTCTTTGGTGACAAAGGTGCGTATTAGATCGCGCTCGTTGTATGATGCTGGAGCAGTAGCTATCGAGGCCATCCGAAACAGCCACTTGAATACAAAAAAACACGCGACGACGAGCAGATATCCACCCACCACCACGCCGAAGAAAAAAATGCATGGCGGCAAAGACAACAAATAATCCACCATAAAAGCGCCTTCCTATTAAACGCGACTATTTACTGTAGTAACAACATCCCATTCCTACACGCCAAGGAACACTAGCTCGCCATCATCCACGTTCGCAATCGAAACAAGGTGCACTAGATCGCACCCAGCGACGGCCTTAGCGAACGCGAGCAATTCATCGGAACCCCCGAGAACCGTTACCCCGTAACGCTCGCCGGTTTCAAACTCGATCTCAACGCGAAATGTTCGAACAAGCATTGCAATACTCCCGCCGGCTCACCGGCCATATTTA
Source organism: Tepidisphaerales bacterium (assembly GCA_038229715.1). GTDB lineage: Bacteria > Planctomycetota > Phycisphaerae > Tepidisphaerales > Tepidisphaeraceae > JANMES01. The sequence goes on along the minus strand of JBBROD010000003.1, from coordinate 78,517 downwards.
GATTCCCAGATCAACGCAGCCCGCGACCGGCGGGTCCGTCGCAACTCAATCATCCGCAACTGATGGCGAAAAAACGCGACCTCTACAGTATCTTTCCACGCACGCCCGCCACGTTTCACACGCTGAGCATTCGCCAAATCGAAAGACCGCACGATGTGCAAATAAACAGGCTCGACCTTCTCCCGCATAAGGGAAGAAGGCGGAGCCCGACGCGACAAAAAAAGGGCAAACACTTTAGACATCACCACACCCCCGGCAACCAGCGCCAAGGAACGAGAACCGAATACGAGGCGTATTCAGACGAAGCGGCACACCGGTAGGAATCACGCGGGCGATCGACAGGGTGAAAGACCGCCGACCGCCAATGCCTTTCCTCAATCAAGACGTTTAACGCTTGGCCAGCCACCGCCAGCACCGCGACGCCCATATTCCACACCGAAGGAAAGCAGCCGAGGAGAGCGACAATCGCCACCACTTCAACCGCAGACAACGGATGACGAATAAATCGGTAAGGCCCAGAAGTGCGAAGACCAACAGCAACAGGAACGCCGATTGTGCAGTAACGCCCCAGCCAGAAGCGGAAAGAAAGCTCGACGACGATAGCCAGCCACAAAAACGCCGCCCACAGATGGCCGCTGTACGCACCATGAGAGGACATGAGCAAGGGAAGGAGATAAACAAGAGGAACAATCCGACCTTGCCAAGAATCATCGACGCACCCCCTACGCACAGCCCACACGGTAGAAGCACAAACAGCGAGCTCTGAGACACCAAATAGCCACGTGACCGGATGGCCGAAGAAATGCAGGCACAGCAGCACCCGCAGAACGACAAACATGTAAGAATAAATCACTTTGCCCCCACGCAGGAGGACAACGCGGCATTAAGCAAGCGACACCGACGACGAGCAGCGAAAGGGAGTTGATACCGCTCAACCTCAATCCCGTCGGGCGACAGGATGACGTAGCAAGTTTTGCGAGTGTTCGGGAGAAAACGGCGAAGCCAGACGAAACGATTAATCGCTTGCTCTGGAAGCCTAGAGGCTATAATCTGATCCATGCCCTTTTGACGGGTCCGGGATAAGCCGCCAAGCCACACCCCGGACCCGTCATCCTTTTATGCAAAGACAACGAGGACCCGCTCCGCTTTCAACTGCTGAAAACAGAACCGCCGCAATGACCGCAAAGATTGAAAAGGAATAGCCCGCCCACCGCCGACCACGAGCCGCCACCGCGAATTAATGAATAGAGCAGACGCTAGGCGAATGCCGAGCTTTTCAGCCACTAACAAACGAGCAGAGCCGCACCCCATATACCGCGAATGATCGGGGCGACAGCTAACACGCTTAAGCAGAAACGGGATAGAAACTTGACAGACGTAGCATAGATTATCGGACGTTGGTAGGGGGATGAAAAGACAAGTTCAGATATTCAGGCTTTTCCTAATGTTTCGGAGCGGCGGCGGCGAGTTCTTCCAGGCGCTGGTCGATTGCTTTGCAGGCGGCGATGGCGTCGAAGGGTTTGAGGATTTTGGCTACGTCGGCGGCGTAGTTGGTGGGTTTCTCGACGTACCAGTAGTCCTGGATCCGGCTGGCGAGATTGTCCGTGTCGATCGGATCGTACATGCAGGCACTGTGCATCTTTTTCGGCAGCAGTTCCGCGTAGACGCCTCCGCGCGGGACGATCGGCCAAGTATCGGCCATCAGCGCCCGAATCGCATGTAAGTCGCACGTGGTTTTAGGTTTGGCGCTGACGTAGATGGCGGCTTGGTTCATCGCCTCGATCTGGCCGACATCATCGGTTTCGCTGATCGTGTGGCGAGGCAGATCAGCGGCCAGATCTTCAACTGGGCCGACAGTCACTAGCTCAAACGGCTCGCCGCGACGGATGACTGTCGCCAAGGCGGCGTTGAGGAATGGAATGTCGGCGTCGCGTGTATCGACGAAAAATAGTCGGTCGTTCCGCTTGTCCTTTTGAACCTTGGCTACTTCCAGGATGAAGTTGAGATCCATCGGTGGCGACATCAGGTGCGCCTTACGCGTCAGCTCGGCCATTGGGTTTTGACTCGACAGCTCCGAGTGCCGATCGACCAACGCCGATGCCTTGGCGAGGAAACTTTTGAGATGAAACAGCGAATTAAACCAGATCTCACTGGCGGCCGTCGCGGTCGAGAGGTTGACCAACTCATGCGGCCCCTGCTGATCATCGCCGCTCTCGGCCAGTTGGTTCGAGTGGAAATAAACCACCGAAGGCTTTTCAATCAGGCTCGGCACCAGCCGGTATAGATCAGGCAGGTTCAAGGCGTCGCTGGTGTACAACAGGTCGACCCGCCCCACCCAGTGACGCGTGAGCTGCTCCGCAAACCAATGCGCCGCCGCCGTCAGCCGGCGTTCCATGCGACGCGGCGGGAGCTTGAGGACCGTCCAACGATGGCGCGAGCAACGGACGATGATTTCAAGCATCGTCCGACGCATGCCGCCATAAAACGGCTCGAGAGCGAGGATGTCCAACTGTGCCGGCATCGTTGGTACTACTTACTTCAGACTCTCGAAGGCCTGCGAATCATTCAGCGATTTTCTCCGCAACAAACGCCCCCACTTTGTCGATCGCGATGCGTTCCTGCTGCTGCGTGTCACGATGACGGATTGTCACCGATTGGTTGCTCAAAGTCTCGGTGTCGATCGTAATGCAGAACGGCGTGCCGATTTCGTCCATGCGGGCGTACCGCTTGCCGATGTTCTGCTTCGGATCGTATTCACACGTGAAACGCTGCCGAAGATCGAGGTACAGCTTTTCGGCTATTTCTGGCATTCCGTCTTTATTGACGAGCGGGAAGATGCCGAGTTTCACCGGCGCGAATTTCGGCTTGAACTTGAGGTACATCTTGCTCGGCCGGGATTCGTCGAGCGTGTAGCCTTCACATAGCAACACCAAAACCGCGCGCGTCAATCCGCTAGCCGGCTCGATGACATTCGGGAGGTATCGGCTCCTGGCCTTGATCTCGTCGTCCGGCTTGCCTTCAGCCTTGAGCTGAAGCTGCAGTTCCTGGTCGAAATAGTCCAGCTTTTGGCCGCTGTGTTTCTGGTGCTGCGTGAGGTCGAACTCGCCGCGATGAGCGATGCCTTCGAGTTCGCCGTAGTCGGGAGCGGTGAACGGATACTTGTATTCGATGTCCACGCACATCTTGCTGTAATGCGCCAGTTCGTCCGCGGCGTGATCGCGGAATCGCAGGCGTTCGTCGGACACGCCTAGCGATTTCCACCACTTCATCCGTTCATTTTTCCAGAAATCATACCATTTGATCGCTTCGTCCGGATGGCAGAACCATTCCATCTCCATCTGTTCGAATTCCCTCGAACGGAAGATGAAGTTTCGCGGCGTGACTTCGTTACGGAAACTCTTGCCGATCTGAGCGACACCAAAGGGCACTTTCACACGGGTGGTATCGACAATGTTTTTGAAGTTAAGGAAGATGCCCTGCGCCGTTTCCGGACGGAGGTACGCCTTCGATTCGTCGTCAGCGAGTGCCCCAACGAAGGTGATGAACATGAGATTAAATGCGCGTGGTTCGGTCAGCGTGCCAGCCGCCTTGGCCGCAGGCGCGACGATATTGCCGTATTTGTCGAGCGGCAAGGACGTCAGGGCGACTTTGTCATAGTCCACAGGGTTGCGTTTGGCGTCACGTTTAATTTTCTTCTCGGCAGCGTCTTCTTCGCCGGACATGAACGCGAACGCATTGCCCTGACCGTCCTTAGGGACGTAAACCATCACGTGGTCTGCGCGGTAACGTGCTTTACTCTCCCGATCGTCCACCATCGGATCGCTGAACCCACCGATATGGCCGCTGGCAATCCACGCCTTGGGATTTTGGATGATCGACGAATCCAAGCCGACCATCTCGACCGGATGCCCGTCCGGACCGATGGGCGGGCACTCGACCATGTGGCGCCACCACGAGTCGCGAATGTTGTTCTTCAGCAGTACGCCTAGCGGGCCGTAATCCCAGAAACCGTTGATCCCGCCGTAGATGTCGCTGGCGGGGTAGACGAAGCCTCGCTTCTTGCACAGTGAAACGATCTGTTCCATGACGTTGGTGTCGGCCATCGGTGGAGCTCCAATGAAAAACGGCACTCGGCTACAAGCACCGATCGAGAGGCTCCGCGCGATGCGGGAGAGCAAATCGATCGATGCCTATTGCCGAATGCCGTAAAGTTTACGGGATACGTGTTGAGTCGGCTATTCGTCAGGCCGCGACTAGGCTTTCGCGGCCTTCTTACCGGCGCCCTTGGCGGCGACTTTGACTTTCGCGGCACCTTTGACGACGGCCTTGGGGGCCGTGCCGTTCTTGAGAGCGTTCAGGCGAAGCGTCAGGCGGCTGCGCTTGCGGGCGGCAGCGTTCTTGTGGATCGTGTTCTTGCTCGCCACGCGGTCCAACTGCTTGACGGTAGCGCGGAGTTCGGTTTCGGCCTTGGCGGCGTCGCCGCTGGCGAGAGCGCTGAGGAAGCTCTTGGTCGCGAGCTTGATCGATTCCTTGCGGGCCTTGTTACGGGCTTTGGCCTTGGCGTTTTGACGGATGCGTTTCTGTGCGGACAGTGAATGAGCCACTTGTTCTCCTGGGTCGACTATCTCCCTTGGCGCGATAAGCCGCGGTTGAAGGGGAGGGATATATTAGTGAGAGCTGGCGATACTGTAAAGTCTGGAGAGATCGGCGATTGCCGATTTTCGATTGGAAACCCGTTCCCACCGTGATAAATCAGCGATCGCCAACCGGCAAAACGACTACGACGCACGCAGCTTCTTAATGCGAGCTTGCACGTCGCGGTAATTGAACTCCATCATCGCCACTTGGCTATACGCTTTGATGGCGGACGGAATCTCTCCCTTTTGCTCCAGCGCCCGGCCGTACCAGTAGTTCATTTCCTTACTGCGGGCATCACCTTTGAGTTGGTAATCGTCAATGATCCCCTTGAGGGTGTCGATCGCTTCTTCAAGAAACTCCGCCGCCAGAAACGCCCTGCCGAGATAGATACCGGCGTCAATGCGGTATTTCGGGTCATTTCGGGCCTGCTGGAAGATCGGGATCGAATCGCCGTGCATCTTGAGATCGAACATCCGCTTGGCGACTTCCATGCGGTAGCCGGTTTCGGTGGGATAGTTTTCAACCCACAGTTGCAATTCGGTGAGTTCTTCCTGCGTCTTTTCCTGAATGTATTGGGCGTACTGAGCGCGGGCGGTCGGATCGGTCGGGTTGGCCTGGAGATTGGCGCGGAGCGAACGCTCCATGCGCGTCATCTGGGACATTTTAATCTTGCCAATGTTGTGACGGAAGCGGAACTGTTTGGTTCGCTGGAAGGCCTCATCGAGCACTTCGATGGCGCGGTTCTCATAATCCGGCGATTCGCTCTTTACCAGCGCTTCAACCAACTTCATGATCTTGCCGGGCTCGTTCGGCTCTTTGGCGAGCTCGGCCTCTGCGTCGGCGATCAGAGCGGCCATCACGTCGACGTTGCGGATGTCCTTATCGCCGGCCATCAGCTTTGCCTGACCGGCCATGTCCTTCACGCTATCGCGGAAACTGCCACCGCCGCCATAACCGCCGGAGTCCATGGTGTGCTGGGCTCCGAGGTTTTTCATCTCGGTGTGCAAATCCATGTCATCGGGACGGAGCCTCAGCGCGTAGGTGCAAGCGTCGGTCGCCAGCTTCCACTGCTTCAAGCCCTTGTACGCGTCCTTCAGGGTGACGAACTTATTAAAATCCGGTTTTTTGTCGTCCGCATTGGCTTTTTGAAGGATCGGGCCAAGCCACATCACAGTGTCGTAAAAACCGGCCCGCAAGGCAGTTTGAAGCATCGAGACCATTCGATCGGTATTGCCCGGATCGTAGCTGAGCAACTTGGTGTAGTTGATCATCGATTCGCGGTCTTCCTTGCCTTTGCCGAGCTTCATTTTGTCCATGAAGCCTAGGTCTTTTCCGCCCGAGGCTTTGCGCTTCAGGGAAATGTCGCGCAAGCGCTGGTGAGCGTCGGTCGCATCGGGGTCCAGCATCAGGCCCTGCAGGTACATCTCAATCGCATAATCGTAGTTCCCCGTACCAGCCGCGGATGTGCCGTAGTCGAAAAAGACTTTCGCCTTTTTCTGATCTTCTTCGGGAACGTTTTGATAACCTTGGGGGACGTCTGCCACGTTTATTCCTGCCGATTTTTGGTTGTTGACAACCAGTAAGACGAGACCTGATCGCCACATAACGCAAGGGGACCTGCATCTGGCGAGTCGCCAATCTAAACGCATAAGGTTGAAGCTGTCAACCAATCGAGTAACGTCTGACAGCGGACGGCATTCCACATAATGACGATAAGCCAAGTGTAGGGATTGTATCATGTATGAAGATCTGAAGATCGTGCATTGGCCGGACCCCCGGCTGAGGAAAATCAGCACGCCGGTTGCCGAGATCGACAGCTCGATTTCCGCCCTGTCAGCCCGCATGTTTGAGCTGATGCGAGAGGCCAAAGGTGTTGGTCTGGCGGCGCCTCAGGTCGGGCGGAATATACGCCTGTTCGTGGCCAATCCGACCGGCCAGCCGGAGGATGACAAGGTTTACATCAACCCCGAACTTAGTGAAGCCGACGGAGAGGCCGACGACGAGGAGGGCTGCCTCAGCCTGCCTGGGATCACCGCGACCATACTCCGCAGCACGACGATGAAAATCCGCGCCCAAGGCCTCGACGGGCAATGGTTCGAGGAAACCTCCGACGCATTCCCCGCCCGTGTCTGGCAGCACGAGTTTGACCACCTCAACGGCACACTGCTCATGGACCGCATGGGCCCGGCGGAAAAGATCGCGGCGAAGAAAAAATTGAAGGAACTGGAAGATGCGTGGGCGGAATCGCACCCCGCGAGGAAATAGATCGAACTAAGGTCATTCGGAGTTGAACGGATGACCCATGTCGAATGATCAATGACTCATCTGAAACTCATTTTCGCAGGCAGCGGCGAGTTCGGCCGGCCGACGCTGGAAGCCCTGGTGAAGGCCGGGCACGAGGTTGTGCAGGTCGTCAGCCAGCCCGACCGCCCCGCCGGTCGCGGACGGAAGCTTACGCCTACGCCGATCGCCCAGTTTGCGATCGATCATCATGTGCCGCTGATCGCCACCGACAACATCAACGCCCTCTCGCTTCCGCCGGCCGACGTGTTGGTGGTGATCGCGTTCGGGCAGAAGATTTCGCCGGCTGTTGTGAACCACGCTCGATTGGGAGCGGTGAATCTCCACTCCTCTCGATTACCGAAATACCGCGGGGCCGCCCCGATCAACTGGGCGGTCCTCAACGGCGACGCCATCAGCGGCAACTCGATCATCCGGCTGGCGGAGAAAATGGACGCTGGCACGGTGCTCGCTCAATCCGAGTTGGCGATCGGCGAATCCGAAACCGCCGGCGAGTTACACGATCGGCTGTCGCAGGACGGCGTTGCGCTGATGCTGTCGACTCTGCAGGCGCTGGCCGATGGGACCGCCCTCGAGTCGCCGCAAGATCACTCGCTGGCGACGATGGCGCCCAAGCTTACCCGCGAATCGGCGATGCTCGACTGGAGCCAACCGCCGCTGATGATCGCGAGGAAAATCAACGGCCTGTCGCCTTGGCCCGGCTGCCGTGTTCGGCTGACCGACCAAGCTGGTACAGAAATCGCACGGCTGACTCTTCTGCGAGCAACGCCGCTGTCGACATCGAAAAAAACCACCGGCACGGTTCTCGGTAACACGATCGACGGTCAGGTCGAAATCCTCACCGTTCAGCCGGAAGGCAAGCGTCCCATGACCCTGTCGGCCTATCAAAACGGCTACCGCTGGGAGGACGGATTCACCGTCCAATCGATCACCTGATCCACTCTTGCAGCCCCACGCTGGTTCTGGCCGATAGTCAGAGTGATGACCTGGGTTTTGATCTCTTTCACTGTCGTTGGCGTTTGGTCGATGCTCTCGGTGTTCGGCGGCGAGCGGCTACGCCAGATCAACGAAATCCAAGCCCGCAAGCAACTCGAAGCCACAGCCGCCGAGCCGACGCAAAAAAACACCAATCACTAGCGCAGTGAGCATTTCGAAATAGCGTGCAGGCTCAGAATTCGTCATCCTGAGGTACACCGAAGGATCTCGGATTGCGAGCAGCTTTTCGACATACGAGATCCTTCGGAGTACCTCAGGATGACGACAAACCGTCACTATCCCGCTACGACAAAAGGCGCGATGCTCTAATTCAACGCGACGATTTCATGGGCGGGAGAGTTCCCGGCGCACCGGCGGTCGAGGCGAAGATCGCCTCCAACATCGGCGGAAGCACCTTGTCCGCCGCGAGATATTCCCGCGCCACTTCATAAGCGGCCGCGCGGTGCCGCGCAGGATCAGCCTTGATCCGGTTGAGCCCGTCGACCGCTTCTTCCATCGTGCGGAATGCAAACAGCCCTTCGCCGCTTGGGATGTATTTCGACCAGCCGGTTTCCTGCACCACTGCCGGCCGACCTCCGGCCAAATAGCAGGCGGTTCGGCAACTGAACCAGCCGCTGCGCGTGCCAACGAATGTGTTTTTCGCGATCGACCACTCGCCAGCCGAGTCGCCGATGAACTTGTAGTACTGGGCGGCCGTCAGCGAGATGTCGGTCCCCTGCACGAGCTTCCAACCTGCCTGACGGATATTGTCGGCCGGCTGACGGTAACCCGTCACCGCAAGGAGCAACGGCACGTCGACCTTCTGTGGAAGATCATAAAACTTCTCGAACTCCGGGGCTTTTTGCTCGTACGCCACACCTTTGTACATGAGCGGGCCATTGTAGTAGCTCCAACTCATGATCGTGGAGAACGGCGCATCCGCTGGTGGCGGAGCATCCTTGATCGATTTCCACTCCGGCAGCGTCGCGATGCACCGCGTCGGCCGCCAGTCGATATCGAGGCGCGGCAGGATGCAGTCATCCGCGTACATGTTCTCTGCATAGGTCAGAAACCGATCGTGCGCGACGATTCCCGCCCTCCACCCTTCGACGCCCTCGGCCCAGGTCGGCTTTTCGCTCATCACAATCTGGTTATAGCCCGGATCGGTGTCCATGAAGACCTTGACGCATTTGGGGTTGAGTTTATCGGGCAGAAAGCTGGCCCCCGATACATTCAAAAACACGTCGGCCGTTCGGGCGATTTCGTCGAACGCCTCTTTCGTCATGCCGTACGAATCTTTACGCAGCAGCCGATAGTGCCACTTGCCTGCCAGCCCCGGTGCGTAAGTGTTGAAGAAGTTGCTGATAAACTCGACTGTGTAGCTCGCGTCGTCACACGGATAACCCAGCTTCGGATTGTTCGGCCAAAGAAACGTGTCTTCGTGATAGTACACATCATGCCCAAGCTGGTGCAGCCCGAGGCAGTAGTGGAAATAATCCCACGCCACCCCGCCGAGTGGAAACTGCCCGACCATGCCGGAAACGATGATGCGAAGTTTTTTATGCGGAGAGATCATAGTTTTTAGCCGCAGATGCACGCCGATATACGCCGATAAACGCCGATAAGAGCGGTGCGAAGAAATTCTTTCAATCTGCGTTCATATGCGTTCATCTGCGGCTACCGCGTCATTATCATTCAACTTCATCTGATGCTTGGCCATCGAAAAGTATAAACCCCGCATGGAAATCAAATCCTGATGCGTGCCGTGTTCGACGATCTTCCCGCCGTCCATCACAAATATCTGATCGCAGTCGGCGACGGTGCTCAGCCGATGGCTGACGAGGATGATGGTGCGCTGGCGTTTTAGTTCACGGAGGGTTTCGGTAATCAGTTGCTCGTTTTGCGGATCGAGGGCGCTGGTCGGCTCGTCGAGCACCATGATCGGCGCTTCGGTCAGCAGCGCGCGGGCGATGCTAATCCGCTGCTTCTGCCCGCCGGACAGGTTGGAGCCGGATTCGCTGATGGCTTCGTCGTACTTGTGCTGCAGCTTTTCGATAAACCCTGCAGCGCCGGCCAAATGGGCGGCGTGGGCGATCTGCTCGTCCGTCGCGTCAGGTCGGCCGTAAGCGATGTTCTCGGCGACCGTCGTCGGCAGAATGACGTTGTCTTGCAACACCAGCGCGACGTGCTTCCGCAGGTCGGCCACTTTGATCTTGCGGGCATCAATGCCGTCCAGCTTCATCGCCCCGCGGGTGGGATCGTAAAACCGCGGCAGGAGATTGAGCAGCGTGGTCTTGCCCACGCCGCTGCTACCGACGAACGCCACCATCTGGCCGGGCTCGATCTTGCAGGTGACGCCCTGTAGCACCGGAGCGTCGGCCCGATACTCGAAACTGATGTCTTCGAACGTAAGCGTGCGCGACTTCTTCGGGAGATTCACCGCGTCGGGCGCGTCTTTGATTACCGGATCGCGATCGAGCACTTCAATCACGCGATCAACCTGCGCCATCGCCCCGGCCAAGCTCGCCCCCGTGCCGGTCAGTGCGCTAAGCGGCGCGTACAACTGCGACAGGTACCCGACAAACGCCATCAGCATTCCAATCGTGAAAACGTCAGGCTGGGTCAACGCCAGATACCCGCCGTAGCCGACGATGACCGCCGAACCGATGGCGAAGATGGTCCCCAGCCACAGCCAGTAGAGCACTTCGTTCCAGTGCAGCGTCATCTTAAACCGAAAACTGCTCCCCTGCGTGGCGGCGAAGTTGTCGTATTCGTCCTTCTCCCGGCCGAACGCCTGGACGATGCCGATCGACGAGACCGATCGCTGGATGGCGGTCGTCACGTTGGAGTCGTACTCATAGCTTTTGGTGTAAAGGACTTTGAACTTATTGCCATAATGCTTGATCGTGAACAGCAGCGCCGGCACCACCGTGAGCGCCGCCAGCGTTAGCTTCCAGTTAAAGCTGAACATGACAATCGACATAAAGATCAGCGTAACGGTATTAACCAGAATGCCTTTGGTCACCACGTTCAGTACGCTGCCGAATCCGTTGGTGTCGTAACTGAGTCGATAGATCGCATCTCCCTGCGGCTGGCTGCGATGATATGCCAGTGACAGCGACTGCAGTTTGCGGAACAATTCCTGCCGAACGCGCAGCGTGCCGTTGTAGCCGATCTTGATGCTGATGATCGTCTGGAACATTTGCAGCAGTTCACCTACCAGCCGTAGCCCAAGCATCAAGGCAGCCAGTAGAATCACTTGCTGGACTTTGTCCGTCGGCGCGATTTTAGCGAACAGGCGATGAGGGAGACGATCAACGTGCTGCCCGAACAGAACCGAATCGAACAACACCATCATCGGTAGTGGAGAAGCAACACTAGCGGCGACGCCGATCCCAATCATGACGAGGGACAGGACGATCTTCCCCAGATCGTCTCGGAAGTACGCCATGGCGCGGCGGTAGGTTTTCATCCTCGCGCCTTTGCTCCCTCTCCCCGGCGGGGAGAGGGTTGGGGTGAGGGGGGAATGCTGATGCGCCGAATTTGCTCCGTCCGCCAATTTTGCGATGTGGAGAGGCCTTGAGCGATGGAGAACCGTTCGACTCTGAACGCTTCTCCCCTCACCCCTGCCCTCTCCCCTCCGGGGCGAGGGAGTACGCCGCTCGGCTCGGGGCTACACATGGGCCAGGCCGTCCTCTTCTTCGTCCACTTCCGGGTGCGCAACGGGCTTGGCTGGCTGAATCACCGGCTTGGGATGGACGGGTATAAAACCTGCATGCTCTGCAGCTTCGTCAACCAAGCCAAGGATCGGCGTGCGGACGCGCGTGCGGTTCACGCCGTACATCGCGAGCACCGCCATCGGCACAAGCACCGCCGGCCGGCTGAACGGCCAGATGTGTACCAGCAGCAGCGTGCAGAACATCAGGCTCGCGATCAGTAGCACCAGGCAGAACTTGCTCATGTGCTGCTCGATCCGTACCCGCGTCAGCAGGCCATCCGCGTGATGCTCGGAAGCAGTCGTGATCCGCACCTTCGTGTAGCGGCTGCCGTAGATTTCCAGATCCCAATCGTTCCAGCCGCTATCGACGCGCATTCGCCAACTGGCTTTCTGCACTTCGCCGGTGATGTGTTCGAGAAGCTTGATGCGGTCGTCGCTCATGCTCCAATAGCAGAGCGTGTTACGTTTGGTTTGGTCGTACGGCAAGGCTTGCGATCGGCGGTAGCCGCTGGCGTCGCCCTTCATGATCTTGTTCTTCAGACGCACGCTGTACCGCGCCCAGCCTCGCGTAATCGGCTGCCGCCAATGCAGGAAAGCGATCAGCGGCTGGGTCATCGTATGGGTATGGCGCGGCATGGGCGATTGGATCGCCGCCACGATCGCAAGGATGATCGGCACGCAGAACATCAGCCCGCCGAGCATCAGTAGCGGCCAAAATGCCAGCCCGAGCACCATCACGAAGCCGGTCAGCAAATGCCACTCGATGCTCATCAGCATCGCCGCAAGCATACTGGCCGGGCGGCGGTAGATTGTTTGGAACAAACCTGTGCCGAACACGCCGTGGTAGATCACGTCACCACCGGTGCGAACGCCGATCGTTTCTCCGCCGTAGATTTTGCCTCGCCAGTGGCTCGCGCCAAGGGAGTTAAAGTGATCGGGATGTTTGTATTTGAGGAGCGCCTCAGCCGTTCCGTAGCCGCGCTGCTGTTTGAGGTACGCTTTGACCGTGTTGCGGCGGTAATGCCAAACCAGCGCCGCGGGAGAGAATCCGATCGAATGGCCGTTGGATTGAAGTCGCCAGATGAAATCGACGTCGTCGCCGGCGGCGCGGTATTGCGGATCGAATCCCCCGACTTCCTTAGCGGCCCAAGTGTAGAACGCCATGTTGCAGCCGGGCACGTGCTCGGCTTCGCGATCGTTGATCATCACGTGCGTCGGCCCGCCGGGGCTCAGGCCCACGCAGTCGGCTACCCATGAACCTTCGTCAGGAATCAGGTTCGGCCCGCCCATGCCCTTGTGGCCGCTGCGGACCAGCGAGAGCGCGAGATAATACAGCCAATCTTCGTCGGCTTCGCAGTCGCTGTCGGTATAGACGATGACTTCGCCGGTGGCGGCGTTCATGCCGACGTTGCGGGCGTAGCTCAGGCCCATGTTTTTCTGCTTGATGTTCCGCACCCACGGGAACTTGGCAACGATCTCCTGCGTATTATCCGTACTGCCATCGTCGATGAAGATGACCTCGAAATCCGAGTACCGCAGCTTTTCCATTGACGCCAGGCAAGTTTGCGCGGTACTCGCACCGTTGTAAGAGCAGATTATCACGCTCACGCGCGGCAGTTTGTCGTCGGCCGTCTGCGGGACGCGGGCGAAGACTTTTTTCACCGCCTCGAACGCCGGCTTGGGCGTGCGGTCGGCTTTCACGATGCCAAACTTCCAGTCGTCGATCCGCCAACCGTTGACGACCCAGTCGTCGGTGTAGCTGAAGATAAACGTGCCGACTGCCCCTTCTTCGAACACGGCTTTGACGTGGTTCGAGAGGATTTCTGCCTGCTGTGCTTCGGTCTTTTCCTTCGACGTATCAATGCCGTATTCGCCAAGCATCAGCGGCTTGTCGCCGGCGATGTTTTGCAAGCGGGCCATGTAGTTGCGGAAGACGGTATTGTCGTGCAGGTAAACGTTGAAGCAGGTGAAGTCGGTTTCGCGTGGCTGCAGGTATTCTGTGGTCGGGAAGTTGGCGAACGTGACCAGGCACTCGGGCGCTTCTTCCTTGGCGATGAGCACCAGTTCGTCAACGAACTCGGCGATCTTCGGCGCTCCGACAAACCGCACGATGTCAGAAGGAACCTCGTTCACCACGCTCAGCGCAAAGACGGCCGGGTGATTCCCGCAGGCTTTGGCGGCGCTGCGGACTGCGTCGTGCGCCATACGCGTGAGTTCGTCATCGCCAACAAACGTCAGATTCTTCGGCCAGGCGATATCTAAAAAGACTTTCAGCCCGTTGGAATCCGCCAGATCGAGAAACCACGTCGGCGGAGTGTGATAAATGCGGATGGTGTTGGCACCCAAATCACGGATCTGAGCAAAATCCTTGGCGGCCTGCTCGCGCGTGGGGAGCAGTTCGCCGTCCGGGTTGGCCTCGAACGGGCCGTACGTGACGCCTTTGACGTAGAACTTCTCCGTCCCGAGGCGGAAAAACTTTCCGTCGCGGCGCACACGATTAGACACCCGCTGGTCCACGCGCTTGCGCGAACCAACAGTTGACGAGATGCGAGTCCCCGCATCCATGACTTGACTCATCTTGCACCCTCGCCGCTCGCGGGCCGTTCCAAACGTCGACGGCACCGCGATGCGTCGACTGCATCATACCTTTACAACTCTATCTTCGTCCGGCAAAGCCCATGACTAAGCTACCGATTTGTAGACCATCGCAGATCAGCGTCGTTAGTGGAAAGTTATTGGCGATTTTGAACAGTTTCGTCCGATAAATCGACTATTTAACAGTCAGCCCGACGATTCTATCGCGGACCGCGCGATCCCTGTTTGGTTGGACCGCCGTAGGTCGGCTTGGAAATCTTGCCGCCGCCGCCATTCTGGGAGCCGTTTTTGACGGCCGCGCCCGACGTACCAGCACCGCCGGAGCCGATGTTGGTCGAAGCGTAATTTGCCACGGGCAGATAGTCGTCATAACTGAGCAGAACGGTCGACCCCTTCGGCGGGATCGGGCCGAAATGAGCGCGGTACGTGAGCACGCCGAGCGAGTCAGTTTCACTGAGTACAGCTCGAATTTCGTCGGCTTCGTTTCCTCGACGGTCGACTACGACGATACGCACCACGGCGTCCGGGTTGTATTTGCCCGTACGCAGCCGAACCGTGCCGTACACGACCACGCTGTTGCCGTTCGTGGAGACTTCGGGCTTCGTCAACTCGACAATCTTCGACGGCTGCGGCACCACTATGATTTTGTCACTGGATGCGCCGGCATACTCGTACGAAGTGACGACAGGTGTGGGCTTATATTTCGCGCTCGAGCTCGAACGACATCCGACGAGCCCAGCTAACGCTAAGGCCGCTACAGCGAAAACAAGATTCTTTTTCATTGGGACGCTTTCTCCAGACAGTGTCCGGGCAGCTTACCACGGCTTTTGGTCGACTCCAAAATGTGCAATGGATACTACACCGGCCTGAACCTTTGAAATAACATTGCTTTAACCCGCACTTTTTGCTTGTAACGGTCGGACAAGATGGGCAAAGTATACGCAAGTGGTCGATCCACCATGGTGATCGACGGCTTTTCACGCCAGATCCGTTGGCGAGTATCAGTGGAGCGACATACTGCTCCCTCGCCTGAACGATACGCTGGCGTGTTTTTTTGCGCCTTCCCGAATATCAAATCGAAAAGCAGTTTAGACCGACTTGCCATCCTGACGTTCACGTCCGTAACGCCTGGAGCTCTTTTAAACGTTCGCGGGTGGGCGGCTTCTTTGTTTTCATCATGTCGACGAACGCATCGAACAAGTACGCCGCATCGTGCGGACCTGGGGATGCTTCAGGGTGATACTGCACACTGAAAACGGGAAGTTCTTTATGGCGGAAACCTTCGACGGTTCCGTCGTTGAGGTTCAGGTGCGTCACGACGCCGCCCATCGCTTCAAGGGATTTTTGATCGACCGCAAAGCCGTGATTCTGGCTGGTGATTTCCACCCGGCCGGTATCGAGGTTCTGGACCGGCTGATTTCCGCCACGGTGGCCGAACTTGAGTTTGTAGGTGGTCGCGCCGATCGCCCGGCCGAGCAGCTGATGGCCGAGGCAGATACCGAAGATCGGAACCTTGCCGAGTGCGCCTTGGATCGGTTTGACTGCGTAATCGAGCACAGCCGGATCGCCGGGACCGTTGCTGACGAACAAACCGTCGGGCTTGAGCTTGAGGATGTCGTCGGTCGACGTCTCCGGCGGGACGATTGTGACGCGCACGCCGCGCTCGGCAAGGTGTCGCAGAATGTTCGACTTAGCCCCGCAGTCCATCGCCACGACGTGTAAGCCGTCGCCGCGCTCCACTTGCCCCAAGGACCAATCGCCCTGCTTCTCCGTCCATTCCGACGTTGCCGAAGGCTTGACCGCCTGCACCCAATCCGCCCCGGCCATCTGATCGGCCGACCGTGCTTTTTCCACCAGCTTGGCGTCGTCGAGAATTTCCGTCGACAGAATGCCGCGCATCGCCCCGCTGATCCGCAGTTTGCGAACCAGCGCCCGAGTATCAATGCCTTCAATCCCGATGATATTGTTGGCTTTGAGGTAATCAGAAAGGCTCATGCTCGCCCGGTAGTTGCTGTAAATCGGCGGCAATTCCTTCACGATAAACCCGGCCACGTGCGGCTGCTTGCTCTCCACGTCCTGGGTGTTAACGCCGTAATTGCCGATCAGCGGGTACGTCATCGTCACGATCTGCCCCTTGTAGGACGGATCGGTGAGGATTTCCTGGTATCCGGTCATCGAAGTGTTAAAGACGACTTCACCTTCACTCGTGCCGGATGCGCCAAACGCCTTGCCGGTGAATACAGTGCCGTCTTCCAATGCGAGCTTTGCTACGGGATGGTCTGCGGTCATGGTCGAACGATTATAGTGACGCACGCCCGCGATGCGAGCGGAGTGGAATACAGCGGACTGGCTATGTGGTTCGAGTTTTCCAATATCCCGGCTCGCGACTGCAATGCATGACAGAAACAATCAAAATACGCCCCGACTCAATGCAATACAAATTGGCGAAAGGAAACCGCCGCGCGAGACACCGCCTGACATCCTGCTCAACCACCGGCCAGCGCTCCGGGGCTTCGATGATCTTTTCAATTACTGTTTCGATTTCAAGAGAAAAACCAGCCGCCAAGCCCGGCCTCTGTCGTTCGTAATAATCGGCGGCGGCCAGATACTCGTCTCTCGCGTCCGGATGAAAATCAAATCGAATCATCGCCCGACGACCCGTCGAACTTCAGTCAATACATCATTCCCATCGATCGATTGAACCGCCCCGCTCCTGATCTGATCACGCCTAAGAATAGCCTCGGCAGCCCAAACTTTCTGCAGTTCTGATTCACTGATGTCGACCAAACTCGCGACCAGACGTTCGCTCAATATCGCCCGCGATGACGCGGGCAAGCTCAGTGCCTGATCGGTGAGTTCTTTAAGCGAGAGTTCCATGGGATAAATCATATCGCCTGGTTACGTCGCGTTTCAAGCAGAAATCTAAGGCTGCGTCGTCGGCACCACCGGCGCAGGAACGGCGGTTTTAAGTAAGGCTGGTTCGATCCAGTTCAGGCGGTCCTGAACGTCATAGCCCGCGCCGAAATCGACTTCCAGCGTGATCGTCTTGGCCGATCCGAGATCGACGGAAACGACCGGCGACAGCACGCCAAACCTCACGCCCTTTGCTTCGTGTGCGACTTTGCCATCGAGCAGTACGCGAACGTCAACATCGGCGTACGGGAGGTTGCCGTCGATCGCGTATTGCGTGCGGAACGACTTGTAGCTGCCGTCCAGCGGCCAGGTCAACGTTGATTTACTGTGGACGCCGATCCCTCGCGCGTAAGTCCGATTGCCGAAACGGATCGAGTCGCCGGTGACGCTCCGGTCCATTCGCGACGGCCAGTTGACGTCGAGAAACGGAACTTGCGCGATCTCCGAAGGCGTCATTCCCGAGAGCCATCCGACCGGGCCGTCGAGTTGCTCGATGCCGGTGAGCTTGTCGAGATCAAACGTCCGAACCGCGCCGCCGGCGAGCGTGGCTGACACGGTGGAGCCCTGAACCGTCAGCGCGTCGACCGCGAGCAACGAGCCGTCTTCAAACGATAGCTTATACCCTTTAGTGGCGGCCTTGCCGGATTCGCCGGTGTCGGCGAAGACCACGGCTGCGATCGAATCGAGCGTCACATCGCTCGGGCCGGTGGAAGTTTTGATCGAGACAGCATCGGGTCTGATCGAATCGATCACGCCGCGAACCGTGTCGCCGTTGGCGAGTTGCAGGATGTCTTCAGTCTTGCTGGCCGTTACTTTCGCGCTGGCTGAGGGTTTGGTGGTCGACTCGATGCGGGTGATTTGCTTGAGCGGGAACGTCAACTCGCCGACGTACGGGTTGGTGAACGTGAGCTTTTCGTCCTTCAGTTCCTTCACCTCGCCGCCGAGTTTCGTGCCGGTGTTGAGCAGCAGCATCAACTTTGAGGTCGCCGACTTTGGTACCGCCGCAGCGGCCGCCTGCAGGCTGACGAACTGGTCGAGCGCGACGGTCTGTTCGATCGACTGCTTGTCGATATACCGCACACCGGCCTTGTCCACCGACATCAGGTTGATCGGCTGGGTTTGAAAGTCGGCGGTGGTGAGATTCCAGCGAACATCGGCGCGCGCCACAGCAGCGAATAAAACCACAAGAACAATCGCAGCTTCACGAGATTTCAAAAGATCGCCTTTCGATCGCAATTTGCAATTTGCAATTTGCAAATATCCTCAGCTTCCCGGCCCCTTGCCCGCGTAGACCGGCAGATAGCGGTTGGGCATTTGCAGAATGATCAGCGCCATCGACGTGGCGTAGTCTTCCGAAAAATCGCCGGTCCAGTGTCCATTCGCCATCCTGGCGATGAGTTGATTGCGAATCGCGGGATAGAAGGTCGACCAGTTATCCCCGCCGGCCAGGAACATCGCCTGCACGGCGTAATACATGCCGTAGTAGTAATGCCCTTCCATTTCTGGATTTCCGCCGGCGCCGCCTTTACCGGGGGTGAACTGGCGGAGGTATTTCAGGCCGCGTTCGAGATCGTTGCCCTCGAACACGCCCGCGTAGTAAAGCGCTGCCACGCCTGCGGACGAACGTGCGAAGCCGCTTCCCGATCCGCCGCCGCCGTTACGGGCTTGGTAGCTGAATCCGCCGTCGGGGTTCTGGCAGTTGCGGACGTACTTCACCGCGTTGTCGATGGTTTCTTTCTCGACCTTAATGCCCGCATCGCGGGCCGCCCGCAGCGCCATGACCTGGCAGATGGTGACGGAGATATCCGCATCGTACGGGGCGGGTTGGTAGCGCCAGCCGCCTTCGGGGTTCTGTGTTTTCTGGATTAGTCGGACGGCCTTCTGGAGCTTTTCTTTGACGTTGTCGTCCTGCGTCATGCCGTACACTTCACCGAGGAAGAGCGTGGCAAAGCCGTGCCCGTACATCGGGCCGCTGGAGGCGTCGGACGCAACCAGTCCTGACTCCTGGCAGGAATTGAGGACAAAGTCGAGGCATTTCTGAACGTTATCCCCGTACTGCCCGCGACCGGGGAGATTGCCGGCCTGCATAAACGCCAGCCCGGCCAGCGCGGTGATGCCCGAGTTCCGCGAAAAACCTCCCGCGCCGAATGCACCGTCCTTATTCTGCGTGCGCGCCAGCCAGGCCAGGCCCTGTTCGACGGCCTTTTGCTGGTCGGCGGTGATTTCGTTTCCTATCACTTGGTTCGGGCGGTCGCTGAGCAATCCGCTCTTGGCCTTGGCGGGTTTAACGACTTCCTGCGCGAAGGCGGGAGTTGCTAAGCTGATCGCGAGAGACACTGATAGAGCGCTACCCGCTAAAGCGGGCAGACCGGCGAGGATTTTAGTTTTGCGGGGGTGCATTATTTCCTCTCCGCGGACTTGGTCGCCAGGGATTTGTAGTAGTCGTCGAGGTAGTTGCGGTACTTCTCGATGATGGTTTCGCCTTTGCTTTCCAGCACGGCTTCGCGTTCGCGTTGGGTCAGGCCGCCCCATTCGGTCATCTTGGTGTGGATGTCCTTGCTGAGGTCGGCGTTGTTCGATCCACCGCCGCTCATGCTGGAATCACCTGCCGGCGAAGTGCCGCCTGTTTTATCACCGGGCTTGTTGCCTTGGCCTTGGCCGTTGGCGTTCTGCGGTTTGCCGCCTTGGCCGTCGCCGGGCTTGGGCATGCCTTCGCCGGGTTTACCTTCGCCGGGCTTGCCCTGCGATTGGGCCGACTGCTTGCGGGCTTCTTCGATCAGTGCATCCATGTCGTCCAGAATCTTTTGCTGGATCAACTGCGTGACCTTGCCCGGATCGTTGTTGAGCGCGAGGCGCTGCCTGGAGCGAGCCATGCGTGAGGCGACCAACTGCACCTTGTCGGCGCTGGCGTCTTCGTTGGGCTTACCGACGAGCAGCTTGTCTTCCAATTCGGCGTTGTTGATGTCTTCATCGCCGGATTCCTCGGGAAGCGCGTTCTTGTTATCCGGCTCGGGGCCGAGCTTGATCTTGCCCTCGCTGGCCTTTTTCATCAGCTCGCCGTAGACGTTGCGTAACTCGCCCTGGCGTCCGCCGGTTTGCAGGAGCTTCGCGTTGTCCTTGACGGGCAGATCGCTGAGTTTTTTGGTGGCCGTATTGACGGCAGTCTGCATTGCCTTGAGCAGACGGAGCTCTGCCTCGGTCGGAAGTTTTGGGCCGCCGCCCCCTCCGCCTCCACCACCCCCGCCTCCGCCGTCCTTGGATTCGAACTTCTTCTCCGGCGGCTTCACCGCTAGCGCCGCGATCATCGCATCGAGCTGCTCGACAACCTTCACTTGCTCGATCTGCGTCGGCTCGCCGGTGGTGGGCTTGGCCAGATCGTCCTTCACGCCGTTCATCGTGCTGACGACGTCCTTGGCCGCCCAGACGAAGACCACGCCGCCGACGCTGGAGAGGTCTTCACCGACGGCGCTGGTTCGGTCCGCCAGCTTGCCCTGCTCGCCCGGCAGGCCGGCCAGCGTGAGGCCTTCCTCGCGGCGATAGCCGCCGTCGGGCTTGCGGGGGGATTTGTCGATCGTGATCGTGGTTTTGTTCAGTTTGTCCTGCTCGTCGCGGATCTTCTGCAACGCCGCCCGCAGCGCGTCCTTCTTTTGCTGATCCTGCTTGTCCTCAACCTTTTTAAGCATTTCCTCGGCGGCTTTGTTGGCTTGCGTGAGGGCGTTGAACGCTTCCACCTGCGGCGGATCGTACGCATCAGGCAACTTCGCTTGGCGCAGCCAGACGATGGCGTTGCCCATCTTGCCCGCGGCGCGGCTGAGCGCACCCGCCACCTCGGCAGCGCCTTGCACTTCCTCGGCCGACCGGGAGATGTCTCGCGTGTTCCGCTCGGTCTGCTCCTGCGAGGCCGACAACTGCGGAACCGTCGGCGGTGGTGGCGGCGTTTGCTGGGCACGCTCGGCCTTGGTGAATAGGTCCGTCAGAACGGCGGCCTCGATCTTTGCCAGCCGTTCCTGACCCTGAATCGTGAGGTTATCCAGATTGTGACCCGCCTGCCGGCGAATGAGCGTGGCGATCTGCTTCTTCAACTCCGTCAACTGCGCCGCGAGCTCCTCAAGCTTCCGCTTCTCCGCTTCCTTCAACGCCGACAGCATCATCTGCAGCCCAAGCTCCGCCTGCTTCTGCGCCGACTGCGCCTGGCTCTGCTGATTCTGCGACGCCGACTGCGACGCCTTCTGCTGACTCTGCGTCACCTGCTGCTGCTGGGCGGCGGCGGCGGCGTCTTTCATCGCCTGCGACGTGCTCGGATCGGTCTTGGCGGTCTGCTCGGACGTCTGCTTCATGTCGTCGATCGCCTTTTGCGTACGCTCGGCGAGGTTCTTTTGATCGTTGGCGTTTTTCTCCAGCGCCTTGCGATCCTCAGGCTTCATGTCGCTCGGCTTTTTACCCAGGTTCTGCGAGCCGATGCGGGCGGTTTCCTTACCGACGGCCGTCTGCTCTTCGAGCAGCTTCTTGATCTGATCGATCGCGTTCGCCAGCGTGCCAACGTTGCCCATGCGGTCCAGCGCACGCTGGAGTTGATCGTTGGCTTCCTGCTGCTTGGTGGTGGCTTCGGCCAGTTTTTCGTTACGCGATTCTTTCGGCGTGGGATTGTCCTTGGCGTCGTTGATCTTGTCGGTCGCGTCTTTTTGCGGACCGTCGGCGGTGCGGTTGAGCATGGCCGATACGTCCTGGGCGGTTTGCTTCAAATCGCCAGAGGGCGATTTGTTTTCTTCCATCTTCTGCACCAGCGCGTCCATCTTGCCGGCGACTTGATGCGCCTGCGACGCAGCCGACGACTGCTGGTTGGCCAATCGCTCGGCGGTGGCCTTATCGGCTTCGTCGAACTTGTCCTTCTTCTCCGTGCTCTGCTTCAAATCCTTCGTGTCGGCCAGCGTGCGCTCCTGGCTGTTGCGGATTTCGTTGGTCTGGCGCGAGGCGGCCCGGATCTGTTCGACCACACGTTCGGTAAAAGTGTCCTGGCTGATGAGGGTGATGCGCAATTTGCCGCTCAACACCGGCGGATGGGTCTGGCCGTCAAGATCGAAGTTGTCGGTAACACCCACGCAGTATTCCAGCACGTCGCCGGGCTGGAGGTTGGCGGTTTCTAACTTGGAAAGGTCCCAGCTGTAATTGAGGCGGAACCGCTGCAGTTCACCGCTGCCGTCGATTTTGTTCCACGCGACGGAATCCAAGGCGGCCGACTCAGTCACCAGCGGGACGGTCCACTTGCGGTGGTCGCCCAGCCGTTCGACGTTGAGCGTGGCGGTTTTAATGCCGTAATCGTCCTCCGCCACCGCCGCCATCGGCAGAACGGCGACGGGCGTTCGCTCTTCGTTCCCGCGGGGCAGTTCGATCAGCACTGTGGGGATCTGATCCGGGCGGATGGTGAACGTGTACGACTCATTGGATTCGTTGGTGAAGTCGTCGGTATCCACGCCCTTCACCCGAAGTTCAGTCGACGCGCGGGGGCTGAAGGTGATGACGGCTGTCCGGTCGCCGTCGCGGGCGATGTTGGTTTTCGGTAAAGCGACATCCGGCTTGGTGCTTTCCAACAGAAGCGGCTTCTTGTCGTTGAGCGGCTTGTTGAACTGCACGCGCATCACCACGTTCGCGCCGGCAGCCATGACGGCGGGCGTTTCACGCAGGTTCACCGTCGTGCTGGAGAGATTCGCGTATTTCGGCGGGGTGATGATCGCATCGACGTGCGTGATCGCCAGCTTGGGCACGATGGTGATCGGCGGAACGTCAAACCGGTCATCGCCGGCTTCGATCCAGACCTTGACGTTACCACTGGCCACATCCGCATCGAGCTTGGCGTCGTGGAAACCGGAGTAGACGCCTTTCTCATCGCGGGCCATCAGTTCTTCAACCGGCTTTTGGTTGGGATACTGGTAGTACAGCTTGGCCTTGCGGCTGGCCTTATCGCCGCGCGTGAGCTTGACGTTAAAGTACACCCGCTGCCCGGCGGTCACGCGGGCAGGCACTTCGGACTGCATCGCGATTTGCACACTTCGCGGCCACTTGGCGTTGCCTAATGGGTTCACGAGGCGCTCGAACGCGATGGATCGGTATTGATCGCCAATCGCCAGCGCGATCATCAACAGCACAGTGATGGCACAAGCCGCTAACCCCAGCGAGTGCCAGAGCGGTTTGGCGACCACGACGCGATCCATGTCGAGCTTGCCTGCTATTTCAGCAGTCTCAGCCGTCACATGGTCTTTCATGACATCGGAACCGGGGACGGATTGCTCAAGGAAGTTGACGGTGCTTCGCAGGCGGTCATCGAACTGCGGGAACGTGCCTTCGACCCTGCCGGCGATATCGCCGAGGGTGAGCTTCGAGGTCGCCGGGCGGACGATGAATCGGTAAACGATGTAACCGACGACGCCTAAAGACGACAGGATGAGCAAAAGTCGGAACCAGCCGGGAAAATTCAGCAGGTAATCGGAAACGCCCAACAGCACGATGAGCCCAAACAACGCCGCCAGCACAAGCCCCCCGCCGGTGGCGACGGCCAGCATACGGACGCGTGTTCGGATCGCGGTCAGTCGGTCGAGGAGTTGATTCGGCTGCATTTGTAAACTCCGTTAAATGATTTGCAATCGCCAATTTGCAATTTGCAATCTCAAGGCATTTCAGGTCGATTGCAAATTGCAAATCGGCAATTGCAAATTCCTACACCATTCCCTGCAATTTCCGCACCACCCATTCGATGGTGATGATTAACACAAACAAAGTCAGCACCAGCGGCGCGTCCCACAGCGGTTGCCCGCTGATGACCGGGAAGACTTTGGCGGCGCTGGGGATCAACGCCGGCAATTTCCTGCTGGCGTCGGCCAGGTCGATCAACTGACCGTCGGTTTCGGTCGCCAGCGCGGTCATTGCCGCCCGATTGACCTGCGGCTGGCTCAGTTCCAGCCGCGGGACGATCACTTCCACCGGCACTTGGATTGTATCAATCCCCGACGCCAGCGGAGGCATTTTCACGCTGAATTTGCCCACCCGGTCGGCGGTAAAACTAGCGATGTACAGGTCGCCTTGTCCGTCCTGGCGGATCAAAGTTTCCTGCCGAACCAGCGAAGGCGCCCCGCCATCAACCGCTTCCGCCAATACATCGACGCGGATCTGGTCAGGAAGTTGCTGTAAAAGTGTGGGATCGACCACCCGCATCTGCAGGCGAACCTGATCGCCGAGTTCATACGACGGCTTAGCCGTGGTCAGCGTCACCCGCCGTTGACCTAACTTCTTGCTGCGGGCGAGGTAACGAAGCTGCTGCACCCAGTAGGTATCGAACACGCTCTCGCCGGTGTAGAACCGCCATCGCCAGGAATCATCGTACGCGGAAAACATCGTCCGACCCGAACCGAACCGCCCGAGGACAAGAAGCGGCGATTTCCGCCCGTCCGAACCGACATCCGTCGGATGCTCGGCGAATACTTCACCGACGCCGGGCTTGGGTGTTACGCCCCGCTGGTACCAAAACAGCGGCTGAATCTCAGTGGTCAGGAACCGCTTGTTCCGCTCACGATCGGGGAAGAACCGGAAAATGGTGGACGCTTCCCCGTCCTTGGTCAGCACCGGGCGAAATCCGGTGGTGATCGTGCTGTTATCTTCCGGAGGCAATCGCGTGATGCCGACCGGGAGGACCGGCTCGATCGAGGTATTGCGATACAGCCGCGGCGAGTACCGTGGCCCGGCGACCATGCCAAACCCGCCGCCGCGCTTGCTGACAAAATCTGCGACCAGTTGCAATTGCCGATCGGAGAATTGCCGCGGATCGACATCGCCGAACAGCACGACATCGTATTCCATCAATTCTTCGATGCTTTCAGGAAAGCGGGTGATGCGTTTGTTGCCCTCCTGGGCGAAGCTCGGATCGGCGCTGGTGAGCAGGCAGGAGATTTCCACCGACTTGTCGCGGATCATCTCGTTCTTGATGTATCGGTATTCCCACCGCGGATATCCGTCGACGTAGAGCACGGAAATTTTCGCATCGAGCACCGATACCTGAATGTTGCGGACGTTGTCGGCTTCATCAATCTCGCCGGCTTGCTTCACGGCCTCTACGATCAGATCAAGCATTCCGGTTTGGTCTTTGCCCATCTGCTGATCGGACTTGAATTGAAGTTCAGTTTCGACCGGGCGGTCGTCCTGCACCACCACGGTTGTTTCGACGGGCCGGCCGTCGGACATGATCGGTAAGCCGGTCTTTTTGTTCTTCAGCGTGAGTTGAATCGAATGGCCGGGCTCATAACCCGTGCCGCGGACGGTGACCTGCACGTTGACGATGTCGCCCTTGAAAACGCTGTCCTGCACGCTGATGGATTGGAGATCGATATTGGCCGGCGCACGATCGGAGCCGACCGTTAGCGGATACACCTTCACGCCGAAGGATTTGACCTGAGCCATCGCATCGTTGGTGGCCGAAATCGGTGTATCACGACCGTCGGTGAACACCACCACGCCGGCCACGCGCTGGCCTTGCAGATCAGTCAGGACGGATTTGATAGAACTCAGCACCTGCGTATTCTGCCCCGTCGGCTGAATACCGGTGATAGCCTTCACGGCGGCAGGATCGAGCGGCGCGACTTGCTTGGGATCCTTGTCGTGATCGAGCGGCTCGTTCGCGATCGTCGCCAGCGGCTGGGCGTCGCGATCGAACGTGTAGAACCGCACCTCGTGCAGTTTGGAGAGCTTTCGTAGCAATTCCTGATCCTGCGACGTCAGCAGGCTGATCGCAGCGTCCAGCCGCGACTGCGGCTCAGCGCCGGGGCCGGCGATGATGTCGCGCACCCGCATGCTCACGCTGTCGTCGATCATGACCGCAAGTACCGACGGCTCCATTCGGCTTTGCACCAGCGACAGCACCGGCCGGTTCAGCAGCGCCAGCGTCAGGCCGAGCAACAGCAGCCGGCAAGTGCCGAGGATGACGCGAGCCCGCGTCGAGCGTGACTCATGCCTGTAGACGTAAATCACCAGCATCACCGCGATCGCCGCCAGTAGCAGGTTCCACACCGTCGGCGGGACCAATTCCTGCCCCGGCCAACGCGGATTCCATTGCAGCGTGAGCTCGCCTTCCTTGTTCAGGAAGCCGCGATCCAGGCCGAGGAGGATTTCTAGCAGACGGTTGAACAATTCAATTCCTATTTTTTAGCCGCAGATGGACGCGGATGAACGCAGATAAGAGAAAGCCAATTCATCTTTTTTTATCTGCGTTCATCTGCGTCTATCTGCGGCTCATTTCTATGCTTTAACCAGCGCACGCCGCGTGTGGCCGAACTGCATGGCCAGGAAACACTCCAGGCCGACTAACATCAGGACGATTATCATTACGGTCCAGCCGAAATCATTACCCGCCTGTGCGGCTACCGCTTCCGGCGGGAGTTGGTCTTGCAGCAAATCAACCTCGACATTGCCCAGGGCGCTTTTGATTGCGACGTTGTCGAGCGTGCGAACGTCGGCCTCATCGCCGGGGACGTTCACGGCGATCGGCAGGCTTCGCGCGCCGAGGTTCAGCGTGTAAATGCCCGGCCGAGTGAGCGGCTCGGATCGGAACGTGACAGCGGAACCGACCGCGCCGGGTGTCAACACGATCGGCTTCTGGCTCGGGTCGGTCAGCGTCGGCTGGCCGTTGACTTGGACGCTGGCGGGGACTTCGATCGCTTGGCCGACGGTGCGGTTCAGCCAAGCGTCGCCGCTGGTGACCGACCCGCCGAGCATTTCGTGCATCAGCGTCACATAAGCGGGTTTGGCGGGGAAGCTGGTCCACTCCGGGCCGGCGGTCGTCGAGAAAAACACCACCCGGCCTCTGCCGAGCGCGTGGGCCGTGATCGCAGGATCGACGGCGATGGATTTATCCTTGGTCGACGTCGCCCCGGGCTTGCTGCCGGCGGGCAGGTAATCGAGCACGCGCTCCACGCCGCTCTCGTTCGGGATGACGGCTTCCCAATACGTGAACACCTGCGCGGTATCCAATCCCGAGCGGTCTTCACCGGCGAAGATGTTGAGAAGCCGGTGCATTGGAGCGCGCGGCTTGAAATCAAACAAGTAGCCCGGCTGATCGCTCGCCACGCTCATTCGCTTCGCCAGCGGGCCGGGTAGCAGCTTGCGCGGGACGAGCATTTGGTTGTAGTTGTCGCTGCTGACCTGATCGCCCATGAACCAAAGCAGCGTGCCGCCGTTCTTCACGTAGTCGGCTAATCGGTCCGCCTGCTGGGCGGTGATCTGGCCGACGTCGGTCATCGCCACCGCGTTGTAATCCGTGAGTACTTTGCTCGCCAGTTCCAGCGCGCTGATGGACTCAGCCGACACGTAGCTGTCGGTCTTGAAATTGTTGCTCGTCAGCTTGTCGCTGCTCTTGGGCGGAGACAAAGCCAGTTGTAGGAACGCCCCCGAACCGCCCGCCCCGCCGATGCCGCGTTCGCCTTCGACGATCAGGACTTTCAGTTCGCTCGACACCATCGACACGAGGTAGCGCGTGTCGTCGATCTTCAGCTTATCGCTACCGGCCAGCGATGCAGTGATAACCGCCGGCCCGCCGGTCTTGATCGACACGTTCGAGAGCGTTTGCGCCGGTGTTTGGGCGTCGAGCTTGACCAACCCTCCGCCGGACTGCAGTTGATCGTTGATCTTCCACTGCAGCGGCAATTCAACGGGCGGCCCGAAGCCGCGCACGATCGCACGGTAGTCGACCGGGAATTTCGTCGTCACCAAGTTGCCGCCCGGCGAAACCTCAATCGCGGCTTGGTTTGATTGCTGCCCTCGGGCGAGGTTGAAATTCGTGATCTTAAATACAAGTGCAAGTTCAGCGGCCGTCTGCTTCACCGCGTTGGACTGGGACGTTTCCCACGCGCTCTTGGTGCAATCGGTCAGCAGGTATAGCGAGCGGGCCGGCTGTTTGGATTCATCTCGCCCGATCTGCAATGCAAGCTGCAGAGCGCCCTCAATATCGGTCCCGCCGGCGGATTGCTCGATGCGATCGATGGAGGCTTTGGCGGCGTCGAGGTCGTAAGTGGGCTTGCCGTTTCCGATCGCCAGGGCCGGTGAGGAAGCGGTGATGATCGCCACGCTTTCCCCGCCGCGCGAGAGGCGGTCGATCATTCCCTTGGCGATCACTTTGGCCTGTGCTAAATGCGTCGGCGCGTTCGGGCGATCGACTTCGTACGCCATCGAATAGCTGTTATCGATCACAATCACATGCAAACCCGACCGCGACGCCCCCAGCCCCGCCAGCGAAGCATTCTCACACCCCAGCGGCCGAGCCAGCGCCAGCCCGAGCAATCCAAGCACTAAACATCTTACAGCCAGCAACAACCACTGCTCGAACTTCAGCCGACGACGATTTTTCTTCATCGCGTTCAGCAGAAAATCCATCGCCGCCCAGGTGACGATCTTGTACCGCCGGCGGTTGAGGATGTGGATCAGGATCGGAATCCCGGCCAGCAGCACACCAGCCAGCGCGAACGCGGGAGTCAAAAATCCGAAAGCGACAATCGAAGCGTGCATCATGGTCACTGATTCTCCCCAAGCATCGTTTTGCGCTTGGGATAATCCACGTCAAACCACACCGCAAATCGGATTGGTTTCTGCTGAAGTTCACCGTCTCCATTCCCTAGCCCGGCCATCGAACCATTTTCGTGCCCACGAAATTTGTAACGTTTCCCTACTTCGAGCTGGCTTGTATTGCCGCGTACATCGATCAGAACAGGGTTCTCAACTTTTTGGCCACTGACGATATCGACCTCCATCGGGTTGCCAAAAATTCCTTCTCTGGCAGACCCAATTCCCTCAATCAAGATAGACTCACCAAGCGGTTTACCAAGTGCACCAATGATCTGGCCTTTGTTCGGAATATCCCGGAAATTCAGTTGAGTACGAGTTTCAGCGCCAGTAAAAATGAGCGCAATCCCAAGTAAGAATACCAAGGCGGTAAAATTCATGAATTGATTGCGTTCAATCATTACCTTGCCTCCCTACTTTATCGACGCCGAACGGTTCGCCAGGAAACCGCTCAGCGTCACATCCAATGATTCACCGCTGTTCATCCGCACAAAGTCGATGTTCATGCTGCGGCAGAGTTTTTGCAGCCCGTCGGTGAACTGCTTGAGCTGTTCCAGATAGCCGGCCCGCAATGCTCGCGGCTCGGTCAGGAGTTCGCCCATTTCTTCCAGGCCCTTGAACATCGTCACGTCTTCAAACGGAAACTCGACCTCCTGCGGATCGAGGATTTGGAACATCATGATCTCGTGCTTCTTATACCGCAGGTGACGCAGGCCCTTCTTGATCGAGTCGAGGTCGTCGAAAAAGTCCGACAGGATCACGATCAGCGACCGGTGCGTCAGCTTCTCGGCCAGTTGGTCGAGGATCTTGCCGGTGTTGGTTTTGTTCCACTTGGGGATCGTCTGCAATTCCTGCGTAATCAATCGCCATTGGCTGGGGGAGTTGCTCGGCTTGAAGTAGCGGCTCAGCGCCTGATCGAACACCGCCAATCCGACCGAATCCTGCTGCTGGATCGCCATGTACGACAGCGAAGCGGCGATCGCGGTCGCGTGGTCGTATTTGCTCCACGGGCCGAATGTTTCTTTGTCGAAGGAAGTAAAGCCCATCGACTCGCTGGAATCGACGACGCAGATCAGGTGGAGGTTGGTTTCTTCCTGATACTGCTTGAGGTAAATCTTGTCGGACCGCCCGAATACCTTCCAGTCGACGTGACGAATGTCATCGCCGGCCACGTATGGGCGGTGCTGGGCGAACTCCACGCTGATGCCCTGATACGGCGAGCGGTGCATGCCGGTCATCAGGCCTTCGACGATCAGCCGGGCGCGCAGATCCAAGCTGCTAATCCGCGCGAGCGTGCGAGGATCGAGGTATTTTCGGTAATCTGTAGTTAAATCTGCCATTGATAGTATTTAGGCAACAGCGTCGGAAATATTCGGCAATGTTTTCCCCCACCGGACATCGGAATCCAGAGGAACATCTTCCTTCGTCAGGCCGCGAAGGAAAAAACCACCACTGGCTTTGTTGTGTCCCGGCCGAACGTCTTCTGCGATACCTGCATACCACCAACCGTCCGATCGGATAATCATAATTTTTTCACCCGACATCGGTGGCGGGCCGGATTTGCTCTCGATCAATACCACAACGCCCGCCGCCCCATATTCTAAGGCGACATGATCTTTGATTTCGAAGCAATCGATGATTCGACTTGTCATGTGCTCTCCTTTTCCGATGGCATGAAGCGAGTTCCTTGGCCGTCTGCAAACATTTCGTAAATTAGCGACGACTGCTGTCGCAACACTTTTAAAAATTCACGGTCATAATCCGACGGACCTGTTGCCCTCGGATGAGTATGCCAGGCCAAATGGCGAACAATTTGCGACACGCCGTCGATCTCGATAAGTACGCTGCCTTCACTACTCATTTTAAATTCTACCCCGTCTGCACCACCGCTCAGCAAGTAAAGTTCTCCGCTCGAAACGCGTACAAGTGCGATTTCACATCCTCGCGCCCAAGTCAACGACTTCGCTTTCTTTCACAACCTCGTCGAGTCGTTCCGAACGTTCGACTTTGCGAATCAGTTTTGCGGGCTTGATATCCATTCGCTCACGCTGCCGGCTGATCTCGCATCATCTTCGCAACCGCCGCGTCTTGTTCTTCGTATTGCTGCCGCGGGATGAAATCGATCAGCTTTTTCACGATCGTATCGCTCTTGATTCCTTCCGCTTCGGCATTGAAGTTAGTCACGATGCGGTGACGCAGCACCGGGATGCAAACCTGGCGGATGTCCTCGGTGCTGACGTGATACCGGCCTTTCAGCAGCGCCCGCGCCTTGCCGGCCAGGATGAGATATTGCGAGGCTCGCGGGCCGGCACCCCAGCCGACGTAGTCGTTGACGAAGTCGGGGCAGCCGCCTTCGGTTCGGCGGGTCAGTCGGCTAAACTGCAACGCATACCGAATAACATGATCCGCCACCGGCACTTTGCGGACGATTTCCTGCAGGCCAATCACTTCTTCGCCGCTCAGCACGTGCTTGAGCTCGATCTTCTGGCCCATCGTGGTCATCCGCACGATCTGGAATTCCTCGTCCTCGCTCGGATAGCCGACGTTGATGTTGAACATGAACCGGTCGAGCTGCGCTTCCGGCAGCGGATAAGTGCCGTCCTGCTCGATCGGGTTCTGCGTCGCCAACACAAAGAACGGCTGCGGCAGCCGATGCAGCGTCCCGCCGGCGGTAACTTGGTGCTCCTGCATGGCTTCCAGCAGGGCGGCCTGCGTTTTGGGCGGGGTACGGTTGATTTCGTCCGCCAAGATGACGTTGGCAAAGATCGGCCCGCGGACGAACCGCATCTGCCGCCCGCCGGTGGTTTTGTCTTCTTCGATGACTTCCGTGCCGGTGATGTCGGACGGCATCAAATCGGGCGTGAACTGAATACGGTTAAACGCCAACCCCAGCGTTTTAGCCAACGTGGAGATCAGCAGCGTTTTAGCTAATCCCGGCACGCCGACCAGCAGGGCATGACCCCGGCAGAACATAGAGATCAGCAGTTCTTCGATAACCGCTTCCTGCCCGACGATGACCTTACCGAGCTCGGCCCGCATCTCGTGGTAGCCCTTTTGCAGCTTTTCCACCGCCGCCAATTCCTCGGCTGCTAAACTCGTCTTTTCAGGTTGCACCAGTCCCAGTTTGGATTCCATGTTTTCTCCAACGGAAAGTTGTTCGTAACGGGTTGCGACGACGAAGGAAACTCGGCAGGATGCCCCACGTCCGCAGCAATGTACTAAGTGGTTATAATCCTTGCAATTAAGTTTGTGACGCTCAATCTGTGGAAAAGTTTCAATGCCTGAGTTGCCGGAAGTACAAACCGTCGTTTCGACGCTGCTGCCGCGGCTGATTCGTCAGCCGATTACGGCTGTAACGCTGTATCGAGCGGACATTGTCACGCCGATTGACGCAAATCTGCCCGTCCTTTTGCGCAAACGGTCATTCGTCGACGTCACCCGCCGCGCCAAGCGGATCGTGCTTACGCTCGATGACGGGAACCGGTTCTACATCCACCTGGGAATGTCCGGGCGATTGACCTTCGCGTCAGCAGCCGATCCGCTCGCGCCGCACACGCACCTGACGATCGACCTACCCACCGGCCAACTCCGGTTCGTCGACCCGCGCCGGTTCGGCGGCGTCTGGTGGATGGGCCATGATGCCGACGACCCCACGCTCGGGCCCGAGCCGCTCACTCTCAGTAGCGAGGAATTTGCGGGCCGGTTGAAGAAAACCCGCCGCGCGATCAAGTCTGCATTGCTCGATCAATCGCTGATCGCCGGGTTGGGCAATATCTATGTAGACGAATCATTATTCGCGGCGTCCATCCACCCGCTGAAGCGGTCGCACCGGCTGAAGCCTTCGCAAGTCGACTGTTTGAACCTCGCGATCAAGCAGGTGCTTACCCGCGCGATTGAAGCCAAAGGCAGCAGCCTCCGCGACTACGTCGACGCCGACGGCAACCGAGGATCGTTCCAGAAACTTCACAACGTCTACGACCGCGCCGAGAAGCCTTGCGTGACGTGCAAATCGCCGATCCAGCGGATCGTTTTGGGTGGCCGATCGACGCATTTTTGCAGGCGCTGCCAGAAAAGAACATGAGCATGGCCTGTCCATCGCATTCGCACACAAAAAAGCGCTATACAAAAATATCGCAGTCTAAAGGATCAACGCTCAATCCGTGCCCGCCATCAACTGATTCCGTTACCGTGCTTCCCTCTCGGCCACGTACGGCGCATTTTGGTAGGGCGGGATAGCAATCCCGCCGGATTGCCGGAATGGCGGGATTGCTATCCCGCCCTACTCTGCTGGCCGTTGTTGTGCTTCGCGTTTTCCGTGTCAGCACCGCCGGCTCGGCTTTTGACACACTTGGGGCTGTCCGCTAATCTACCCGGCTCGATTTTACAAAGGACCCGCACATGCCCGAACCGTTGAAGATGCTTTACGAGAAAGACGCTCCGATCGACGCCCTCAAGGGCAAGACCGTCGCCATCATCGGCTTCGGCAGCCAAGGGCACGCCCACGGGCAGAACCTCCGCGATAGCGGCGTAAAAGTCATTGTGGCTAACCGTAAAGACTCCACCAACGGCAAGCTCGCGCTCGAACGAGGGTTTGAGCTGTTCAGCATCGAAGACGCGGTCAAGAAGGCCGACCTCATCATCGTTACCCTGCCTGACGAAGTGCAGCCGGAGGTGTACAAGAAGTCGATCGAGCCGAACCTCACCGCCGGCAAGGTGCTGGGCTTTACGCACGGGTTTAACGTACACTTCAAAACAGTCGCCCCGCCGGCGAATGTGGATGTGATCATGGTCGCGCCGAAAGGGCCTGGCCATCTGGTCCGAAGTGAGTTCGAGAAAGGCGGCGGAGTTCCCTGCTTGATGGCGATCCACCAGGATTCGACCGGCAAGGCCCGCGGGTTCGCCCTCGCTTGGGCGGCCGGCGTGGGTGGCGCTCGCAGCGGGATCATCGAAACCAATTTTAAGGACGAATGCGAAACCGATTTGTTCGGCGAGCAGGCCGTCCTCTGCGGCGGACTGAGCGCGTTGATCAAGGCCGGCTTTGAAACGCTGACCGAAGCCGGCTACCCGCCGGAGATGGCGTACTTCGAGTGCGTTCACGAAGTGAAGCTGATTGTCGACCTCATCTATCAGGGCGGCCTGGATTACATGCGTTACAGCATCAGCAACACCGCCGAATGGGGCGACCTGATCACCGGGCCGAAGATCATCACCGCCGACACGAAGAAGGCGATGAAGAAGATCCTCACCGACATTCAGGACGGCACGTTCGCCAAGGGCTGGCGCGGCGAGTACGAAGGCGGCCTGAAGAACTTCAAGCGCCTGTACGAAGCCGACAACAGCCACCCGGTCGAAGTCACCGGCCGCAAGCTGCGCAAGATGATGCCATGGCTGAAGGCGAAGGAACCGCCGAAGGCGTAACTATCGGATTCCACGACAATACTCATTACGCGAGAAGATTCATCACTCGGGCCGGGAGATTCCAATCTCTCGGCCTGAGTTGTTGATTGATGACACGTCACGACCCGACGACAGCGTGCTCCCGCAACTCTTCCAGGCTGGCAAATTCAAGCATCGACATGTGCGTCGCTTCCAGAACCACGGGCGGCGCAAAGCCTGCCTCGCGGGCTTCGGTCCAGCGGGTGGCGCACAGGCACCAGCGATCGCCGGGCGTCAACCCCGCAAATTGATACTCGGGCATTGGCGTACTCAAATCGTTCCCCACGCTTCGGCTGAACTCAAGGAATTCCGCCGTCACTTGGACGCACACTAAATGCAATCCGTGATCGCCCGGCCCGGTGTTGCAGCAGCCGTCGCGCCGCCAACCGGTTTTGGGGGACATCGAGCATGTTTGTAGTTCACTGCCGAGTACGTTTTTAGCCACGGGTCTCCTAAGCTGGAGCAACAGTATAGCGGCTATTTAGGATCATCGTTCGGAAGTATTTGCGAAAAGCTTTCACCGTATGCCGACTACGCCTAAACTTCGGCCATGGGAATGAGGGCTCGGATACTTCACGCGGCGGTCTGCCTGCTGCTGCCCGCGATCGTCATTGCGCAGACGACAACGCAGACTACCACCGCTCCGTCAACCCAGGCGACCACAGCGCCTACCACCGTGCCGGCTGTTCCGCTGGCGGAGATTAATGAACAGATCGACTCGGCCAACAAGATCATTCGGGCGGTCGAGCCCGATCTGGTGCCGGAGTTTTTGAACCCGTCCTACATCGACGAGCTGACCACGCTCTCCCAGCAATTGGACGGCCAGCAGGAAGAAGCCAGGCTTACGCTCGCGTCACAGCCGACGGTCGAATCGTTGCGGACCATTTCCACCGCATGGCAGTCGGCGGCCAAGCCTTTGTGGGAATGGCGGCGCGACCTGACGGCTAAGGCAACCAAGCTTGATCAGGACGTTCTCTTACTGGCGAACTTGGAAAACCAATGGGCCGAGCGGGTGAAGCAGTCGCAGGCGTCGCACGCGCCGGAGGACGTGATCAAGCGGATGACCGCGCTGCTTGAAAGCATTCGTCGTGCGCGGTCTGCCGCGGAGAAAGGTCGCTCGCAGATCGTATCGCTGCAGAACCGCGCGTCTGAGCAGTACGCCCGTGTGGTCGAGATTTTGACCGACATCAAGGAAGCGCAAGATAATATTGTCAGTCGGCTGCTGGAGAAAGACGCCGCGCCGATTTGGAGCAGCCATCGACCCGCGCCGACCACACAAAGCTCGGCCAAGAGCGGGCAGGTTTCGCTCGCGAGCCAAGTGTCGGCATTGGTCGCGTATTCGAAGCGCGAAACCGATGTGTACTTTTTGCACGCGTGTGCAGCGCTGGCGGTTATCGCCGTGCTTTGGTGGGCTCGCCGGCGCGTGAAGGCGTGGGTCGATCAGGAACCCGAACTGGCAGGCAGTTTCCGGGTCTTCCACTACCCAATTGCGACCGGCCTGCTGCTAACTTCGCTGGCCGGCATTTGGATCTACACGCAGGCGCCGCGGCTGCTATGGGTGATCCTGGGCGTGATCATGATGGCGCCTGCAATCTTCTTGCTTCGCAAACTGGTCGATCGCCGATTTCATCTCGTGCTATACGGCGTGTCGGGGTTCTACATCTGGGATCAGGTGCGTTCCCTTGCGGTTTCGTTTCCGGACGTTTATCGAATACTTTTCATTACCGAAATGTCGGCCGGTGCGCTGTTTGTGATGTGGATCGTGCGCGGCAAGCGGTTGGACGTGATTTCCACAACCCTCAGCCGGGGGTTGCAGGTGTGGCTTTCGCTGCTCATGCGACTGGCGGGGATTTTGTTACTCGCTGCACTGGCAGCCAATCTGTCTGGCTATGTCGGCCTCGGAAAACTCCTCGGCTCGGGCACGCTGATTAGCGCTTACGTCGGCTTGGTTTTTTTCACCGCGGCCGAGGCGCTGGACGGCGTATTGATGGCGGTTCTCCGACTCTGGCCGCTCAATCTGCTCAAAATGGTTCAGCACGACCGCGAACTCGTCCACCGGCGTTTTTCGACGGCGATGCGCTGGGCCATCCGCCTGTTTTGGCTTTGGACGACGCTCGATTTGTTCGCCGTCCGCGGGACCGTGCTGACGTACGGATATCAAGCGCTCAACGCGGCGCTAGCCATCGGCCCGTTGCGGTTATCGGTTTGGAACGTCGCCAGTTTCGCGTTCGTCATCTGGGCCTCGTTCGCACTGTCCAAACTCGTTCGCTTTGTGCTGGAGGAAGACGTCTACCCGCGCATGATGCTGCCGCGCGGATTGCCCCACGCGTTTTCGATGGTGTTCCACTATGTCGTCCTGCTGATCGGCTTTTTCACCGCAGTCGGCACGCTGGGGTACGACCTGACGAAATTCACCATCCTGGCCGGTGCGTTCGGCGTCGGGTTGGGCTTCGGACTGCAGAACATAGTCAACAATTTCGTGTCGGGCATTATTCTGCTGTTCGAGCGCCCTATCAAACTCGGCGACACGATCGAAATCGACGGGCTGACCGGCACGGTCCGGCAGATCGGGATTCGCGCCAGCGTCATTCGTACAACCACCGGGGCGGAACTGATCGTTCCCAATTCGCGGTTCATCGCTGAAAAGGTAACCAACTGGACTTTCAGCACCGGCCAGCGTGCAATCCGCCTGAGTGTGAACGTTGATGCGCAAAGTGATCCCAAGCTCGTGATGGACTTAATGCTGAAATGCGCCCGCGGCGTCGAATTATTAACGAGCGATCCGGCACCTCAAGCCACACTGGCCGGGTTCGCTCCGGGTGCGATGACGTTTGATTTACAGGCTTGGACCAAGCGTTACGAGGATTGGACGATCGCTCGCAGCGAGCTTTCGATAGCAGTCAGCGCAGCTCTGCGAGGCGCGGGCGTGCTATTCAAGTAACAATGCAGTAACAATGCATTCGAGGGAAAAGGCCGGAGTCGGATTCGAACCGACGAATACCAGATTTGCAATCTAGCCCCTTAGTCCACTTGGGTATCCGGCCCTGATTACAGCACGATAGCGGGGTTTTCGTCGTCTGACAAGCCGTTGAGTGCATCACTGTGTTTGGCGATGGCGACGCTCTCGAAATGATGCGTTTTTTTCCTGAGCCCGCCAATTTGCTGGCGTGGCCGTAATGTCATCGCTCATGGACAAAAGGGAGTGACAGGTGTAGGTTTTAAGCATCTTTTGTTATTTAAATCCTGGACGACACCGTTTTTTGCAATCAACACTCATAACATGAAATCAAAACTCCTTTCATCCGTCGGCGTATCGCTGGGGCTTGCTGCTATTCTCCTGTGCGCGGGCACTTCGCGGGCTCAGGAAACCAAGATCGCTGCGATCTTCACCGACCACATGGTGCTTCAACGCGAGTTGCCGGTCGTCATCTGGGGCAGTGGCAAGTCGGGCGACACCATTACCGTCAAGTTCGGCGGGCAAGAAGCGTCCTCACCGGTGGACAAAGAGCTTCGTTGGCAAGTAACGCTGAAGCCGATGGCGGCGTCGGCTGAATCGCGGGAACTGACGATCCATTCTGCCGGCGGGCAAACCGTAGCGAAGATTACCGACGTGCTGGTCGGCGAAGTATGGATCGCCTCGGGGCAGTCGAATATGGAACTGCCGCTGAAGTCCACCAAAAACAGCTTGCCGAACGACGATCACACACTTCGTCTGTTCAAAGTGGCTCACAATGCCAGTCCCAAGCCCGTCCGCGAACTGGAAGGCAAATGGGAGGATTCCACGGGTGGTACCGCCGGTGGATTCTCGGCTGTTGGGTTTTATTTCGGGCGCGATTTGCGTAAGGCGTTGAATGTTCCTGTCGGCGTTATCGAAAGTTCCTGGGGCGGCACGCCGGGCCGGGCGTGGACGCCTCGCGACATGCTGCAGACCGTGCCTTCCATGAAAATACAGATCGCGGATCTGGATAAAGCGATTGCTTCCTACAACCCTGCGGCTGTGGAAAAGCAGTACCAGGAAACGGTTGAAAAGGTGAAAGTAGCCATCGAGAAAGCCAAAGCGGAAGGCACAAAGGCTCCCAAAATTCCGCCGATGCCCCGGGCGCCCGGACATGTGCCTCACAATCCGTCGGCGTTGTACAACGGAATGATCGCGCCGATTGTTCCGCTTACCCTGCGCGGTGCCATTTGGTATCAAGGCGAAGCCGACAGCAAAGCCGCCAGCGACTACCGTGTGCTATTTCCAACGCTCATCAAAAGCTGGCGACAACAATTCGGACGCGAGATTCCGTTTCTCTTCGTGCAAATCGCGCCGCACAATGGCATGTCGCCGGAAATCCGCGATGCACAACTCTACACCTGGCGCACGGTTCCGCTGACGAGCATGGTCGTCATCACCGATCACGGCAATGCCGAAAACATTCACCCCAAGGAAAAGGAACCTGTCGGCGCACGATTGTCGCTGGCGGCGAGAGCGATCGCGTATGGCGAAAAAATTGAGTACTCCGGTCCGTTGTTCGACAAGGCGGAGTTTGACAACGTGCGGGCTGTTCTATCGTTCCAACACACCGGAACCGGGCTCGTAGCCAAGGGCGGCCCGCTGCGAGGCTTTGAAATTGCCGGGGCTGACGGAAAATACGTTTCGGCCGACGCCGCGATTGAGGGGGACAAAGTAATCGTCAAAAATGAAAAGATCGCCGACCCGAAATCCGTCCGCTTCGGCTGGGCGAACGTGCCGGACGTGAATCTGTTCAATAAGGAAGACCTGCCGGCCACCCCGTTTCGTACCGCTGATGGAAAATAATGTCTGACTGATGTGAACCTGCCAATACAAAAGCGTCGCGGCCGGAGTGGTTCCGGTCGCGACGCTTGCATTCGTAACCCCGCCTCGCAAGTTCGACTAAGGGGTCGTCTTGTGGGTTTCTTCGGTCTTGTTCAACGTGCCGTCAGGGTTTTGCGTGACGGTCGTTTCTTTCGACTTGGTCGCGCCGTCAGTGGTCGATGTCACGGTTTTTTCGTGACTGACCTCCTTATCACAGCCGACGACAAGAGGCATACCGCACAGGCCGGCGGCGAGCATGAGAGACATTGCGTATCGCATAGTGATGCTCCTTTCTGCAAGCATCCTACGCTGCGCACAGCAGACCTCGGCATCGGGTGAAGCCTGAGTCCGCTATAGAGTTTTAACGGGATAGGCCGGTTGGCTATTTCTTGTGCTTGGAATCGATTTCTTCCTCGGAGTCTTCTTCAAGGATTTCAAAGTCTCCCACTACATCATCCTCAAGTGAGATGGCCTGGTCTTCCGCCGGGACGGGCTCTTCTTCGAAAATCAGTTCCTCTTCAGCGGGAACTTCTGCGAGCGAAGTCGTTTCATCTTCGGCTGCCATAGGCAGAGGTGGCGGCAGCGGTGGCGGAGTAGATGAGCGGACGGCTGGCTCTTCGATTGCCAGCGGTACTTCCCCAAGGGTTTCTAATGGCTCTTCCTCGAGGGCGACGGGTTCTTCTTCCAGGGTCTCGAATTGCTCTTCGTCCTGTGCGACGGGCAATTCTTCGAGAGTCTCATCTTCAACGGTCTCATACTGCTCTTCAGCGTCCTCGGCTGGCAGAATCTCGTCGCCGGTCACTTCGGCGCTCATATCCGAAGAATGCTCGCTGCCATCTTCTTCGGGCGCATGGTAGATCGGCGCCATTTCTTCTTCGACTGGATAGCCGTCGATTTGGATGCAGAAAACCACCGGCCCGATTTGAATCGTATCGCCGGGGGAAAGCATCGCCTCCTGAACGCGCTGCCCGTTATGATACGAGCCGTTGCTGCTGCCTAAGTCTTCGATGCGGATGGAATCGCCGTCTTTAATAAAGCGACAGTGTTTACGGGAGACTTCGGAAAGCGGGATGCGCAGGTCACAATCTTCCCGCCGGCCGATGACGGTGACGTCTCGCGTGACCGAGAAGCTGCGTTGTTCGCCATCGGACCGGAACATCACGAGGACAACCTGCATAGCGAAACCTCAAACTGCGATCGAGAGAAAAGTCGACCGCCGCGATGGCGATCTCTGATAAACAGATTATAAGCTTAGTTGATTGGGATAAGTCCAGCAACAATCGATTGATTCATGCACACGCTAGAGGTCTTACATAATCCGCCGTCCGCCGGGCTAAACCCCGCCGCCCTGCCGTCTGGTCGGGCGGAAGGGTTGTATGTACACATCCCGTTCTGCTTCCATAAGTGCCACTACTGCGATTTTTACAGCATCACCCGCCAGACGCCGGACCGCATGGATCGGTTCGTCGACCGGATTCTCGCCGAGGCTGAGATGTGGCGACGGCAGACGCCGCAGATCACTGGGCCGATCCGGACGGTTTTTTTCGGAGGCGGGACGCCGTCGCTGTTGCCGGCTGTGGCTATGTCTCGGCTGATCACGGGCTTACGGGCCCGTCTTGATCTTTCGGCCGTCGCGGAGTGGACGATCGAGTGTAACCCCACCACGGTGTCGGCTGACTACTGCCGAATGCTCCGCGATGCGGGTGTCGACCGGCTGAGTTTTGGGGCTCAGAGTTTCCACCGCGACGAACTGGCGACGCTGGAGCGACACCATGACCCGGACGACGTGCCCCGCAGTATCGATCTCGCCCGATCCGCTGGGTTTAAAAGGCTGAACATTGATCTGATTTACGCCATCCCCGGCCAGACGCTCGAACGCTGGTCGCACAATCTCGATCGGGCGCTATCGCTCGGTCTAACGCATCTCTCGTGCTACGGCCTGACGTTTGAATCGAACACACCGATCGCCGTTAAACGCCGGCTGGGGCGGATGCACGAAGTGGAGGAGTCGATCGAACTGCAGATGCTCCATTACACGCGAGATCGGCTGGCGAGCGCCGGATTACCCGCGTACGAGATCAGCAACTACGCCGCCGCCGGTCAGGAGTGCCAACACAACTTGGTTTACTGGACCGGCGGGAACTACATCGCGCTTGGCCCTTCAGGCGCCTCGCACATCGAAGGCCATCGATGGAAAAACCGCCCGCACCTCGGCGAGTGGGAAAACGCCATCGACACCGGCGTTTTACCGGCCGCTGAATACGAAACGCTCTCTCCCCACCGGCGCGCCGGCGAACTGGCGATGCTGATGCTGCGGCTGACGTCAGGGTTAAGCTATGCCGCCTACGCGAGTCGAACCGGTCGTGATGCTCGCAAGGATTTCGCCTCCACGGTCGATAATCTTTGCTCGCTGGGGCTTATTGAAGTCGACGAAACGGCGATCCGGCTGAGCGACAAGGGTTTGAACGTCGCCGACGCCGTCTCCGGAGAATTCCTTCTCACCGACGCCTCATTTGCCTGACCGTTTTGATCCGGCTGGCCGTTCTTATCCTCGCCACTGCGTCCACCGATAGCCTCAAAAGCAGCGGCCCTCCGTATTTATCAAGCCGTTGATGCCTGGAGAGGCCGAGGATGCTCGCTTTCGCGCAAAACTGGTTCGCCGCCAAGCCGAATCCCATCGGCATTGATTTAGGTTCCGACACGCTTCGGCTGGCGCAGGTTCAGCGTTCTGGTCAAAGTCACACCCTTTTTGCAGCCGCCAGTTGCGAAGTGCCCGCCTTCGCCAAGGTCGATCTCGAATCCCGGCTCGACTTTTTCGAGCAAGCCGCTCGCGATCTGATTGCCCGTGGCAAATTCAAAGGCCGTTCGGCGGTGCTTTCGTTGCCGTCCTCGTTGATGTTCATGAACCGCTTGCGACTACCGCTAATGAGCGATGCGGACCTGAAAAAAGCCATCGCTGTTGAATGCCGAGGCAAGCTGCCGATCGACCCTGACGCGGCGTTGATGCGTCACGTGGTTGCGGGACACGTCAAGGAGCACGGACAAACCTTGCTCGAAGTAATCGCTTTCGCCACCCCGCGTGAGGCGGTCAACAAATACCTCGCCGCGGCGAACCGGGCAAAGCTGGACGTCGTCGACATGAAGATCGAGCCGATGGCGCTCCTTGATTGTTTCAGTCACGTTCATTGCCGCAAGGTGGATGAGGATACCGTCACGCTCTATGTCGATCTGGGCGCTACCGGATCGCGGATCATCGTAGCGCAGGGAACGCACCTGTTTGGGTTATCGATGGTGGAAATCGGCGGGCGCGATTTCGATCAGGCGATCGCCGCGACAATGCGTGTCAGCGTTGAAGACGCAAGGCTTCTTCGCCTGAAGCACTCGGCGAACCAAACCAGCGTGGTGGCGCGGGATATTCGCAATGTCTCCCCGCAGGCCGTTGCCGAGCCGCAGTCAAAGCAGATAGCTGCCGCGCAGGAGGAGACGACCGCCCGGCTGATTTCCGCGATCATCGACAGCCGCAAGCGGCACGACACCGTGTTCCACGCGCGCCCGATCCAGCGGGTGATTTTCGTCGGCGGTGAAGCCAGCGCGCACGGGCTGTGTACGCGGATTGCCGAATCGATCGGCCTGCCGGCGCAGATCGGCGATCCGCTGGTTCGCATGGGACGCACGAGTGAGATTCCGATCGAATCCGGCATCGACCGCCGCCTGCCGCAACCGGCGTGGTCAGTAGCGATCGGCCTCAGCTTTGAACCGGCCCGTGCAGCAGGCGAACACCGCCAATCCGCGACCATTCTCGCCGGGGAGGCCGCATGAACCCTGAGCGACCACTCTGCTTTCTGCCCGACGGGTATTTAAATCGCAAATCGCAACGGCAAAAAAATTCTATTTCTGCCGCAATGTTTCTGATCGCTACCCTGTCAATCGCGTCGGCGTTTGCGATCAGCGAGCATTCGCTTCGTCAAATCGAGGCCGAGCACGCCACTGTGGCGCACGAGTTCAACCTCGCTGCCGGCCGGGCGATGAAGCTGGCTGGTCTGCAGGAGTCGCAACGTGAACTAGCGAACCACGCGGAACTTTCTGCGTCGCTGCTGGAGAAGATTCCGCGTAGCTACGTGGTGGCCGAAATCACCAATGCGGTGCCGGCCGGGTTGGCGCTGCTCGATCTCTCAATCGAGTGCAAGCCGCGAGCGGTACAATCGGATGCCGACAATTCCGCTTCACCGGTCGAGGTCTTCATCCGTATCAGCGGGCGAGCGGAAAGCGATGTGCAAGTTTCGCAGTTGGTCACCAAGCTATCGAAATCAGGGATCCTGAAGGATGTCACGATCACCGATAAATCCGCATCGGCCGATGACGCGTTGGCTACCGGCCGGAAGTTTAGGGTGGAAATGTCGCTCGATCCAGACGCCACGATGCCTGAGCCTTCGGAAGCCGCTCCGACTCGCACCACCGCAATCGAACTGGAGACCGAGTAATCATGCGAAGTCGCTTCCGGGAAATTATTTTCCTCACCGCAATGTTCGCCATGCTGGGTTGCACCTATGCGCTCGTGCGAAGCAGCGCGGTTAGCCGGCAAGCGGCGTTGAATGCCGACACCGTCGCCAAGCGACAGGCGATCGCCGAGTTCGCGCAGTCGGCCGCAAGTGTCGAAGCGATGCAGTTGCAGATGGCCGATGTGAGCAAGTCGATCGACGATTTCCAACGCCATCTAGCTCGGCCGGAGCAGATTGGCGACATTGTGAGCAATCTTTCGCGTCTGGCCGTTGCGAATTCACTGGCGACCCAGTCGATCAAAATGCTTCCAATCGGGCAGCAGGTCGGTCTCGGGGAACAGCCTGTGGAGTTGTCGCTGACCGGCGATTTCAACGGAGTATACGCCCTGCTGCTGCAGATCGAAAAGCTTCCGCAGCTGACGCGAGTTACGAAACTCAAGATCAACAAAACCGATGAGCAGGACTCGGCGGTACGGGCGACGATCACGCTCAATATCTACTTCGAGCCGAACAACAATATCATCGCGATGAGCGACAAGGAGCTGCCGAGATGACCCGATCCAAAAACCGATCCTCGGAAATTAAAGCTGGCGGCGGATCAAACGTGCTGCTGGCGTTGCTGCTGGCCGGGGCAGGATACACGTATTTCATGTACGTGAAGACCGGCCCGCAAGCTGCAAGCGCCGCGGTCACGATGGAAACCTCATCGAAGGCGTTGGCGGTCCGAACATTCGTGTCTGCCGCGCCGGCCAATACCAAGTCGGTGGAGCGGCTGCTCAAATCGTCGAAGAAGGCCGTCGCCCAGCTGGCGACGTTTCAGAATGTTCGGCAAATCCCGCTGGCGGACCTGCGAACCAACCCTTTCAGCCGATCGGACGCATCAGCCGACAAGTTGCAAGCC
The DNA here is from genome assembly GCA_038229715.1 of Tepidisphaerales bacterium. Lineage (GTDB taxonomy): Bacteria > Planctomycetota > Phycisphaerae > Tepidisphaerales > Tepidisphaeraceae > JANMES01. The sequence goes on along the minus strand of JBBROD010000003.1, from coordinate 34,127 downwards.
GGCCAAGCCGCCAAAACCCGCGTCGACCAGCAGCGATCCACCGCCCTCCGGGCCGTTGCAAATCTCCAACTCCAGTCCGTCTGGATCGACGACAAAAACCGCTCCTGCGTGATCAACAATGCCATTCTCATGGAAGGCCAGCAAGTCGACCAGTTCACAGTCGAATCCATTTCCTCAGGCGCAGTCGTGGTGCGCACCGGAGCGTTCCGGTTTGAGCTGCGCTCCCAGCGATAGTTTCGCCAGTTTATGTTTCACTCCCAGCGTTCGCCCGGGCTACAATAGGGGCATGAAGTCTTTCTACGGCGAGTTTGACGGCGAGGAATTTCCTACCCAGGACAAGCTTTTCAGCTTCGATCAGTTAATGGAATTCGTCATGCAGTACGGCGACCAGGCCATGAAGGCGCTGGAGCAAATGATGAAGGACCCGAAAAACGAGGCCCAGTCCGATCTGCTGCAAAAGCTGCTCGAAGAAGGAATGCTCGACAAGGACGGCAAAGGCAAACTCAAACTCACCCCGCGCGCTATCGGCCGAATGCAGAGCAAGGCGTTGATGGAAGTCTTTGCCAATCTTCGCAATGGGTCACGCGACGGACACGAGAAAATCACACCCGGACAAATGGGTGAGAGAATCGAGGGCACCAAACCGTACCAATACGGTGATCCGGTCAGCGAACTTGATCTGCATCAAACCCTGCACAATGCCCTCACTCGCGCTGGTCTGCCCGCTTCAGCGGGTAGCAAAGGCAAAATCCATTTCAGCGAGCGTGATCTCGAACTCCATCAGCACGAAGGCACCACAAGTTGCAGCACGGTCGTTCTACTCGATATGAGCGGATCGATGATGCGTTACAGCCGGTTCTTGTCCGCGAAAAAAGTTGCCATGGCCATGCAGGCGCTGATCCGCCAGCGGTTCCCGCAGGATTCGATCGACTTCGTTGGCTTCTACTCCGGAGCCCACAAGATCAGCGAAGCCAACCTGCCCCTGACGATGCCCAAGCCCGTCACGGTGTATGATTATGAGGTCCGCCTGAAAGTGCCGATCGACAACCTCGCCAAGGCCCCGCAACACTTCACCAATCTGCACTTGGGTTTACAGCTGGCGAGAAAGATTCTCAAGCAGCGGACCAGCGAGAACAAACAACTCTTCATCATCACCGATGGCCAGCCGACCGCGCATGTGGAAGGCGATTTCGTCTACCTGCTCTACCCGCCGGACCCGAAGAGCACCGTTGCGACGTTGAAGGAAGCCGTCCTGGCGATGAAGGAAGGCTGCCGGTTCAGTACCTTCGCGCTGATCGAAGATTACTGGGGCATGGATTGGGTCGGTTTTGTCGATCAACTGACGAAGCTAACCAAAGGCGTTGCCTTCTACACCAGCAGCGGGGAACTCGCGTCGTGCATCATGGAAAGCTATTTGAGCGGGCGTAAGAAGAAGGCGCATATCGCGTGAGAATGGTGTGAGTTGGCAGTTACACGAGAAGAGCGGACACCTGCTCTTTCCGGTGACTCGCGACCACGTAATCCCGACTCATTCCAATCCTTTACATCCAACCGGCCTCCGCTAAACTTCCGGTTTGTTCGGTGTGACAGGACGTCGCACTCCGGCGGCTCTAGTGGATCGGGCGGACTCGTGCATCAAAAACGCTTGGTGAAGCCAACTCGCTGGATGCTGCCGTATCCCACTCTGCTATTTTTGCTATTGATCTCAAGCCCATCCTTGGCCCAAACCCGCCCCGCCGCCGATCCCAACGCGAAAGTGCTGGCGGATTTTCGCGGGCGAACCGTTGAAGAGGTTCGCGTTTCGGGCAACAGTGCCCAGGTTTCCACGACCGTCATCTTGAACATGGTCCGCACCCGCGAGGGTGATAAGTTTGACCCTCAGGCGGTCGAAGAGGACTACCAGCGTATCTACACGCTGAAGAAGTTTGCCAACGTCGAAGCACGCGTTGAGCCCACACCCCGCGGCGGCGTGATTGTTACCTATGTCGTCAGCGAAACACGGCAAATCAAACTCATCAGCTTCGTCGGCAATCGAGAGATTTCCACGCTCGATATCCAGCAGGCAGTCGATATCAAGCGCGACGACGCGATCGACCGCTTCCGCATTTCGGTAGCCAAACAGTCGATCGAGTCGCTTTACAAGGACAAGAATTACCCGTACGCCCGCGTGGACGTCGATCAGGACGCCTTGGTCAAGAATGGCGAATTGACCTTTCGCATCACCGAAGGGCCGAAGGTTAAAGTCCGCAAGGTGGATTTTAAGGGTGTTAAATCCTTCTCCAAGGACAAGCTCAAGGACCAGATTAAAACGTCCAGCTGGATTTGGATTTTCCGTCCCGGCACGTATTCGCCGGACGAAATTGAAGAAGACGTGGCCGCCCTTCGGCGGTTCTATCAGAGCAAGGGCTTTTTCGATGTGCGTGTCGGCCGGAAGATTATCGTCTCGCCGGACCTGTCCGAAGTGCAGGTTAACTTCGTCATTGAAGAAGGCGTTCGTTACGTCGTCGACAGCATCACCTTCAGAGGCAACTCGAAGGTCACCGAGGCCGACTTGCGCAAGAGCCTCAAGCTGATCGAAGGCAAGCCGTACGACAACGAAATACTGCAGCGCGACGTACGCGAGATCGTTCGTGCCTATAGCCCGTTCGGATTCATCTATCAGCCGCAGACGAACAATCCGGATTATCTCCGGATCGATACCAAGAACATCTTTCGCAAAGAGCCCGGCAAGGTGGAACTGGTCTACAACATCTCCGAGGGAAAATCGTTTCACATGGGCCCGGTCCACATCAAGGGAAACACGCGGACACAGGACAAGGTGATCCTGCGTGAGATGCGTGTCACGCCCGGCCAGCTGTACAACAGCGCCGAACTGCAGGACGCCATCGACCGCCTTCGCGGCGGGCCGTTCTTCACGAATGTCACCATCACCCCCATCGGCGATGACCCCGAGACTCGCGACGTGCTGGTGGAAGTGGCCGAGGGGCATACAGCGAACTTCGGCATTGGTGCGGGCATCAACAGTAATGGCGGTATCGGCGGGAACCTTTCGTACGAACAACGCAATTTTGACATCACCGCCTGGCCGAGCAATTTCCGTGACGTGTTTTCCGATCGAGCCTTCACCGGCGCCGGCCAGACGTTCAGAATCAGCCTTGAACCGGGCACGCAGGCGACCAACGCGAGCATTCGATTCACCGAGCCGTACATCTTTGATCAGCCATACAGTTTCAGTAACGAACTTTATCTGCGCGATCGTCAGCGTCTGCACTATGACGATACGCGCGTCGGCGATCGCATGTCGCTCGGTAAGCGTTTTGACTACCACTACACCGGGCAGGTCGCCTTGCGGGCTGAAGACGTGCGGATCCACAACGTGGATGATGAACCGATCCGCGCTCCGGAGATCGTTAACGCCAAGGGCCACACCACGCTGACCAGCGCCGCGCTCACGCTCCGCCGAAACACAACCAATCCGGGCATCCTGCAATACAAGGGAACGAACACCTCCGCCGGTTGGGAATCGTACGGTGCGCTCGGCGGACAAGTGTACATGCAGAAATTTACCGCCAGTTGGGACGGCTATCTCACGCTTAACGAGGACTTGCTGGACCGCAAGACCATCTTCCGCGCCTCGGCCGATGCGGGGTATATCGCGGGCAATTCCGTCTTCTTCGAGCGCTTCTACGGCGGTGGTATCGGTTCAGTCCGCGGGTTCCGATTCCGCGGGGTCAGCCCGCGTGATGGCATTGACGAAGACGCGATCGGCGGTGATTTTACGCTCACCACCACCCAGGAAATCAGCTTCCCGATCGCCGGCGAACAATTGCGCGGCGTGGTCTTCAGCGATCAGGGCACGGTACAGCGTGACGTCGAAATCCGCGATTACCGTGTCAGCGTCGGTGCGGGCATTCGCCTGGTGTTGCCGTTCCTCGGCCAAGCGCCCCTTTCCCTTGATTTCGCCGTCCCACTCGTTAAGAACGGCCAAGACGACACGCAGTTGATCAGCTTCTCTTTTGGATTCGGCCAGTAGAACCCTTTACGATTGCCCTACTTACCATTTACTATGTGCTGCGAAACTTTTACCAGCCAGCGGGTTGGTTTACTTTAGAAAGGTCCTATTTATGAAGCGCTCCTTGATTGTTGCCTTGGTTCTCTTGTCGTCGATGGCCGTCACCGCCGTGACTTTTGCTCAGTCGATCGCCACCGCGAACCCCGCCAAAATTTTTAACGAAATGGACGAAACCAAGGATCTAAAGGAAAAGCTCGAATCCGAAAGCAAAAAGCTTGTCGACCAGCAAAAGGCCAAGGAAGAAGAACTTAAGGGCTTGGGAGAATCGCTCAAGGTGCTTTCCCCCGGCGCGCCTCAATACTACGAAAGCCGCAAGAACCTAATCCAGAAGGCGGTAGAGCTGGACACCTGGAAAAAGGTCATTCAAGCGCAAATCCAGGACTCCCAGAAGTATCAGATGAAGGTACTGTTCGACAAGATCACCGACGCCGTCAAGGCCGTTGCAGTCGAAGATAAATTGGATCTGGTCGTGGCTGAATCGAACGTTGAATTTCCGGACATGGATCAGATCAATGTCGACCAACTCCGCGGCCTGATCAACCAGCGCAATGTGATTTATAACTCCAACAAGTTGGACATCAGCGCCAAAGTCACCGCCAGGCTCAACGCGGACTATAAGGCCAAGTCCGTCGACAAGAAGTAAGTTCGATTCCTTTGCAATCTGGCACGTCGCTTGCGCCTCCGCGAAAAAAATCGCAGGCGCAAGCGACGTTTCGTTCATCCACCTTTCACCGGCGATGCTCATGCCCACTTTCACCCTCGGCGATATCGCCAAGCTGTTGAACTGCCCGATCCCCGCTAACTCAGGTCTGTCGATCACCGGGATGGCGACGTTGCCCGACGCCGGGCCGAACGAGCTATCGTTCCTCGGGACAGATGCGTACCTCGCACAGTTCGGGCAGACCCAAGCAGCCGCGGTGATCGTCAGTCGAAAGGTGCGCCTGCCGGAGGGATCGACCAAACCGGTGTTACTGGTGGAAAACGCGGACCTGGCCGTCGCAACGATCCTGGAGCGGTTCGCCCCGCCTGTCGCCCGGCCGAAAGTGGGTGTCGAAGCGACGGCGTCGGTCGATCCGTCGGCGGTGCTCGGCGAGAATGTGGCGGTCGGAAAGTTTGTGTCGATCGGTGCCCGTTGCAAGATCGGCGCGGGAAGCGTAATTCACGCCGGCGTTACAATCGCCGATGACGTGACCCTTGGCGACGCCTGCGAAGTGTTCCAGAATGTCGTGCTTCGCGAACGGATTACGCTCGGTCATCGCGTGATCATCAACGCCGGCACAGTGATCGGGACCGACGGTTTTGGCTACCGCTGGGATGGAACCAAACACGCCAAGATTCCGCAGATAGGCACTGTGATCATCGAGGACGATGTGGAGATCGGCTCGTGCGTCTGCATCGACCGCGCTAAGTTCAGCGCAACCCGCATCGGCCGCGGGACCAAAATTGATAACCTCGTTCAAGTCGGCCACAACGTGGTGATCGGGCCGCACTGTATTATTGTCGGTCAGGTTGGTTTGGCAGGATCGAGCAAGCTAGGCACGGGCGTTGTGCTCGGCGGGCAGGTGGCGGTCCGCGATCACGTTACGCTCGGCGACGGTTCCAGCGCGGCGGCTTGCAGCGCCATCGCCAGCGACGTTAAACCCAAGACCATCGTCAGCGGCGTTCCCGCCATGCCCCACCGCCAAAACCTCCGCGAACAAGCCGCCTTGCGCCGCTTGCCGGCGTTACTGGATGAAATGCGGAAGCTTCAGCAGGAAGTGGAAGCATTGAAGAAGCGGATGGACTAATCGTCGCATGGGCTACCAGCCCATGCTCTACATATACATACTCGGTTTAATTCTCGCGCATCCAGCACCGTCATTCCGAGGTAATTAAATCAATTCCGTATTGGTGCCTTAGCATAGGCTGGTAGCCTATGCGACAAAACGCTATTCCACCGCTTCAATCCCGAGTTCCTTGACCTTTTTATTCAGCGTGTTGCGGTTGATCCCCAGAAAGTCGGCCGCCTTGGTTTTGACGCCGCCGCATTTGGCTAACGCGCGCTCGATCAGGGCATGTTCCATCTGATCGATCACCAACTGGTAAATCTCCCCTTCGCGCATCTCGTAGTCGTTGATCGACTGATCGGCCAGCCGCTTGGTCAACGTTTCGATCGATTCGCTCGACTGATTCGTCCGGCGTTGTTGCGCGAACATGCGCACGCTGAGCGGTAGAAGTTCTTCGGTGAAATCCTCGTCGTTACTCAGCACGACGGCGCGCTCGATCGCGTTTTCAAGCTCGCGCACATTACCCGGCCAAGGGTAGCGGAGCAGGATATTCAACATCTCGCGGCTGATGCGCCGCAGTCGGCGGTCGTTGATGACGTTGTATTGGTCTAGGAAGTGGTCGATCAGCCGCGGGATATCCTCCCGCCGATTCCGCAACGGCGGCAAGTAGACGCTGACGACGTTGAGCCGGTAAAATAAGTCTTCACGGAACCTGCTTTTTGCGACCGCTTCCTGCAGATCGACGTTGGTGGCGGCGATGACGCGCACATCCACCTTCACCACTTGCGTATCGCCGACACGCTCTAACTCGCGCTCCTGCAGCACGCGGAGCAGCTTCACCTGCAACTGCGGCTCCATCGTGCCGATTTCATCCAGGAAAATCGTCCCACCGTCGGCGGCCTCGAAGCGGCCCATCTTGTCTTTGATCGCGCCGGTGAAGCTGCCCTTCACATGGCCGAACAGTTCCGATTCCAGCAACGTGCCGGTGAGGGCACCGCAGTTCACGCGGATGAACGGCTTGTCCTTGCGCGGGCTGTTGTAGTGGATCGCCTTGGCGATCATTTCCTTGCCCGTGCCCGTTTCGCCGAGCAGCAGCACCGTCGCGCGGCTGTTGGCGACTTGCCCGACGATGGCGAACACTTCGTGCATCGCCGGCGAATCGCCGATGATGTTTTCGAACCGGTAGCGGTCGCGCACTTGCGCCCGCAGTTGGGCATTTTCTTCCAGCAGTTCTTCCTTCTGACGCATCACCATTCGGTTGATCTGAATCGCCTGGGCGAGAAACGCCGCGATGATTTCGAGGAAGGATTGATCAGACAGAAGGCGCTCGTCGCTGACGAAAGGCTTGTCGACCGAAAGCGCCCCAGCGGTTCGGTTTTCAATTTTGATCGGCACGCAAAGGAAACTGACGGCCTGCGAGGACGTTTCCGGCGATAGCCGGCCGGTACGGTTCAGAAAATCGGGTTCAGCCCGCAAATCGGGGACGATGCGAGCCCTACCGGTCGCAACCACATTTCCGGTGATCCCTTCGCCGACCGCATACTTGCCGCGTTCGATTTCTTCCGGCGTAAGCCCGACTGCCGCCTCCGTACGCAATCGGCCTGTGGATTCGTCGAGCAAAACCAGCGCGCCGCGATGCATATCTAGCTTGTCTGAAATGATTTGCATCATTTTTCCGAACGCCTCGCGGAGTTCGAGAGTGGACGACAAAATCTGCCCGATCAAAGTCAGAACGGCCAATTCATGGTCATCTCGTGGACTTGATGCTTGCGGATTAAGCGGACCCGGCACTGTCATGCCGCTAGTTTATGCAGCCGTATACGGGTTTGCAAAATTAATTTGCCTTATCTGATGAAAATCGGCTGATAACGGCAAAATCCGCAGTTCTTTGTAAAAATGAGACTAAACGCCGGATGTGATTTTGCAAACCCGAGCGTTCAACCCTCTGCAAAGCCGCAAGCCGGACTATTCGTCCCCCTAACCGTTTCAATCCACAAAACCGTTGCAATAGGTTCAGTCGCAACCCGGATCATCCGATAGCAATGATGTGCCCGCGCTGTTTCGCGGCGGCCCGTGTTGATCGGGCTGTTCCAGACAGGCGACTTTTTGTGAGTCAGTCGTGTGTCACCCAAGCCAGATTTTGCGGCCCTTCAATTACGCCTCGCTCCACACCCGCCTTCTCGCGCTAGTGGGCTTGGGCGGATTGCTCATGCTTGTCGGCGTGGGGGCGGCGTTGCTGCCGAGCGTTTTCCATACCGGCTCGCTCAGTGCTGATGAAACCAGCGCTCTCCGCTGGCGAGTTTTACTCGCCGTGATTTTCTGCGCGATGACGTGGATCAGCTTCGCCGCCGTTGCGCTGGGCTATGTGCTGGCTCCGATCACCCAAAAAGCCGTCGGTGAGCAGGCTAGGAGCGATTTCAAAGTCGCCCTCGATCAGCGCACGCACGAAGTTCACCAACTGCTGGAATTTTCGCAGATCATCCAAGGCGCGGGCAAGCCGGACCAGATCTTCGCCTCGCTCGGCCATTACCTGCAGACGGAACTGAAACTCGCCGGCATGAGTATCCTGTCTTACGAAGCCGACGCGATTCCCTCCGCCAGCATCAAGGCCTCTTACCCGACAAATCTGTTCAAGCCCGAGCGTCCGTTTACGGATCTGGACTGTGCCAACTGTCCGAGCCTTCGCCAGAACCTGCCTCGCCAGTTCAAACCCGCCGGCTGCCCGGTGCGATGCTCGATCGATGAATGCATCACGCTCGGCGCTGAGCATTCCGCCTACTGCATCCCGTTCAACGTGGGTCGAAAGATGCAGGTCGTCTGCCATCTTATGCTGCCCGCCGGCCAGGAATGGACCGATGAACTCAAGCAACTCGCGCAAACGTACGTCAACACCGCCACGAGCACCTTAGTAAGTTTGAACCTGCTGGCCGAGGCGGAGAAGCAGAGCATGACCGATCCGCTGACGCAGTTATACAACCGCCGATCGATGGACGCGCTGATGGACCGCGAAGTGGCGTTGAGCGAGCGTCATGGCAATCCGCTGTCGCTGGTGATGATCGACATGGACAAGTTCAAAGAGATCAACGACAGCCACGGCCACGCCGCCGGCGATCACTTGCTCAAGACGTTCGCCGAATGCGTGCGCATCACACTTCGCAAGACGGACTTGGCCTTCCGGTACGGCGGCGATGAGTTTGTCATCGCTTTACCGCAAACGTCTATCACGATGGCCCAGCAGTGCGTACAAAAACTCCGCCAGGCGTTCGCTGCGGTGGATTTCAGCAGTGCAATCACCAACCTCGATCAACCGCCGACGCTGAGCATCGGCGTCGTCGAACGAAGCAAGCAATACAACGTGGTAACACTGCAGAACCTGCTGGCCGCTGCGGATTTAGCACTCTACGACGCCAAAGCCTCCAATCGCAACTGCGTGCGGGTCTACACGCCGCCGCAGGCAGCGTAGTCCCCAAGTCGCACGGACGGTCGGCGACGGCGACTTGAACAACTACCGCAACATTAACCCTTCCCAATCCACCTGACTGATCGCAGCCGCGACGTCGTCGGGGACGGACCGTCCAACGCCGGTCGGGCAGTTCGGGACAAGGCAAAGCACCTGAGTCTTGGCAAGTTTCTCGATCCACTTGGGTGACGTTTCCTCCGCCACGCCCGCGCCGTCGGCCGGGTAGCGGTTGATCACCACGCCGGCGACGGTTACGCCTTCGGCGCGAAGTCGGTCGACCGTAAGCACCGTGTGATTGATCGTCCCAAGGTTCGGCCGGGCAACGACGACGGCGGGCAAGCGAAGCTCGCGGATCACATCGAGCACGGTGGTTTTTGCATCGAGAGGGACCATAATCCCGCCGGCGCCTTCGACGAGTATAAGGTCGGCATCGCTGCACATTGTGTCGATCGACCACTGCACCGCCGGCCAATCCACCGTCTGGCCTGCGCGCTGCGCTGCCACCGCCGGGGCGAGGGATTCTTCGAATCGCTGCGGACAGACCACATCCAGCGGGTGCGGCGTGTCGGCGCAGTGGGCGAGGTATTCGGCGTCTTCGCTGACCAATCCTTCACGCCTGCGAACACAGCCGGAGGCGATTGGCTTGCTCACTGCGACGCGCCGTCCTCGCAGCCGCAGGTAGCGGGCGATCGCGCCGCTCACCAGCGTTTTGCCGATGTCGGTATCGGTGCCTGTGATGAACAAACCTGGAATGGGAATGGGACGGAGCATTCCATTTAGTTTAGCGGGAAAAAGCGACGACTGTTACGCCTTGGCTGGCTGGCGGCGGAAGGCGCTGCGGGGCGTGTCGAAGCTGATGACCTGATCCATCACAATCGCCTGATCGGGAACAATCGCACCGGGGCAGACGACCGAACGAACCACACTCGCGTTACGGCCGACTTTAGCGCCGTTCAGAATGATGCTGTCCATCGCTTGAGCATTGTTGTTTAACGTCGCACCGTCTTCAACGATGCTGAACGTTGCGACGCAGTCTTCAGCGAAAGGGTCGGCGCTTTGCGGATCATGCTTCAAGCTGCGGTGATACCAGCGGACGGCCTGGATGTAGTCTTTGAGTGCCCGCACGGGCATGCCGATTGCCTGCGGGTAAAACTTCACCTGGACCGAATGGCTCTTGGCGATAGCGGGCATGGCTTGTTCTTTCAGGTCAGCAAAGCCGATGTCCTGAATGCCTTTGAGCACGCCGCGGCGCAGCAGCATGATGTTGCTGGGCTGCCCTTCTTCGTGCGCGACAATGTTCACGTCTCCGCCGAGGGCTGCCAGCGATTCAGCTACTCGGGCCAGCGGCTCGCTCACCACCTGGTTGGCAGCAGCGACAAGGATGAAATCGTCGTCGCTGAAATCTGCCGTCGAGTCTTTGAGAATCCCGCCCGTGCCGCGGAGTTCGAACGGATCGTGGTGAATCTGCAGGTCGATCTGCGGAAATTCCGCGTTCTTGTTCGGCGGCTGCGGCACTTCCTTATCGATGAGAACGCGGACGATGAGGTTATGCCCCGCCAGCCGGGCCAGTTGTGATGCCTGGTCGCACCACAGGTCCAGCAGTGAGCGTCCGCCGGTGATGGGTAGTTCAAGGATCGATCGGCCGATCGCGGCGCTCAGGCCCGTCGGACGTACCGTCCCGCCGAGCAGAATGATGCCGCGAAGTTTCGACAGGATAACTGACGGATCGGCGGTGGTCGGCAAGGTCGGCATGGTCGCTTCCGTGCGAATGTAGTTGCTCTAGCGGTACGTCTGACCGGCCGGCCGAAGTTCGCCGGTCGTGTGCGACGCTGCCGGTGAGTTAACGATCACTCGCCCGGGAAGCTTTCCACGCTGCACGAAATCCGTCAGTGCAGCGATCAGTTGAGGCGAAGCCTGGCTTGAGACTTTTCCGCGACACTCGACGTTGTCGATGTTCAGCAGACGCATGAGCAGTTCCTGCTCGTCCATGGCTACATGGATGATGCCCTGTTCGAGAAACTTGTTGGCCGTCGAGATCTGATGGTTGTTGCGGTGCTCGCCGAGTTCGCTGCGGCGAGGCATGACGATGATCGGCTTGCCGAGTTCGAGCGCGGTGATGATCGAGCCCATGCCCGCGTGTGCGATGACAACGCTGGCCTGTTCAATTTTCTTGCGACATTCGTCGGCGCGCAGAAATTCGGAAAACCGGATCTGCGTCGGGCGATACGTCGCCGGCCCGATTTGTGCGAAGACGTCGGTCCGCTTGTTTTCTGTAGCCCAAGCGTCGATCGTGCTGATCATGCGGTCGAACGGAAGTTGTGTACCCACGGTGACAAAAATCATATAACGGCACCTGCAAAAAAAGGTCCGTGTTCAGGCTTAGCCAACTGCGGCCATTGCGTCAGCCAGAGGTTTGCAATCTTCCCAGCCATGCGCCCTGACATCGACAATCGATCGACGTTGGCGATGCTGTCGACCCAAATCGTTTGAGCGCCGAAGAGCCGGCCGAATACGATGCTGATATACCCCGGGGCGGCCCCGGTCGAAATGACGTAATCGGGCCGTTCTTTGGCAACGATCCACAGCATCTTCGCCATCAGCATCATCAGAGAGATCGGACGACGGCGATTGGCATCCGGCACGTGATAGAACGGGCGATCGCCCGCTTCGCTTTTCAGGCTGGCCATCGTGGAGGCGAAAACCAGCTCCTGCCCTTCAAAGGCCGGCAACATGCGCAGCAACTGCACCCAATGTCCGCCGCCCGACGCGACGGCAAGAATTCGGCGAGGCTTGTCCGGCCCGTCGGAATGATTACCTTTGATATTCATCATCTCATCCACATCCACGTCAACGAGCACTCAGATTGTCTGTCCCCGATACTATCGGCCAATAGGCCTTGGGGATTCGACAACAAAAGCAACAAACATCACTTGGGAGCGGCGGCGATCGACGCGGAAACGACAGGTCCTACCGCCGATGACGGTTGTGACGGCCAGAATTCCCTACGTCTACGCCAAATTTCGCGCCAGGAGAGATACGCTTCCCTCGTCCCTGGTCGGATCAGTTGCTGCACCCACGTTGCAAGTGTACGCGTACCGGCCCACATCTCTAGCATTTTGATTCCAAAATTCACAAATTTAGGATTCCAATGCTTCTCAAACAACTGGGCTTTTGCCCTGAAAAGGCGAACAAATTTATCCGGCTTGATGCGTTCCGATTGCCCGCCGTAATGGATGAGTCGGGCGTCGGGATCGATCACACACTCGTACTCCAGTTGCCGGGCGCGGAGGCATAAGTCGGTGTCTTCACTGTACATAAAGAACGAGAGATCAAACCCTGCCAACTGTCGCCAGAGAGATGATTGGATCAGCAGGAAACAACCGGTCACTGCGTCGACGGTTCGGACCGTGTCTCGTGGCCATTTTCCGAGTGATTCTGGGTCAAATAGGGAATTCCGGCGAAATATGCTGCTTAGGCCGAACCCCATACATAGGAGGCTCCAAGGCGTCGGCTTGCCGTGGCAGGAATTGGGGTTAAGGCGCATGTCGCCGAAAAAAGTCCGTCCGCCGACGATGCCGGCCTTGGGTTTTTGCTTCGCAAAGTGGACAACTTGGTCGACTGCCCCATCGAGGATTAGCGTGTCGGGGTTGAGCAGCAGAATATAGTCACCCACCGCCTGCTCGCCGGCCAGATTGTTACCGCCGGCGAAACCCAGATTGTGTTCGGGTATGATGAGTTTGATCTGCGGAAACTGGTCCGCCGGATATTTCGCCGCGATCGCGTCGGCCGATCCGTCCTTGGATGCGTTGTCGACGATCAGCACCTCGTACGAGACTTTTTTCGTCTGGTCGATGACGGATTGAATACACGCGAGAGTCATATCGCGCGTGTTGTAGGAGATGATGAGGATGGATACGTCCATTAGAAATCCGAATACCGAAACCCGAAATCCGAATAAAACCCGAATGACGAAACCAGAATGACGAGAGTGCACGGAATGACCACTTCGTCATTCGTCATTCTGATTTTACCAGCGTCGCAAGTCGCGACGAGTCGTCCCTCTCCCATGTCTTATGATCGCCCTTGGCAAGCCGTTGTTCGGCGGCTTTGCGGGAGGCCAGTCGCACGTAGGTGTAAACTGCCAGTTTCGGCCAGAGCAGCGGGTTGAGCGCCAGCGATCGAAGGGCTTTCCCGTGGGGCTTGCCTTCATTCTGGAACAGTTCCGGGTGCGCGCGCTTGAGTTCGAGGTTGCCGAAATGTCCGCGCGTCTTGATCTTCACCAATCCCGCCAGCGAGTCCGGCGGCGTGATGGTGAATGTGCAGTCGGCCACCACGGTTCGTTCAACCGGCTTGAACTGCAGCCGCACGAAAGCATCGTCGGCGGTGATCAGGGGAATCGTATTCCACCGCTTGCGCCCATTTTCGCTGACGGCATAAACGCCGGAACCGATCATTCCTTCTTTCATGTAAGGCGTGCGGAACCAAATGTCATAAAACGCTCGCACGAGCCAGTTGCGTTGCGATAGGTCAAAGTTAATTTTGGGCGCGGCAGCGAGAAATGTCCCGCCGAGAAGGATTTGTGCAACCCGGCGGATGGATTGAATCGGCAACTGCACATCGGCATCGACGTAGAATCGCGGGAAACCCGTGGCCGCTGCATCGCCGACGTTCAGCGCGTTGCTTTTGCCGGGCGTGGCGGTGTCGATCACGCGGATGGCGGGTGAAACCGCCTGCGCTTTGGCGACTGTGTCATCGGAACAGCCGTTGGCGACGACGATGATCTCCAGTTCACCTTCGCAGGCATCGAGCAGCATGGTCTGCAGGCAACGCCCAATGACGGCTGACTCGTTATGGGCTGGGATGATGATTGAAACCGCCATCGGGCTAAGCCTTCGCGGTTGTCGGCGTCGCGGCCGGGCTGGGTTTCTTCCCCTTCAGTTTCGCAACGATCAACTTCAACGGATACCCGATCACAAACGGCCAGCGGTTGCACTGAATGTTCCAGCCGAGCGTCTTGCGGTAAATGCTCCAACCTTCACCGATCCGCCCTCGGTTGAGGCAGCGGCGAGCGGCGCTGCGTAGCAGCGAAGTCAGTTCGTTGCGGCGTGCCTTCGACGCCGCCGCCCCGCCGGGGTAGCTGCCGGAGTGCTCCTCGTCGATCAGTTGATGCATCCCTTTTAGGAAGCGATCGAAGTTGATTGACACGTTCGTTGCGTGCTGCCGGTAGCCGAACGTGACCGGGGCTTCGATGCGCACAAAACCCGGCTTGTCGCCCAGACGAATGAACATATCGCTGTCTTCGGCGTAAACAATCTTGTCGCTCAGCCCGGCGATTTCCTTCGCATACTCGGTTCGGAAGATCGACCCTGACGCCAGCGACCACCCTTTTCGCGGCTTGCTGATGTACGCAAAGTAATCGCGGTAAATCGAGTACACCGGCTCGATCTGCACCGCGTGGGCCAGTTTTTCTTCCTCGCGGAACATGATCGCATTGGCGAGCATGAACGCGGGCTTGTTGTTCTTTTGGATCGCGTCGTGATACGTCTGCAGCGCCCAAGGAAGCATGACATCGTCGCTGTCGAGGCAGGCGATGTATTCGCCGCTGGCTTCACCGAACGCGATGCTGCGGGCCGCGCCGATGCCCGGGCGCTCCCGCGGTTGTGTGATCACGCGGACCTTGTCGCTCAGCGAAATCGCCAGTTCCTGCGTGCCGTCTTCGCTACCGCCGTCTGCCAGCAGGATTTCGTAGTCAGTGAACGTTTGTTTGTTCAAAGACTCAAACGTGCGCCGCAACGTGTGGGCACGATTCCAGACCGGCATGACGATTGAAAAGAACGGCATACGATCAATTCCCCGAAGAGGTTGAGCCCACTGCGGTTTCAACGTCCGCCGCGTGACGAAGCAGCGGGTGGTTCCACCGTTCGACATCGATGGGCTTAATCATGTCATCGGCGAACTGACGAATCTCATTAATACTACGTTCCCACCAGCGACTTTCGAGCAGGATCTTGCGGACTTCTTCAGGAAATCGGTAGCGAATCAACTTCGCCGGATTGCCACCGACGATCGCGTAGTCGGCGACGTCTTTGGTCACCACAGCGCCCGCGCCGACGACCGCGCCCACGCCGATGCGATTGCATCCGGGCGTGACGATCGCATTGCGACCGAGCCAGCAATCATGGCCGATCACCAGCGTGTGACGGGGCATGGGGTTTGCCTTCACCACGCCCATGCTTGGTTCGTAGAAGTACGGATGCATCGACAGGTGATCCAGCGGATGGTTCTGGTTGTACACCCGCACGCCGGGCCCCACCGAAACCCATCTCCCGACAATCACCTTCGGCGGAAACGCGCCAGCCAGCAGGCAGTCGCCGTAGCTGTAGGCACCGACTTCCACCTGAAAATCATTGGCCAGCAATTCGCGAACAGTGGCGGAGTGGCCGGGGCCGCCCTCGAGACGGTGGAGGAACTTGAAGATGATATTCGCCAACGTCCAACGGTGCTTGCCCCTGATGGCTTTGTAAGCCAGCCGAAACAGTGGCGACAAGGCGCTACGCTTAAACTCCACGCTCGATAGATCGAGATGCGTTTCGCTCATAACGCGGCCCCCACGGATGCGGTCAGTTTCGCCGGAGCGTTCATCTGCCGCACGACGGCGGCAATTTTCTCGACCACGCGGTCCCAGGTGAAATGAGCTTCGGCGTGCTGTCGGGCGGCTTCGCCCATGGCGCGACATCGTGCCGGGTCTTCCAGCACTTTGATCATCGCGTCTGCCACGGAGTCAGCCGTTGCCTGCGGAGCCAGGCAACCGGTCACGCCGTCGATCACCGCTTCGCGGCGCGAGCCGTTGTCCACAGCGATGCTCGGCAGCCCCACCGACGCCGCTTCGATAATCACGTTCGGGAACGGATCGAAAAGCGACGGCAGGCAGAAACAGCTCGCACTGAGATAGAACTTGGCGAGTTGCTCGTATTGTTTCGGATCGCGCTTGTCCAGATACCCTTCAACCTTCACACCCGGCTCGTGATGGATGTTCGGGCTGCAGCCGACGATGCGCAGGATCGTGTCGGGGTACTTGGCGTGTACCTTCTTGAACGCTTCCAGCAAGAGCGGCCCGCCTTTGCGGACCCAGTCAATGCCGACGAAGAGCATTTCACGGTCGGCCCGCTTGGCGGTAACGCCTTGCGGCAGCTTGAGGTTCGCACCGGCGTAAACCACGGTGACCTTGTCTGGATCGAGCTCGAAATCCTCGATCATGCTCTGCCGACACCATTCGGTCAGCACGAAAATGTGGGCCGCCGAGTGCAACACGCGGCGTTGGACGGCGATCGCCACCTGCACCTGTGCCCGCGTCATCCGCCCGACCTCGAACATCCCTTCGCGCTCCGCTTGCGGAATCGTCATGTCGGTCAACATGCAGTGCGGACCGATGTCGCGAGGCACTTCCACCAGCGTGCCGACCTGCAGAAAGGTTCCGCGATCGCCGGACTGGCGGAGCACGTCAGCAAATCGACGGGAGAGTGTTTTTTGGCCGTGCTCGCTCCACATCCATGATCGCGAAATGGTCGGACGTGGAAGTAGCCGGCCGTTCATGCGCCAGGCAAATGCGCCGCTGAAAGCATCGGTGTACTTGACGCACTTAGCCGAGAACTCGCGCCGCACCGCGTTGTGCCGGCGGATGGCGGTGGTCAGGTAGCTGCTGTATCCGCTGAACGAACGAGGGTCCGATGGTTCGCCCCAGGCGACCATCGACACGTTCCAATCTGGCTTCCCGTTCACTGATATCACGATCTACCCTTCACCCAATTGCGTTTAACGATAGTTAACCCGCGCCGGCTGCGCGTACGGCAACACGGGCTTGGCCGCCAATCGCGACAGCGGATCGGCGTGCATTCGGCCAGTCAACACCGAGAACCCACGCTGGTTGATCGGCGACGAATTGCGAATGCCCGTAACCGCCAGCGAGAAGAACCACGCCATGATGATCTGCCCGAAATACGTGACGGCTAGGAATGTCATCATGTGTGCAAAGATCGCTACGCCGGTCGCCCAGGCGATGAGTTCGAGTTCGGTGCTTCCCTTCGCGGTTCGAATCGCGACGCTGCAATTGCGATACGCTGCTACAATCATCCAGATCATCGCGCCGACAAAGCAAATACCGCCAGCCAACCCCAACGCGACGTAGTAATTTACGATGTCGAACATGGGAACGGCCCAGGTGCTAGTGCCCTTGGCCGAGCCGAACAGAATCCATTCCTTCCAATGCTGGATGAATTGATCGATAAGCTTAAAGCGGTAATACCCGGTCGATCCGCCGAGAATTTGGACTCTGGCGAAGACCTTCCAGATCGGGCTGTTGGCCATCAACTGCGTTCCAACCACGATGATAAACGTGCCCCAGCGAATCAGCCGCATGCGTTTGCGGATGAGATACGCACAACCGCCGAAAAACGCCAAACCCGCCGCCGCGATCGGAGAACTGGAACCACTGAGGACGATGATGATCGCCGCGCTCAGGATGCCGATCAGTGGCAGATAGGTAATGCGTCCTCGTTGTTTGATGAACGCGCCCATGTATGGCAACAGCACGGCCCAAAAACAGCCGGTCAGGATCGGGTGAGAATAAGCGCCCATGCACCTGAACGTGCCCTCGCGGCTACGCGTAACTTCGGGGTTTCCGCTCATAAACGCAAACGGATTGCGCAGTGTGGTGTATTCAACGATCATCAGGACGGCCACCGGGATACTGATAAAGATCAAGCCGTACGTGGCACCTTTAAGATCATCCATGTCGCGCACGAACATGCGAAAGCTGAAATACATGCCCCACATGTCCAGCGCGTCGCCGCAAAGGCTCAGCGGACTCGTCACCGAGTTTCCGCCCTTCGTTAGTTTCAGTACCGACCAGAGCAGTCGAATAACCATGAAACCGATGACGGCCGAGTCCAGTCCGTTCCATTTGAATCGTTGGAACTCGCCACGGACAACAATGCGGAGCAGAGCGAAACAGGTGATGATACGGAAGAAAGTAAAATCCAGCGACGCAACGCTGAAACGCTGCGCCTGCGGGATAAACGACGCGATGGCAAACATCGGCCAGCACGCGTACTTGCGCGGCAGCGCGAAGATTAGCACGATCATCAGCGCAAGAAACGCCACCGCGGCCGGGTCGAAGAAGTCTTGGCCGTAGAATGACTTTGAAAATGTATGTGTAGTCGTATCCAAAACTTAATCCTTGCCGGATGTTGGAACTACCGACCGAGAACGCGGCGGCTCGTACGCGACGAGTCGGACGCGCTCTTTGAGTTTCTTACGATACACGCGCTTGGCCGTACCGATGAACGACTGCAATTTTTCTTTGAATCCGAGGGCCGAGAACCAATAGCGCGCCATCGGGATATTGCCAAACCGGGGCGCCGGAGCGCCCAGCAGCCGGAGCGTAATCAGCCGCGCCCAAACGCTGCCGCGCGTGCGGAGCAGGTTTGGCTGGCTCGCGGGGAGGATTTTGGCTTCCACACGCTCCAGCGTGAGATACCCGGCGGCGATAGCTTCGTGCAACAGCTTGCGGCCGCGTTCTGTTCGCACAACCACCAGCGAACGGCCGGGCTCGCTCGGGTCGTCCGGGACCGCGTCATGATACCACGGGTCGCCGACGGCAATGTCGGCGAACTCGCCGGTGTGATCGGGGCAGATGTAGCAGCGCCATTGGCGGTGCTTCTGCAGGATCGCGCCCCACGAATCTTTATAGGTGAGCTCAGTCGCCTTAGGCGCGCCGTTGACCTCACCGGTCCCCACCGCCATCCCCGGCCAGCCGTTGCCGCGGTAGCGGACGCTGGTGACTTCCGACGGATCCTTGAAACCCATCTTCTCAAGCATGAGCAGCGTGCCCTTGGTGCTGGGCGTACCCGCGCAGAAGACGGCGATCGTCAGGCCGAGCTTTATGTCGAGCCCGGGCAGAATCTTCCGCGCCTTGTCAGCCGCCGCGATGTCGCAAGGCTTGCCGACCAGCACGCATTCGCTCGGTGCGTTCTCGATCAGGTGCAGACTGTCGCACGGACTGGCCGGCGCGTAGCGGCTTCCGGTGTGCTCGAAGATCTCATCGCGGCTGGTGCTCATCACTGTGTGATTGAGATACGGCACGTCCTTGCGCGCCGCGATGTGGAGCAGGCCGTGGTAGTTTTTCTTCTCGATCGAAAAGATCGCCATGGCGCTGGCCGCCCCGCCGCTGGAGCCGGCTTTGCGGATCGCGGGATCGGACGCGTAACCTTCCCATAGTTCCAGCACCGGGCCCCAGCCGGGGATGAGTTCCTTGATCAGCGCGGGATTGGATTCGTCGAACGTGTGCTTGAGTTCAATCCCCGGGCAAACCTTCATCGCGTCGGCCGAGCGGGAATCCGTCGGCTTGCCGCTGTGCGTGAAGCGCGGACGCCGGCCCTGATCGAGCACGTCGATCATCTCGATCTCGTCCGGCGACACCGACGCGCACGCCCCGCAACCCGTGCAAAGCTGGGCTTCGGCGACATCCTGAATATTGAGTACCTGCAACTTCATTGTTTTCTGTCGCATGGGCTACCAGCCCATGCCTTACTACGTCACCAGGCATGGGCTGGTAGCTCATGCGACATAAGATCACTTCACGAGATCATTTCACACTCGCGTAAATCGCCTGAAACTCTTCTGCCAATTCCTCTTTCAACTTCGGCAGCCGATCCTTCAACGTCGCCGCGAACGAATGCCTGCGGTTCATGCCCAGCAGGATGCGGTCGATCAGTTCTTCCTTGTGCAGCACGCGCGGGTCGACGACTGCTTCGCCGACGTTGGCGGTTTCGAACACGCCGAGCGTCTTGTCGCTGTACGCAATGGCCGTCGCCGGCACGCCTTGCGAGAGGGCCGCGATGCACGCGTGCATGCGCGTGCCGCAAAACCAATCGCACTGGGCGATGACCCACTTCACTTCCGTCGGCCCGACACTCGGCGGAACCAGCAGCACCTTCTGCTTCTGTTCCGGCGTGAGCTTGGCGTGGATGTTGTTGAGCGTCGTCGTGTCGCAGTCAATGTCGGGCCCGCCTTTAGCGCTGCTGACGTGCGGGATCAGCAGCAGTTTGGTATCCGGCAGTTCCAGAAGCTTCGCCAGCAGTTCATCCGTCATCTCGCGATAGGAATCGAGAAAACCGTAGTGGCTGACGTCTTGTCCATCGTTGGTGTAGAGCAGGCCGCTTACGTTCAGGCCGATCAGCGTGCCGGAATTTTTCTTGAACTGCGTGACTTGCTCCACCAGTTTCGGATCGCGTGGAGCGTGCGAAGGCAAACCAAACGCCACGTCAACACCAGTGTGATATCGCGACGGCTCATAGTTTGCGCCCACCAGCGACCTGACGACTTTCATGCTGATGTCGTCCCGTGCCCACACTTGGTTGGCGCGCTTCAGGATGTCCGTCGCAACGACCTTGGCTGGTTCGGTTTTGAACGGCCCGTAGGTTTGCGGCGTGAGGATGAGCGGAATGCCCATCTCCAACGCCAGCAGCTTGCTGGCCGTGATTGATTGGAACCGCTTCCAGCCGTAGATGTCGGAGAAACTATCGCCGGCGGAGATGTCAAAAATCGCGTCGAGCTTTTTCAGCTCGCGGAGCATCGGGTGAATCCTGCACAGCCCCAGGCGGTTGGCCCAGCGGAGGTGCGTGAGATTGCTCGGGCGGTAGTAGCGTTTGGATTCGAAGCAGCCGACCAGGCGGATATCAACCGAGCCGCCTTGGATCGGGACGGTGGTATGTCGCGTGCCTCGGCCCATGTCGAAGATGGTGATCTCGACCGGCACGCCGAGCGTGTGGAGTCCGCCGATGGTGGAAAACGCCAGCGCGGTCACGCCGCGATTGCCGGTGGTCAGCGAGCAGCCGAACAGACCGACGCGGAGCGGCTTGGCGCTGGGGCGCGGGGTTTGGCTCGGGCCGGACGAAACCTTGGGTTGATCCAACGTCGTTACCACTGCTGTTTCACTCCGAAAAGAGATTTCACGCGTAGCCTGGCGTTCTTCACCTTGCGCCGCCAACCGGTGTGTTGTCGCGGGTCGATCGAGGCTTCCTGCATCAGCCTCGCCGACCGGCGAAGTTGGGCTTGCCAATCCTTGAGCGTCGGCGCGCCGTTTTTCTCCGCCGACAGGGGCATGTACGTTTTCAGATCGGCATCAGTTTTCAGCAGCGTGTTTGCGCTGCGCGGGTCGTCCATGTGTTCTTGATAAAGGAACGGAT
Organism: Tepidisphaerales bacterium; assembly: GCA_038229715.1. Lineage (GTDB taxonomy): Bacteria > Planctomycetota > Phycisphaerae > Tepidisphaerales > Tepidisphaeraceae > JANMES01. Next base: position 12,584 of record JBBROD010000003.1, on the reverse strand, counting down.
AGTACCACCCGTTAATCCAACCGGCCGCGGCCACGGAGATGCAGTATTGCACCCAGCTTTGTCCGTCGCCGAGCTGGCCGAGCTTTTGCAGGCAGGCCCGCTTCATCACATAGCCGGAGCCTTCGACCCAGCAGTTGCGCATCAGCTGATGGCCGCCCTTAAAAGTCTGGATTTTTTTGTTCGCCAATTCCGGGTCGAAATCTTCGTCGGGGAATCTCCAGCAGCCGATCGCGCCGAACTCGGGGTTATCCGCGTGGGCTTTGCGGAGGATGTTTCCCCAGTTGTCGGGCATCATGCAGTCGTCGTCGACCTTGCAGACGAAATCGCCGTCGGTCTGCGACCACAGCCAGTTGGTCGGCTTGCGCAGCCGCGTGTTTTCGACACTGTGATGGAACTTGTAAACGCGCGGGTGAGATTTCAGCTCGTTCACCACCGCCAGCGTCGGTTCGTGCGTTCCGTTGTGCCAAATCCAGATGCGCATTTGCTCATCGCAGGTATGGAGCAATCGCGTTAGCGCCAGCCGAGTGTACTCGGGGCGGTTGTACGTGATCATGAGAATGTCGATGATCGGAGGCGTCATTATCGGCATCACCGCAAACAGAGACCTTAAAAGCAGACTCTTACGTCCTTATTCGGCCCATCCCGGGCGAACATGTAGCAAAAAGCGATATCGGCGTTCGATCGCCCGATAACACGGCCGCATTTAAGCTGCCGATTCTGCCACCGGTTTTTCCAGCGTGGCCATGTTCACATCCGGGTCGGACTCGATCACACGAGTCGGCTTCTTTTTCTTATTGAAGCGATTCACCAGCACTTCGCGAACGCTCGGCTCGACCAACACCATCAATGCAAAAGCGCTGACCGTGGTAATCGTCCCGCCGACGCCCAACTGCCCAAGCCGGAATAGCCAAACGGGTTTGATCGATTCAACCAGGGGATTACTCAGGCCGATGAGCAAGGTCAGGCCCCAGCCCACCGCCGCGACAAACAGGCCTGAAAGGATCGATGGCGCAATCGCTTTCAACACCCTGCCGACATCGATCTGGCAGACCTTCATGATCGTGTAAAGGCAGATCGGCGTATAAATCCCGCAGAAAACGATGACGCGCGTAGACGCCACGCCCACTGCCTGCCACCTGATGTCAGGATGCTCGCTCAGCCAAAAACCCGTGGCCGAGAAAGCGATGACGTTCAGCACCGCCAGCGCCCAACTGAGCGACATAAACAACTTCGGCCGATTCACCGATTGCAGCAGCGGCCCGGTCATCAGCGTGATCGCGCGGGCCGCACCGGCCAGCGCAAGAATTTGAATCACCGGGACGGCGGGCATCCAATCCTTCTTGAGCGCGCTGAGCACTTGGCAGATCAGCACCGCGCATCCGGCCAAAATCCCCAGCAGCGGAACCGTCAGCATCGACGCGGTTCGCAAACAATTGAGAACGGCTTTACGCAGCTCCACCAGATTGTCCTGCATTTGCGAAAAGTGCGGCATGACGACGAGGATGAACGGACGCGTGGCCATCTCGATCACGAGATTGATCAGCCGATCCGCCATCTGGTAAATGCCGACGGCCGCTGGCCCGAAAAAGCCGGCGACCAGTAGCGCATCGCACCGCCGCTGCACAAACGTGCCGATCTGACCGAGCAAGACGTAGAGCGAAAAACTAAAGAGGTCCTTGATGTGTCGTACCGACAACCGAAGTTTCGGGCGCCAATCGCCGAGTCGCCACAACAGTACGACGCGTGCGAACGCAGCCAGCAAGTCTTCCCACACCAGCGCCCAGACGCCGTAGCCGGTAAACGCCAGGATCAAGCCAAATAGCCCTCCAAACATCGTCGAGACGTTCGAACGGACAGCCAAGCTTTTAAAGTCGAGCTTCTTTTCCAGTAGGGATTCTTGCACGACCGTCAGCCCCTGCAGTGGCAGCACGAGAGACTCTAACCGCAGCACGTTGCTCAGGCCGGCCATGTCGGGATGGTGCAGTGTGTGGACGTACAAATTTTCCAGAAGCGGCCCGACTACCCAAGTAATTGCTGTTAGAGTGAGACTGAAGACGAGGGTGATCCAGAAGACGGCGTCGAGATGTTCGGGCTCAAGGTTTTTGCGTTGAACGATCGCCGCGCCCAACCCGCTTTCTAGAAAGATCTGGAGGAACGAGATATAGAGAAGCGCGACACCGACCAGTCCGTAGCTTTCCTTACCGACTTTCGCGGCCAGCACGAACGTGAGCAGGCCCGCCACGATGTTCGGGCCCCACGTCATGACAAACGCCCATTTGACGGCAGATTTGAAGCGCGGACGTTGCGAAGTCGAATCGGATGGAGTCATCGACGAACCACTTTCATCTCTCCCGGACCTTCTGGCGGCGAACTACTGACCTGATATCGGCTCGTAACCGTCGCAACGTGCTGAAATAAGTCGCCACCGGCCGGGCTCGCCTTCGGGCTTCGTGGCCATTCTTTGTCTCGCTATGATTCCCCGCTAATACATTTCGGTTAGATCGTCCGCAAGATCATATTTGGCAATTACTTGCGCCCGATCGTCGAGAGCGATTCGGCACTTTGCAATCCAAAGTACGATAACAAAGATTCCCCCCGGTCGCCAGCAGGATTTTGTCACACTGCGGAAAATACTCCGTTCGTAACGGGCTCAACCGGCGGGATGAAATCGCGATCAAGCCCCGCGCGTTTAGTGAGTAATGGACGAGCCTGGATTGGCTTTTTGGAGGTTGTGGAAGTACTTGAGCATGCCCCGATCCATCAGCCGAGGAAAGAGCGTCCCTAAGCTCGCCACCCACCGCGACGGCCGACTCGGCCAGACTTCGGGGCGCGGATTGCGGATTGCTATCGTCATCCGCGCGACGACGTGCTCAACGCTCTGCACCATCGCGTCGCCGTCGCGCGGGAGTTTCAGTTCCCCCATCGCCTCGGCGGCATCGCCGAACTCGGTGCGTGTCATGATCGGATGCACCGTCGTCACGGCGATCTGCTTGTCGCGTAGTTCCACCCGCAGCGCCTCGGCGATCGACAACTGCGCCGCCTTCGTCGCCGAGTACGGCCCCAGGCACGGCACGGAGCGCCTTGCAACGAACGACGACACGATCATCACCTGCGCCCTGAACCCCTCGCGCAGCGGCTGGTTCATCAACCCCGGCAACGCGGCGGCGATGCAATCGGTCGTGCCGTAGACGTTGGTTTCAAAAATCTCGCGCACCCGCGCGGGAGGCGTATCCTTCATCGCGGCGTAGAACCCGAAGCCGGCATTGCATACGAGCGTGTCGATGCGACCGAATCTCTGCACGGCCGACTCGATGAGTCGAAAGCAGTCTTCCTGTTTCGACACGTCAGCCGGCGCTACGAAATGTTTCGATCCCAGCGATTGATTCAGCGCCTTCAGCCGATCCTCCCGCCGGGCGGAAAGAACCAGCGTCGCCCCCTGCCGGTCGAGGGTTTCGCACAACGCCTTGCCTATTCCGGCGCTTGCGCCGGTGACGACTACGACCATATCCTTTATCGATCTTGCCATGCTATGATTGTCGCATAAAAGTGTTTTCGTCGCATGGGCTACCAGCCCATGCCTAACAAAGAGCATGGGCTGGTAGCCCATGCGACATAAGAAAAAATGTTTACCGGCATTATCGAAAAAACCGCGAAGGTGACGCGCGTCGTCGAGAACCGCATGGCTAAACGGCTTGTCGTCCGGCACGCTTGGAACGACTTGCGCGGCGGCGAGAGCATCGCGGTCAATGGGGTGTGTCTGACGATCGCCGAGTTCACGCTGGACGAAGCGTCGTTCGACGTGATCGCCGAGACGATCGACAAGACCAACCTCGGCTCACTGCGCGTCGGCAATGACGTACATATGGAACGCGCGCTCCGTGTGGGTGATCGGTTCGATGGTCACTTTGTGCAAGGGCACGTCGACGGCCGAGCCCGGCTCATCGAGCAGCGCACCAGCGACTCCGAATGGCGGCTGGTGGTGGAAGCGCCGGATCATTTGGCGAAATACCTGTCGCCAAAGGGCTCGGTTGCGATCGACGGCGTGAGCCTGACGATAGCCGCGCTAAAGGGTAATGTTTTCGAGCTCGCGCTTATCCCCACGACATTGGAACTTACCGCTTTAGGCCGCCGACCGGTGGGTTGGCTCTTTAATTTCGAAGCCGACATGATGAGCAAAACCGTCGTGCATTGGCTGGAACAACGCGAGTCCGCGCGGGAGAATGGCCGATAATTCGGTAGTACAGACATTCCTGTGTGTCGCGGGCGATCGTACTCATCCGCCCGTACACGCGGGGGATCGGTAAACGGCACGAGTCGAGGAGTACCTCGCCGCGTGACAGACAAGAATGTCTGTCCTACTGTTCAGAATACGTATGGAATACAGACCGACCATCGCGATCACCATGGGCGACCCCGCCGGCATTGGCGCGGAGGTCATTGTCAAGGCGTTGGCCGATCCCGTGCTTCGCCACAAGGCGCGCTACATCATCTACGGCATGAACGAGCTGCTGAGTTACGCCGCCGACATCGCCGAGTTTGATGTCTTCTGGTGGCGCGACCAGTTTAACGGCCGGCAGCGCTCGTACCCGCACGACGTCGTCGTCGTTGATTACGACGATTACTCCATGCTCGGCAGCACCATCCGCAGCCCCAGCAAAATGGGCGGCCAGGCCAGTATGCGGTTCTGTCTCGACGCGATCGAGGCGGCCCAGAAGAAGATCGTCGACGCGGTGGTGACCGCGCCGATCGCCAAGGAAAGCTGGAAGCTGGCCGGGTATCACTTTCCGGGACATACGGAACTCTTCGCCCATCAAACAGGCTCCCGCCGCTACGCGATGATGTTCGCCGGCGGGCCGCTGAAGGTGATCTTGGCGACCGTGCATATCCCGCTGAATGGCCTTTGGGGCCGGCTCAACATCGGCGCGGTGTTTCAGCCGATCGAACTGGTTCACGAAACGTTGGTCAACTGGTTTGGTATCGACAAACCGCGCATCGCGGTGGCGGGCGTTAACCCGCACGCCAGCGAGAATGGGCAGTTCGGCGACGAAGAAGAACGCATCATCTCCCCCGCCATTCTGATGGCCCGCGAGCAAGGGATCGACGCGACCGGGCCGTACTCGCCGGACACGGTTTTCCTCGCCGCCCGCGACGGGAAATTCGACGCGGTTGTTGCGATGTACCACGATCAAGGGCTGATCCCCGTGAAGCTGCTCGCGTTCGATCAGGCGGTGAATCTCACGGTGGGCCTGCCGATCATAAGGACAAGTCCTGATCACGGCACCGCGTTCGACATCGTCGGCCGCAACCGCGCCAACCCCGGCAGCATGAAGGCGGCGATCGACCTGGCGATCAACCTCGCCGTCCAGCGCCACCGTCGGCAGGAACGAATCGCAACGCCGCCGAGCCAAGCCCAGCCGAAACCGGATGCCTGATTCGATCATCGGGAATCTACTTGAGCAGAGCTCGGTGTCCAATACCGCGTGACGCGTCGATTAGATTTTCTGAAACGAGATTCCGCGCGAACATATAGACTCGTCCGTTCGTATCGCTAATGCTCGTGTTCGCGATAAATCCGCGCTCGCAAAATTCAGTTTTAGTAACGGATGGATTCCCTACTTTCCGATGTTTATTCTGAGAGTTATGCATATCACCACTTCATTTCCTCCAAAGGACATGCCTCCCCGGCGTGCGTTGGTCTCTGCCAAGTGGGCCGATTGCGGGGTTCACCTTTTGTTGCACAGAGAGGTAGCTGATGTTTTTCGTCCGCAGCATAATTGCTGGTTTTTCACCGGGGAGCCGAACTAACCAAGGTCGTTCGTACTCCATTCCTGCTTCACAACGTCGCAGCTTGATTGAGGGCCTTGAAGGCCGTCAACTTTTCGCGGCGGATCCCTCACTTGTCGCGTGGCTGGCTCTGGACGATGCGACCGGCCGCACGGCGGTTGATTCGTCCGGCAACGGCAACGACGGGCGATTGCTCGACGGCCCGAACTGGTCGTCCGGGCAAGCCGGGTCGGCGTTGTCGTTCAAATCTTCGGACCGACAGCGCGTTACGATCGAGGACAACGATTCGCTCGACATAAGCGGCCCGATAACGATCTCAGCGTGGGTGAAGCCCGAAGGCCTCAAGCCGCCCACGGTCATCGTCGAGAAGGCTAAGTTCAATGTTTACAACGGGTATGAGCTAAGCACGAGCGACAGCGGCACGGTCTACTTCCGCCTGAACCAGGCGTCGAGCAAGAACCGTTACCGAATCGAGTCGAACACCGTTTTGCCGAACGACGGCAACACCTGGGTACACGTCGCCGGTACGTATGACGGCCAGACGATGCGGCTATACATCAACGGCGTGCTTGAAGCCAGCCTGTCCGCAAATATCAAGATCGGCACGAACAAAGTAGCGATGAGTATCGGCGCGCAGGCCAACGGCTCGCGCGCACTGAATGGCGATGTCGACGACGTTCGGCTGTACAACCGCTCGCTGAGCGCGACCGAAATCGCCGCTCTGGCCGGTACGGGGGTGACGCCCACTGATCCAAACACAACGCCGCTTCCTACGCCGACGCCTACGCCAACCCCGACTCCCACGCCTCCGCCGACGCCGGACACCGGTGCGTTGCACCTGTTGTTCTACGGCAACAGCTTCACCAACGGCTATCAGGTTGGCGAAGGCGATTCCCAACCCGTTCCGAACCTACTGAGCAAGATCGCTGTGGCGGCCGGGTTTGATGCGCCGATCATCAACAACCAGGCGGTTGATCGGATGGACTTGTCGTATCAGTTGTCGCATTTTTCCAAGTCCGACGTGGACAGCTCATTGGACTATGTGATCTTCCAGGAAAAATCGACCAAGCCAACCGACATCGCATACAACAACCTTGGCGATTCGCCGCGGTTCGAGGCGGACGCGCTGGCGTTGCTGAAAAAGGTCAACGCAATCGCACCCGACGCGACGGCTGTGCTGTACGAAACCTGGGCCCAGCCGCCGGCTAATGCGGCCGACCTGGCCAAGTACTATCCCAACGCCACCAGCCCGAAGGCGGCGGCGAATCAGATGCAGTCGGAGCTTCACACGTACTACACCGAAGCCGCGGGAGTACTCGATTCAGTCACCGGCGACGGATCGACACAGGTGGCCCCGGTTGGCGATGCCTTTCAGGCCGCCGGTTGGACAGGCCTGTACAGCACCGACAACCACCACGCCAACGACGCCGGCTACACGCTGTCGGCTATGGTGATTTTCGAGACGATCTACCGCGTCGACGTCAAAACCGTAGACCTGAGCAAGGTCTTCTCATCGGTGGGCATTTCGCAATCGCAGGGGAAATTCCTGCAGACCGTGGCCGAAACAATCACCGCGTCTGCGTTTGAGTAAATGTGGTAATGGGTCAGTTTGAAAAACTCGACCGTACCACGGGCCTCTGGCCCGTGCCGGTGGCGCACGAAACTGAGAAAATGAAAGTCCTTGGCTATTCCGAATCGCCCGCACGGGCCGGAGGCCCGTGGTACGGTCGAGTGCTCCAAGCAATGCGTTGCACAATGCTCCAAGCTGACCCACTACCGTAATTGTCGCCGGGTTGCAAAAAAGCGGTGAACGATTGTGAACCTCAACGGTTCTGATCGTTCACCGCTCTTTTAGTTCGGCTGAATGGGGAAGCCAGGTACCGCGGCTTTACGCGCTTTGCGGGCGGCGATGAACGATCGGACGCACAGGACCACATACACCAGCATCAGCCCGCACATGGCGGCTTTGGCGTAGGCGGCTTCGGGTCGCTCGATCGTCTGGCCGGTAAGTTTCTTGATCACCGCGATGACGCCCGAGATGGTCCCCAGAAATCCGAGCAGTCCGATCAGCACCGCCCCGTGCATCGCGTGCATCCGCAACGCCGGCTTGGCGACGGCTAGCGCGCCGAAGACGATCAGGAACGCGCCGAACCCAGCCGGGATCAGCGCCGTCGGATGCTCCGAACCCGTGCCGACGTAACCCACGATGCCAAGAACGATCAATAACACGCCAAAAACAATCGTCAGTTTTCCCATGCCCCGATTGTCGGGGTGTGAGCGACAATTGTCGAGCGTCGCCCATTCGACAACCGACTCGCGACCCCTCACAATCCGGCCATGGCGGTTTTAGAAGGAAGGCAATCGGTGATGGCGGCGCTCAACGCACGCAAGCGGCGGTTTGAGGTCATCCTCATTCGTCACGACGCGCACGCCGACAAGGTGCAGGAAGTGATCGACTTGGCCGAGCAGATGAGCGTGCCGATCCGGCGGGTGGACGCCAAGGAACTCGATAACCTCGCCCACGGCGCGACGCACGGCGGCGTGGTCGCGATCTGCACGCCGAAGCAGCGCACCAGCGTTGAAGACCTGATCGCCCAACTCGACGCCACGCGCGAAGCGCCGCTGCTGATGCTTCTTGAAGGCGTCGACGACGCCCGCAACCTCGGCTTCACCCTGCGGACGGCCGACGCGGTGGGCGTGCATGCCGTGCTGATCAAGAAGCACCTGTGGGATTTCGACGAAACCGAAGTCGCCCGGCCCGCCAGCGGAGCGTATGAGAAACTCACCCTGGTGCAGATTGATACAGTTGCTCCCCTCCGCCTGCTTCAGGCCCGCGGGGTCCGGCTGCTGGGGTGCATCGCCGGGGTGAATACCGCGTTGTTCGACGCCGACCTGACCGGGCCGACGATCCTGGCGATCGGCGGGGAAAAACGCGGGCTTTCCGGGGCAGTTCGCGATATTTGCGACGGGTTTGTGACGATCCCCACTAAATCGGGCGGCTCCAGTTTATCGCTGTCCCATGCCGGGGCGATCGTTATGGGGGAAGCCCTCCGGCAGCGACTTGCCAAACCGTGATGGGTTCACTAATTCCGCAAAAATAAATCTATACAATCAATAATTGCGTCGGTAGACTCTTTCGCGGTTGGTTCGCCGAACGAGACGCGTAGCGAGACAGTGAAATGTGTTCTGCCCCGCCGGTTGCACCTCAGTCGCCCTCCTACCTTTTGGGCCGAAATGTCGGCCTCTTTCAGTCGACCCGGAAAGTGAAATGTGGGGTCTTAGCCCAAAATTCAATTAGGAGTTGATCATGGGCCGCAAGCTGTATGTCGGTAATTTGAGCTACGGCGTCGATTCTTCGGTGCTGGAGCAATTGTTCGCTGCACACGGAACCGTCGAGAGCGCTGAAATCATCAGCGATCGCGAGACCGGACGCAGCAAAGGTTTCGGGTTCGTCCAAATGGCGTCTGATGCAGAAGCCGAGGCGGCAATCGCCGCCATGAACGGCCAGCAGCACGACGGCCGCGCCCTCACCGTCAATGAAGCCCGCCCGCGCGAAGAGCGCCCGCGCGGTGGCGGCGGCGGTGGTGGATACGGTGGCGGTGGCGGCGGTGGTCGCAGCGGCGGCTTCGGCGGCGCTAGCGGAGGTGGCGGTGGTGGCAGTGGTGGACGCGGCTTCGGTGGAGGCGGCGGTGGTCGCGGTGGCGATCGCGGCGGCCGTAGCGGCGGTGGTGGTGGTGGCGGCGATCGTGGCAACCGCTACTAAGCCTTCATTCAGTTCGAGCCTCAAAAATCAAAGCGGGAACTGGCGCGATGCGCTGGTTCCCGCTTTTGTTTTTTCGCGATAGAAAACTGATAGAGATTGATCCACAGGTACACCGTTGGCAAGTCGGTAGTGGGCCAGTGTGAAACATGATGCAACGCGTTGCCTGGAACACTCAACCGTACCACGGGCCTCCGGCCCGTGCGGGCGATCAGGAACAGCGGAGAACGTTCATTTTCTCAGGTTCGCGAGCCACCGGCACGTGCCGGAGGCCCGTGGTACGGTCGAGGGTTTCATGATGATTCACTATCGGAAAGTCTGCCTTTAACTCATCTGTATCATCGGCGGATGGCTTCACTCTCCGGTTTCACCGCTTCAGCTTTCCAATCCAACCAACCGATCCTAAGATGAGCACCGGGTACAAACCATGCCAATCTCCAAGTGGATTAAAGAACCGTTCTGCGGATTGTCGCACTTTGCGGGCAGTCTGTTGTCGATCGCCGGGCTGGTGGTGTTGCTGGTGATGACTCGCAGCACGCCGTGGCATTATGTGAGCTTTGCGATTTATGGCACGAGTCTGATCGTGCTCTACACCGCCAGCGGGCTGGTTCACTCGATCCATTGCAGCACGGAAACCGAAGACAAGCTCGAACGCTTTGACTACGTCTCGATTTTCATCCTCATCGCCGGCACTTACACGCCGCTGTGCTTGACCGCGCTTCGCGGGCCTTGGGGATGGAGCTTGCTCGGCGTGGAATGGGGGCTGGCGATCCTCGGGACCATTGCCGTGCTGGCGACCCGGACGCGTCCCAAGCGGCTCACGACGCCGTTGTATCTGATCATGGGCTGGCTGGCGGTCATCGCTGCGGGCCCGTTGACTCAGCAACTTCCGATGGCGGCGATCGTGTGGCTGTTGCTCGGCGGAGCGGCGTACTCGATCGGCGCGGTGATCTTCACGCTCGACCGACCGAACCTCTGGCCCGGCCGGTTCAGTGCGCACGACCTTTGGCATTCACTGGTCCTCACGGGCAGCGCGTGTCATTTTGTAATGATGCTCAGGTTCATCGCATGATCTCTGGATTTTCAGAAACAACATGTACTCGTTGGCTGATCCTCATCGCAGCGATGTGGGCTTGCACGTCATGCGGAAGCTCAAGCCCGCCGCCGCCGCAGATGGTGGCCGAGTCCAATGAGGCGCGTCCGCGTGAGTGGAGCGGGAAGGAAAACGCATCAGAGCGTCCCCTGCCGCCGGCCCGGGAGTCGGAGTTGTCGATCAGCCCGACAACCCGCCCGGCCGAGCCGGCGCCAGAAGCGGTGAACCGCCCGCTGAATCAAACATTCGCCCTCATAGCGCCGGTTGCGAAGCGAAGCGATCCGGCGACTAAGCCGATCACTCCGGCGACCAAGCCGATCACTGAGAATGTCGCCCTGCCCAAGCCGGCGACCGCGCCCGAAGAGCCAGAGCAGCCCGGCCCGGACAACACCGGCGTGGCTGACCAGAAAAACCTCAAAATCAGCGGCAAGGTTGTCGCCCAGAGCGGGCAGGTGATTGAAAACCTGTTCATCACCGGCGGCATTGTCGCCAACGACACCAAAGGCGTGATCATCCGCAACTGCCTCATCGATGCAGCCGGCGGGCGGTACGGCGTCCAATGCCAGCAAGCTACCGGCCTGCTCATCGAACGCTGCGAAATCTACAACACCGGCAGCGCTGGCGTCTACGGCGACGGTTTTACCGCCAAAGCCAACGTCGTCTATCAATCCGCCGGCGATGGTTTCAAACCCGGGCACGATTGCGTGATCGAAGCCAATTGGGTTCACACGCTCGGCTACAAGAGCCCCAACGCCCACGCCGACGGCGTGCAAATCCGCGGCGGGAGTAATGTCAAAGTCATCGGCAACTACTTCGATCTGCCGATCGACCGGCCTGATACGCGAACCAACTCCGCCGTCTTCATCCAGGGTGTGAAAAATAAGCAGCCGTCGACCGACATTCTGGTCGAACGAAACTGGTGCAAGGGCGGCAACTTCATCATCCACGGCTACAGTGACGGCGGTGACGCCACAACCATCCGTGTGATCAACAACCGCTTCTACCGCGGAAGCGCCCGCTTCGGCGTGGCGAGATTGGCAGACGGCGTGCAATGGCGAGGCAACACCTACGATGACGGGCAGACGCGCGTCAATCCTTCCGATCGCTAGTGTGGTAAGCAATTTGATGAAGCTTGCAGGCTCTGAAATCGTCATCCTGAGGTACGCCGAAGGATCTCGAATTGCGAGCAGCTTTCGATATTCAATATCCTTCGGCGTACCCAGGCTGACGACAACCGGCCTTGCCACGCTACGACAAAGTGTTCGTTGCTCGAATTGAATTAATTCAAACTTAATCCCGCGCGGTCGGCACCAGATAACTATCGTCCGGCCGCGCCGGCCCGATAGAGTTGCTGAGCAGGCCGTTGCCGTCGGCTGGCAGTGTGCTCGCTTGTGTCGTGGGCGATGACGCCTGCGCGGTGTAAATGTTGTCGTTCTCAAATCCGCAGTACGGCGTCACCTGGAACTGAATGCCCGTGACATACGCCACGTTCTGGCCGGCGCGGTTGTGGTTGCGCGAGTTGGCCTGCGCGAGATCGAGTAGCGAATCATTCCGGGCGATCCGCGTCGGGTCCGAACCTTCTCCAATCCCCGGATTCTTGTCGGCCAGCACCACAAACGCAGCCCGTAGGCGGTCGCGGTTGAACTTATAGTCCGGCGACGACGAGAAAGGCATCGCGTAGCTGTAACTGAGGTTTCTCGGCGATGAAAAATTGCTCCGCTTGGTGCGGTCGGCCACACGATCGGCCACGTCATCGGTGCTGGGGCAGATGAAGAACTTCGGATCAACCAGATTCAGCTTCACCAGCAGAAACAGCGAAGCAGTCGCGTCGCTGGGCGCGACATCGGTTGAGGGATTATCGCTCGCGATAAACGGGTTGTCATCATTCACACCGGTGAAGGCGACGTACCCATCCGCCCGCACGGCTGGATCGTACAGGACGCGGGG
>JBBROD010000002.1:0-92125 GCA_038229715.1 Tepidisphaerales bacterium | reverse complement strand
TTGGCACCTCTGTATTACCGCGGCTGCTGGCACAGAGTTAGCCGTGCCTTCCTCTGGGGTCGATCAGAACTTTCTAACCCCTGACAGTGGTTTACACCCCGAAAGGCTTCGTCCCACACGCGGCGTCGCTCCGTCATACTTTCGTACATTGCGGAAGATTCGTTACTGCAGCCCCCCGTAGGAGTCTGGGCAGTGTCTCAGTCCCAATGTGGCCGGCCAACCTCTCAGTCCGGCTATGCGTCGTCGCCTTGGTGAGCCGTTACCTCACCAACTAGCTGATACAAAATCGCCTGCTCCCAGACCGGCGGACCTTTGAGAACTCTGTCATGCGACAAAGTTATATCATCTGGTATTACCCGATCTTTCGACCGGCTATCCCAGAGTCCGGGGTACATTAGCGATTCATTACTCACCCGTTCGCCACTAACGTATTGCTACGTCCGTGCGACTTGCATGTCTTAGCCACGCCGCCAGCGTTCAGGCTGAGCCAGAATCAAACTCTTCAATTAAATTTCTTGGCACGTTTCGATCCTCATGCCCCGTGTAGCAAAACAGACACGAATGTCTGTCCTACCGACAGAGACTAACAGTTTCTCAAAACGCGTTATCCACGAAACGAGTTTGCTTCATACCGATCAGATTTAAGACTTTTCTGATCGGCTGTTACTGCTCACCACACGGCTAAGGGTGGCGAGTCAGTCGATTCGATCCACCGGACCACTCGTCTTGCGACTTGTGTTCCGTAGTACCGAATCGATGCAAGGCTCAAACAACAAACTTCAACTGGCAAACTTCAAAAAAATGATCAAGGAAGATCACTTACTTGCGTGCACCACGAAGATGTTGCTTGAGATACAACAATGCGAAGGCTCTGAACTACTCATTAAACTTTCAAGGGTGAAACGAGTTTCACGAGCCGACGACTTGGATCGTCCAGGCCACTTGTTACACACAAGTTCCTGAACACACACCCTCGCGGCTTATCCGACTATTCACTTGTCAAAGAACTACAACAAACGACATCCCGATGCTTTCGCACCTCAGTATCGTGATTTATCTCTGCCATCAACTTTCGGCTGATGTCCCGGTCAGGGGAGGCGGAATACTATCGTCGTTTCCACCGTTGTCAACGGGTGTTGAAAAGATTTTTAACCCAATCTTTTCGCCACCAAAATTTTCTCTTAACCGCCTGTCATGAAAAGACTTATTAGCCTCTCAATCCAGCCTGTTAAGCTACGTTCAGTCGCGTCGTCGACTCTAGATCAGTCGACAAAAACAGGCGTGACAAATACTCATTCCTTACCTTCGTAAGGCTTTGAGCACTATCGCGTTTTCAAGGGTGTTGCTGATTTGCAACAGACGGCTTGAACTCGCTAACCGCCGCAGTTTGAGCACCGCAGCCGAGTACTAGCCGGGGACACAACCAACTGAACGAGGGGTTATTATGCCAACACCTGAACGATACGTCAAGTGATAGTGCTGAAAAATCTCGCCGCCTCGCTGCCAGTCATTTATGTCTCTGAATTACTGGCCGTTTGAGATAGTTCACGTTGATTCGCATCTGTCGATCTGCTATTTTGCGGACCGCGTGAATGGATTCACGTCTTGCGGTTGCACCGCTGTGGGAAAGGGACGTCCCGATGCTGCTGGCCACCCTGCTTCAAAAGCTCGATTCCGGGCTGATTTCACCCGACAAAACCCTGCAAATTAATCGAACCTGCGACGATTCTCGACTCGTCCAGCCCGGCGATCTGTTCATCGCCAGGCCCGGGATGAAAATCGACGGGCTGAAGTTCCTCGCCGACGCTGCCGCCAAAGGCGCCGTCGCCGCGATCGCCCAGTCAATCCCCGCCGCCTCCCCGCTGCCGGTGATCGCTTACAACGACCCGGCTAAGGCTGCTTCGGTATTGGCTAATGTGCTCGCCGGCAATCCGAGCAAGACCTTGAAAGTGCTCGCGGTCACTGGCACGAACGGGAAGACAACAACCGCCTACATCATCCGCCATCTGCTCGCGAGCGTCGGGAAGCGCAGCGGCATGATCGGCACGGTCGAGATCGACGACGGCCGAACCCGCTCCGAAGCGCAGATGACCACGCCCGGCGCGATCGACGTCGCCAACCTGCTGGCCGCCATGAAATCCAACGGCTGCGACGCCTGCGCCATCGAAACCAGCAGCCACGCGCTCGATCAACAACGGGTGGCCGGCGTCACATTCGCCGGCGCGGGGTTTACCAATCTCACGCAGGATCATCTCGATTACCACGGCTCTATGGATAACTACGCCGCCAGCAAAGCCCGCCTGTTTGAGTCGCTCGCGGACGACGCGGTCGCCGTCGTCAATTGCGATGACAAGTGGAACGCGCGAATGATCGCGGCGTGTCACGGCCGGCTGATCCGTTTCGGCTTCAGCCCGGCGGCTGACTATCGGGCTCGTGATTTCAAGATCACCCCGAAGGGAACGCATTTCATCCTGCACACGCCCGACGGCAGCGCCGAAGTGAACATGCCGATGATCGGCAGGCACAACATCGAAAACGCGCTGTGCGCCGCCGCGCTGGTCGGCGAAACTTTCGGTCTTGGCGTTCATCAACTCGCCGCCGGTTTGAAGGACGCTCAAGGCGCGCCGGGCCGGCTGCAAGTCGTCCGCGCGGGTCAGCCGTTCGGCGTGTTCGTCGACTACGCTCACACCGACGACGGCCTGATCAACGTCCTCACCGCCCTTCGCCCGCTGACCAAGGGCAAGCTCCGCGTCCTCTTCGGCTGCGGCGGCGATCGAGACAGAACCAAGCGCCCCAAGATGGCTAAAGCCTGCGAGCAATTGGCCGACGAAATTTACGTTACCAGCGATAACCCGCGCGAGGAGCAACCCGATGCGATCATCGCCGACATCATGCAGGGCTTCGCCAGCACCGAGCGCGTGCGCGTCGATCCCGATCGCAGGTCGGCCATCGCGCAAATCCTATCGGACGCGCAGCCGAACGATGTCGTACTGCTGGCCGGCAAGGGACATGAAAATTACCAAATTGTCGGGACTGTTAAGCACCATTTTGACGATGTGGAGGAAGCCGTGAATGCGATTGTGGATGGTTGATTGTGGATTGTGGAATGTGGATCGACGTAGCAAGTCGGTCGATTTCCACAATCTACATTCCACAATCCACAGTCCAACTTTATGAAGCCTCTCACTCTTCAACAAATTCGCCTGGCCGTTCGTGGCAAAACGCTGTCGGCGTCGCCGTCGAGCGAAGCGGTGATCACGTCGGTCTCCAACAACACGCGTGAGATTCAGCCCGGCGCGTTGTACGTTGCGATCAAAGGCGATCGGCTCGACGGCCATGCGTTTTTACCGGACGCAGCCGGCAAGGGCGCGATCGCGGCGATCGTCGAACATCCCCCTGCTACGCCGCAACCGAACCTTCATCTGATTCAGGTGCCCAACGCGCGGGCAGCCTTCGGGCAACTCGCGACGTACGTTCGCTCGCAGATGCGGTCGAAAGTGATCGCCGTCGCGGGAAGCAACGGGAAGACGAGTACCAAGAAGCTGATCGACGCCGCCCTCCGCGGGAAACTGCGCGGGTCGATCTCGCCTAAGAGTTACAACAACGACATCGGCGTGCCGATCACGATCTTCGCCGCCAACCCGGCCGATGATTTTCTCGTGCTGGAAATGGGCACCAACCATCATGGCGAGATCTTCTCGCTGACAAACATGGCCCAGCCGGACGTCGCGGTCATCACCAATGCGGGGGCCGAGCATCTGGAAGGCCTCGACGACTTGGCCGGCGTGCGGCGTGAAAACGCGACGATCATCGCCGGCCTGAACCCTGCGGGCGCACTGATCGTCAACGGCGATGATGCCGATCTGCTCACCGCCGTCGGCGGGTACGCGGGCAAGGTGATCACGTTCGGTTTCAACCCCAGCAACGATCTTTACGCCACCGATATCGACTGCATGCCGAACGGAACCACCTTCCGCCTGAACGGCCGGCGCGATGTGTTCGTCCCCCTGCTCGGCAGGCACACCGCGAGCAACGCGCTGTCGGCGATTGCCGTCGGACGACGATTGGGCGTGAGTGAAGACGCGATCATCCATTCCCTCGCCGACGCCACCGGCGCAGACATGCGGCTGCAACTTGCCGAGTTCGGAGGCGTCACGCTGCTGAACGATGCCTACAACGCCAACCCCAGTTCCATGCGGGCCGGGCTGCAAACGCTGGTCGATCTCCCCGCGGCCGGGCGGCGCGTCGCGATCCTCGGCGACATGCTCGAACTCGGCGCCAGCAGCGATCACTATCACAAAGAAATCGGACAGGTGGTTGCGAACCAGAAGGTCGATTTGCTCATCTGCGTCGGCAAAAACGCCGCGCTCGCCGCCAGTGCGGCGATCAAATCCGGCATGCCGAAAGACCGCGTGCGGCGATACTCAACGGCCGTCAACGCCGCCAAGGTCGTACCGAAACTGCTGACCCGCGGCGATCTGATTTTGCTGAAGGCCTCGCGGTCGATGCATCTGGAGGAAGTGGCGAGGTCGATTGAAACATCACGAAGTACGCCGGCGAAACGAAAGGCGGCGGGGTAACGTAAATCCGAATAACGAAACCCGAAATCCGAATGAATGACGAATGACGAAACCCGAATGACGAAATCCGGGCGTCAATATTTTTCGTCATTCGTCATTCGGATTTCGTCATTCATTCGGATTTCGGGTTTCGTCATTCGGGCTTCTATACGGGCTTCTACACTGGCTTTTGTTAACGCATGATCTATCTCTTCGCCAAACATTTAGAAGCCTGGCTCAACGACCATCACCTCGGGTTCTTCCGCGTCTTCACGTACGTCACCTTCCAGGCCACCGCGTCGATCCTACTGAGCTTCTTCCTCGTGCTGCTGCTCGGCCCTCGCGTGATCCGATGGCTGCGGGCGCAGAAGATCGGCGATACCGCCAACTTCGATCAGGCCGAGGTCAACGCGATGATGGCCAGTAAAAAGGGCACGCCCACAATGGGCGGAATCCTCATCGTCGCGTCGATGGTCGCGACGATCCTGCTGCTGGCGGATTTGCAGAATTTCTTCGTCCGCGTCGGCCTGCTTTGCCTGCTGATTGTCGCGGCGATCGGCGCGGTCGACGACTGGCTCAAACTCACCGCCGGCCGGCGCACGGGCAGCCGGCAGGGGTTGTCTTCGATCGAGAAGCTGCTGTTTCAGGTCGGTCTGGCTGTCATTATCTCGTATTTTGTTCACCGTCACGGCGAGGCGATCGCGGAACGGAATCTGTTTTATTTCCCGTTTTTCAAAGACCTGACGATCCATCTCGGCGTGATCTCGTTCGTCCTAGTTGGCACGATCGTCCTCACCGGCACGAGCAACGCGGTGAATCTCACCGACGGCCTCGACGGCCTCGCCAGCGGGTGCATGGCGATCGTCAGTTTCGCGTTCATGATCCTCGCCATCGTGCTGAGCGATAAGGAACTGGCGCCCAAGCTGTTCTTTTCGTACATCCAGGGAAGTGACCAAATGGCCGTGCTCGCCGGGGCGATGACCGGGGCGTGCCTCGGCTTCCTCTGGCATAACGCCAACCCCGCCGCGGTGTTTATGGGAGATACCGGCTCGCTCGCCCTAGGGGCGCTCATCGGCTACATCGCGATCGTCATCCGCCAGGAAGTGATGCTCTTCATCATGGGCGGCGTGTTCGTGGCCGAGGCAGTCAGCGTGATGCTGCAGGTCGGGTACTTCAAGTACAGCCGCCGCAAGTACGGTGAAGGTCGGCGGATATTCCTGATGGCCCCGCTGCACCACCACTTTCAGCGGAAGGGATGGAGCGAGAACCAAGTGGTCGTTCGCTTTTGGCTGATTACCGCCATGCTGGCGGCTATGGCGCTGGCGACGGTTAAGCTGCGCTAAATCCGAATGACGAAACCAGAAATCCGAATCAATGACGAATGACGAAACCCGAAATCCCAATGAATAACGAATGACGAAACCAGAATGTCGAACTTCCGAGTATTGAGTTTTTCGTCATTCGTCATTCGGATTTCGTCATTCATTCGGATTTCGGGTTTCGTCATTCGGGTTTCAAGTTCCGGGTTTCGTCATTCGGGTTTCAAGTTCCGGGTTCCGGGTTTCGTCATTCGGGTTTCACCTCAAGTCCCCGCCCGCCCACGTCCGATAACCACTTCATGGACGACAGCATCTACCGCCTCCGCCATCGCGATATCCTCGCCCTCTGCGTGCTCGCCCTGCTCGCGCTCGGCGTGCTGATGGTGCAGTCGGCCTCCTCCGGCGTGAGCGGAACCGGCGTCACCGGCGAATCGGCCGACGTTGCGGCGAGCAAAATCACCGGCTGGTACTGGACCGAACGCGGGACGAAGCACGCGCAATACGCGATTGCATCGCTGGCGGTGTTTTTTGTCGTCGGACACATCGACTACCGCAAGTTCCTCACGACCTCCCGATCCATCAAACGCAGCCCGCTGACGTGGCTTTTTCTGCTGTCGGCGGTCTGCTGCGCACTCGTGCTCGTGCCGCACATCGGCATGGAAGTCAACGGCGCTCGGCGGTGGATCAAACTCGGACCCGTCCAGGTTCAACCCTCCGAGATGGCCAAGTGGGCCACCGTGCTGTTCTTGTGCTGGTGGATGACCGTCCGCCCGGTCGACATGGACAAATTTTTCAAAGGCTTCATCCCCACCCTGTTGCCGATCGGCGTGATTTGCCTGCTGGTCGTGATCCAGGATTTCGGGACCGCCGCTCTGATCGGTGTGTGCGCGATCACGATCCTGCTGGTCGGCAAAATCCGCTGGTGGCATTTGGCTATTGTCCTTCCGCCGGTAATGGCGGCGGCGTATTGGTTTGTGCGTCACAAAGAATACCGCTGGAAACGCATCGTCGCGTTCATGAACCCCTACGCCGCTCCGCAGGGCGAGGGATATCACATGATCCAGTCGCTGCTGAGCTTCACCACCGGCGGGATTTTCGGCAAAGGCCTCGGCAACGGCGTGCAGAAGCTCGGCTACCTGCCGGAAGATACGACCGACTTTATTTTCTCCGTGATCTGCGAGGAACTGGGCTTGGCCGGCGCGCTGCTGACCGTGGGGCTTTACATGGGCATCATCTTCGTAAGCTGGCAACTGGTGATGCAAAAGCGCGACAGCTTCGGCCGGCTGCTGGCGTTCGGCGTCGGCAGCATGATCGGGCTGCAGGCGATCATCAACATCGCCGTCGCGACGGTGTCGGCCCCGACCAAAGGTTTGTCCCTTCCTCTAGTCAGCGCCGGCGGAAGCGGGTTGGTGATTACCTGTGCCGCGCTCGGGCTGCTCTACAGCGTCAGCCGGTATGAAAGCGACGTTGAGGAGATTGCAGTTTCCGAACCCTTGCCCTTGCCGACGGCTTCCACCAGACTGGCCGCGTAGTTTCTTTCCCGCGGTAGGACAGACATTCCTGTCTGTCACGAAACTCGGTACTCCGAGGCTCGTACGGACGGATGAGTACAACCGCCCGTGACAGACATTCCTGTCTGTCCTACCGAATGCAGGGTGCAGTCAAGAACAATGCCCGAATCGAAAACCATTCTCTTCGCCGGCGGTGGGACCGGCGGGCATTTGTACCCGGGCATCGCGGTGGCCGAAGCGCTGCGCGAAAGCCGGCCGGACGTGAATTGCGTCTTTCTCTGCACGCAACGCGAGATCGACCGCACGATTCTGGCCCCCACCGGGTTTGAGTTTATTCCGCAGCCGATCGTCCCGCCGGTCAGCACCGTCTCCGGCCTGCTCAAGTTCTGGAAAGCCTGGCGGGAGACCAAGGACTTGGTTCGCACGATCATCCGCGACCGCAAACCCTCCGCCGTGCTTGGCTTGGGCGGTTACGCCGCGGGCGTGGGGGTGAAGATCGCCTCGCTGATGAAAATCCCGACCGCGATCGTGAACCCCGACGTCGTTCCTGGAAAAGCCAACAAGTATTTGATGCAGTATTCGACGGCCGTTTGCTGCCAGTTCGAGCAAACGGCTGAGCACGTTTCGCCGGCGCATCGCGGTATGCTGAACATCACCGGCTGTCCGATCCGCGCCTCGATCACTTCGCACCCGCCCCGCGAAGTAGCCGCTAAGCGCCTAGGGCTCGACCCGACGCTGAAAACCCTGCTGATCACTGGCGCTTCGCTGGGCGCGCAGACCATCAACGAGGCCGCCGTCACGCTACTGCCGACGCTGCCGTTGACGGGTTGGCAAATCCTGCACCTATCGGGCAAAGACCACGCCGCGATGGTCCGAACCGCCTACCGCGAGAAGGAAACTGCTGCACAGGTGATCGACTTCACCCCCGCGATGGCGGACGTATGGGCGGTCGCGGATATGGCGATCAGCCGATCGGGCGCCAGCAGCTGCGCCGAGCTCACCGCTTGCGGCGTTCCCTCGATCCTCATGCCTTACCCGTACCACAAAGACCTCCACCAGCGCGCCAACGCCAAGGTGCTGGCCGACGGTGGAGCGGCGATTCTCATGGACGACGAAAAGGACCCGCAGAAAAACGCCGCCAAGCTGCGGCCGATTCTGCAATCCCTCCTTCAAGACAGCGGTCGGCAATCTCGGATGGCCGCCGCCGCTCAAAAGCTAGGTCGACCGGACGCGGCCACGGCGGTGGCGGATGTTTTGGCGGGATTGATCGCATAAAGCCGATTGTGAACTGTGGATTGTAGATTGTTGAAAAATGCTCGAACGTCGAGCGCACTTCAACATTCCACAATCGACAATCCTCCATCGAGCTAGTAACATGCCCAACAACATGTCTCACCTTCACGAGTTGCGAACGGATTCGCGCTCGCCCAGTCGATTTGCAGGGCAGCGAGTTCACTTTATTGGCATTGGCGGCAGTGGAATGAGCGGGCTCGCTCGCATGCTGCTCGACGACGGCGCTCGAATCTCCGGCTCTGAGCCGCGACCCAACGCCACGAGCCTGAACCTCACCAAAGCCGGCGCTAAAATCTCCCGCGATCAGATCGGCGAACTGCTTTCGCGCAATACCGATCTGGTCGTCCGCACAGCCGCCGTCCCTGACAATAATCCCGAGTTCATGGCCGCCCGGGCGATGGGCATTCCGACGATCAAGTACGCTGAACTGCTCGGCCAGGTGATGGCCGAGCGGAACGGCGTGGCCGTCGCGGGTACGCACGGGAAATCGACCACCACCGCGATGATCAGCTTCGCCCTTCTTGAATGCCGGCTCGACCCGAGCTTCGTCGTCGGCGGAACCGTTCCTCAACTGGGCGGCGGCGGGTCGCATTCGGGATTGGGCAGCGCGTTTATCGCCGAGGCGTGCGAGTTCGATCGCAGCTTCCATAACCTTCGCCCGCGGATCGCGGTGTTGCTGAACATCGAGGAAGACCATCTCGACTGCTACAAGAATATCGACGAGATCGTCGAGAGCTTCCGCACCTTCATCCGCCTGCTGCCCGACGACGGCCTGGTCATCGCCAACGGGCAGGACGCACGCGTGCAACAGGCGTTATCCGGCCTGGCGGTCAAGCGGCAGTGGGTCGGCATGAACGACGGGTTTGATTGGTCGGTCCGCGAAACGGGCATTAAAAACGGCTGCCCCACCGGCGATGTGTATCACTTGGGCAAACCCATCGCGACGCTGGAACTGTCCGTCGCCGGCCGGCACAACTTGTACAACGCGACAACGGCGATGGCGGTTTGCGTCGCCTGCGGGGCCGATCCGAAAGAAGCCGCAGCCGCCCTGTGCAGATTTACCGGAGTCGATCGTCGCATGACGGAGATGGGCACGTGCGGCGGCGCGACCTTCGTCGACGATTACGGCCATCACCCCACCGAAATCCGCGCCACGCTCGCCGCGTTGCGGGAGAAATATCAGCCGGAGCGGTTGATCTGCGTCTTCCAACCGCACCAGCACAGCCGCACGCGGTTTTTGCTGGATGACTTCGCGGTCAGCTTCAAACACGCGGATGAAACGATCGTCCCCGACATCTATTTCGTCCGCGACAGCGAGTCGGAGAGGCAACTGGTTTGCAGCCAAGACCTGGTGCAAAGAATCAAAAGTAACGGCCAAAATGCGTTGCATTTGGCGACGTTTTCGGAGATCACCGAACATCTCAAACGAACCACCCGCGCTGGCGACCTTGTGGTCACGATGGGCGCGGGAAATGTGTGGGAAATCGGGAGGGATCTGGTGGAGAATGACGAAAACCCGAATGACGAAACCAGAATAACGAATGAATGACGAAATCCGAATGACGAACTCGATCAGCGAATCTTTTTTCGTCATTCGGATTTCGTCACTCGTCATTCATTCGTTATTCTGGTTTCGTCATTCGGATTTTCATCTCTACTCTTCAGGAACTTGGTTTTTCGCAACTCGGATTTGTTTCAGATGAAGCTTCACACCGCCAACCCCTTCACCGGCCTGGAGTCGATCGTCACGGAAAACGTCGCGATCGCTCCCTTCACGTGGTACCGCATCGGCGGACCTGCGAAGTATTTCGTTCAGCCGACGAGCGAAGACGATCTTCGCGAGGCGGCCCAGCGGTGTCTTGAAAACAACATTCCGATGTACGTGCTTGGACTCGGCGCGAACCTTCTGGTCAGCGATGCGGGCGTGAACGGCGCGGTCTTCCGCCTGAGCGAAGAGCACTGGCGGCGCGTTAAATTCGACGGACAGAACGTCGAAGTGGGCGCTGGCGCGGACATGCAGAAACTCGTCCTCCGTACGGTGCGACAGGGCTTGGCGGGCATCGAGTGCCTGGCCGGCATTCCCGGAACGATCGGCGGTGGGATCCGCATGAACGCCGGCGGGAAGTTTGGCGATCTTGGCGCCGTCGTCACCAAAGTCACCGTGATGGATCAGGAAGGTACTGTCTTCGAACGCCTGAAAGACGACTTGGTGTTTGACTACCGCAGCACCAATATCTCGGCCAAGTTCATCCTGAGCGCGACGCTGGAACTGGACGAGGACGATCCCGATCGGATCATGAAAAAGACGAAAGAAATCTGGATGTACAAGCGCAACAGCCAACCGCTGAACACCAAAAACGCCGGCTGCATGTTCAAAAACCCGAGAGGGCTGAGCGCCGGCGCGTTGATCGATCAGGCCGGCCTGAAGGGCTTCCAGATCGGGGGCGCGGAAGTCAGCTCCAAGCACGCCAACTTCATCATCGCCCATACCGGTTGCAAAGCCGACGACATCATGAACATGGTGAAAATCATCCGCGAGAAAGTGTTCGAGAAAAACCAAATCCATCTGGAATCGGAAGTCCAGATTTGGTCGTGAAATTCCATGCGACACAGAGGCATAGAGTCACAGCGATTTGCACCGAGCAATCTCCTTAATCTCTCTGTGCTTTGCTCTGTGACTCTGTGCCTCTGTGTCGCATGAAGCCTAAGGCAGGTCACCATGAAAGTCACAGTCCTGTTCGGCGGCCCAAGTGCGGAGCGTGAAATCAGCCTGATCAGCGGCAAGGCCGTCATCGAAGGGCTCAAGTCGATGGGGCACGATGTTTTCGCGTCGGACGTGTCTCCCACCGATCTCAAAGGCCTCGACCACCCGTGTGATGTGATTTTCCCCGTCCTGCACGGCGATTTCGGCGAGAGCGGCGAGCTGCAGGAGATTCTCGAAACCCGCAGCTTGGCGTTTGTCGGCAGCGGCAGCAAGGCTTCAAAACTGGGGATGAACAAGGTCGAGACGAAAAAAGTCTGGGAAAAGGCAGGCCTGCCGACGCCGAAGTACGCGGTCATCACTGATAAAAAAGTCCCCTTCTCTGGCCCGTGCGTGGTGAAGGCGATCAGCAGCGGCAGCAGCCTTGATGTCTACGTCTGCGAAGACCCTTCAACCGCGCCGGAAGCCATCAGCAAAGTCATCGACAAGCACGGCCAAGCCCTTGTGGAGCAGTTTATCAGCGGGCCGGAACTTAGCTGCAGCCTGCTGGAGGAAGAGCCGCTCGCACCGATGCTGATCGTGCCCAAGCGCGGCTTTTATGATTTCACCGCCAAGTACAACGCTAACGACACCGAACACCGTTTTGATACGGGCTTGCCGGAAAAGACAGTCGCCCTTTGCAAAGAGCTGGCGAAAAAAGGGAACGCCGCCGTCGGGGCGCTGGATCTTGGACGGATCGATGTGATGGTCGACGCCAAAACCTTCCAGCCGTACATGCTCGAGATCAACACCCTGCCCGGCTTCACCAGCAAAAGCATCTTCCCCGAAGCGGCCGCTTACGGCGGGATCGCGTTCGGGCCGTTGGTCGATCGACTCGTCAAGCGAGCCTTCAACCGTCACCGTGCAGTTGCCTAACTATCTGCTGTTTTTCACGCGAATTTACCACAGAGAAACACAGAGGAATCACAGAGAAACACAGAGGAATTCTCTGTGTTTCTCTGTGATTCCTCTGTGTTTCTCTGTGGTAAATTTTTCGCCCTCATTAAAGAAATCCCCACCCACTGTCCGATAAAAACTGCACATCGATCATGGATTGATCGACTTTCAAACTGAAGGAGCGACGAACGTGAAAAAGACTCTCATTGCCTCATCCCTAATGCTTCTGGCCGCGGTGGGTTGCCAGGATAAGAAGCCGGCTTCCATGCAGTCGTCGGTGACTGATCTCACCCCGACCCCGGCCGCTCCCGCTTACGTCGCGCCGACGCCGATTGCGGTTCAGCCGGTCAGCTATGACACGACGACCACCTCGTCGACCTCCACGCCGTCCTACAATAGCTCGACCGCGAGCGTGGGCAGCACTTACACCGTGAAGAAAGGCGACACGCTCTACGGCATCGCCAAAAAGAAGTACAACGACGGCAAGCAATGGCAGAAGATCGCGTCGGCCAATCCGGGCGTGTCGCCTTCGAGCCTGCGGGTCGGTCAGTCGATCACCATCCCCAACTAATTTCCCCACAGCACATTTGCCGGGCGAGATCACAACCCCTCGCCTGGTGACAAGCTTGTGACTCTCGATGAGAGGCCCAGACGCGGCGATGTCTGGGCCTCTTTATTTGTTCAAGCCATTTCCTCGGCTACGATGAGTCCGATGGCCGACTACCGCCCCACCATCGCGATCATCGGCGCCGGCGCGGTCGGCGGGTACTACGGCGCTCGGCTGGCTCAGCACGGGCACGACGTGCATTTTCTCGTGCGCTCGGATTTCGACACAATCCGCACCAACGGGCTGCACATACAAAGTATTGATGGCGATTTCGTAATCCCCGCCGATCGTGTTCGTGTCTATCGAGATTCTGCCCTCATGCCCAAGGTTGATCTGGCGATCATTACCACCAAATCCACATCCAACCGCGAACTCCCCGAATTGCTGCGCCCGATCATGAAGCCCGACACCGCGCTGCTCACCTTGCAAAACGGCATCTGCGGCGAAGACGACTTGGCTGCGGTTTTCGGGCCCGACCGCATCCTTGGCGGGATGGCGTTCGTCTGCATCAACCGCATCGGGCCGGGCGTGATTCACCACATGGATCACGGCATCATCCGCCTCGGGCCTTTCCGCGAAACCGCCCGGCAGACCGCCAAGCAAGTGGTCGACCTGTTCCAATCCAGCAAAATCCGCTGCGAAGAGTTGGCGGATCTTCACCGCGGCCGGTGGCTGAAACTGGTGTGGAACATCCCATTCAATGGGCTGGGCACGGTGATGGATCTGACGACCGACAAACTGCTAACCAACCCCGCCGGCCGGCAGGCGGTGGCGGACCTGATGACCGAAGTCGTCGCCGCCGCTCGCGCGGATGGCGTTGCTCTCCCGCCGGAAACCGTTCAACAGCAAATCGACCGCACGCCGAGCATGGGGGCGTATAAATCCAGCATGCAAATCGACCGCCAGATGGGCCGGCCGCTGGAGATCGAGTACATCATCGAGCGGCCGCTACAGATCGCGCGGAAGTTCGGGTTGAAGTCTCCGAATTGGGAGCATTTGCTGCGACTTTTGAAGATTCTCGCATAGTGGGCCAGCATGTACACGATTCGAGTCGAAACAATCATTGCCGCTCCGCAAGATCGATGTTTTGATCTGGCCAGGAGTGTTGACGCGCACGTTCAATCCACCGCCAACACCGGCGAGCGTATTGTCGGCGGAAGAATGTCAGGATTGATGGTGTTGGGGGAGGAAGTAACCTGGGAAGCCCGGCACTTTGGCGTTAAGCAACGTCTGACCAGCCGAATCACGCAGTTCGATCGGCCCAATTCATTTCAAGACCGAATGGTCCGTGGCGCGTTCGCAGAATTTGAACACGATCATTTATTTGAGGCCGGCCCCGAAGGCACAACCACAATGGTCGACATACTGCGCTTCCGCGCTCCGCTAGGGCCGTTGGGATGGATCGCCGAGCGTATTCTGCTCAGCCGATACCTCACGCGTTTCCTTCAGGAACGCGGCTTAGCTCTGAAAGTGCTGGCTGAATCAGGTGATTGGGCTCACTACTGCAGCCAGGAATGATCGGCTGGATCGCGCGGAACTGCGATAGATCATAAATAAACTCGACTTTCACAAATTTACATTCGACAATATCCCCATGCATGTCGTCATCTTTGAAGGTTCGCACTGGACGCGCCTTGCCCCGCTCTCGCTGAGTCGGCCGGTCTTTATGCTGATGAGCGGCGCGGGCACGCTGTTGGATAAGCAAATCCGCTGTCTCAAGCCCACCCGCCTGACGCTTTGGGTTCGGCCGGAGATGGTCGGCTACTGCAAACGCTTTGTTGTCCCGGCGCTCAAAGTGCCGACGTCGATCAACACCCCGCTTAACGACGAACCGGCGTTGGTGACGAGTGGGCGCACGCTGCATTTCACCAACTTCGAGTACCCGCAAGGCCCCGCGGTTGTCATCGATGAAGGTGACGTTGTTCGCAGCGCGTTTGTGCGAATGGCCGGGCTGTCGCCGGACGATGTGATGAACCGTACGCCGCGCTGGCTTGAAGTTCTCAAGCTACCGCAAACCATGCCTCAATCGCGGCTGGTGGATTACCCTTGGGATCTGCTGAGTTGGAACGAAGAATCGTTGCTGGAAGATTCGGTCAGCATGCCGATCGCCTGCACGATCCACCCGCCGGGCCCGTGGCATTTGATCGACGATCAAAACATCATGCTGGCCGACGCGGTGAAGCTGGCGCCCGGCGTAGTGCTGGACGGCTCGAGCGGGCCGATCATCATCGGGACGGGCGCGAAAATCGGCGCTAACAGCGTGATCCAAGGTCCGGCGTACATTGGTGAGCACACGCTGGTGCTGCCGCTGACGTTGATCCGCCCCGGCACGTCGATTGGACCGTATTGCCGTATCGGCGGAGAAATCTCCAACTCAATCATCCAGGGCAACTCGAACAAGAGCCATTACGGCTTCGTCGGTGACAGCTACATCGGCGAATGGGTGAACCTGGGCGCCGGCACGAGCACGAGCAATCTTAAGAACACCTACGACTCAGTGCAGATAAACATCGCCGGTAAAAACTACAACACGGGCCGAAAATTTGTGGGTTCGCTCATCGGCGACCACTGCAAAACCGCCATCGGCACGCGGCTGATGACCGGCAGCTACATCGGCTATGCAACGCAGATCGCCAAGTCGACCATCACGCCATCGTTCGTGCCGAGTTTTACCTGGATGAGCGACAAAGGCACCACGCCGTACCGCATGGACAAGGTGGAGCAGGTGGCCCGGGCCGTCTATGCGAGGCGCAACCATGCGTGGGAAAACGCCGACACGGAGTTCTTGAGCGTAATCCAATCGCTGGCGGCGAAGGTAGAAACCGAATAGAGCCGCCTTGATCAGCGAAGCTTCTTGCGCTTTTTCAAATCCGCATGAACCGAAAACCGCCCCGCCCGCTTGCTGACGGATAGCGGAAATCCGTACGCCTTGCTGATGATCGCCGACGTCAGCACCTTGGTCGGCGAACCCAAGGCCACCGTCTTACCCGCACGCAGCAACAGGACTTGCGACGTGACGCGAGGCAATTCCTCCAAATGATGCGTGATCAGCACAATCGTCGGCGGGTTGGGCCCTGCCTGCAGGCGATCGATCTGCTCCAGAACCTGCTCGCGCCCCACCAGATCAAGCCCGGCCGTCGGTTCATCGAGAATTAGCAGCGCCGGCCGGGTGACTAGCGCCCGCGTGATCCACATCCGCACCCGCTCGCCGCTGCTCAGCGTGGCGATCGTATGGCCGGCCACCCGCGACAGGCCCATCCGCTTGATCTGCCGATTCGCCTGCCGGACCCTCGCCGGCGTGACTTGGTGATACAACTGCAGCGAGCCGATGAATCCGGTGAGGACGATCTGGCGAACGGTCTGATCCGTCTCGATCTCGATCGAGGCCGTAGCCTGCACCAAGCGGACGGACTCGCGAAGTTGATTCAGGTCCGACTCGCCAAACTTCTGCCCGAGCACGGTGACATCCCCGCGGGTCGGGTAGATGTATCCGCAAAGTGTCTTGGCCAGCGTGCTTTTCCCCGATCCGTTGTGCCCGACAATCGCAACGCACTCACCGGCAGCCACCTGCCAGTCGATCCCCCGGATCAACCATCGGCCTCCTCGCATGACGCCGACATTACTCGCCTCGAACGCCAAGCACTTCATTGCCGCAGCGTATCTGATGATTTCCTATTTGCCACAGATGGGGCACGGATGAACACGGATATAGAGGATCGATTTTAGCCGCAGATAGACGCAGATGAACGCAGATAGAATACGTATTGGACTCGTCCTGTTTCCCATCTGCGTTCATCTGCGTCCATCTACGGCTAAACACAATCTGGATCAGTGTAAATCTGTGCCCCATCTGTGGCTAAAATCAGCGTTCAGCGGTACTTTTCGCGTTACACCTTTGGGAGAATTAATGGTTGCAACCGCCTTTCCACGCTCGTTCGTTCCAGCCCGGCTGGACGCCTCGGATTTCATGCAGATCGAGCCGCTCTATCTGCAGCTCCTTTCACGACCGGTCGAAACCGTTGAGCAGCTCGAAAAATGGCTGGCCGATGCGTCTGAGTTGAGCAGCGTGGTCGATGAGTACGGATCACGCCGATACATCGAAAAATCGTGTCGTACCGACGACGCGGAGATCGAAAAGCGGTTCATGCAGTTCGTGGAAGAAGTCGAGCCGCAGATCAAGCCGTTGTTCTTCAAGCTGCAGCAGAAATTCCTGGCCAGCCCCGCGCGTAAGCAACTGACCGGCAAGCGGTACTTCGTGCTCGATCGCAAGTGGGCGACCGATGTTGAACTCTATCGCGATGAAAACGTGCCGATCGAGACCGACATCACCCGCATTGTAAACGAGTACGACAAGATCAGCGGCAAGATGATGGTGGCCTTCCGCGGCAAAGAATACACGATGCAGCAGATGGCCCGCTTCACCGAAGAGCCCGACCGCGCCACCCGCGAAGAAGCCTGGCTCGCCAGCACCGAACGGCGGATGCAGGACGTCGAGCCGATCGAAACCATCTTTGAAAAACTCTTGCCGATGCGCGAGCAGATCGCAGCCAACACCGGATTGCCCGACTATCGCACGTATTGCTGGAAGGCGTACAAGCGGTTCGATTACACCCCGGCTGACTGCCTGAAGTTCGCCGACGCCATCGCCGCCGCGTGCGTGCCGGTGGTGCGCGAGCTCGATCGCAAGCGGAAAGAAGAACTCGGCGTTGAATCGCTCAAGCCGTGGGATTTAGCGGTCGACCCGAAAAACCGCCCGGCCCTTCGGCCGTTTAACGAAAACCAGGTCGATCAGTTCGTCGCTAAAACCAAGACGATTTTCGACCGAATGTCGCCGGAGTTGGGTGAGGATTTTGACACGCTGCGTCAACGGAACAACCTCGATCTCGCCAGCCGCAAGGGCAAACAGCCCGGCGGGTATCAGATGTCGCTGGAGGAAGCCCGCGAGCCTTTCATTTTCATGAACGCCGCCGGCCTGCAGCGGGATATCGAAACCCTCCTTCATGAAGGCGGCCACGCATTTCACGCGATCGCCGCCAAGCACGAGCCGCTGGTCTTCCTACGGTCGGCCCCGATGGAGTTTTGCGAAGTCGCCAGCATGAGCATGGAACTGCTCGGCGCGGATCACTTCAACGCCTTCTACAACGAAGCCGACGCAGCCCGCGCCAAGCGCACGATGCTCGAAGGCATTATCCGCTTCTTCCCGTGGATGGCGACGATCGACAGCTTCCAGCACTGGCTCTACACGCACCCCGGCCACACCCGTGCGGAGCGGACAACACATTGGCTAAGCATCCTCGACCGGCTCGGCGGTGCGGTCGATTGGAGCGGATTTGAACAAGTCCGCGACTCGTTGTGGCAGCGGCAGTTGCATCTTTTTCACGCCCCGTTCTACTACATCGAGTACGGCATCGCGCAACTGGGCGCGTTACAGTTGTGGATGAAATCGAAGCATGACCCGCGTCAGGCGCTTGCCAATTACCGAGCGGCGCTCGTGCTCGGCGGGACACGGACACTGCCGGAACTGTTCAGCGCTGCCGGCATTGCGTTTGATTTCTCGGATCGAACACTTCGCCCGCTGATGAACGCGTTGGCCGAGGAAATTGAATCATTGCCTGCGTAACCCACCAAGGAAAAGGAAACCCCATGAATCGCTCTTCTCAAATTCTGTCAATGTGTGCCCTGTCGCTGCTGCTGGCGGCTGGGTGCAATTATTCTCGCAATAAGTTCTGGAGTTCGCTGGGCTACGAGCAGCGCGATTTGCTCGTCACCGACGTCAAAAAAGCCCGCGACGGCCAGGACGCCGCCGCCAAGCAGATACAGACCACGCTCGAAACCTTCAAAGAACTGACCGGCTTCAAAGGTGGCGATCTGGAAGCCGCCTACAACAAGCTCAAAGCCGCCTACGAAAAATCCGAAGCCCGCGCCAAGGATGTTCGCGATCGACTCACCCGCGTGGGTTACACGTCGAACAAGATGTTCGCCGAGTGGAACAGCGAGCTTTCGCAGTACAGCGATCCCAAGCTTCGGGCCGAGAGCGAGAAGGAGCTGAATTCCACCAAGGATCGCTACAACCAGCTGATGACGCTGATGAAAGCCTCATCGGCCAAGATGGACCCGGTGCTTGCGGTGTTCAAGGATCACGTCCTTGAGCTGAAGCACAAGCTCAACGCCGCCGCCATTGCGTCGCTCAGCGGGACGGCTACGCAGTTGGACGCCGACGTGCAGGCGCTAATCAAGGACATGCAGGCGTCGATCAAGGAAGCCGATGCGTTCATCAGCACGATGAAGTAACGCAGACTCCGTATAATTCTCGCGTGACGAGTACCGTCATTCCAAGGTACTCCTAGGAATCTTGGCGTACGAAAACCGCCAGTTCCCCGAGATTCCTCGGAGTACCTCGGAATGACGGCGCTGGAGGCGGGAGAAGTAAGCCGAGCCCGTATACCACTTCCCATATCGGGTGCCAATTAAAGCCGGACACGGTCTTGCGATCGTGCCCGGCTTTCTTTTGACTATGACAAAACTTCAATTCATTCAGCCGGCTTCGGATCGGCGGGCTTGGAATCAGCAGGCTTCTTGTCGCCGGCCTTCTTTTCCTTCATGTCGGTCTTCTGCTTTTCGAGAGCCTTTTCCAACTCATCCTTCTGCTCGGGCGTGAGGACGGCCATGCACTCGGTCTCTTCCTTCTCCTTCAGCTTCTTGGTTTCTTCGAGAACGTCAGCGTGGATCTTGCTGATCTTTTCCTTCTGCTCCAACGTGAGCGTGGTCAGAAGTTTCCAAGGCAGCGTGAGAGAAATGGCCTTGGCCTTTTCCTTCTTTTCGGTCTTGGGAGCCTCCTTCTTTTCCTTGGCCGGTGCGTCTTCAGCGTAGACGGCGGTGGCGAGCATTCCGGTGCAAAGCAACGCGATCAGCGAACGATTGAGTTTCACGAGCAATCTCCTTGAAAATGGTTGATGTGGCGGGTTCATCACCCCCATGCACAAATCTACCGAACTTCACTCGAATTGTTTAAATTTGGGTGTCACAATCGACAGCCCCAATTCGCCTCAAGCCAATGCAAGGCAACACGCCAACCCGGATGATTTCGCTAAATTCCCCAGAATCCCCGAGAATCCCGTCAATCCTGCGTGGCAACGCCTCCTGCCCCGGCGTCCGGCCGGAAAACGCCAATCGGCTACCGCTTCTTCGCCGGCGCCTGCTCGAACAGCGGATTCTTGATCGAGATGTTCAGCGTCAGCGGCTCGTCGGTTGCCGCTGCCGGAACTTCTGCCGTCGGCTCGTCCGATCCGCCGTCCATCGCCGCCGGATCCGGGCGGAACAGCCGGCCGCTGAAGGCTTTCATGTACTCGGTCCAGTTGCCATCACCCGCCGTCGATTCGCCGCGCGTAGCGCCGATCGACATCATCATCTTCGCGTCCAAGTCTTCGACGTAATGCACAAAGATCGCCTCCGGCGTGGCAGGCGTCTTGGCAGCGCCGTACTCCGGCAGGTTGTGGTGCGACAGCACGATGTGCTGCAGCACGTCGATCAACTGCTGCGGAATTTTCTCGCCGGTCTTTTTCTCCGCCTCGATCGCTTTGTGCTCGATCCACATCGCCCCCTTCACTACATGGCCGACGAGATACCCGCCGTCGGTGTAGCCGAACGAGCAGTCGTACTGCAGTTCCCAGGTCTTGGCGATGTCATGCAGGAACACGCCGGCGATCACCAGATCGCGACTGAGCCCCGGGTAAAACTTCACGATCGCGTTCGTCACTTCCAAAATGTTCACCGTGTGCTCAAGCAGCCCGCCGATGTATGCGTGATGGAACGTCTGGGCCGCAGGCGCTTTTTCAAAGTTCATCATCAGCGCCGCATCGTCGAGATAGGCGTTGATGAGCGCTCGCACCGACTTGCTGCGGATCGTCCCCAAAATCTCCCGCAGCCGCTTGGCCATCGTCGGGATGTCTTTTTCCGTCATCGGCAGCAGTTCGCCCATGTCGAACGTGCCGAGTTTGGCCTGCCAAAGCTGCTCGATAATGAACTGCAGATTGTTCTGGTAGTTCTCCACCCGCCCGCGGACTTTGAGAAAGCCGCTCTCGGGCATCGCGTTAAAGATGTCGCGCGTGGCGTTCCACATCCTGGCCGTGATCTGCGACGTTTTGTCAGAGATAAACGCCTTGATGTAGAATTTCCCATTGCTGCTGGCCGCGAACTGCTTGCCGCTGATGACAAAGATGTCATCCACTAAATCCCCGGCGGCGGCATCTTTGAGGTAGAGTTTTCGCATGACGGGGTTGTACTCTTGAGAGGGAAGATTGTCGATTGATTGTGGATTGTGGATTGTGGAAATCTTCTACATTCCACATTCCACATTCCACATTCGAATTTTTTCACTCCCACCGTAGCGCCTCGATCGGATTCATCCGCGCCGCCCGGATGGCGGGGATCAGCGAGCCGACGACGCTCGCCACTACCGCGACACCGACGATGACCGACACCTTGGCCGGGTCGAGTTGGTTGGGGATTTGGTCGAACATGTAGGTTTCGGGGTCCCACATTTGCACGTGCAGGCGCTCGCCGAGCCAGGTGTGTAGTTCGTTGATGTTGTGGACAATGAGATAGCCGACGAGCAAGCCCAGCCCCCCGCCGACGAGTCCGATCGCCAGGCCGTAGCCGATGAAGATCGCGGCGACGCCTTCTCCCGTCGCGCCGACGCTTTTGATGATGCCGATGTCCCTCGTCTTCTCCACCACGATCATGTAAAAGATCACGAAGATCAAAAACACCGCCACCACGCTGATGATCGCGAACAAGCCGGTGGTGAGGACGATTTCCTTTTCTATCGCTTGAATGAACTTTTTCTGCTGTTCTTCCCAGGTTTTCGCTTCCACGCCGGACCGTCCGCCGCTGTAGTTGTGGGCTGCCAGCACGCGGTCGACGACCGCTTGCACCGGCGCAACCATCTCCGCAGAGTTCACACCCGGCTTCACCGCCACTTGGATATTCGTCGTCCTCGCGGGGATTTCGGTCTTCTCGTTGGTGTTGATGTCCGTCTCGCTATCGGCCGCCATGCGCAGTTCCCGCTGCAGCACATCAAACGGCAAATACACGGTACTCTCATCCTGCTGAAAAATTTTGGTCCGGCTGTCGTCGACGATCCAGTAATTCTTCTCCGCCTTCATCGCACCGATATCCGCGAACGACGACTTATCGTCCATCCCCATCACCGTGAGCTTGGCCCAGGTCTCGTTGAGGAACGTCGGGCGGTTGCTGGTTCCATCCTTGTTTCGATGAATGCCGATCACCCCGCCGCCGACAATCATGCCCGGCCATTTGGTCACGTCGCTCTTGGCGCTCGGCACGAGCGCGCGATACACGTCCGGCGAGAGCGGCGGCCTGAATCCGTCCGGCAACAAATAGTCCGGCGCTATCGCCGATACCCTGGCGGCTGCGGCGCGCTCGTCCGCGCTGAGCGACGGATCGTTCGCCGCCCCGTACTGCCGATACAGCGACTGCGGAAAGTTATTCACCAGCCCGATGCGTTCGATCGGATACCCAATCACCTGCACGCCGGCCCGGATTTGGTTGTCGATGTTGATCAACCCGTACGTCTGCAGCGTCGGCACGGCCGCCTTGATGCGCGGGTCTTTCTGTAGTTCGTCGATGATCTCCTGATAGTACGGAAACCCCGTCCACGATCGGCGTGCGATGGTGATATCGCCGGTGAGTCCACGATAGCTCTGGCGGAACATATTCAGCCACCCGCCCATCACGCTCATCACGACGATGACCATCGTCGTACACATGGTGACCGCGAGCAGCGAAACCCACGCGATCCGGCGTTTGCGGAGGTATTTGAGGATGAGAAACGTTTTGTACATTTTCAAAAATTCCAACCGAAATCGGGCCCGGCCACCGCTAAGTCGTTAAACGATAGTCGATTAGACGGCCGATTCAATCTCGCACCGGGCGGTTCAAGGTACGCGGAGGTACGCACGGTGTGCAATGAGATCACTTTCCACGCCCCGCAACGGTTCGCCGCCTCCAGACTGCGATGCAGCATTTTACCGCTGGCGGAGGGAAATGTCGGCCAAAAAATATTCGCCGGGAATGTATCGGCAACGTAGGGCGGGATAGCAATCCCGCCGTTCCCCAGCCGCGGCGGGATTGCTATCCCGCCCTACATGCTTCACTCCTGCGGGCGCATCAGCGGGAACAGAATCACATCGCGAATGCTCTCCGCGCCGGTCAGCATCATCACCAGCCGGTCGATCCCGAGGCCGAGCCCGCCGGCCGGAGGCATGCCGTACTTGAGGGCGGTCAGGAAATCCTCGTCGGTCTTCTGCTGCTCTTCCTTGTCGCCGACCTGATGCCGGAAGTTCTCGGCCTGCACGTCGGAGTCGTTGAGCTCCGAATAGCCGGGTGAAATCTCTTGGCCGTTGATGGCGAGCTCGTACACGTCGGCGAAGAAGGGATCGGCGGCGTTCTTTTTGGCGAGCGGGATGATGACCGCAGGAATTTGTGTGACAAAGCAGGGGTCGACGAGCGTTGGTTCGACGAGTTTTTCGTAAACATCCACGAGTTGTTCGGCCGGAGACATCTCGTACAATCGCGCCAGAAAGCCCCGTCGCGGCTCAGACATTCCCAGCATGTTTCCTGTTTCACCGGGAAGTTTCACTGCCGTATCAACGAGCGACTTTTTGTCCGAATACGCCATGAAGAGATTTTCGATGATCCCAGGAGATGCGGAGGCAAGAGACTGCCTGTCAAATTTCCACCCGGTTTTTTCCTGAACAAGATCAGCCATGTTGGCACGTCGCCACTGCCGTTGGAGATTGATCGTCTTGGTCACTTCGCCCGAGGCGCTTTTGTGTTCGATTATGAGCGTGCCGAAGAGCTTCTCGGCCAGATGGCAGATCATGCCTTCGACCAAATCCGCCATCGTTTCCCACGACCCAAAGGCTTCGTACGCCTCCAGCATCGTGAACTCGGGATTGTGTCGCGGGCTGATGCCTTCATTGCGAAAATTCCGATTGAGTTCAAACACTTTGCTGAACCCGCCGACGAGCAGGCGCTTCAGGTAAAGCTCTGGCGCGATACGCAGGAACATTTTCATATCGAGCGCGTTGTGGTGCGTCTCGAACGGGCGCGCGTTCGCGCCGCCGTGCAGGACTTGCATCATCGGGGTTTCGACTTCCATGAAGCCTTTTCCGCGCATGTATTGTCGGATTTCGTCGACGATTCTCATCCGCAGTTTTAGCGTTTTCATCACCTCGGGGTTGGCCCACAGGTCGACGTAGCGCTGGCGGTAGCGTTGTTCGATGTCGGAGAAACCGCTTTTGACGACTTCGCCGGCTTCGTTCTTCAGTTCCTTCGTCGGCGGGGACAGCAGCGACTTGCTGGCGATCTGCAGGCGGGTGGCCCAGACGGTCGGCTCGCCCTTCTTGGTCATGCCGAGCGCGCCCTCGGCCACCACCAAATCGCCGAGGTCGAGCAGGTCGTTGATTTGCCAATCGAGTTCGGGCAGTCGCTTTTTATCGAGGGCGATCTGCAGATCGCCGGTCTCGTCGCGCAGGGTCATGAAAGTGAGCTTGCCCATGTCGCGCTTGAGCATGATCCTGCCGGCGGCTTTCACGACAGGCCCGCCGTCCTGGCCGAACTCGGGTTTGTGCTGGGCTTTGATGTCCGCCAGCGGCTGGACGCCTTCGGTGCGCTGGCCGTAGGGATCAATGGGTTTTCCGTCTGGGCCTATGAGGTCTCGCAGTTTTTGTAGCTTAGACCGGCGTTCTTGTTCGTACTCATTGATGTCGTCTGGCATAATATTGTTCCGGTTCCCTCGCCCGGTCATCCGGGAGAGGGTCAGGGTTCTGCTGCGACTGCGGGATTTCGCCGTCGATAAAGAACCCTCACGCTGCCCTTTCTCGAGTTACCGAGAGTGTGCGAAACAGCCGATAATACAGTCGTATGGCTTTGCGTAAAAGGCTTCAATTTGTCTGCCTGCTGGCGATAGGGATCGCGATCGCCGCTTCGTCGGCTGCCATCGCCGCCCCGCCGCGGCTGGTGTTGCCGGCGGAGTTGCGGGAGATCCGCACGGATCACTACCGCATCCGCACCGATCTGGACGACGATTTAGCAAGCGAACTGGCAAAGCTGATGGAGGGAATGTTCTCCGAATACGCCCACCGTTTGGCCGACTTCAACGACACGGCCGATTTCCGCGTGCTGGACGTTTACCTCTTCTCTAAGAAATCCGACTACGCCCGCCTGACGGATGACCGCTTTCACAACACCGGCGGGATTTTCATCGCTGGGCGCATGAACCTGCTGGCGGCGTATTTGGAAGACCAGGGTCGCGACGCACTACGTCGCACGCTGCAGCATGAGGCGTTTCATCAGTTCGCGTATAACGCGATCAGCCCCGATCTTCCCATCTGGCTGAATGAAGGCATGGCGCAGGTTTTTGAGGAAGGTTTGTGGGTCGGCGATCAATTCACGCTCGGCCAGGCCTCGCCGCGGCGGTTGCGGCAGTTGAAGGCGGATATCGACGGCGATCGGCTGACGGAGTTTCAGAAGTTTATGGCCGTCACGCCGGAGCAGTGGTCGAAGAACTTGTCGGCCGATGCGTCGCGCGGCGCGACGCAGTACGGCCAAGCCTGGGCGATGGTGCATTTCCTCGTCAACGGCGAGAACGGCGCGTTCCGCAAGCGGCTGATCGAGATGCTGAAACTCATCCACGCAGGCAAAGAGCCGAAGGCGGCGTTTGAAGGCGCCTTCAGCGCCAACTACGACGGCTTCCGCCGGCATTTTAACGACTGGACTGCCGCCGTCTCGCCGACGCCGGAGGCGATCATGCTCGAGCGCCAGCAGGTGCTGGGCGATCTGATCATCAGCCTTGCAGACCGGGGGAAAAAGTTTGAGACGATTCAGGCGTTCCACAAAACCGTCACCACCGGCGGGTATCAACTGCAGTACACCAAGGGCGACGTGAAGTGGAAGACCGACACGCGGATTGACAACTACTTCTCCAACGCCGCCGGGCAGATGCTGGGTGCGCGGGAATTGTATTTCGCGCCGCGAGAAAACGCCCCGCTGGCCGACATCGTCTGCCGATGCGCGGACGCGGTGCAGTTGCGGACGAGCTTCTACAAACTCGGCGGAAAAACGTGGCACGAATCGAAAATCGAACGGGCGCAGTAGCAAGTATGTCGCATGGGCAAATTGCCCATGCCATCGCGTACCCTCGATGAATCGGCCGTACGCGGCGGATGAGGCAAGAGCGGAGCGATCTTCAAACGTTCAATATCAAATGTCGCCTTGGCGATTGCTTCATAAGCGGCTTACCGCTTATTGGCGTGAGTACTCGCAGCATGGGCAAGTTGCCCATGCGACAACTCTATCTCGCACGCGGCCCGTGGGTACTCGACGGATCGCCGAGGTTGCCGGCGTAGACGGGGATGCGGACGGTGAACGTCGTGCCTTCGCCGGGCGGGCTCTTTACGCTGATCGTGCCGTCGTGTTCTTCGACGATTTTCTTTGATACCGCCAGCCCCAGCCCCGTACCGCGGTTGCCCTTGGTGCTGTGGAATAACTCGAACATGTGCATCATCATGCTCGGCGGGATGCCCTCGCCGTTGTCGATCACTTCCAGCACGGTTTCGCGGTTCTTGTCGTCGTACTTGCAAACCACGCGGATCAGGCCGGCTTCTTCGGGCAGCGCATCGAGCGCGTTGCTCAGCAGGTTCATGATGACCTGGTGAATTCCATCGCCGTCGAGCGGAACCGGCGGAACATCTCTATCCACGTCGGCCACCACCATCGCGCCCTTCTCGGCGGCCTGGGCGGCGATCAGCTCGACGCATTCCTGGATCAACACCCGCGGGTTGATCGACTCAAGAAGCGGCTCGCGCGGTTTGCTGTAGGCGAGCAGGTTCATCGTCAGGCTGTAGATGCGCTCGAGGTTGCGATCGACGATCCGCCACCCTTTGCCCGCCTGCAAAATGTTGGTCGAGCGGAGCCCCATCTCCACCACGTCGGCCCCGCCGCGCAGGGCTTGGAGGATATTCTTGATCGAATGCGAGAGCGCTGCGGTGGTTTCCCCGATGGCGGCCATGCGTTCGGCCTCAAGGCCGGTCTGGTAAAGTCGCGCGTTTTGGATCGCCATGCCTGCCTGCAGGCCCATCGCGGTGAGTAGGCGCAGCTGGTCAGGAGAATACGTGTAGTTGGCGACAGAGCTATCGATGTAAATAACGCCCAAAACGTCTTCTTCGTTCTTCCCCATCTTGCGGGCTTTGATCGGCACGCACAGCGCCGAGCGGATGCCCATGTTGTGCACGCTCTTGCCGGCACTAAACCGCTTGTCGGTCATCGCGTTGCTGGAGAGCACGCCCTCCGCGTTTTTGATGACATGGTTGATGATCGTGCGGCTGGCGTGGATTTTAAAGTCGGGCTTTTCTTCCTTGTCCTCCTTCTCGGCGGGCTTGGATTTGGCGGCGTCGGATTTTTTAACCGACTCCTCGTCGCGCGAGCGGACCACCTTGGTTTCCAGCTGATCGGTGTCGCCGGCGCGCATCAGGATAATGCCACGGTCGGCCTTGACGTGCTCGAAGACCAAGTCCATCACCACTTCAAGCACCTGATCGATCGTAAAGCTGCTGCCGAGCGTGGAGTTTAGTTGGTAGAGCAGCTTGAGGTTACTCATCGCCGCCGCCGCCGGCTCGGGGACAGCCAGCACCATGCTGTCATCATTGCCGGGCATGGTGTGCATGATGGCGCTATCCATACCGCTGGCTTCATCGCTGAGGGTG
The DNA here is from genome assembly GCA_038229715.1 of Tepidisphaerales bacterium. GTDB lineage: Bacteria > Planctomycetota > Phycisphaerae > Tepidisphaerales > Tepidisphaeraceae > JANMES01. The sequence goes on along the minus strand of JBBROD010000002.1, from coordinate 64,413 downwards.
ACGTTGTCGCCGCTGATGCGGTTCACGCCGCGCTGCGTGCCGAACGTCATCAGCGTCCGGCCGACGCGGATTTGGTCGCCGACCTTGAGATTGTATCTGTAATCCACCCGCGTGCCGTTGACGTGCGTGCCGTTGGAGGACCCGAGATCTTTCAGCACCCAGTCGCCAGTTTCGGAGGGAATCAGTTCGCAGTGACGCCGGCTGACGGTGTTATCGGTAAGCGGCAGCGCGCGACTTTCGCGTCCAACCAGCGTCTGCGAGTCGGGCAGCTCGAATCGACGCCCCTTATCAGGGCCTTGTAGGACGAGGAGGGTGAGCAAGGTTCACCTATTGGTGAAAGGGGCAAGTATTCAGGGGCAAGGGGCAAGCGAATACTTTGGATTTTCTCGCCCCTTGCCCCTGAATACTTGCCCCTTCTGCATTATCTTACCGTCCCGATCGGAAGCTTGTCTTCTTCCATCACCACGTTGCTGTAGCGAAGCAGCGTGCCCTTGGCGCGCTCAAGTCTGGCCAGCGCGTTGTTGTAATTGGAGATGGCCTGGACTTCGGCGATTCTGGCTGTGGCGGCGCGTTCCTGGGTGTCGAGTTTCAACTGGACGAAAGTGGGCGTGAGCGGCTCCTTGGCCTCTTCGCGCTGCTGAATCGCGTTGAGCGATTGGTCGGCGGCGAACCGGGCGGCGCGGGTGGTGACGATTTCGGCCCAAGTCGTTTCCACTTCCCTCGCGGCGGTTTTGACGTCGAGCGCGACTTGTTCAATCAGCGATCGGTACTGGTAAATCGCCTGCGCCCGCTGCAGCAGGCTTCGCTGCCAGACGGCCCGCGCTTCGCGGTTACCGATCGGAATCTCCAACTGCAGGCCGACGCTCCAGTTGAAGTGATTGAAGTCGAGCTGCCTGTCTTCGGCTTCGCCAAAGGAACTTTCCAGTCCCTGAAACCCGGCTGCCCCGACGAGATTGAGTTGCGGAAGCAGGCCGTTCTTGGCGACTTTCGCAGCCACGCCGGCCGAGTCGATGCGGAGCATCTGCTGGCCGAGTTCGTAGCGGTTCTCAAGGCCGGTGCTGATCTGGTCGTCGAGCTTGAACCGGATCGGATCGATCGTCGGCTCCGTCGCCGGCAAAAGCAGCGTGGCCGACGAGACGGGCATGTCCGGGTCGTTCATCAGCCGCTTGAGTTGGTCCGACAGATCGCCGACCCGCGCCTTGGCCCGCACCAGCGCGGCCCGGCGAGATTCTTCAGACGCCCGCGCCTGCGATACCTGCACGATCGTCACGTCCTGATTGATTCGCGCGTTGAGGATTTCCACCGTACGCGTCGTGCGCGACAGCAACTCCTCCTGAATGCGAACTTCCTGCACGGCCTGTACAAGGCTCCAATACGCCGTCTCGAGGTTGGCGATCTGCTCTTCCAGCGACTTGCGGAATTCGAGCACGCTGATGCGCTGGTTGTTCTTCGAGATAGTGATGTTCGCGCGATTTACATCCCGCCCGAGGTTACGCAGTAACGGCTGGGTGATTTCCAGTCCCAGGTTGTTTTCCCAGTACGGGTTCAACGTATTGCGCCGCGGATTGAGATCGGTGTAGGCGGTTGTATACCTCAGCCGGGCCTGCCCGCCGCTCTCCAGGTTCTGCCGGATACCCGTTTCGCCGGTATAAATGTCAGCCGTATCATCAAAGCTGACGCTCGTGAGGTTAGTGCCCGGGTTGCTGATAAAAGTGCCAGCCGTCAGGTTGTCGCGTCGCTCGTAGTTGAGGTTGGTGAAGAACACGGGATCGAACCTGGCTTCCTGCTCAACGGTGCGGGTGCCTTCAATGGCCGGATCGTAACCGGCGACTTTTACGTCGAGGTTGTTGGCCACTGCACGCTGCACGATTTCACGGAGCGAGAGCTTGGTGACCGGCGCGCCGGAGTCAAAGCTCGGCGGGAGAACCGGAGCCGTCGTCGAACGTCGCCGCTCGGCGACCGGCAGGGTCGTCGGAAGCGGGGCCATGGTCTTGGTCTCGTTGATCTTGGTCAACTGCGTGGAGGCGTCGCGTTGGCTGACCTGCAGCGAGCGCGGATCGAACGACGGCGGGTCGTTGACATCGCTGCACCCTGCCACGCCCATCGCCCCCAATACGGCTGCCGCTGCCATAGCCAGTTTGCTTCGGTTCATTGACGATCCATCCTGTGGTGTAAAACTTCGGTCGGCGGATTATAGGGGCCGCGACGGATATAGGAAATAACTGCAAACACAACATCATCAAACAATTGCCTGCCCCCTACGCACCCTGTTTCATGTTGGCGAGAAGGCCTGTGGTGAGTTACATTGGCGGTATGCCTTCCGATGAACAAGCCAAGTACGAAAAAACCCTGCAGGAGGTGATCGACGAAGTCGGCACTTACCCGGCGGAGGCGTACCACTTCGTCCAATCGGGCTTGAATTACACCGTCAATAACGCGCATGGTGTGAAGTCGGAAGAAGGCGTCAGCCGCCATGTCAGCGGTCAACAACTGTGTGAAGGCCTCCGCGACTACGCCCGCAGCCAGTGGGGATTGCTCGCCCGCACGGTGCTGGCCCGCTGGAACCTCACCTGCACGTTCGATTTCGGCCGGATCGTCTTCGCGATGGTTGAGAATGACCTTATGCAGAAGACCGACGAAGACAACATCGAGGATTTCCGCAACGTCTTCGATTTCAAGCATGCGTTCGAGGCGGATTACCGGATCGAGATCAAAGCATCATGATTAGGCGTATCAAGCGGATCAAACCCAAGAAGCGGTTCAAGCCGGTAGAAGTCGTCGACCCGGTTAAAACCGGCGACGAACGGGAATTCCTGTTCCTTCCCCCCTTGGAACCGAAGAAAAAGCTGCTGGTGATTACCGCGATTGTTCTGACGATCTGGGTGACGTTTCTGATCATACTGTACGCGACGACGGTCTATCCCTACCGCCACGGCAAGCCGCGGCCGAAGCCGTCGACCGAACCGTCGATCCCCGCGCAGCCGATTCCCACGCAACCGTCCCCCGCGACGCAGCCACTGAACGCTTAGGAACAGTTAGGCGATCGAAGAATCCGGGGCAACGCTTCGCGCCGCCCCGGCGTGGCGAAACGCGTCCGTCGTAAGCACGCGGCCGGGGGCGTTGGGATCGCCTTTGGCACCACGAAAGTCCCATGAGTAAAAGACGGCAGCGACAATAAGCTCACCGGCGATCGTCCAAAGCCGCAGCAGAACCGCGAGCACAATCAAAATGCCGCTGACCGCTTCCGGTGAGGCAGGCAGCTTTTCGCGGACCGCCGGCGGAAGCGCGAACTGCATCGCGGTCGCAAAGACGAACTCTCGCACGCCCACCCCGCCGGGCGCCCAAAAGGCCAGAAACCCCGCGCACCACGCCAACGAATACGCCCCCGCCAACTGCCACCACTTTTCGATCGGCAGATGCAGTACGTTGCGGGTAATCAGCCACACCGCGAGGCTTTGCCATAACAGCCCTAGGATCGTCCACCCGGCCAGTGCTGTCAGGCTGCGCTTGCGGATTTTGACTGCGATCGACGGCTTTTTCAGCTTCGCCAGCACGCGGTTAATGATTGGATAAAACACCTTGGGGTGCAGAATCAACAGCAGCAGCGGCACGAGGGCGGCCACCAACAGCAGCCAGAATCGCGCCAGGCCGTGCATATTGCGATAGCCGAGATAGAACACGCTCGTGAGCGCGATAATGATGTTCGACAGCAGGAAAATGGTGAGTTCCAGAATCTGGCTGGTCGAGCAGACGCTCCCGCTCACGCCGTACGGCTTGATCAGGAAAACGCGCCCCACAAACTGCATCACCGAGCCCGGCACATAGCGGGCCAGTTCCGACATCGACCATACGCGCACCACCGGCGCTACCGGCAAGTTGTGGCCGAGCCCGGCAAGAATCCGCCGCCAGACCAAGGCGCGGAAGACGACGAGGAAAAATGCGAACATCAGCGCCGACATCGCAAACACCCACGGGTTTGTATTGAGGATTTGCTCGCGCACTTCGGTCCAGTGCTGCTTGACCGGCCGGATCATCCAGATCGCAATGGCAACGGTGATCGTCACGCTGAACACGCGCTTCAACCACGGCTTGAGGAACGACCAGCTTGCCTTGAGCCGGATGCGGTAGTTGTCGCTGAACGTAAGGATCTCGTTCGCGTCGCTCTCCACATACTTCCCTGACAGCTTGTTGCGCTGCCTTCGCGGCGGCAACAGGTTAATGCCGTACTTCCGCAGCCACGGGCGGATAAACTTGCGCACTCGCGGCATGCGCCTGAGCACCCAGTTCACCGTGCTGACAACCAGCCGCATGATCAACCAGGTAATGGCCGCCGCCAGCGCGCAAATGCCGAACACGCCGAGGAAGCTGACGTGCATTTTCTTAAGGATGTCTTCGTAATAACCGACCATCAGCCAAATGATCAGCGCGGTCACTGCGATCGAGGCGACTGTGGCGACGAGCGTAAAGACTTGCGGATCGATCTGCATCGGCCGGCCGCGCATGACATGGGATGTGATTTTCCGCTTACCCGGAAAGGTGACCAGCGCAAAGCCGATCAGAAACATCGGCAACCCGCCCGGCCCGGGCAGCACAATGCCAATGCCCGGCGAGCCGAGGATGAAGATCCACCCCAGAACGTTCTTGAGGACAAACCAGAAATAATCAAAAAACGACCACGCCACGCGACGCGGCGCTTCGTGCTGTAACGGCCGTTTAGGCGAATTGGGAGAATTACTGCTCATCAAGTCCCGCCGACGTTCTCGGGGCTTGGGATTGTAGCGATGGTCATCAAGGTTGCGAGTCAAGCCGGCGTTAGAGTTTATAACGCCTCCGGCCCCTTCTCGCGGTACGCCGGTAGAAGGCAGGGGTGAGTGTTCTGACTCACGGGGCAGGATGGTCCACGAATAACACGAATCCTCACGAATAAGAAATCCGCATTCGTGTAGATTCGTGTTATTCGTGGACGATTCTTCCGATGACAAAGAACCTTCACCCTGCCCTCTCCCGGCGAAACCGGCGAGGGTTCAATTCGGATCAATCGCCTGCTACACTTGCCTCCTATGAATCAAGACATCGCCCGCGTGCTGATTCACAAGGAAACCATCGCCGCCCGAGTGGCCGAGATGGCAAGGCAGATCACCGCCGACCACTCCGTGCCCGGCAGTCCTTCGCTCAGCGAAGTCACCATCATCCCCATCCTCACCGGCGGGATGATCTTCTGCGGCGATTTAATCCGCCACATCCCGATCCTGATGAAGATCGGCCTGCTCACGGTCAGCAGTTACCCGGGATCGGCGCTGCGCACGCAGGGCTCGCAACTGCTCGGGCAGCAGATCGGCGACATCACCGGCAGGCATGTGCTGCTGCTCGACGACATCCTCGATTCCGGCGGGACGATCAAACTCGTCGTCCCGATCCTCAAGCAACTCGGCGCGGCCAGCGTGAAGACGGCCGTGCTGCTGCGGAAGGATCGCCCCATCGCCAAAGACATCAAGGCCGACTACGTGGGGTTTGAAATCCCCGACGAATTCGTCGTCGGCTACGGCCTGGATTACAACGATTACTACCGCAACCTGCCCGACATCTGCGTGCTGACGCCTGAAGCGATCGAGAAACACAAATAGGGAAAATGATGAACGATGAACGCGGAACGATGAAACAGAAAGAAGCAGCGATTCGTCGTTGCTTTCCGTTCCTCGTTCAGCGTTCAGCGATCACCGTTCACCCCGCTGAAGGCGGCGCAACCGCCGCCGCCCCGCCGGCGATGACGACGTCGCTGGCGACGCTGCTCACCTCGCACATTCTGCAGGAAGGCGAGATCGTGCTGCTGATCGCCAAGCCGTCGCTGTGGTACATCCTGCTGTCGGGGCTGAGGTTTCTGGCGTTTGTACTGATCCTGATGATCGGTGCCACGCTGCTTGACGACCGCATGCCGGGGAAAAATATCGTGTATTTGGACGCGGGAATCTTCCTCATCTCCGGCCGGGTCATGTGGGCGATCCTGCAGTGGATGGGCCGCGTCTACGTGCTGACGGATCGGCGGATTCTGGTCCTCACCGGCGTGTTCACGATCGACGTGTTCGATTGCCCGCTGCGGAAAGTCGCCCGCACAAGAATCCTATATTCCAACAGCGAGCGTGTGTTGCGCCTCGGCACGATCCAGATCATCCCCGACCACGACGAAATGCCCGACGGCCTCTGGCTGATGGTGCATCACCCCATCGAAACGCACGACCAAATCGTCGCCGCCGTGAATCGCGCCAAACTGGGGATGATGTAACGTCGCATGGGCAACCTGCCCATGCAGCGTGTACCCACGCGGATGAGCCGTACGCGGCTCATAAAGCCATCGCCTCGGCGACACGGACCCCCCTAAGAATCAGAAGATCGCTCCGCTCTAGCTGTATCGATCGAGTACGCCCGATCTGTCGCAGCGTACCGCGACACATGGCCAGGTTGCCCATGCGACAAAATCACTGCGGCGATTTCTTGCTCCACGTGATGTGCTCTTTATTGCTGATCCGCGGCCGCTTGCCGTAGCGGGTGCCTTCGCCGGTGTCGTCGGACTTGTAGCCCGACAGCGGCGTGTCCGACTTCGGCCCCGTCCGCTTCGCTTTGTCGACTTCCTTCGACACCGCCGGCTGCCACCACGGCTTCTTCACGCCCTGCTTCACAAGCTTCAGCACTTCCCTCGGCGAGTCGACGATTCGGAAAATATCAACATCTTCACCGTCAATAAAGTGCGGGGATAACTGCTTCTTCATCCAGTCGAGCAGCCCGGTCCAGAACGCCGAGCCGTACAGAATGATCGGGAACGTGCCGATCTTGGTCGTCTGGATCAGCGTGAGGGTTTCAAAAAATTCATCCAGCGTGCCGAACCCGCCGGGGAAGCAGACGAATGCGTCGGCGTACTTCACGAACATCACCTTGCGGGCGTAGAAATAGTGAAAGTCGAGCGAGATGGTTTGATACTTGTTCGAGTCCTGCTCTTGCGGCAGCGAGATGTTGAGCCCCACGCTTTCGCCGCCGGCCTCTTTCGCGCCCTTGTTGCCCGCCTCCATAATCCCCGGCCCGCCGCCGGTGATAACGGCGAACTTCGCCTTGGCCAGCAGCCGGGCGGTTTCGACGGCGTCCTTGTAATACTTGTTATCCGGCTTGGTCCGCGCGCTCCCAAAAATCGACACCGCCGGCCCGACCTTGGCCATCACCTCAAACCCTTCCACAAACTCCGCCATGATCCGAAAAATCCGCCAACTATCCTCGCCGTCGATCTTTTTTACGGGCATGGTTTCGTTTCCCTTCCTGAATGGTCGAGTAAGGTTCGCCTTGGCGGACCGTTATAGTTGCGGACCGCCATGGCGGACCCTACATAAATTCCCGACGAGTTCATTTGGTGCGGGAATTCCGTTTCTTTGTCTTATCTTTACGTCGTCTTGAACGTGTCGACCAGACGAATACATAAAAGCAAAGTCCGAACACAGGAATACCAAGCAGGCAGGCTATTCCGAAGTAAACACGTACACCATCGGAATCACTGCGGAGAAATGCAGCAATTCCAGGACCTATTAGAGCGCCGAGACCAATTACGAAACATCCAATTCCAATTGGTTCATCAAGCAATCCTGGTTCACGGTCATACCGCCCCATTGGGACCCCCATCGCTAAAATTCAGTTTTGCCGGGTGGGATGGAAATCCCGCCCTACAGCCCCAGCTTTTTCTTCTTCTCTTCCCACTCCGCCGATTCGCGTTTGTTGTCGCCGGCTAGCGGTTGGCCGGACTTGATGGCTTCGATTTCCAGCCGGGTGAGATGCAGGCCACCGAAATTGTAATCCTCAAACGCCTCGGCGGCGATCGGGACGATCGGCTTAATCAGCGCGTACATCGCTTTCGCGTAATCCTGGATTTCCTGCTGGGCGTGGCTGTCCATGCGCAGGCTGAGGAAGTGGAACAGGTTGTGCAAATCGATCTTCCAATACCACTCGGTATACACGCTCACCGGCAGCCCGATTCTCGCCATCTCGCGGCTGACGCCTTTTTCCATCAGCTTCTCGTAATCCTTGTACAGCGTCTCGGTCTTATCGAGATACGCGAGGAATTCGTTCGCCGTCAGTTCGTCGATCGGCTCGTCGCCGCCTTGGCGATTGGTCATGCTCTGCTTGCGGACGTTTTCCTTGCTCGGGTGGTAAAACCGGTCCTGCACCACGCTGTAGCGGGCGGAGTATTCGTTCACGTTGGCGGTGCGATGGCGGATCCATTGCCTTGCGATGAAGATCGGCATCACATGGTGGAACTTGAACTCCACCATCTCGTACGGCGTGGTATGGCGATGGCGCGCTAAATACCGAATCAGCCCGCGGTCTTCGTTCACCTTCTTGGTCCCCGCGCCGTAGCTTACGCGGGCGGCCTGCACGATGGCGAAGTCGGCGGTTTTGCCTTCCGGCACAAGGCGAGGCATCACGTCGACCATCGCCACCAGGCCGTGGTCGTGTACCTTCACTTCCCATCGGGCGGAGCCGCCCATGATGTCGTACAGAGGGGTTTCGGAAGACTTGCGGTCAATGACGATCGAGGACAGGTCCAGACTCATGGCGGGCATGATAATGGCGAAGCGTTCGATCTCCAACGCTTGCGTTCAACTTGGCAGCGTTCAGCAGATTTTAGTCGAAAAAAGTCGAGGCGCACTGGAGGGCGGCTGTCCTCAGCCGCCGGAACCTATAGGAAATACGGCGGGTGAGGACACCCGCCCTCCAGTTAGGAGCGACGTCGCCGGGTACGAGTAGGGTCAACCCGCCCCCAACGGCGAGATTAAATACAGATACAGCACATAAATCAGCACCAGCAGCAGCCCTTCCACCCGCGACGGCGACCACCGCCCGAGCGCGATCGGCAGGATCAGCAGCCCGACCACCAGAAGCACCATCGAATCGATCCGCCAAGTGCCGTACGGCAACGGGTACGGGACGGCGCTGTCGGACCGCAGAAGAAACCGCTTGGCCGCGCGGAGCGCGGTAATCGCGGGCAGGCCGGCGCAGAGGTTAAGGATCGCCGAGATCATGCAAACGCTGATCGGCTGGCTGGAAGAACCGAGCGACAACGCCATCTCGCTGGTGGCCCCCAGCAGCGGCAGCACGACGAGCGGCGCGATGAGGGTCGACGCGAGCATCCCCTGCGTGATCGGCCGGGACGCAGCGAGTACCGTTTGTACCGCGATGACGGCAAACACCGCGCCCATTCCCGCGACGATAGTAGCCAGCAACATTTGCGTCAGACGCAACCGAACCTGCGGCCTGGCCCGCGCGGCCACCGGCGCTGAATCCCCCACCCACGCCAGCACACCACCGACGAGCGCGAGCGCGATGGCCGATCGGTAGTTGATGTCGCCGAGTGAACCGATCGTCCAAACGATCGCCGCCAGCGGGAGGAAGAAGCCCCACGCCCGCCGGGTGACGCCTTCGGTCTCCACCGGCGCCGTCAGCAGCGAAACGCCCGCGACCAGCGTGACGGTCATCACCGTCGACGCAAACAGCACGTTGATCGCGAGCGGTTCCAGCCCGGCCCACGTGGCGACCAGCGCCGCCATCAGCACCGGGATAAAATGCCCAACCGCCCGCCCCGCCATGCCCCCCAGCGCGCTAGCCGCCGCCCGCGATGACACATACAGCATCACCGCCGCGGTGGCGATAAGGACCATCAAGTGCTTGTCCATGCGTGTCGACTCTCCACCCGAACTGGGCAACGGAGTGTGACGGGGAACGTGGGAATTTGCAAACGGACTTGGCGTGCCCACCGGCGTCATCCTCAGCGGTATTCCGCGAAGGATCTCGGCACGCAAGAACCGCGCGAAGTTCGAGATTCTGGCAATGGTTCAGTCTGAAATAGTATGCAGCGCTTAGCTTGGATCACTCGAGCGTACCACGGGCCTCCGGCCCGTGCCGGCGATTAGGGATAGCCAAGAATTTTCATTTTCTCACCTTCGCGCGCAATCAGCACGGGCCGGAGGACCGTGGTACGGTCGAGTTTTTCTAACTGACCCACTAACGAGATTCTTCGCGTAGCGCCGCTCAGAATGACGGCGACTGACCGCCTATCGTTTACCGACCGGCAGCACGTTCCTTAGCCGCTCGATGACCGGCGGAATGATCGCCAGTGCCGCGTCGATATCTGCATCGGTGGTTTCGCGGGAGAGGCTGAAGCGGATCGCGCCGTGGGCGATACGTTCGTCGATCTTCATCGCCCGCAGCACGTGTGACGGCTCGAGACTGCCACTGCTGCAGGCCGACCCGGCGCTGGCGCACAGGCCGCGCTCGCTGAACAGGAGCAGGATCGCCTCGGCCTCCAATTGCGAAAAGCCGATGTTGGTGGTGTTCGGCAGGCGGTGTTCGCGATCGCCGTTGACGGACGTGTGCGGCATTTTTTCGAGGATCGCCGTCTCCAGCCGATCGCGCATCGCAGCCACGCGCGGCATTTCGCCAAGCATCGCTTTCGCCAGTTCCGCAGCCTTGCCCATGCCGACAATGCCGGGCACATTTTCCGTCCCGCCGCGCCGATTGCGCTCCTGCGGCCCGCCGATCAGTAGCTGGCGGATACGAAGCCCTTTCCGCACGAACAACGCCCCCACACCCTTGGGCCCGTGGAACTTGTGCGACGCGAAACTCATCGCGTCAAAGCCGATCGCGCGTGCGTCGACCGGCAGCTTGCCGATCGCCTGCGTGGCGTCGCAATGGAACGGCACGCGCTTTTCCCTGCACTTGGCGGCGATCTGCTCGACCGGGAAAATCACCCCCGTCTCGTTATTGGCCCACAACAGCGTCACCAGCGCCGGATCATCATCGATAGCGGCGAACAGCGATTCCAGATCAATCCGGCCGGCGTGGTCGACGTCGATCGTGACGATCTCCGCCGATCCCTCATTCGCCAATGCGGCGCACAGTTCCTTGGTGGCCGAGTGCTCGACGCTGCTGGTGACGATCTTCCGCCGGCTGCCGCGCACGCCTAGCAATCCACGGACGGCGGTGTTGATCGACTCCGTCCCGCCGCCGGTGAAAAGCAGTTCGCTATCGCTGCAGCCGACGAGTGTTGCGATTTGCGAGCGTGCTTCGTCGATCGCCTGGCGGGCCCGCTGGCCGAACCGGTGAACGCTCGACGGGTTGCCCCACCACTGCGTGTAGTACGGCATCATCGCCGCGACGACTTCGTCGGCCGGGCGGGTGGTGGCGTTGTTGTCGAGGTAGACGAAGTCCATTGAGAGAATGATATGCCGGTTGTCGGATGCGGGGAAGAATCTACCACAGAGGACACGGAGGAATCACAGAGAACACAGAATGGAAGAGGAATGATCTATTGCTTTTGTTTTTCATATTGAGGTACGCCGAAGGATGACAAAATCAATTATTCTTCCTCTCTGTGTTCTCTGTGATTCCTCTGTGCTCTCTGTGGTAAGAATTTCGCTACGCAGGAAGTGACACCTGAATCATCTGTTGTCTCAACTGCCCACAGGCGGCGGAAACGTCGTCGCCTTTCGTGCGCCGGCCGTGGGCGATGACGCCGTGACTGCGGACGCGGTCGACGAAATGGAACAACTGCTCCAGCGTAGGGCGCTCGTACACCTTCCCGCTCAGGCCGGGGCCGATGGGGTTGAAAGCTATCACGTTCACGTGGGCGCGGAAGCCGGCGAGAAGTTGCCCGAGCAGGTCGGCCTGCGCGTCGCTGTCGTTCACGCCGGCCAGCAGGCAGTACTCGATCGTGGGGATGCGATTCGTGCGGTCATAAAACCGCCGGGCAGCCGCCATGATCTCAGGCACCGCGTAGCGTTTGTTCATCGGTACGAGCTTGGCGCGTGTTTCGTCATCGGGCGCGTGGAGAGAGAGCGCCAAGTGGACGTTGAGGTCTGCCGCTGCCAGCCGATCGATACCGGGGACGATGCCGACGGTCGATACCGTGATCTGCCGCCAACCGAGCCCGCCCAAGTCTGGATCGCCGATTTTTCGGATGGCGTCGATGACCGCGTCGAGGTTGTGCATCGGCTCGCCCATGCCCATGAAGACGATGGTCTTGAGTTGCTTTCCAGCCACACGGGCCGCGCGTTTGAGATGGATGAACTGCTCGACGATCTCGCCAGCCGACAGGTTGCGTTCAAGCCCGTTGCGGGTGCTGGCGCAGAAGTCGCACCCCATCGCACAGCCGATCTGTGATGACAGACACCCGGCCACCGTGCCCGGCTTGGTCGAAGGCATGAGCACTGCCTCCACCGCCCCACCGGCTGGGAAAGTGATCAACAGTTTCCGCGTTCCATCAGCCGAGACCGCTTCGGTCGCCACCGTCGATCGAACAGGCGCAATTTCTGCGCCCAGTCGATCGAGCAGCCGTTGTCCGAACCGCTGGGCGTCGGTCGGCACTTCCCCGCAGACATAAAACTGCCGCAGCAGAGCCTTCGCGTGGGAATGCGGAAAGCCCCAGCGGCGAAGATCGCTTTCCATCTGTTCGCGGGTTATGTCGCACCAGTCTGCCATTGAGGCCTTGTTGTATCAGAGGCTCCAACGAATCCCAAAATCCCCACTACGCCCGTTTTCGGCAATTTTTATCGGACGGAGCTCAGAATCGCTCACGAAAGCCGCCGGGCGGTTCCGATAACTGATGTAGTTGAACAAGGAGCATTCATGCGAGATATTTCAGAAACCGCTCAAACCCTTCGATCCACCAAGCGCGCCTGTCGTCAGTTCCTGTCATTATGGGCGTTGGACTGCATGAGCAACCGCAAGTCGAGCGAGCGCGAAGGCGCCGACCGATTCCAAACAACAGCAGATTATCTAACCCCCGGCGAACACGCCTGGACCGAATTATACCTTGGAAGCGTTTTAGACGATTAATAAGCTCCGGGCGTCGCGTTTCCTGCCGATAGGTTGTTTGAGCGACCCGACAGGAACAAACGCTCGACCAAAACATGGGACAGATCACAAGTGGAATTGGCCTCGTTAGCGGGATCAATTCCAAGGACATCATCGATCAGCTCATCGCACTGGAAGGTCGACAGAAGAACATTCTGAAGACCCGCCAGGCCACGATCACTGCGCAACAAACCGCCTACAGGGATTTGATTACGCAGATCGGCACGCTGCAGGGTTCAGGAAAAACGCTCACTCGCCCCACGACGTTCAACGGCTCGATCGCCACCAGCAGCAATGAAAACGTATTGACCGCCAGCACCACCGCCGGCGCACCGGTCGGCACGTTTCAGTTTCAGGTGGCCAGGCTGGTGACGTCGCAGCAGAGCATTTCCAAGGGCTTTGCCAACTACGATTCAGCCCCGGTCGGCGCGGGCACCATTACGCTTGAGGAAGGCGGAGGCGAAGTCAATTCGCAAACGCAGCTGTCGGAACTCAACGGCGGCGCGGGCGCCAGCCGAGGGCAATTCAGGATCACTGATCGCTCGGGTAACAGTTCCGTCATCGACACCACCAATGCCGTCACCCTTGATGACGTGATCAAGAAGATCAACACCTCGCTGGACATCTCTGTCCATGCGTCGGTCTCCGGCGATAAACTGGTGTTGACCGACAGAAGCGGATCAACCACTCAGCAGTTAATCGTCGCTGACCTCGCCGACGGATCGGCCGCTTCAAGCCTTGGCATTGCGGGAACCGGAACGGGAAACACGCTCACCGGCTCGGACATCAACTCCGTGACGGCCGACACGCCGCTCAGCAGCTTGAACGACGGTCGCGGCGTGCGAACCAATAGCACGGGCAACGACATCACCATCGCCACCGCGGACGGCAGCTCGTTCGATATCGGCCTGGGCACCGCTCGCACAATCGGCGATGTACTCACCGCCATCACCGCCGCCGGCGGAGGCAAACTGACCGCCGCCGTGGATACCGCCACCAACGCCATCACCGTTACCGACACCACGAGCGGCGGCGGGACATTCGCCGTGACGGCCGATGTGGGCTCGAACGCCGCCAAAGACCTCGGCCTGCTTGGACGAACCGCCACCGGCGCAACAATCACCGGCAAAGCCGTTCTCGCTTCGCTCGATTCGGTCCTGATCAGCTCACTCAGCGGCGGCAGCGGATTGACGCTGGGCAAGATCGACGTCACCGACCGAAGCGGCACGAGCCGAACCATCGACCTGTCCGCCGCTGTCAGCGTGCAGGACCTGATCGATAAGATCAACAGCACGGCCGGCCTTGCGGTGCAGGCCAAGCTCAATCAGTCGGGCAACGGCATTGCGTTGACGGACACCTCCGGCGGAACGGGCAATCTAACCATTGCCGACAATATCGACGGCACGACATCGGCCACCTTGCTGGGCCTGAATCAGTCGATCGGCGTGACACAGACGCAGATCAACGGCAAAAACCTACAGCGTCAGTACATCAACGAAAACTCGCTGCTCAGCAAATACAACGGCGGCAAGGGCGTCACGCCGGGCAGCTTCCGAATCACCGGCTCGGCCGGATCGACCAAAGAGTTCAACATCGGAACCGGCACGTTCACCAAGCTGTCGGAAGTGATCGACGCGATTAATACCGCGGCCATCGGCGTGACCGCGTCCATCAACACCAACGGCGACGGGCTTTTGCTCACCGACACCGCCGGCGGCGCGAACAAGCTTAAAGTCGAAAACCTCACCGGCACGACGGCGACCGATCTGCAAATCGCCGGCACCGCCGCGGGCACAACCCTCGACGGCTCGTTCGAGAAAACCATCGACATCACCGCCACCGATACGCTCGCCACCGTACAGACCAAAATTACGACCTTGGGATTCGGCGTTAAGGCAAGCATCCTCAATGACGGCTCGTCTACATCTCCCTACCGACTATCGCTGAACTCCGTCAACAGCGGACGGGCCGGGCGCGTCGTAATCGATACCGGCACGACCAATCTCGGTGTGCACAACCTCGTCAGTTCGCAAGACGCTGCCGTCTTCGTCGGCGGTGGCGGAAGCGAACAGCCCTTGCTTGTCACCGGCAGCGGCAACACGCTCGCGGGGATTCTGCCGGGCGTTACACTCAACCTGATTTCTGCCAGCAGCAGTCCGGTCACGCTATCGATCGGCCGTGACGTGGATAAGGTGGTGGAGGAAGTCAAAACATTCTCCGACACGTTTAACACGATCGTCAATAAAATCTCCGAGCTGACCAAATATGACGCGGACAAACAGCAAGGCGGGCTCCTCTTGGGTGACTACACGGCCCAGAGCGCGCAATCTCAGCTGTACGCCACATTGCAGACAGTTGTCGCCGGAGCCGGTCGGTATCGCATCTTTGCCGACGTGGGCGTGACGCTTGATGATAAGGCCAACGTTACTTTCGACGAGGAAAAATTCCGCAACGCCTACGCCACCGACCCCGAATCGGTGAAAAACCTGTTCACGCTCGCAACCACCGGCTTAGGCGCACAGATTGACTCTCAGCTGAAGAAACTGGTCGATCCGGTCAACGGAACCGTTGTCCGGCAGAACAAAACGCTGGACACCCGCAGCCAGGAATTCCAGGACCGGATCGATAAGCTCGACAGTCAACTGACGGTTAAGCGGACTCGACTGGAAAAGCAGTTTTCGGAATTGGAAGCGGTCCTTTCCAAACTCCAGTCGCAGCAATCCTCCATAGCGAATATCAAATCCATCGCCTGATCGGCAATTCTTGCGCCTTGCGGTCACATAGATCGACTTACCCGACCCACCCCAAATAGCCGATATATAGGTGGTTTAAGCAACTTTCGGGCTTAAGTATGAACGCAAACGTCGCTCAACAACACTACCTCCGCACCCGCGTGCTGACCGCCACGCCGGAACAGTTGCAGATGATGCTGTATGACGGCGCGCTTCGATTCGGCGAGCAGGCCAGGCTGGCGATCGAGAAGAAAAATTTCGAAGAAAGCTACAACAACATCTCCCGGGTGCAGAAGATTCTGACCGAACTGCAGTGTACGCTGAAGCACGATGTGGCCCCCGACCTGTGCGGCAAGCTAGCCGCCCTTTACACCTTCGCCTACAAGAAACTGATCGACGCGAACACCTCGCACAATGCCGCCTCGTTGAACGAAGCGATGGATGTGTTGCGGTTCCAACGTGAGACCTGGGGAATGCTGCTCGACCAGATGGGCAAGAAAAAAGCCGCCGCCGCCGCGACGATGATCGACATGCCCTCGCCGGATAGCCGGATGGAATCGTCCATCCGCATGACGGGCTGATTGACCTCATGTAGGGCATGCTATTGCATGCCATTGTTCCGGGCGGCATCCACGGATCGGCATGCAATAGCATGCCCTACGGAATCATTTCCACCTGAACAAACGAAGCGTGTTTCCCGGCTTGTAGGGTTCGCCTTGGCGGACCTTTGACGACGCCGGTCCGCCAAGGCGGACCCTACATCATTTCCACCCGAACAATCGAAGCGTGTTTTCTGTCGTTAGGGCGTCGAATTTGTCACGCGTGTAGCCCAGTACGTTCGCGCAAACCGCAGCGGTGTGAACCACCAACGCTGGTTCGTTGGTCTTCTGCTTCCGCATCGGCTCGGGCGTGAGATATGGGGCGTCGGTTTCCACCAGAATCCGGTCCGGCGGCGTGAGACTGATCGCGACGCGGAGGTCTTCCGACTTCTTGAAGGTCACCACGCCGGTGTAGCCCAGGTAGTAGCCGGCCGCGATGATCCGCTTCGCCTCAGCCGACGTGCCTGTGAAGCAGTGGACGACCGCCCGCACCTTGGGAAACGCCGCCATCACCGCCAGCGTGTCGTCGACGGCCTCGCGGCAGTGGATGACGACGGGCTTGTCCATTTCGGTCGCCAGTTGCAGTTGGGCTTCGAATATCCGCCGCTGGTGATCGCGTGGGGAATTGTCGTGGTTGTAATCGAGCCCCATCTCACCGATCGCCAGCACAACCGGATCGGCCGCGAGGGCTCGCAGCTTCTCGACGTCGTCGACTGTGGCGTCCGCCGAGTGGTTCGGGTGAATGCCGATCGCGCATCGCACGTTCGGCAGCTTGTGGCAAAGCGCGATGGTCTTCTCATCGTCCGGCAGATCAGTGCCGATCGCGATCATCCGATCCACGCCCGCGACTTTCGCGCGGGCCAGCACTTCGGGGAGTTGCGAGAGCAATCGGGGATCGGTGAGATGGCAGTGAGAGTCGATCATGATGAAAAAAGGGCAAGTGCTCAGGGGCGAGGGGCAAGATGCAGCGAGGCCTTACTCGCCCCTTGCCCCTGAATACCCGCCCCTTCTTTAAAACGTCGCTTCAAACGCGTCCGGCGTGTGGCGGATGATCGGATCGCGACCCTGCGGCCAAACAATCGCCACCACATCAAACCGCGCCGGCGGCTGCGGCGTGCCGTAGCGGCCGAGGTAAAACCGGGCGGCCTTGGTGATCTGGTGCTGCTTCACTTCGTTCACCTGCTCCTCTGGCGTCGGGTCATCGTAGGCTCGCGTTTTAACCTCGACGAACACCAGCACTTTGCCCTGCTTAGCCACGATGTCGATCTCGCCCATTTCGCAGCGGAAATTGCGGACGATGATCGAGTAGCCGTTATTGCGAAGAAACCTGGCCGCCACGTTCTCGCCGCGATCGCCGAGCGCGTCGCGCTTGTTGTTCTTGTTTACAAAGAGACTTTTGAGGAAATCCCACATCATGCGCGATTATCGCGGAGTGACGCGGGAAGTAAACCCGCAGGCAGTAAACCCGAATGACGAAACCCGAAATCCGAATGAATGACGAAATCCGAATGACGAAGAACTTCCCCCTGGTCTTTCGTCATTCGGGCTTCGTTATACGGATCAGGCATGAACCGTGCGCCTTCTGGAGGGCGGGTGTCCACACCCGCCGGTCGTCGGCACGACGACCTCCGCGTTCGGCGGCTGAGGACAGCCGCCCTCCAAAGAAGCGCGTGAATCAAGCCGGATCAGCATTATTCGTCATTGATTCGGATTTCGGGTTTCGTCATTCGTCATTCATTCGGGCTTCGGGCTTCGTCATTCTTTCGGATTTCGGGTTTCGTCATTCGGATTTCAAAAAAAAAGACCCGCGCCAATCAGCGCGGGTCTATCGAATGCGAATTAAAATCGCCCCTTACGTGGCCGACCCCGCGAGTTCCGGGGTGGCTTTCTGCAGAACCGTGCCGCCTTCGGCTTCGGTCGCAGCGGCGGCGTCCTTGCCGGTCTTGCGCTTCTCGACGAGGCGGACGGCCTTGCCGACGCGATCGCGGAGGTAGAACAGCTTGGCGCGGCGGTTTTCGCCGGAACGCTTCACAGTCACCTTGCTTATCAGCGGGCTATGCAGCGGGAAAATACGCTCGACGCCTTCGTTGTTTACGATTCGGCGGACGGTGAACGTCTCGTTAATCCCCGAGCCCTTCTTCATGATGACCGTACCGGCGAAAACCTGAATACGTTCTTTGTCGCCTTCCACGATACGGGTGGCCACGTCAACGGTGTCGCCGACGGCGAATACGGGAGGTACTTCTTTAAGGCTGGGCTTTTCGACGAGAGCGAGGATTTTGTTGGTCATGACTGACTCCGATTTCGTTCGCCCGGTTTACTCGCGATGAGCACCCGGGCGATGGGAGTCATCGGTTCAGTCGGTTGGACGATCGCCTGGCGGGATTACACCGTGCTGGCGGTTGCCGTCGCGTTGTAGATACGTCTTCCACAAGTCGGGGCGACGCTCCTGAGTACGCAATTGTCTCTGTTCCAGACGCCACCGGGCAATCTTGCTGTGATCGCCACTGAGCAGAACGTCCGGCACACTCATCCCACGATACTCTCGCGGGCGGGTGTACTGTGGGTGCTCCAGCAGTCCGTCGGCGAAGCTTTCGTCGACCGCCCCTTGCTCGGCGCCTAATACGCCGGGGATCAGTCGAACAACGGCGTCGATGATCACCATCGCCGCCAGCTCGCCACCACTGAGCACATAATCGCCGATGGACAGTTCCATCGGCTTCAGGCCATCAATGATACGCTCATCGAAGCCTTCGTACCGACCTGAAATCAGGAGCAGGCGGGGTTTAGTCGCCAAATCCTTAGCCAGGTCTTCATCAAACCTTCGTCCCTGCGGCGTTAGAATGATTCGCGTCGCAGGACGGCTGTCTTGTTTTTCGACCGACTCGACGGCGTCGAACATCGTCTGGCACATCATCACCATGCCAGGACCGCCGCCGAACGGCTTATCATCGACCGACTGGTGCGCGTCGGTCGTGAAATTTCGGATATTCGTCAGCTGATACTCGACCAGGCCTTTATCGGCCGCCCGTTTGGGGATGCTGGTTCCGATAAACGGGCCGAACATCTCCGGGAACAAGGTCAGGATATCAACGCGAAGCGGCATTCTCCCATCGAACTCAGTCGAACTCAGTCGAACTCAGTCGAACTCAGTCGAACTTAATCGAATTCACTAGACGCGAACGCCGCGATTATAACATCATCGCGGCCGCTGGCATCCATTTAATCGGTTTTAGGCGGTGGCTGCTTCCTTCTTCTCCGCCGGCGGCGCTTTGGGCTTACCGGGCTTCGGAAGGCGCAGGCCCTTGTGCTCAATGCCGGCTTTTTTCAGCAGCGAGGACACGGTTTCGCTCGGCACCGCACCAACGCCCAGCCAATACTGGCAACGGTCGATCTTGGCGACGAACTGCTTGTCCTTGTCCTTCAAAAGCGGGTCATAATGACCAAGCTCTTCAATGACTCGCCCGTCACGCGGGGAGCGCGAATCAATCGCGCTCAACCGGTAAAACGGATGATTCTTTCGACCCATTCTCTTCAAACGCAAGGCTACGGCCATGTCTGTATCTCCAATCGTCCTGACTTTTGCGAATCGGAGAGTATAGGGAATCGCGTCGTAAATACAAGATGTGAAGAGAATTGAGCCGCAGATCAACGCAGATGAACGTGGATGAGAGCAGAGTTTGATCTGTAACCTCTTTTCTGATCTGCGTTTATCTGCGTCCATCTGCGGCTATTTGGATGTCTTGCCGGCCATTAACATCATCATTGAGATTCAAATTAAGAGAACTGGTGCATGGGTAATGGGTCAGTCTGAAATAGTTTCCAATACATTGCTTGGAACATTCACCCGTACCACGCGCCTCCGGCCCGTGCGGGCGATTCGGAATAGCCGAGGACGTTCATTTTCTTACGTTCGCGCGCCACCGGCACGGGCCGGAGGCCCGTGGTACAGGTGAGTTTTTCAAACTGACCCACTGCCGGTGCCTGCGCTTACTTGTCATCGCCACTTCCAGAGGGAGCGAAGATCAAGTCGATCGCGTCGCCGGGCTTTACGTCGCCTTCGGTGACGACCTCTGCCAACCATCCGCTGCGACCGTCGATGATTTGCAGCAGCTTTGGGTGCCACTTGTTCAAACTGCCGCACGGCACGCGGATGTCGGTCAGTTCGATCACGCACTGACCGACTTTAAGCCGATCGCCCGGCTGCAGCGATTTCAGGTCGATCCCGCGGGTGGAGAAATTTTCCCCCACGCTGCCGGGCAATATGTCCACTCCCTCGCGACGGAGTTCGTCGTACAGTTCAACGCTGAACAGGCAAATCGCCCGGTCCGGCCCGCCGTGATATTTGCGATTTTTCTGCCAATCGCCGGCCACGCCATCGACGGTCACCCGGGCGGCGAGGATCGGCGTTTTCGGCATCCCGCCGGGGGAGATGTTGAGTTGTTCGAGGACGCCTTGCATGGTTCCTTCTTACTCCCTCTCTCGCCGGGAGAGGGTTGGGGTGAGGGGCAGATCGCGTAAACGGTTTCGGTCGACTGCGCCTTATTGCACCAATCGGCTGTGGATGTCAATGCGTAATCATAGCCCGGCGTTCCCTCTCCCGAATTCACTGTCCGCTCTGTATGCTCTTTGGAATGGCGGAGGTTAGACGAGTTGCGTTAGTGACCGGCGGGGCCAAACGCGTCGGCCGGGCGATCGTGAAGGCGCTGGCCGAGGCGCAGTTCGATATTGCGTTTACGTATCTCACCAGCGAACCCGACGCCGCCGAGCTCACGCGCGATTTGTCCGCCCGGCTGGCCAAATGGGTCGCGATCAAGGCAGATTTAACCCGCCCCGACGAAGCCGTCGCGGCGATTCACTCCGGCTTCACTCAGCATTTCGATCGGCTCGACCTGCTCGTCAACAACGCCTCACTTTTCCTGCCCGGCGATCTGGTGGCGACGGACACGGCGTTGCTCTCAAAGATGATGGCGATCCACCTCCACTCGCCATTGCTGCTGATCAAACAGTTCGCGCCGATGCTGCGGGCGTCGAACGGCCACGTCGTGAACATGCTCGACCTGATGGCCGAAAAACCTTGGCCGGCGTATCTCGGCTACTGCACCAGCAAGGCCGCGATGGCCAACGCCACTCTTTCACTCGCCCGCGAGTTGGCGCCGCAGGTGACGGTTAACGGAATCGCCCCCGGCGTGATCGACTGGCCGGCGGACATGCCCGAGGTCGATCGGGAAAAGTATCTGAAGCGCGTCCCACTCGCCCGCGCCGGCACGCCCGAAGACGCCGCTGGGCTGGTCACATTCCTCGCCACCGGCGGGACGTACATCACCGGCCAAATCCTCCGCCTCGACGGCGGGAGATCGATCGCGTGAGACGGCTTTCTCTATCTGTCAGGGTGAGCGGGTAGCCGCCGGTTGCTAATTGGTTCGGGTCCCCGAATTTCGCTCGGACGATGCTCGCAAAATCGACCGCCGATAGTTTTCTAGAGCGACAGGCCTTTTGTAGTAGCGTGAGCATGACCGTTTGTCGTCATCCTGAGGTACGCCGAAGGATCTCGAACGTCAAAAACCGCTCGCAATCCGAGATCCTTCGGCGTACCTCAGGATGACGAATTGGGAGCCTGCACGCTACATCAAAATTGCTCATCGATCGAACGTTTCGCCCCTCACCCCTGCCCTCTCCCCGCCGGGGAGAGGGAGCTAGGTTCCTTCATCCTGACCGTAGGCGAGCACTTCGTCGATGACCGGGCGGATGGTTTCGTAATCAAACCCGCGGCGCAGCAACATGCCGGCCAGTCGCCGTCGTGCGACGTGCGGTTCAAGTTTCTTCAGCCGCAGCCCCTGCTTTTGCGCGAGCATGCGCGCGGTGGCGAGGTTGTCGCGCGGATCGTACACGTCTTCGATCGCCTTCCGCGCCGTCGCGTCGCTCACGCCGGCCTTGCGGAGTTCGATCATCGCCCGCCGGTGCCCGTGGTGTTTGTACTCGGCGGCGGATTGGGCCTTGGTTTTGGCAAATCGGGCGTCGTCGACGTAGCCGAGCCGTTCGAGATCGCTCAGGACTTCGTCGATCGTAGCAACTGCGTATTCGCGCTTCGCCAGTTTCCGCTGCAGTTCCGATCGGCTGTGGAGCCGGCGCTGCAGCGTTTTGAGTGCGTAGTCGAACGCTTCCTGACGAATCTCGCCGGTTTGAATGCTCGCGATCTGCTCAGCCGTCACCGCCAACCCCTCGCGCAGCCGGAACTTGGCGACGACGTTCAGGTTACAGCCGAACGCAAACGCCCCGTCCAAATACACATTCCGCCGATTCGGCCGGCGCTTTTGTTCGGAGATTTTGGTGATGATCGGCATGACGGGCTTGCTCATTTTCGCAATTCACACGGCCCCGCCACACGGCGGATATTCCAGTTCAAATGAGGTCTTATAATCAGGTTAAAGCACCAACCGGATTGGTCCGATGACGATAGGTTAACAAAGGCGCACCCATGCTGAAAATACTGCTCATATCTGTTGCGCTCGGATTAGCCGGTGTGTATCTGGGCCGACACTACAAAAACGCACTGAACCTCACCCGCGAACAGCCGTCCTACGTTTTCGGATTCGCCGGGGTGATGGTCGGACTGCTCTGGTCCATCAAATCGGCGTCATAACGGGTACACGGATTGTTATCCGTAACCCTGTCGTGCGGGATTCTTCAGGTCACCGTTTCTTCTCATTCAGATCCCTCGGTGCCTGCCAGCCGCTCTTTATCGCCTCGGCGTCGGCGCGCCGATGGCGCGACATGTCGCGGATTTGTTCAGCCGCACTTTTTCTCATGCAACTTCTCTTGTGTAGGGCGGGATAGCAAACCCGCCGTTGACGCCGAGGCGGGATTGCTATCCCGCCCTACACTAGAAGCCGCCGGCGAATCCACTTCCAGAATGGTCCAGATGCGTAATTAAGATAATCTCGACAGCGGCGATTGCAGAAATCACCCAAAACCAATACTTGGCGTAGTCCGAACGGTATTGTTTTGGCAACAAACGGCGAACGATCATCCCGCCGATTCCGAACATTCCAACTACTGTTGCAATACACGTAACCCACTGAAGGGGTGAGAGGAGCCCCAAATCGAATCCGCCAAATGCGAGAGCCACTATCACGCCTGCATAGAGAACTACGGCGATCCAACTCATTCCAAAACAAACACCCCCGGTCGGCAACATTTTCGTGCCGCATAGATTGCGGGAGTTTCGATTTTCTTGGTAACTCAATGAGTCGGGTTCCGATGACATAATGCTTCAACGTTTTTTCTTCTTATTCCGATCCTTCGGCGCCTGCCAGCCGCTCTTTTTGGTTCGCAGCGTCGGCCCGCCGGGCATGCCGAGTTGGCTCATGCCGCCGGACATTAAGGCTTTCATCATCCGCATTTTGCCCATCATGCCCTGCCCGCCGATGGCGCGCATCATGTCGCGGCTTTGCTCGAATTGTTTCATGAACTGCCCGACCTCGCTCACCTGCACGCCAGCGCCGGCGGCGATGCGGCGGCGGCGGTTGCCGTCTAGCATTTCGGTCTTCGTCCGTTCCTTCCGCGTCATGCTGTTGTAGATGGCTTTCATCCGATCCATCTGCCCCTCAACCGCGCCGTCGCTCATCGCCGACTGCTTGGCCAGCTCATTCATGCCCGGGATCATGCCCATGACTTTGCTCATCGGCCCGAGCTTGTTGACCTGACTCATCTGCGCCATGAAATCATCGAGCGTGAAGTTGCCCTTCTCCATCTTGGCGGTCAGGCGGGCGGTTTCGTCCTGATCGAACTTTTCCATCGCCTCGGTGACCAGGCCGACCACATCGCCCATGCCCAAAATACGCTGGGCCATGCCTTCGGGGCGGAACTCTTCGAGCCGGTCGAGCTTTTCGCCGATGCCGAGGAATTTGACCGGCTTGCCGGTGATCATCTTGGCGCTGAGCAGCGCGCCGCCGCGGGTGTCGGAATCGAACTTGGTGAGGATCAGCCCGTCGATCTCGAGCTTTTCGTTGAAGATCTTGGCGCTGTTGACGGCGTCCTGCCCGGTCATCGCGTCAAGCACGAGGAACACTTGGTGCGGCTTGAGCGTGTCGTTGACGTCCTTCAGCTCGGCCATCAGCTCTTCGTCGATGGCGAGCCGGCCGGCGGTGTCGAGGATGACGATGTCCTGCCCGTCGGCCTTGGCTTTGGCGACGGCGGCGCGGCAGACCGACACCGCCGCGCCCTTGGGCACATGGCCGTGCGGCGCGATCTTGGTGTTGTCGAGATACACCGGCACGCCCACCTGCTCGCCGAGCACGCGGAGCTGCTCGACTGCCGCCGGTCGCTGCAGGTCAGCAGCGGCCAGCAGCGGGTGATGGCCCTTGCTCTTAAGGTACATCGCCAGCTTGCCGGTGGTGGTGGTTTTGCCGGATCCCTGCAGGCCGCACATCATGATGACCGTCGGCCCCGGCTGGACCATGTAAATATGCGTGTCGACCGGCCCGAGCAGCAGCACCAGCTCGTCGTACACGATCTTCACCATCAGCTGCCCCGGCTGCAGGCTGCTGATCACGTCCGAGCCGATCGCCTTGCTGACGACCTTCTCACAAAACTCGTTGACGACTTTGAGGTTCACGTCGGCTTCGAGCAGCGCGGTGCGAACCTCGCGCATCGATTCGCGGATATTCTCTTCGGAAATCTTCCCCCGGCCGGAGAGGTTGCGGAAGACACTGGAAAACTTATCGGTGAGTGCGTCAAACATAGGTAATCGGAGATTGTAGACCGACGGAAGGAAGGGGCAAGTGGCCGATTTTCTGATAGGACAGACATTCCTGTCTGTCACGAGGCGAGGTACTCCTTCGCTCGTGCCTATCGGTAAATAGCGGTTTGTACGGACGGCTGATTACATCCGCCCGTGACAGACGGGAATGTCTGTCCGACCAGAACTCGCCACTCGACAATTGGCGATCGACAATCGACAATCAGAACCAGAGATGTCAGTCTTCTCATGCCAAGTATGCCGGACGCCGTTGTCGGCTGATGATTCGCAGGTGGGGCAATTGGTTCGCTGTCCTACTTGCCTCGCGACGCTGCGCGTACCCGCGGCCCAGCAGGAAGTGCCGGTGGCCGCCGGGGTGGGCGATTTGTCTGCCGCCCCACCGCCGACGCCCAACTACACGCAGCGGCAGACGTTCACCCCGCCGACTCAGCGGACCGGGGTTGGAAAACGCTACGGCTTCAACTGCGGCTACTGCTCAAGCAGGCTCGAAGCGACCGAATCGATGGCGGCCCAGGACGGGCAGTGCCCCACCTGCGGCAACAACATCACGATCCCGATCCTCGACCGTTACGGCCGGCTGATCGACCCAAAAACCCGTCAGATCATCAAGCAAGACCCGCACCCGGTTCACGCGTACGCAGCTGCGGGTGATCGGGCGCCGCACATCTTCCGTGAAGACACCGGCAAGCAGTTCATCGTCTGCCCTCGCTGCAACAGCAGCAGCCCGATCAACGCCAACAACTGCAAAAGCTGCGGCATGCCGTTCACCATGGAAGGCACGACGCTCGAGGCGGCCGGCACGAGCAACGGGTTCTGCGTCGCGTCGCTGGTGCTGGGCATCATCGGCATCCCGGCGTTCTGCGCGATCATCCCCGGGGCGCTGGCGATCGTGTTCGGCATCATCGGCTACAACCAAGTCAGCAAATCCGGCGAAGGCGGCAGCGGCCGAGGCATGGCGATCGCAGGCATGATCTGCGGCGGTATCGGGTTGATCATCGGCGTGTTGACGTACGCGAATCGATTTTGAATCGGAATCAATCGAATCAAAGGATGAAGGCTGAAATTCACTTTTCATCCTTCATCCTTCCGCCTTCATTCTTTGATTGATCTCCCACTTCTCTTCTGCTTCAGGCTTACGAATGTAAAGCGGTGTCAGGAGATCAGCGTCGGCGAACTGATTCTGCTTCGCCATCGCCATGCCGATCGCGGCGACGACGCCGGCGCGGGCACGCCATGTGTCGGGCGCGGTGACGATCACGCTTGGATCGTTTTTCGGGATGAATTGGTCGTGATACGGAATACCCTCGCCGAGCAAATACACCGGCCGGGGCGTGCGGGCAAGCATATCCGTGAGCGAACCGAGGTGGGCCTTTTCCCTCTCCCGGCGTACCGGGCGAGGGAGTGAGGCGCTCGAAACTCGCGGTGAATATTTGATCGCGCTTGGCGTCGAGAACGATGATGACGTGCTGCGCGTCCGCCGGTGCGTTGGCGGCCAATACGTTCAGCGTCGGCACGGCGACGATTTTAACGCCGGTCGTCAGCGCCATCGTTTTCGCCAGCGTCACGCCGATCCGCAGGCCGGTGAAACTGCCCGGGCCGATGGAGACGTACAGTTCCGCCAGATCGCGCGGGCCGATACCGTGATCGCGGCAGAGCTTGTCGATCATCGGCAGGATGCCGGCGGCGTGTTTCAGCCCGTGCTCGAACGTCGGCTCGGCCAGCACCACGCCGTCGCGCACCAGAGCGACAGAGCCGACTCTTCCGGAAGTTTCAATCGCCAACGCGAACATCCGACTCAGAGATTAACCGCGAAGACGCGAAGACGCGAAGAAGAGCAGCATGGAGTTATCCATCTGGATTTCTGCGCGTCTTCGCGCCTTCGCGGTTAATGCCTTCGCGTCGTCGCGGTTAAAAAGAATGGAGCTACAGCAACACAACGATATCCCCAGCCGGATCGATTTCGACGACATACGTCGCCACCCGGCTGTTGCGATCGAACAGCCCCTTGCCGGTGACGATATCAAACTCCCACCCGTGCCACGGGCAGCGGATGATCTGCCCTTCATAGCCGGGATCGTATTGGTGGACGTCTGACGGCTTGTGCGTGCCATGCAAACTGCCTTGGCAGAGCGGCGCGCCGTAGTGCGGGCAGACATTTTTGATCGCGTAGAGATTCCCGCTGACATTGAACACGCCGATGGAGACCGAGCCGTCGTCGACGATTTTGCGTCCGCCGGGCGGCAGTTCCGTCGCCGCGCAGACCGTCAGCCGCCGGCCGTTGCGGGCCTTGGGGGGTTGCGCCTCGGCCACGATTTTGAATGCGTGATCTACCGCCTTGTTCTCGGTACCGAAACTATTGGGGACTTTGAAGTCCAAATCGTCTGACATATCGGTTTTCAGCCCCGGGCAGGAGACAGATGAACACAAGTGGGAAGAGTAGTCACAGGCAATTGTTTTAGTGGTCGGCCTAAAAACGGGGATCCACCGTTTCTGGACAAACCACCACCCACTTCTCACCAACAACTACAACCTGTGTTCATCTGTCTCCTGCCCGAGGCTGAAGTGGTATCACACTTCCACCACCTGCCGGCTCGCCAGTTTGGCGGCGGCGGCTTCGAGCGATGGCAGGCCGTACAACTCGGCCGCGTTTTCGTAAAAAATCCGCCGCTTCAAATGTTCGCCCATCGTTTTGGGGAACGCGCGGTTCGGATCGTCAAAATCCCAGTGCGGAAAATCCGTCGCAAAGCACAGCGTGCGGTCGGCCTTGAGCATTTCGAACATCTGCAGCAGATGCTCCGGCTTCTCCGGCTCTTCCATCGGCTGGCTGGTGACGCGCACGTGATCGAAGATGTACTCACTCGGCAGCCGCTTCAGCCACGGTGTGGCGGCGCGGAGCGCTTTGAAGTTTTTATCCATCCGCCACATCGTGTGAGCGAGCCAGGCGTAACCGCCTTCGCAGAGCACGATGCTGAGCTTGGGGAATTTCTCAAAAACGCCTTCGCACACCATGCTGATCAGGTGTGCTTGAAAAGTGAGCGGGATGCCGCTGTGCCACTCGAAGTAGCTCGTCGGTGCGCCGATCGGTGTCGAAGAACCCAGCACGCCTTCCGCGCCAGGGTGCATACAGATCGGCAGTTCCAGTTCGTTAGCCGCCTCGTACACCGGGAAGTAGTGGCGGTCGCCGTACAGGCGGTGTGCTTCTCCGGGAACGTTCAACTGCACCATCCGCGGATGCTGCCCGGCCCGGCGGACTTCCATAGCGGCGATCAGCGGATCGTTCATGTTCACACAGATCGAACCGAGATAGCGATCATCGGCTTCCAGCCAGGTCTTCATCTGCCAATCGTTCCACGCCCGGGCCAGCGCGCTGCCCACGTCAGGGTTCCGCGTGACCGATACCTTCAGCCCCGGCGGCTGAAGGACCGCGTACGCGATGCCGTAGCGATCCAGATGCGCACGACCCACTTCGTGCGGATCCTCGCAACACACATCCCGCCGATTCACCCCGAACGGATTGGAATACCCATGCCCCGGCCCGTAACCCATGCCCTGCCTCATCGCTTCCCGGAAATTCTCGGGGATGTGCGGCTCGATCGGGTACTTCTCGCTGGCGTACGGGTGTACGTCGCAATCGATGATCGGAACCGCGTTGATCGTATTTTGGTCGGCCATGGGCATTTCTATGGTTCTTTCCGAAAGAATCGCTCTTTCAGCGGACGTGGAGTATAATCAACCTATATTGGGACTTTAGCAACAGTCAGTTTGTTTCAATATCTATCTGTTTGGCGCATAATCCATGAAACTGAGCGGCGGACAGAATTTCCGACACGTGCGATATAACCAGTCGATCCCCGAGGTCGGCCTGCCGTTTGTGGCCGAGGTCGAGGAGCACCTTCATTCCCCCTGCGGGCGACATTACCACCGCGAGGTGCAGGTGCTGGTCATCCTGTCCGGCAGCATGCGGATCGACAGCGACGACCATTGGATTACCGTCCCCGCCGGCGCTGCGTGTGCGATCCCGCCGCGGCTGAATCACTGGGTGGGCGCCGGTGATGCGAACGCCGTCGAGACGGTCTATATCGACTTCCGCATGGACGAAACTGTCGGCCCGCTGCACGGGTTCATCGATCACGGCGACCGGCTGCGCGTGCATACCGGCGACCCGAAAAACGCCATCGCAATCGCAAGAGACTTGGCCGACGCGCTCCGCGCCACCGGCCAGACCCGGACAGCCGGCGTGATGGCGGCGCTCTGGTCGCTGGCGGGCTGCGTGAGTCAAGGCGAAAGCGCCGTCGTTGCGCACGATCCCGCACTCGACCGCCGACTCATCGCCGCCGAGCGGTTTATGCGCGAGCGGTTGGCGACGGAGATCAGCGTCGACGATCTGGCGACAATCACCGGCCTGTCGCGCAGTCAACTCACGCGGCTGTACGCCAAATCGTTCAGCAAAAGCCCCGCCGCTAGGTTGCGGCAACTGCGGATCGAGCAGGCGGATCATCTGTTAAAACACAGCTCGCTGTCGGTGAAAGAAGTGGCGCATGTGTGCGGGTTCGCCTGCCCCAATCACTTCAGCCGAGTGTATCACGAGGAGTTGGGGATGACGCCGACCGATCGACGCAAGACGTAAGCAGCAAGTCCTGGTAGGACAGACATTCTTGTCTGTCACGAAACGATGTACGCATCGATTCGTACTCTTCTAAAACTGGTGCGGTTGTATCGGACGGATGAATCCATCCGCCCGTGACAGACAGGAATGTCTGTCCTACCGTCGCGCGGATGACGGCTGCGACGACCCGCCCATCACCAACGCGACCGCGAGCAGAAATAAACCGCCGCCGATCGTGTAGAGCTGCAGCTTTTCATTCGACGCCAGCTTGCCAAGCACGCCCGGCTGCTGCGCCAACTCCGCCAGCGGCGCGGCTTGCGGCATGGCCGTCAGCAGGAAGGGACTCATCTGATCCTTCGCCGACGACTGCGTCGGCAGATCGAGCACGTTGGTGCCTTCGCGGATGAACTTCATCTGCCGCTGCGCCAGCCTCTCGGCCAATTCCGGATCGCCACCGACACGCTTGAGAAATTCTTCGTTCACGGCGATCTGCTTGTCCACCGCTTCCAGATCGCGATGGAGCTTTTCACGCTCGAGTACAAACTTCCGATTGGAGTTGGTGGCCGGCACGATCACGCAGTAGGCGATCACCGCCAGGCCGACGCAGAGCATCGGAATCGACCACCACGCGCCCGTTGAACCGGAAGGCGCAAGAGCCACGTCGCGATCGGCCACCTGCGGCAAGGGCACGGGCTTGGCGGGTTTACGCCGGGAGAAGATGAGATCGGAATCGTCGCTCATTCGGAAAACAGTCTTGGTCATTATCGGACCGACGCAGGGCAAAAGATGAATCGTTGAACCCAGACGCAGAATCGCCCCGGATTCTCGCGTTTTCAGCGAACTCTCCGGGGCGATTCATTTAGAGCGATGCGCAATTTGATGTACGTGCAAACTCAGAATTCGTCATCCTGAGGTACGCCGAAGGATCTCGGATTGCGAGCGGGTTTCGAGGTTCGAGATCCTTCGGCGTACCTCAGGATGACGACAAACGGTCATTCTCACGCTACGAAAAAAGGCGAGTGCTATAGAGCTATTGGCGTTTAGATCAGCCCTTGTTCCAGAGGTTCCCGCCGTAGACGGCCTGTTCGCCGAGCTGTTCTTCGATACGGAGCAGTTGGTTGTACTTGGCCACCCGATCGGACCTCGCCGGTGCGCCGGTCTTGATCTGGCCGCAGTTGGTGGCGACCGCAATGTCGGCGATCGTGGCGTCCTCTGTCTCGCCAGAGCGATGGCTCAGCACGGCCGAGTAGCCGTTACGCATCGCCATGTTCACCGCGTCGAACGTTTCGCTCAGCGTGCCGATCTGGTTGACCTTGACCAGGATCGCGTTGGCGGTCTTGGTGTCGATGCCTTTCTTAAGGAACTTGCTGTTGGTGACGAACAGATCGTCGCCGACCAATTGCGTCTTGGCACCGATGGTGTCGGTCAGTTTCTTCCAGCCGTCCCAGTCGTTCTCAGCCAGGCCGTCTTCGATGCTGCGGATCGGGTACTTCTTCGCCCACTCGGTCCAAATGCCGATGACATCGTCTGACGAGAGAACTTCCTTCGGGTTGCTCTTGAAGAAGCAGTAGCCTTTCTTGCCGAGCTTTTCTCCTTCATTCCACAGTTCGGACATGGCCGGGTCGAGCGCGACGAAGATCTGCTCGCCCCACTTGTAGCCGGCCTTGCCGACGGCTTCTTCGATGATCTTGAGCGCGTCTTCGTTCGACTTGAGGTTCGGAGCAAATCCGCCCTCATCGCCGATGGCGGTCGAAAGCCCTTGCTTTTTCAGCACGCCCTTGAGCGCGTGATAAATTTCAACACCGGCGCGGAGCGCTTCGGTGAACGAATCAAAACCCCACGGCTGAATCATGAACTCCTGAAAATCGACGGTGTTGTCGGCGTGCTTGCCGCCGTTGAGGATGTTCATCATCGGCACCGGCAGCGTCTTAGCGCCCGGCCCGCCGAGGTAGCGGTAGAGCGGCAGGTTGCACGCAGCGGCCGCGGCCTTGGCGACGGCCATCGACACGCCCAGCAGCGCGTTCGCGCCCAGCTTGGCTTTGTTCGGCGTGCCGTCGAGCTCGATCATGAGCGAGTCGATCGATTCCTGCTCGCGCGGGTCAAGCCCGATCAGTTCCGGGGCGATTTTGGTGTTTACATTATCGACGGCCTTGGAAACGCCCTTGCCGACCCACATCTTCTTGTCATCGTCGCGCAGTTCGCAGGCTTCGTGCTCCCCGGTGGAAGCCCCCGACGGCACAGCGGCCGTCCCGATCGTGCCGTCTTCAAGGACGACGTCGACTTCAACGGTTGGATTGCCGCGACTATCCAAAACCTGCCGGCCTTTGATGAATTCGATATTGATGCTCATAGAAACCTCTTTGGTGAATCGTCTTGTCGTCGGCGACCGCTCGCCATCATGCGAGCCCAGCCACTACTGAATCGAGCAGTCTATGCGCGTGGGGAAAGGTGTCAACGCGGAGCAAACTGCTTCAAATACGGCGTTTAAGAAGCTTACGTAAATCCCGAGCACCGTGCAGCACACCGACAACGCGAAGGAAGTCTCCATCGATCAAGTGAAGAATAAGATAGTTTCTGAATCCCCCTACGCTCCACGACCGGACCCCACCGAGTCGCCGGCTGCGAGGAAATGCCAGACTGGACGCCGTCGGCATTTCGGCGATCCGTTGCAGCGTTTCCCGTACTGCAATTGGGAAACGGGCCGATGCACCTTCATGTCGACCCTGCAGATAGACTGAGACCTGCTCAACGTCTTCCACCGCCTGCGGACGGAGGCGAATCAACAAACTCATTTCTTCTTGCCCTTGCTTTGCTTGGCCACCTTCCGCTGGATTCGGGCATGAAGGTTTTTCCAAAACTCAGGCGTGGCCTCAATATCAGGCCTCGGGTCATCCAGTCTCTCGATGAGAAGTTGTTCGATCTTGGGATCGAGATATTCGTCGATGTCCTCAATAACGAGTGACTTCAAATAAGAATCCAACGTATCGTGACCGCCTTGGACGGCGCGGGCTCTGGCCTTGGCTTCGAGCTTGGCGGGGAGTTTGATCGAAAGTTGAGTCATGCGTATACCTCGCCTGCTGATTATACCGAATCAGCAGGCACATCGTCAGCTTTTTTGGTGTGCAATGGCACGCAGCCGCATTCGGGGCAGCGGTCGGGCGTGGCGCGGAGGTCGTAGCCGCAGTTTTGACAGACTCCATTCTCATGAGCCTGCGGGCGCAGATAAAACCAAGCAGCGGGCAGCACCATTGTCATCAAAAGCAAGGCCCACATGGGCATTACGATAGCCCGAGAAAAAACGCCTTTGTTGAGTGCGATTCCTTGCAGATACGCGAATCCCGCGACCTGCGGCCCCGTCATGCCTGTTATCTCCAGACCTTTCATTCCAAGAGATGAGGAATGAAACCCTTCAAAATTGGGCCAATGGGCATCAACCATCAGAGTCGCGAAGCCACCGTTGTGCTGCCAGCCGTACCAAAGCTGCCCGCGATGGGTACGAACCGTCTGTTCATTTAGAAAGTGCAATTGGCCTGATGGAGCACGGCGGTTCCACATATCGCTGGCGTAATAGCTGTGAACCCAGAGAATTGCCGTCGCCAAAAATAGCAGCGACGAAAGGCCAGAAAATACGTCGAATAGTCGGCGCCACATTGGACTGCCTTGGCAAGTTGCTAGCGATGCTGGGTTGGTTTCCACCCACCGTTTTTTGTCGGACTCGGTAGGTTGAAACCCAACCTACGAATTCCTCAAGGATACGGCGCCCGCGCCGGCTGATCGCCCGGCATTTCCAGCGTGCCGACCAAGTCGGCCAGCCGGTCCACCTTCATTTTATCCAGATAGCCCGCCAGCCCGTCGCAAATTTTGTTCGGCGTGGCCGGGTCGACGAACAGCGCCGTGCCGATGGCCACCGCTGTCGCGCCGGCCAGCGTGAACTCGACCGCGTCCTGCCACGTTTGTACGCCGCCCATGCCGATTAGCGGCGTGCCGGTGCTTTTGGCGATGTTGCGGTACACCCGGCTGACCAGGTGCAGCGCGATCGGCTTGATCGCCGGACCACTCAGCCCGCCGGTGACGTTGGCGAGACGCGGCTTGCGCTTCCAAATATCGACAGCCATCGCGGTGAACGTGTTGACCAGCGAGAGCACGTCCGCCCCGCCTTCGATCGCCCCGCGAGCGGTGGCGACGATGTCTTCCACATTCGGGCTCAGCTTCACGATCAGCGGCTTGTGCGGCAGGACTTTTTTCACCCGGCCGGTGAGGTCTTTCAGCCGGGCCGGGTCCGTGCCGAACGTCAGGCCGTCCTTCACGTTCGGGCAACTTACGTTCAACTCCACGCCGACGATGCAATCGAGTGAGTCCATCGCGGCGACCGTCTCGATGTAATCGTCGTAGCTATGGCCGGCGACGTTGGCGATCACCGGGCAAGGCATCTTCCGCAGTTGCGGCACCTTCTCGGCCAGGAAGCGCTTCAGCCCGACGTTCGCCAGGCCGATGGCGTTCAGCATCCCGCCGCGGGTTTCGACGATGCGCGTGGGATTGTTGCCCGGGCGCTCTTCGCGCGTGATTGACTTGGTGACGAACGCCCCGAGTTTGGAAAGGTCCATAAAGTCGGCGTACTCAAACGCATAGCCGCAGGTGCCTGAGCAAGTCATCGTGGGATTGGCCAGCTTCAAGCCGGCGAGGGTGACTGAGAGATCGGGCATGGGCTATTTGTACGGGAGAAGAACGCATCGAAGCAAGTTGCCACGCTCGGGGGGGGCTTCTGGTCCCTCTCCCTTCGGGAGAGGTTAGGTGAGGGGCGTCGGCGGGCGGCCTTGTTTGTGTAATGACCCATGTTGGCGGTCGGCCCTCATCCTGGCCTTCTCCCGAAGGGAGAAGGGACCAGAAGCGGTTCGGCCGGTGGCGCAGCGTTCCACAGATCGTAAAAGTTATGGAACTGCCACGGGTATTCCATCACAAACTGCTCGATCACCTCCGCGAACTGCTGCACGTACGGTGCGTAGGCCTGCGGATCACGCCCCACTTTCGGCGGGACTTCGATCACCCTGCTCAATCGCAACTCGTACGTTCCCCGGCTGGTTTTGGGCGCGGTCAGGACGAAGATCGGAGTACCCGTCGCGCTGGCGAGTTTGAACGGCGTGATCGGGAATTGCACCCTACCGCCGAGGAACTGCACGGCGGCGGTGTTGGCTTCGTCGCCCATCGTGCGATCGCCGGTGAGCGCCAACACACTGCCGGCCAGCAGTGATTCGGTCATCTCCATCACGCTCTGCATGCCGGTGCGCGGGTCGATGACGGAGAAATCATGGCTGGCGAACATCGCCGTCGTGCGCGGCTCGGGGATCATTAGGATCGACACTTTTTTTTGCAGTTCGCCAAGCGTCGACATGCCGATTTGCCAGCAACCGACGTGCGCGTGCAACACAGTGAATCCAGATGCGCCAGCGGCTAATTCCAACAAGCGGTCGTGATCCGGACTGACCGCAACGAGCGATTTCGGCCCGAACATCCCGAGCACCATCATGTCGACCAGCGTGTGCCCGTAGCAGCGGAGCAGGCGGTAGGTGTCGAAAAACTTCTGGAAGAACCCGCGGCGATCAGGAAACCGCCGATCGAGATAAAACCGGCACCGCCGGCGCACGCTGGGGTAGAACAGCGCGTACCAAAGCGTGGCGATGTTGGCCATGTGGTAGCCGCGAGCGCGTCCGCCGTACTTCATCAGGTAATAGAAAAACCGATGCTGCCGATGCGACCCGATCCCCCGCTGCGCCCACCCGGCCGGCCGGGCGGCGTCGGTGTCGGCGGGCATGAGGTTTTGCGGATCGACACCGGCCATCGGCGAATGTTTTAAGACTTATCCAGAAAATTAGCCACAGATGAACACAGATCAACACAGATCAGAAATGACATGTTTTTATCTTTGGTTATCTTTGCATATCTGTGTTCATCCGTGTTCATCTGTGGCTAATTCCCTCTGCCTGTAGCGGAGTGATTCATCCGCCGTTAGACTCTCGATCATCCATGACCGATGCAGAACTGATCCAAGCCGTGAACGAAGTGTTCATCGATTCCTTTGAAATCCCGCCGGAGAACGTGAAGCCGGACGCGCAGATTTTCGGCGATCTCGGGCTGGATAGCCTCGACGTGGTTGACTTGGTGGCGGCGATCCAGAAACGCTTCAGCGTGCAGGTGCGTGACGACGAGCGCGTGCGGGCCATCCGCACGATGCAGGATCTGTACAACTACCTCATCCTCATCCGCGGCGAGCAGAACAAGGCCTGACCCATGAAGCTCAGCGCGGCCCCACGCTCGCTGGTGCATTTGGCGGCCTGCTGCTGGCTCAATGTCCAAGTTTACACGCTGGTTATCCTGCTGACCGTGCTTTTCGGCGTGATCGGCCTGAGTTACGCGGGGCTGCATCGGCTGGTGACGCGCGACGACCGCGCGAACCGCCGGCTGATCCGGCGTTCGATCAGTTGGTACGGCGCGTGTGTGATCAGGACCGGCTGGCCGTGGGTGACGGTGCGGTATGTCGATCGTCAGCCGGACGCGAAACCGCCGTTCGTGTTCGTCGCCAACCACCCGGCTTCGTCCGACGCGTTTTTGATGGCGGTGCTTCCGCTGGAAGCCGTTCAAGTGCTGAACATCTGGCCGGCGCACCTGCCGGTGGTCGGGTTCATGGCGCGGATCGCCGAGTACCTGAAACCGCGCGAATGGCCGTTCGATGAGTTTCTGGCGTCCGGCTCGCGGCTGCTGTCGCAGGCCGTTTCGGTCATCGCGTTCCCGGAAGGCACCCGCAGCGGGTTCGGGCCGACGGGCAACTTTCATGGCTCAGCGTTTAGACTCGCGATCCAAAACCGCACGCCGATCGTGCCGCTGGTGATTGACGGCAATCAGGCGATCCCGCCGAGGGGCTCGTTTTGGTTTCGGCCGGGGAAGATTACGATCACGAAGCTGCCGGCGGTGACGGCGGAAGAATATCAAACGATGAGCCCGTACAAATTGAAGTCGCAAGTGCGGGCGCGGATCATAGAATCGCTGGCGTCCGCCCCTCGCCCGGTAATCCGGGAGAGGGTAGGGTGAGGGTTCTTACGCGAAGGATTGGTGGTCGTAGTCCGTGAAAGAACCCTCACCCCCGCCCTCTCCCGCGGGTACGCGGGCGAGGGAGTGAGTTAGTCGGCGATATAGTGCGGTGAGCAATTTGATGTAGCGGGCAAGCTCATAAATCGTCATCCTGAGGTACGCCGAAGGATCTAGAATTACAAGCGGGTTTCGACGATCGAGATCCTTCGGCGTACCTCAGGATGACAACTAACGGTCATTCTCACGCTGCGACAAAAGGCGCGTTTCTGTAAACGAGTTGAGCAATCGATGAGTAGCCCTCAACCCAACCTCCCCGCAGCGGCCGATGACCTCATCCCTCACGGGCCGAGCATGCGCGCCGTGCGGGAATTGATCGAAGTTGGCGAAAACGACTCTGTCGCTCGATTTGTCGTGCCAGCCGACTCACCTTTTGTCGATGCCGACGGTCTATTAGACGAAGTGATGTACATCGAGATGATCGCCCAAACCTTCGCCGCCGTTCACGGCTTTCATTTGCCGGCTGAGCAGCGGGCGGCGCATCAGGGATTGCTCATCGGCGTGAAGCACCTTGCGATCCACGGCTCAGCCCGCGTGGGCGATGAACTGAAGATCGATATCCACCGTGTCGCCAAGTTCGGCGATTTCGGCGTCGTTAGCGGCGAGATTCATCATGTGGATGGAACGTTGCTCGCTACTGCCGAAATCAAAGTCTGGCGACCGGGTGAAGATGATGCGAAGAAGAGCGGTTTGTTCTGATGTCGCATGGGCTACCAGCCCATGCCGCATGACGTCCAAATGCATGGGCTGGTAGCTCATGCGACAGAAAGCGATTCGATCATGAAGCAAGTCGCAACTCTCATTTGTGTGTTCGCCGTCGTCACAGTGTGCATCGCTGATTCACCCACCACCCAGCCGGCCAAACCTGCATCGAAAGAGCTGCTGGAAAAAGTTCAGAAAGACCTCGCCACCGTCAACTCCGTCGAGGCCGACTTTGTGCAGGAGAAAGAGCTTTCCATGCTCAAGCACAAGCTCGTCATCAAGGGGCACTTCGCGATGGAGAAGCCCGATCACGTGGTGTGGAATGTCATCTCACCGGTGAAATACGCGATCGCCGTCAAAGGCGATGAAGTCCGCCAATGGGATGAGGACACCAACAAAGTTCAGGTCATCCATCTCGGCGGCGATCCGACGTTTAAGGCGATTTCCGAGCAGATCAACGCCTGGTTTTTGGGCGACTACCAGAAGATCGCCGAGCAGTATGAAGTGACCGTCCTGCAAGACACGCCGCTGACGCTGGCGTTTTCGCCAAAGGACGGCGCGATGGTCGCTAAGATGCTGAAGCAGGTGGCCGTCACGTTCGGTAAGGAAGGCAAGTACATCGACACGATGGTCATCCGCGAGGCCGCCGGCAGTGTGACGACGCTGCATTATCTCGACGCGAAGATCAACGAGCCCGTCGCCAAAACCACCTGGGAGATTCCGCCGCATGTCCGATGAAGCTGCCCCGCACCGGCCGAACAAAAAACTCATCCTGATTTGCGTGTCGGCCGTGACAATTTTGGCGATCGCGGGGTTCTTTCGTCTGCGCGTCGATAGCTCGCTCGAACCGCTCTTGCCCCAGAACAGCCAGGCGCGGCAGACGATCATCTTCCTTCGCGATTCCAGCTTCGCCAGCAAGGCAATCCTCTGGTTCCGATTGACGGACGACACCGGCACGCTCGCCACGCTGATCGCCGCAGCCGAGGAAACCAAGAAACACCTCAATCCTGACTTGATCAAGCGCGCGATCACACCGCCCGGCGAAGCCAATGCGATGGACGAGATGCTTGGCTTGCTCGATCACGCCGGCGAGATGCTGACGCAGGACGACCTGTCGGAGATCGAAAAGCTCACCGCGCCCGATGCGTTGAATAAGCGCATGCGCGAAAACTACCTGCAGTTGACCAAGCCGCAGGGCACGTTTCTTTCCGACATCATGAGCCGCGACCCGCTCGGCGTGAATTCCCGCGTGCTCGGCCGGCTGTACGAGCTGACCAGCAGCATGGGATACAAGGTCGAAGTAAAAAACGGCTACTTCGTTCATCCGGATGGCCGGCAACTGATGCTGATCCTCGACACCTCCGCGTCGGCCACCAGCATGCAAAGTTCGCACGATCTGGTGGATCATCTGAACGCGCTGGCCTCTTCCGCGCCGCCGGGCGTGTCGATCATTCCGATCGCCGGGCAGGTTCACACCGCGCAAAACGACAGCATCATGCAGCGCGACATGAAGCTGGCGGGCGTTCTCGATTCGATCGGGTTCATCCTGCTGTTCATCCTCGTCTGCCGCGATTGGCGGGTGGCCGCCGTCTTCACGTTGCCGATCGTCGCGATCGGCGTGGCGCTGGGCATCAGCGCGCTGATCTACCCGCCGCTGTCGGCGATGGTGATCGGCTTGTCGGCCTCCATGGCCGGCAGCGCGGTCGACTACGGCATCTTCGTCTACACAGCCGTGTGGATGGGCCATAACCCGCACACCGACATGAAGCGCATCCGCAGGCACCTGCTGCTGAGCCTTCTGACGACGATGGGCGTGTTCGTCGCGTTCATCTTCTCGTACGTGCCCGCGTATCGGCAATTGGGGTACATGACGTGCCTCTCGCTCACGCTGGCGATGCTCGGCTCGCTCTACGTCCTGCCGCTGCTGGTGCGGCCCGGCGGGAAGGTCGTCGCTGTCGGTAGCGGCATGCCGCTACACCGCTGGGGCAAATGGATGCGGCCGATGGTGCTGGTCGGCCTAGTGCTGTTCATCGCCACGATCTTCGTCGCCCGCAAGGTGAACTTCGACGCCGACCTCAGTAAGCTCGACGGCATCAGCCCCGAAGTCCGGCAGAACGAGGCCGACTTCTACAAAAACTTCTCCCGCAACGAATCGCAGTTCGCGCTGCTCGTTGTCTCCGGCAACTCACTCCCCGAAGCCGAGGCGGAGAACGATCGGATCGTGAAGCTGCTCTCGTCGCACTTTAAGAACAAAGATCTCATCTCCCTGACCAACTTCTGGCCGTCGGCGGCGGTGCGGAAGGAGAATCTCGATCGGTGGCACACATTCTGGTCGCCGGAGCGCGTGAAGAAACTTCAGGCCGACATCAACGTCGCCGGCGAGTCGTACGGCTTCTCCGCCGATGCGTTCGCGCCGTTCTTCACCAGCCTGGCCGCTGAGCCTTCGACAGGCCAGTCGCGGCAGATCATCGCCAGCATTGAAGAGCAATTCATCGCCCGCGCCAGCGGCAAGGTGCAACTGCTCAGCTATTTCGAAGACACCGAAGCCAACGTGACGGCGGTGCGCCAAATGCTGAAGGAGACGCCCAGCGCCCAAGTCGTCTCCCAACGAGCGATGGGCCAGGCTTTTGCTGAATCCGCCAAGGCCGAAACTAAGCTATTGGTCGGCATCAGCCTGGCGTTCATCATCATCTCGCTGCTGGCGCTGACCCGGAGCGTCATCAAATCCTTCCTGATCATGCTCCCCGCCATCAGCGGCGTGGCGGTAATGCTGGCAACGCTGGCGACGCTTCACCTGCCGATGAACGTCGTCAGCGTGATCGCCGCCGTCATGGTGATGGCGCTCT
Organism: Tepidisphaerales bacterium; assembly: GCA_038229715.1. Taxonomy (GTDB): domain Bacteria; phylum Planctomycetota; class Phycisphaerae; order Tepidisphaerales; family Tepidisphaeraceae; genus JANMES01. The sequence continues at coordinate 24,142 of JBBROD010000002.1, read as the reverse complement.
GCAGCGATTACGGCATCTTTGCCGTCTTCAGCTGGGATGAATCCGAATCCATCTTCGGCCAAGGCATGATGTCGATGCACCTGTCGTCGATCACCACACTCATCGGCACGAGTTCGCTGCTGCTGGCGCATCACCCGGCACTGTTCATGGTCGGCGTAAGCCTGACATCAGGCTTGCTCATGGGCTATTTAACTGCCTTCTTCATCGTGCCGGGGATATGCTACACAGTGAACCTGAGCAAGAAAAATTAGCCACAGATGGGGCACAGATTAACACAGATAAAAGACAAGGCATTGGCATTCATCTGTGTTAATCTGTGCCCCATCTGTGGCTAAAATTAACATGCGATATGTATTCATCATTCTGATCGGTTTGCTCGTCGGCTGCTCGGCTGATCCGTTTGTGCGTCCGCCGTTGCCGAAGTTGGTGAGGCCGGACGCGCTTGCGATCAAGACAGATTTCGCCAATGCTCAGGCGGCGGAGTTTTCAAGCCAGGATTCGGTCATCATCTCCGCCCCGTTCCATGACGACATCGCCGTGCTTGGCGTAGTGAAGATCGACCGCAAGGCCGACGAGTTTGAAATGGTCGGCCTGAACCAGTTGGGGCTGGAACTGTTCCACCTCAGCGGGAAGGGAAACACGGTGACTGTGGTTTCCGCGATCCCGCCGCTGATGGAGCAGAAGCCGATTCTGGAATCCATCGGCCGCGACGTTCGCCGGATGTATTTCGATCTGGTCCCGCCGGCCAAGGCTGATTACAAGATCGACGACACGACCGTCCGCTACGAAAAAGGCGACTTGGTTTACGAGTTCGGCGGACAGCCGATCGTGCTGCTGGAGAAGCGGGTTGAGGGCGCGTTCGGGCCTAAATGGCGGGTCCGCTATTACGATTACGCCGAATCCGCCGGGCGGCTTTACCCGCGGGGCATCGTCATGGACAATGGGCACTATCACTATCGCATCGTGGTGAAGAATCGAAACTGGCAGACCGACTAAATGAGCACCGGCGTACGCGATCAACTCAAATCCATGCTGCAAACCCAGCCGCGCGAGGGCGGCTTTACCGCCACGCTTACGGTGGATGCTTCGCTGTCGATCTTCCCCGACCATTTCGCATCCCGCCCGATTCTGCCCGGCGTTTGCATGATCCAGGCGGTGCTGATCGCCGCAGCCGAGGCGAGCGGCGCGGCGGAGTTGCGGCTGTCGGCTCTCAAAACCGCGAAGATGACCGCGCCCGTCCGTCCCGGCGATGTGGTATCGATCGACGCCACTCTCACACCGACGACCGAAGGCAAAACCACGATCCTGGCCAAGCTGACCTGCCGAGATCAACGCTGCGCCGAATTCTCCATGACCGCCCTCCCTCTCCCCAGCGGGGAGAGGGCGGGGGTGAGGGGAGAAGCGATCCAAGTCGATGGGTCTTCACTTGCACAAAAGTTCGTATCGGCCGGTCATTCGGCGAACCAAGCGTCCTTTAGCACGGCGCTCCCCCCACACCCCAGCCCTCTCCCCTCCGGGGCGAGGGAGCCGGAACGAGCACGATCATGAACGCTCCCCGGCGATCCAAAATCGGCTACTTCCCGCCGATCGACAACGCCCCGCCGCCGCTGGTGATTCGGCTGACGCAGCGCATCCGCTTCAGCGACGTCGACGCGATGGCGGTCCTCTGGCACGGCCGATACGCCAAACTGTTCGAGCACGCGAATGAAGAACTCGGCCGGCTTTGCGGCATGAGCTACCCGGAATTCACGCGCGACCGCCTGCTGGCCCCCATCGTGCAACTGCATGTGGATTATTTCGCTCCCTGTAAGCTCGGCCAGCTCGTTACCATCATCGGCAAGATGATCTGGAACGAAGGCGCGAGAATCGATATCGAGTACGAGATCCGCCACGACGACGGCAAGCTCGCCGCCACCGGTTACACTGTGCAGATGTTTGTCGATGAATCCGGCAGCCCGCTGATGGCATCGCCGGCGATGCAGGAATCCTGTCGCCAGCGCTGGCGCGCCGGCGAGATCGGCGGGCAATCATGAGCAACTTGCACACGCCAGTCATCGCTAGCTCCGACGTTCTCACCGCTTACGGCGCCGGGCAGGATGCGCTCTGGGCTGGCTTGATGAGCGGCCGAACCGCCATCCATACCAGCGAGCGTTTTGCGGATCGCGGCTTTATCAGCGACCAAGTGGCCGAAGTGCCCGACCTTTCCGTCCTGCCGGGTGAATCGCGATCGATCGCCATGCTCCGGCGGTCGGTGGCGTCGCTGGTCGGGAAGATCGATCCGGCCACGCCGATCATCCTGGCAACCACCGTCGGCGAGATTGAGTTTGTTGAACGCAGCGTACTGGACGAGTCGCCCGATCTACTCACGCAGGCGCGCCCGCAGGTGCTGCTCAATCGCGTGAAACAGATGCTTGGACTCACCGGCCCGGGGACGGTGCTGTCGTCGGCCTGCGCGTCGTCGACCGCAGCGCTCACCCGCGCCGCCGCCATCGTGCGGCGAGGCGAGGCGCCGGCGGTGCTCGTCGTCTGCTGCGATGCGGTGTCGGAATTTGTTTACTCCGGATTTTCCACGCTGCTGTCCCTGTGCGAATCGCCCGCAAGCCCGTTCGACACGACCCGCAACGGCCTGACGCTCGGCGAAGCCGCCGCCTGGGCGATGATCACCCGCGACAACGCCGCTCCAGCAATCGCCCCCGCGATCCTCGGCTGGGGCAACACCACCGACGGCGTACACATGACCGCCCCCGATCGCAACGCCGGCGGATTGTCGCGGGCGATCGCCAAGGCGCTAGCCATGTCCGGGAAAATCGCCACCGAGGTTGATGTGATCGCCGCGCACGGGACCGCTACCGTCTACAGCGACGCGATGGAGATGATCGCCTTCCGACGGATGCTCGGCGAACCGCGCCCGACGTTTTCAATCAAGGGCGGCATCGGCCACACGCTCGCCGCCGCCGGGCTGGTGCAAATACTTGTGACGGCCGAGGCGCTGCGCAAGCGCGTCGTTCCGCCGACCGTGGGGCTGCACATCCCCGATCCCAACGCCGCCGGCTGGGTGTTTGGCGTGCCCGTCGATCTGCGGCGTGGAAAACTTGCGCTGTCCACCAACTCCGGTTTCGGGGGCGTCAACACCGCCATCATCCTCAGCCATCGAGGCGACGCGTGATCCGCACCGTTGCCTGGTTCTGCGATTCACACTACGGGCTTTTTAATCCCGACGGGGAATCATTCACTCGCCCCTCGCCGGCGGGCCGTTCGGACGAGTTGCTTAGCATCATCGGCAGGCCGGTGAAGTATTTCTCACGCATGACGCTCGAAACCCGCGCTTGCCTGGCGGCGGCCAGTCTTGCCCTTCGCACGCTGCCGGCCGAGGTGGTTGCGGGAAATGAGATCGGCGTGGTGTCGGCCGGGCATGACGGATGCGTCAGCGCCGACCAGAATTATTTCCACGACTACGTTTCCACCGGCCGAACCATGGGCCGGGGGAATCTGTTCATCTACACGTTGCCCACCAGCACGCTCGGCGAAGTGGCGATCGGGCTGTCGCTCAGCGGCCCGACGATGTACACCCATGCCGACCGCAACCCGCTGGCGGAGCTGGTCCGCACGGCCGAAGGGCTGCTGGCTGATGGCGAAGCCGGGGCGGTCCTTGCGATCTGGACTGATTTGCAGGCTTCGGTCTGCATGACAATCAGCGCCGGAACCGGCGGCGCTTCGGAGTCGCTACCGGAAGTATTACCGCTTGAGCTGGCGGGTTTTTTCCGCGCCAAGGCGCAGCCGGCATGAGCGGCGCGTGGGTTGCCATCCCGGTCTACAACAACGCCGGTACGATCGCCGACGTTGCCCGGCGAGCCCGCGAGCGGGCCGACCACATCCTCGTCATCGACGACGGCAGCACCGACGCCGATTTGCGCGATCTGCTGAAGCCGCTCGACGTCACCGTTCTCCGCCACGATCAGAATCAAGGTAAAGGCGCGGCGCTGCTGACGGCGTGCCGCTACGTCGCGGATCAAGCCGGCCAATACCTCATCACGCTCGATGGCGACGGGCAGCATTTCCCGGAAGATATTCCGCGGCTCGTCGAGCGGCTTTCTCCGGACACCATCCTCCTCGGACATCGCGCCGATATCCGCGGACACATGCCGCGCTCCAGCCGGTTCGGTCGGCGGTTTTCGGATTTCTGGATCTTCGCCGAAACCTTCCGCTGGGTGCTGGATTCGCAGAGCGGCTTCCGCGCCTATCCGGTGCAGCATGTGCTGAAGTTGCCGATGTGGTCGAGGCATTACAATTTCGAGATGGAAGTGCTGACGCGCGCCCTTTGGGCCGGGCTGACGGTAGAGAGCGTGCCGATCCGCGTGTGGTACCCGCCGGCCGCGGAGCGGGTGAGCCATTTTCATAAAGTGCGGGATAATTTTCGCATCTCGCGCGTACACATCAGACTGCTCGCCCGCCGGCTCTGGCCGATGCCGTACCGGCGATTGGCGGGCAAGCGATGAACATCGTCGAGCTGATCCAACAGGAGACTGCCACGCTCACCGATCGCACCGCGATCGTCGAAGGCGATCGCACCATCACCTACGGCCAACTGCTATCCCGCGTGGATCGCCTCCGCGACGCACTCAAGCAACGCGGCGTCGGCCCCGGGCAACGGATCGCGTTTCGGTGTGCCGATGGGATCGACTACGTCATCGGCGCCCTCGCCCTGCTCGCCTGCGACGCCGCCGTCGTGCCGGTGCCGGATACAAACTCCGTCGACGAAGTCCTCGACACGATCGATCGCATCGACGTTCAAGCAATCGTCACGCACTTTGATATGCCAGCAATCGCCCTCCCTCTCCCCAGCGGGGAGAGGGCAGGGGTGAGGGGAGAAACGCCAGACCCCAGCACGCGACATTCGCCAACTGACTCCCCCAGCCTCGCCCCTCACCCAACCTCTCCCCTCCGGGGAGAGGAGCAAGAATTCACCTTCCAGCCCCGCCCCGCCGGGAGCGATTACGACGCCCGCTGCCGCGATCTCCACGCGGCATTCATCCGCTTCTCCTCCGGCACGACCGGCGAAAGCAAAGGCGTCGTCCTCTCGCATCAGTCGATCCGCGACCGCACCGACGCCGCCAACGCCGGCCTGGGCGTGACGAACGCCGACGTCATCCTCTGGGTACTCGGCATGAGCCATCATTTCGTCGTATCGATCCTGCTGTTCCTGCGGCGCGGCGCGACGATCATCGTGGCCAACAAAGGGTTTCCGTTTTCCGTGCTGGAAGCGGCGCAGAAATTCCCGATCACGCTCATCTACGGCTCGCCGGTGCATTACTACCTGCTGGGCGTGTCGAACCTGATCACGCCGACGGCACTCTCCAACGTCCGGCTGGCGATCAGCACGTCGATGAAAATGCCGCCGGACGTGTCGACGGCGTTCGCGGAGAAATTCGGCTTCGCCCCGGCTGAGGCGTACGGGATCATCGAGATCGGCTTGCCGTTCATCAACACCGAGCCGCAACAGGCACGCAACACCGTCGGCAGAGCTTTGCCGGCGTATGAACTGCGGATCGCCAACCCCGACGAGCACGGCGTCGGCGAAGTCCTCGTCCGCGGCAAAGGCATGTTTGACGCTTACTTTTCCCCTTGGCGCACGCGGGCCGAGTGTACCGACGACGGCTACTTCCACACCGGCGATCTAGGTAAGCTGGATGATGCGGGCCGGCTCATGCTGCTGGGGCGAAGCAAAACGGTCATCGTCTGCGCGGGAATGAAAGTCTTCCCCGAAGAAGTGGAACAAGTCATCAACGCCATCCCCGGCGTGCGCGAGTCGTTGATCTTCGGCAAACCCCACGCCCAGTTCGGACAAGTGCCTGTTGCGCATGTGGTGCTGGCCGATCCGTCGTCGGACGTGATCGATTCAATCCGCGGCCTCTGCATTGAACATCTGTCGTCATACAAAGTGCCGGTGGAGTATGTCGCCGTCGAATCACTGCCTAAGACGGCCAGCGGGAAATTGGTACGGGTTCGGCAGTCGGCTGAATGATTTACCACAGAGCCACAGAGGTTTCACAGAGAATCACAGAGAGCTTTTCTACTTCTCTGTGCTCTCTGTGAAACCTCTGTGGCTCTGTGGTAAATCATTTCCCTACAAAACCAATGACTGCTTAAACACCCGCATCATCTCCCCCGCCTGCTCGTCGCTCATCACGCCTTCCAGATAGGACAGCACCAGATTAAATCGCCCGCCGAAAAACGTCATGCACAGATTCAACCCCGGCGGCGAGAACGCCAGTGGCGTGTGGACCAGGTTGATCGCAGGCAAACCTAAAAACGTGGCGCTCGGGTAGCCGGTTTCCTTCACGCACGCGAAGTAGAGCGAGCACATTCGCCCCTTGAACAAAAACCGCGTGAGCTTCGCCACTAGTCCCGGCGACATGATTCGCCACAGCACGGCTGCGTCGATCATCGCGTCGGGAATGCGTTCGCGAATCTGCTCGATGAACTGATCGCGGAAGAGCTTTGCAACTTCGGCAGTGGAATCCGCCGCCGACTTGGGCATGGAGAACATCAGGAAGGAAAAGTTATTGAAGAAAAACGTCTCCCACGGCTCGCCCTGCGGGCGGGAGTTGGCGGATGTCGACAGCAGGTACTGCTCGCCCGCCAACGGCGTGTCGGGGAAGACGTTTCGCATCGCCAGAGTCGCTCGCGCCGCCGCAGAAGGAAGGATGATCGGCAGGCCGATCTCGTTGGCGGCGAGATCGCTGACTTTTGCGGTTTCGTCGGCCGTAAGACTATCGAGCACAAACTTCACGCGCTTGGCTGCGCCTTTTGCGGGTGGCGAGAGGGCGCATACATCCTGCTCATCAAGCTTGTACAGCAGCTTGTTGAGCCGTCGCCCGGAGCTGAACCGCCGCAGCCAGTGATCGAGCTGGGCGGGCTCGGTTTGTTTTATCTGCGATGCGTACTGCTCCAGCCGCCCCGCCGCCGTTTCGTCGATCAGCCGCAGGAAAGCTTCGGCCCCGGTGGCGTCGAGCAGGCGGTGATCGAACACCAGGCCGAGCCGCGATTTCGCCCGGCCGAGCCGCACCAGCATCAGCCGCAGATGCTGCGATTCGGACGCGAACGCGGAGTTCACATGATCGGCCAGATTATTCTGCGCTGCCTCCTCGGCCCCTTCCGCCAGATCGATCACCCGCAGCGGTAGCGGCTCGTGTTCGCCCGCTCGCGGGATTTTCCAGAACGGGCAGAGGTTCAGCACGTCCCGCGCCACGCGCCCGTGGATGATCGGCAGCCGTGCGGAGATCTGATCGAGCAACGTACGCAACTGCGCATCATCCACCCAGCCGGCCACATCGAGAACGGCTTGCGAGAAGCTGCCCACGCCGGTGGTTTTGAACGCGCTTTTGTGCAGAGCGCCGATGATCCAATCGATCCCCGAAAGGTACCGACGATTCCGGCGATAAGGCAGGGAAAGGCTCAAGCGCCGCGTCCCCGCTGGATGGCCGCTGCGAAGTTGGGGGCGGATTTGGTGTCGTCGGGCTTCAGGCCGGTCTTCATAAGGCTCACGCCGAACTTCTGCTCGATCACCAGCAGCAGCGAGACGAATTTGAGCGAATCGATCCCGAGCTTGGTGAGATCGGTGGCCGCCGTCACGCTGCCGCGCTTCATGCCGCAGAGGGTTTCGATTTCGGTGCAGAGTTGTTGCTGAATGGATTCGAGAGTCATACGCCGGCCGTCGGTGACGAGGTTATTTTCCGCAGCAGCAGGGTTGCGGCTGCGGGGTCGCATGATGGCCGGAAGGTTGCGACGTTGTCAATGGCGATCGGCGGGCGCATAGCCAGCAAACCGCCTAAAATTTGAAACGCCGCCGTGCCAGGGTGATGGCCGAAGCTGGCGTTGAAGGACCAGTGCACTTCCGTCTCGCTCGGCTGCAAGTGCGGCGTGGCCAGGCCGACCACAGGCTGATCGAGCAGCACCAGATCGACCTTTCCGGGCACTTCAGCCGTCGTGAGGGTGGCGATCGCGCCGCTGGCTTCCGCGGGGCCGAGCATGAAAAACGCCGCCCCTTCGCTGGGGGTGATCCGCTGGTCGTAATTCAGCATCCTGCCGGCGCAGTGCAGCAGCACTTGGCCGAGTTCCTCCACCGCTCCGACCAGCACGCGATCGCAACCGCCCTCGGCCAGCCAGCACTGTGCGAGTTGGACGGCCTGCTCGAACCCGCAAACGAAATCCGCAATCGACAGCGACGGCCCGCGCAGGCCGAGAATCTCGGTGATGTAGCCGGCCGGAGCGCCGTGGACGGAGTGCGAAAAATCCGTCGGCAGCGCTGCGGAGTCGCCGCAGTCGAGAACACCGTCGAGGAATTTGAACCCGCGCCCGTGCGGGCCGAAGCCGGTGGCGACGATCAGGCCGATGCGTTCGAGCGGCACGTCTGCGAGCGCCGGCTTGGCCGCCTCCCACGCGTCGGCGGCGGCGAGGACGGCCATCTTGGTGTAGCGATCCGCCCGGCGAAGCCACTTGCCGAGTACGGCGTCGGTGATGGTGGCATCGTCGACCGGCAACTGCTGCCGCTCTTCCCGGAGCGGGGAAGTTGGGAGTGGGGGGAGATTTTCGGAGTCGGTTGGCGAAATGTGCGGGTCGGTATCTGACGTTTCTCCCCTCACCCCCGCCCTCTCCCCGCTGGGGAGAGGGAGGTTGCTGTTTGGCTCTTCGAGCGTGCTTGGCGCGGGAGGCGCATCGTCTGCTTCGATCCGGCCGCTCTTGGCGTGCAGGCGGGCGGCGATCTTTGGCAGATCGCGACCGATCGGCGTGATCGCGCCCGCGCCCAGGATACTCACCGTCGGTAGCGTCAAGCCAGCCTCCTGATCAGGACGGCGGCGTTGTTGCCGCCGAAGGCGAGAGATGTGCTGAGCGCGTACTCACCGGCGATCTCCGTGCGCGCCGAGATTGGAGCAGCGGCGAGGTCGTCGGGCTTATTCTGGAAGCCGACGCTGGCGGGGATCCATCCTTCGCGCAGGCCGAGCAGCGTGAAGATCGCCTCAAGCCCACCGGCCGCGCCGAGCGTGTGGCCGGTGTAGCCTTTGGTCGATAGAAACTTCACTCCGCCGGTGAAGAGGCGGTCGAACACTTTTGCTTCCGCACGGTCGTTGTCCAGCGTGGCCGTGCCGTGGGCGTTGATGAAGGCGACCTGCTCCGGCGCGACGTTCGCTTGTTTCATCGCGGCGCGGACGGCAGCGTCCAACCCGCGGCCCTCCGGATGCGGCGCGGTGAGATGATGCGCATCGCAGGCGTTGCCGAAGCCGGCGATTTCAAACGCCAGCTTTGCTCCGCGTTTGGCCGCGTGCGCGTGCGATTCCAGAATTACCACGCCCGCCCCTTCGCCGAGGTTCAGCCCCGCGCGATCGCGATCGAACGGCGTACAAGGCTGCTGGCTCATCACGCCCAGCGACCAAAAACCCGCCAGCGCCACGCGATTCAGCTCGTCAGCCCCGCCGGCGATCGCAAGATCGCACAGGCCGTTGCGTATCCAACTCGCCGCGATGCCGATCGCGTCAGCCCCCGAAGAGCAGGCATTGACCACCGTCATCCGTGGGCCGTGCAGGGTGAGAATATCGCCGACGGCGTGCGCGAGGTTGGCGTGCAGATAGTCGTACACCGGCTCCAGCGGCGGCCGGCCGGTGGTGCGGTAGGCGTCGTAGAACGCTACGTTGTTAAGCTGACTGGCCACGGTCGTACCGAGACATACGCCCACGCGCTCGGTGCAGCCGACGAGTTCGTTCAAGCCGCTGGCCTCGATCGCTTCGGTCAGCGCCGCGATCGTCAGCCGCAAGCTGCGACTGGCGTTGTAATGGCCGGCCAGTTCCGGCAATTCAGCAGACACTTGAAACGTGGGCGCGTCGATCGAACTTTCAAACGGTAGCGTACTGGCCGGATTGGGTCGGCCGGATCGAAAGGTGTCCAGCGTCGCCGCCGCCCCGTTACCCGCAGCCGAGATCGCCCCGACTCCCGCAATGCCGACGGTTGAACGGTTGATCGCCACGGGCGAATCCTATTTGGTGGCGTGGGACAGCACGTAAGGCGCCAGCGTGTTGATCGAACGAAACACGTCGCGGCCCTTCTGCATGGCTTTGACGTCCAGCCCGTACTGGCGATGGAGGATGACGACCACTTCCACGCCGTCCAGCGAATCCAGGCCGATGCCGTTGTCGCCAAACAGGTCGGCGTCGTCGGAAATTTGCTCGGGCTTAAGGTCTTCGATGGACAAATTTTCCACCAGCAACCGTTTGAGATCGCCTTTGAGGGTGTCGAGTGTTCGAGTCGGTGCCGGGCCCACGGTTGCCTATCCTTGTGCGTGAAAAGCGATGCAAAGTGTCGAGTTGGAGTCTAAAACCGCCCGCACCGGTTTGCAAGCCAACCCATTCTCCTGTGAATATCCGCAGAACCCCACCGGGCTTGCCGCTTCAGCGGCAAGTAATACGGACTCCGTTTAATTCTGGCGCTTCCAGCACCGTCATCCCGAGGTGATCCTAGGAATCTCGGGTAGCGATAACCGCTCGTTTCCCGAGATTCCTCGGAGTACCTCGGAATGACGATCTGCGAAAGGTAGCGCAGGAATTAAAATCAAATCCGTATGAACCGCACGAGAAGGTTCAAACCGTAATCACACCGACGCTGGAGTCATCATCACCGTCGCCGCCTCTTCGCGAGCCATCTGCCCGTGCTTCAGCAGCGAAAACTTCCGCCGGCGCGGCACGAGTTGCTTGCGGTGATTCCACGACACGCAGTAATCAAAGAACTTCAACCGCCACCGCATATTAAACGGCGGCCGCGGAAACACGTTGCCCGCCAATACGCCAATCACCGCCTTGTGTACCTGCAGTGGGCCGGTGCCGTTGAGGAACAGCTCGCGGAAGGAATGATCGTAGTATTGCCGGATCAGCTTAAAGAGCGTGCCAGTGCTTTCTTCCAGATGTGCGATGTACCGCTTACGAACGGCGGCCGGGCTTTTGCGCCCCTTGATGACGTCATCCACATGCCCCACCGCCGCCATCCCCGAGTTGACGGCGACGGAAACACCGGTGGAGAAAATCGGGTCCATAAACGCCGCCGCATCGCCGATGAGGAAGTACCCTTCGCCCGCATACGGCCGGCAGTGGTAACTGAAATCCGCAATGACCTGATTGCCCTCATGCAGCGGCTGCGCGTTTTTCATCTTCTCTTTAACCAGCGGCGTGTTATCGATGCCCCACTGCAACATGCGCTCGGGTGTGAGATTTTCCTGGGCCTGAATTTTCTTGCTATCGTCCGCCCCCAGCACCATGCCCACGCTGGTAACGCGCTCGTTGAGCGGTATCATCCAGTACCAACCTTCGTCCATCATCACGATAAGCGGATGCCCGGCCCGCTTGCCTTCGGGGCGCTCAACGCCTTCAAACTGACTGAAGTAGGCAACCTTCTTAAGGTTCGGATCGGCCACCGGCGTGCGCGTGCCTAAATGCCGGCCGATCACGGTGTTCTGGCCACTGGCGTCGAGCACATATTTGCAGCGGATTTCGCCGACATCTGTCGCCACGCGGCAATCGCCGTCGGAGAGCTTGAGAATTTCCTTGACCGCCCCCTGCCTGACGACTGCTCCTGCCTTACCGGCCTCGTCGATCAGCATGGTATCGAACACCGACCGCTCGATATTGAACGCCTCATCGCAAGCGACGAAGCCGTCGGCGAAGTCGATCATGAGGACTTTACCGCCGTACCCCATTGCAAAATCCGCCCCGAACTTCGGCACATGCGGCAGCTTACGAAGCGCCGGCTCCAGGCCGAGTTCTTTCAGGCGGTCAAACGTCGCCGGCAGGAAGGATTCGCCGATATGGAATCGCGGGAAGGAGGCTTTCTCGAGCAACATGACGCTCAGCCCCCGCTTGCGAGCCGCGATCGCCGCAATCGTCCCGGCAGGTCCCGCGCCGATGATGAGGAGATCGTACGTATCGTTGTCCACATTCTCCATTGCAGTTGACATGGTCAGTATCTTGATAAATGAACCCATCGAGTGCAAGACAGTCTTTTTGATTGTTTCAAAGACCGATCAAGAAATAAAGAAGGCTGCACTATTGAGTGCAGCCTTCTTTCACATTGAGCTAAAATACATACTTTTAAGTCAAAGCGAACACTGATTTACGACGCCGACGAGCCAGCATGGCCAAACTTCCCAGGCCAACGAGGGACAATGAAGCTGGTTCAGGTGTGACGCTTACGGAGCTAAAATCTGAGGCTACGACTACGTTATCGACGGTTAAGGCAGCGGCACTGGCCGCTGTGCCCTGACGCAACGTTATGGTAGTGATCGCAGCTAGATCAGTGCCTATACCCGTTGAAGTTGCTTCTGCCAAATTTGACCCTGCCAAATAAAGGGTCGCAACGTCGTTGTTATTGCCGGTATTGAAAGTGTAACCAACTGCTACATGCAAGTCCGTACTAAAGCTTTTAACAGTAGTTCCGTACGCCACGGAGGCTGTGCCGCTACCACTCAAAAGACCAAGTACATAGCCCGCTCCGGAAGACTTTACGAAGATCTTACCACCAAAGGTACTGGTGCCTGAAGCAAACATTACGAAATAATCACCAGTGGCTTGTGCTGAGGTAATATTAATGTCAAGCCCGTAATAGTACGTGGTACCGCTCGACAGTGCACCAAACGTAGCAGCATGTTGATCGTCTTCGCCTGATGTCGTCAAACTGACCTTACCACTGTTGACGGTGAGCGCATTCGTTCCGGCACCACTGGCCGCCGTCCAGCCGGGGCCAGGCGAGGTTAGGAGCGTGCCATTTGCATAAGTGAAGTCGGTCGCGTACACGATTGCTGCAGCGGCCTGCCGCGTGCTGACGAGTGCCGTGACACCCAGAATTGTAAGAATACATTCTTTACTGATTGATCGCATTTTCATTTGTATCTCCCGTCCAAGGCATGCCTTGAAAAAACATATCGGCAGTGGCGACAATCGCCCTTGCCTGCCCCTAAAACCAAAAGTTGAGTCGTGAACATTCACACCCGAGCCGCAACCTGCTTTACACTAATGTCGCCCGTGATGTACACGGTGTTGGCTATGGGTGACGTCACTACTTCGTCGATCGAAATGATCGAAATGTCTGCTCAGGACGATGGGTTGATTCTGCGACATCTGTTCGCAACTTCATCCATCGGTAGGCACGTCCATGTACCCGTTCCGTATGCAGTTCATTCGCGTACACTCTCTCGTAACAGCCTGTTAACAAATGCCATTCCAAACCCTCAACGAAATGCGCAATTATAAAAAAATCAAGCTTTGCTGCTCCAATTTCAAGGTTTTGAATTTCTCAATTGCACACAACCAGTATCAAATAAGGGTATTCATCTAGCCTTGCCGTGGTGAGTATTTGATCGAAATGCCCTTCGATGCGCGCTCTGGTAGCATGTTAAGTCTTGATCTGCCATAAACTAAGGGAATACCCCCGGAATGGTGTTCCCTTATCGTCCGATCCGTCCGACGTGAGATCAATCGATGTATTCACCGTTCAAAGTGGCCCGATCGTCGATCGCGAAGTAAACTGGGGGTCTCACGTGAAAGACACGCCAGCACAATCCTCGCCCAAGCCGATTGCGGTCATTTCCTCGACGCAAGACGACTACGACCAGCCCGAATCGCTCGACTGGATGGCCCCGGAGGACGACTCTCGGGTCCGCACGCTGCTATTTAAATTCCTTCCCATCCTGTTCTTATGCATGATCGCCTATTGGCCGACCTGGCGGCCGGGGGGGATGTTTGTTTGGCAGGATGACGTTCAAATCACCCACAACGGCTCCCTCAAATCCGCCGATGGATTGGGGATGCTTTGGGCCCACGTTCATGTGACCCCGCAGTGGACGCCGCTCGGTTACACCATGGTCTGGCCGCAGCAGATGATCTGGAGTGATAAAACGCCCGTGGGTTATCACATCGTTTCCCTGCTGGTCCATTCGCTGAACGCGCTGATGGTCTGGATGCTTCTGCGTCGCCTGGAGGTCCGCGGCGCGTTCGTGGCGGGGTTGGTGTTCGCGCTGCATCCGCTGCAGGTGGAATCGGTCGCCTGGATTGCCCGCCAGCCGATGCTTTGGGGCGCGTTCTGGGGGCTCGGCTATCTGATCATCTATCTCCGATGGTCGGGCGCTGATCCGACGGTGCCGAACCCGTCGCGAATCTTTCGCTTGCCGGAAGGCCCGAAAAAACTCTACGCGCTGGCGATTCTTGCGTACCTCGCATCGCTACTATGCGCCCCGGTTTTGGTCTGCACCTTGCCTTTGGTGATGGGCCTGATCGTGTGGTGGAAACAGGATTCGATCGATCGCAAAACCGTCCTCGGATTATTGCCGTTCCTCCTGCTGTCGATCGGGGTAGTTACACTGAAGCTAATCATCGAGCGCCCTTCGTTGGGGCTGGTCGCCTGGCCGCTTTCGTTTGTGAATTCGATTGTGATGGCCGCCCGGGCGATCGGATTTTTCATCATGAAGTTTGCCTGGCCGGTCGGTCTCACGCCGGCTCAGAAGAACTGGATTGTCACGCCGGGTGAAGTCATCGGATTGTCATCGCTGCTGGCCATCCTGCTGGTGTTGATCGTCCTTTGGGCGCGTCGCACGGTGGTGGGCAAGGCGCCGTTCATGGCGGTTTCGATTCTGCTGTTGCTCCTCCTGCCGTTCATCACGCCGATCAACCGCAGCGGGGATCAATCCAGCTTCGTGGCGGAGCGGTTCGCGTATCTGGCGTGTGCAGTCATGGCGGCATCGGCGATCGAGCTGATCCTGCAGGCGGGCCGACCGATCGTTCGCGATCTCCGATGGCCGTGGCCGGTGGCAGCGGCGACGCTGGTTGCGGTCCTCGCGATCACCGTCCTCAACGGCCACGCCAACAGCTTCGCCAATGCCACCGCCTTATGGCAAAACACGATCTCGCAGGACAGCGAAAACATCGTCGCGCTGGTTCAACTCGCCAAAACCAAAGCCAGTGAAAAAGACGGCCAGGATGAAGCCAGCCGCATTTTCCAGCAAGTGCTGCGCCTCACCGGCCGACAGAACATGGACGCGCTGATCGGCATGGGTCGGCTGGTGGAAAAAAATGACCCGAGCGAAGCCCTCCGCTACTACGAAAAAGCAGTGAAGGCAGCGCCGGGTCGCCCGGAACCGATCGAAGAATTCGGCCCCGCGCTGATCAAGCAACGCCGGCCCGACGATGCCATCAAACTCTACAATCAAGCCATCGTTCAGTTTCCGAACAACGCATCGATTTACTGTCTGCTGGGCAAGGCCAAGATGGTCAAGGGAGACGCCGACGGCGCGATCGAATCACTCAAAAAATCGATCGAACTAAACGCCTATGAGGCATCCAGCCACATCGAAATCGCGAGCTGTTACTTCACCAAGGTGAAAACCCAGCAAGGCAATCCGGCCGTTGCGAAGGAGTACATGGATCAGGTGCGATCGCACATTGAAAAAGCCGGGGCGCTTGACCCCCGTAATTACGATTTGTTTTTGCGCATCGGTGAAATGAGCCTGATGATCAACGATCTGGAGAGCGCGACGCTCTACTATCGCATCGCGAGTTACATCAAGCCCGAGGCGCCCGAACCGAGTAACAATGTCGGCTTCGTCCTGACCCGGCAAGCATTAATGTACTGGCAACGGGGACAGCCGCAGCTGGCGAAGGACAAGATCAAAGAAGGCATCGTCTACTTTAAGCGGGCGATTAGCCTCAACCCTGATTTTGAAAGCGCGAAAAAGAATTTGGCGACAGCTGAGAACATCCAGAAGAATGTCCTGACCCGCCCCCCGCCGACCCAGCCGGCGTCGCAGCCGGTGATGCCGACATCTCAGCCGGCAGCCAAATAGCGGCGTGCCGGCATACCGCCTGACTTGCTCCTCCATTCCTTGGGTCTATTGACGCGTGGGCATTGATTAATCCATTGAAGTAACACCCGGCCACGGTCCGATAATGACTCAGAGTGTCCCATGGCCAAACCGCCCAACGATAAAGCCAAGTCCAAGCACGCCAAGCAGCGTTCGTACTGGTGGGTTCACCTGTTGGCGGTGATCGCGCTGGTCGGCGTTGTAACGTTGGCCGCCAGAGCGTCGAAGCAGTACATCGACGCCAAAGTGGACAAGCAGACCGACCCGCCGATGATCGTTTTCAAAGATCGGCCGGCCTGGATGAGCGACGTGCTGTTCGCGCAGATCGCGTCCACCATCGCGCCGGACAAGGCCCGGTCCGCCTTCGATCACGACCTGCTGGTGGAAACCGTCGCGAAGCTGCGCGGCAATCCTTGGATTGCTTCAGTTCGCGAGGTACGTCGCGGGTTCACGAAAACCGCCGGCGACACACTTGAGATCAACGCCGACTTCCGCACGCCCGCCGCCCTCGTGCGCTGGGGCGAGTATTACTCGCTGGTCGACGGCAAAAGCGTCAAACTCCCCGAGCAATACCCGCGCAACATGGCCACCCGCATCGTCCACGGGATTGATGGTCGGGTAAACATCCGCGTCATCGAAGGCGTTTTCAATCCCCCGCCGGAACCCGGCAAGCAATGGCGCGGCGAAGACCTACAGGCCGGCCTGCAGATGGTGAAGTTGCTGTTTGACGAACCGTTCGCGCAGGACGTGTTGAAGGTGAACGTGGAAAACGTCAACCGCCGGATCAGTGCGAAGGATCCGCAGATCGTGCTGAAGACGCGGTACGGCACGGAAGTTCGCTGGGGCCGGCCGTTGAGCGCGACGGATTTCTTCATGGAAGTCTCGCCGGAGCAGAAACTCGCGAGTTTGCGGCAGATTTTCGCGCAATACGGGCGGATCGACGCGAAACAGCCTTGGCTCGACCTGAGATTTGATAAGATCACCTACCCGACCCCGGCCCCCGCGCCGCAGGCGTCTAACGAATGAACCCGCCGATCAACCAACCCGCCGACGACGCCTCCTTGATCAAACCGATGGCCGTCTGGCTGGTGATTCAACTGGCGGCGCTGGCGATCGGATGTTTTGGCGTTCCTCTCTCCGCAAAACGGCTGAATCCACCCGAATCTCTGTCGATGGTTGTCATGGCCGTCACCCAGGCGGGCGTTGCGGCTTTGCTTTGGCCGATGCTAATGCGATCCTGGCGCTCGACATTGGCGGTTTTGTTAGCGAGCCTGCCCTTCTTTCGGGCCGCTGCATTTCTCTCGGCCACTCCGCGATCCGAAACTCTCTCCTCGTGCGGCATCTTATTTGTCTGGCTGATCACACTAGCGGTGCTACCGCGCGAATCGAAGACAACTACATTTATGTTTTTCTCACGCGTGGTCGTGATCGCATGGAGCATCGGCGGCGCGGTGATGGCGTATCTCGCGGCGGAGTTTTCGTCGCCGATCAACCCCGCGCTGGCCGGCCCGATCACGCAGATTCTCTCGGCCCTGCAGGGCGATAACGCATCTCACGCGTTCATCGTAGACGGCGCTCTCCTCTGTGCGGCGATCATTGTCCGCGCGATGCAGTCGAGAAATAGATCAGTAAGAAATGACACTATCTGAGTTTTTCACAAGTTATCCACAATAAATTTCGGCTGCTGCAAATCTCGTTTTTGATGCGATACGCGGCTCGTCGGCGCGACACTGTAAAAATCTTTAGCGATTTTATCGAAAAAAAACTTTTTGGATTGACGGTGGATTAAAGTGGGTTAAAGTGTGCCCAAGTAACGCAAAGTGTATGACTTGATTCGAGACGTGGGACACAGGTGCAGCTTACGCCGCTTTTTGTCGGTTCATTTGAGTTGGTCGTCGACATCAAGTCGCGTTTGAGCATCCCTTCGACGGTCCGTGAGTTATGGGACCCCGAAAAGCACGGCAAGTATCTGTTTCTGGTCGTCGGCTTGAACAAGAAGGCGTGGATTTACACCGAGCGTGAGTACGAGCGTTTGGCCACAGAAGTGCCCGCGGGAATCGCCCCCGGAAAAGCAACACTTGTATATCGGCAGGTGACGTTTGCGTTATCGAACCGCGTTGAAATCGACAAGAACGGCCGAATCCTGATTCCAGACAGTTTGAAAAAGCGGACCGGTTTGAAGAGTGAGGTCACCCTGTTCGGATGTGGCAATCATCTGGAAATCTGGGATCGAGCCGAGTTTGATGCGTTTATAAACGCCGACGAAAACCAAATTGACGTTGTCTCGGAAGCCGCCATTCAGAACGTTGGCATTTCCGACGTGAAGCAGTAATCGGGGAAGTCGACCAGTCGGTGAGGTCACTTCTACGCAGTGGGTAGCATAAGCAGAATTCGCCGTTTTCGGGACGGGCGGATTCGATTCGGCCAAAAGGATTGATCGGGGTTCGGGCCCCGTGGTCGAAGGACAGGAAAAAGCTAAGGGATTGAATCAAAAACTCTTAGATGACATGTCCGGTTAGGGCAAGGCAATTTAAAAAACTGAAAAAGGTTGTTTGCAGGCGATCAGGACGTACGCGCTGTCAAGGATGCTTTTCGTACGTTCTGGCCCAAATCGTAGTGGCATGGATGCCGCGTTTCTGCGATCGGGTTCGAAGTCGGCTCGGCAGGATGCTGAGTGCGGTCGATCAAATGCCCTGGTGTTTTGGGGCGGTGGGTGATTCGGGCTCATTTTAGCCGGATTACTTCGGACGTGCTTTCGTCTCCCCGGAGGCGGCGTTCGACATGGGTTGTGCCGCCGCCCCTTTCCACCTCGCTCGCTAGCTCTACCTTCGGCCGCGCTGTTGAGGACACGGATCGTCCTGCGACCTTAGGTAGACCAGCGTAGCGTTTCGCCCGGTACAGGCCACTGCGACGGTGATGCCTCATCGATTGGAATCGATCGGATTCGATCGGGCCTCAAAAACCGCCGGCAGTTGGCGACAAGACGCGTTTTGTTCTGCGTAGCGTGATAGGCCGAGTCATCCCATGGATTGGGGCCCCGCTGATACCGGGGGGAATGGATGCCCGGCTCGCTTATCATGTTTTTCCGATGGAATCGGAAACCTACGATGAAACAAACCGCCCTGAAATTCTCAGAAATCCGCTGATTTCGCTGTCTGCCACTCGCTCTTCGATTTTTTCCGCCGCCGACCGCGTTGGCTGCCGTTGTCGACCTCTCAATCGTATCCAAACAAACACCAACCGCAAGTGAATTTTGGAAGTGGCCAGTTTTAGTCTACTTCATGCCAAATCCACGCCTATCGGGGATGAATTGTATCTGGGTATCAGGGATCGGATTCCAGAATTTGGAGTAGTGGGTCAGTCTGAATCGTTCCCTCTCCCGGTATTCCGCAACAGAGCGCATCTGCGCAGGCCCGTACGGCCCGCGAAGTACCGCGTGCCGTGACAGGCAGGAATGCCTGTCCTACTGCTATCCCGCAGCCCAACGCGCGCATAGCGCACGAGTTACAGGCGTCGGCGCGCTATGCTTCGGAATACCGGGAGAGGGAGAATACACGCCGAACATTTCAGACTGACCCACTACCGAATTTGCAGTTCGTTCTTGAATTCGATGTCAGTTCTCATGAAGCCGCGACTGGCTCGTGTCCTTCCGCCCCACTTTGCAATCGCTACCATCGCCGGACTATGACCCTTTCCACCTCCGGGCATGATCCGGTGATGCTCCCGGAAGTCCTTTCCCACTTCGCCCCACTGGCGGGGAAGACGATCGTCGACTGCACGCTCGGCCGGGCGGGTCACTCGTCAGCAATGGCGGAACAGCTCGGGCCGACCGGGTTGCTTATCGGGCTCGACGTTGATCCCCGCAATCTTGAGTTCGCCCAGGCCCGGCTAAAAGACGCCGCCAGCCCCACCCGGCTGTTTCACGCCAACTTCGCCGAGCTGCCCGACGTGCTTCATACCGCCGGAATCAAACACGTCGACGGCATCCTCGCGGACCTGGGTTTATCCACCAACCAGCTGTTCGATCCGCACTACGGATTGTCCTTCTCCGCTGATATGCCGCTCGATATGCGGATCGATCCGCGCATCCGCAATTCCGCCACCGATTTGATCGCGCACTGGGACGAAGAGCGTTTGGCGAACGTCCTATACAATCTTGCACAGGAGCGTTATTCGCGACGAATCGCAAGAAAGATTGTTGAATCCCGCCGCATCTCGCCGATCAATTCCACAGAGCGGTTAGCCGACCTCGTTCGGTCGGCAATCCCAAGAACCCGGGGTGGAGCCCCGGAGAAAATTGATCCCGCCACCCGTACTTTCATGGCCCTGCGAATGGCCGTGAACCGGGAAATGGAAAACTTGGACGCCCTGCTGAATCAGGCGCCCAAGTTTCTCAAGCCCGGCGGACGGATCGCAGTGATCAGTTTTCATTCGATGGAAGACCGCCCGGTAAAGCAGGCGTTTCGGTCGGCGGAGCAGACCGGTTTTCTCGCCCTCGTGACGAAAAAGCCCCTCTCCCCCTCGGATTCCGAAATCGCCGCTAATCCACGCTCGCGATCCGCGAAATTGCGAATCGCCGAGCGAATAGGACTGAGGACTAAGGACTGAGGACTGAGGACTTAGTGAAAACAAGTCCACGCCTTCGCTCTAAGTCCTTATTCCTTAGTCCTAAGTCCTGAGTTTCTAGTCCTTGCCGAAGGCATCATCATGACGCGCGAAACGAAAATCGGTCTTCTGGTCGGATTGGCCTTCATCATCACCGTCGGCATCCTGCTGTCGAACTACATGGCCGATCGCACGGAGCTCGCGCAAGCGCCGCTCGAATTCGCCGCCAGGACCGGCCACAACGCCGTCGTCCCGCCCGGCGAATCGACCAACCCTATCGTGAAGAAAGTCATCGTGCCCGACACGTTCGTCCCCGGCCCCGTGCCGACGCGCACGGAGCTCGATAACCAACGGCCCGCCAGCGACATCCGCGTCACCGGCCCGGCCCAGACCGAGCAAACACCGCCCGGCCCCGTGGTCGACAATCACCAGCCCGCCCCGCAGCCGCCGAGCAATAACCCCGGCCTGATCGACACCGCCCGTCAGCACGGCGAAGAAGTCGTCGGTGTCGGCGGGCCGACCAATCCGCTCCATCCGCTCGATCCCGTCCGGCCCAACCCGCCGACGATCAAATCCTACGTCGCCCAGCCCGGCGATAACCTGAGCAAGATCGCCCTCAAGGCGATGGGCGCCAGCACCAAAGCCAATCGCGACGCGATCGTCAAAGCCAACCCCAAGCTGGCCGCCAACCCGAACCTGATCGTCGCCGGCCAAAGCTACGTGATCCCAACCGCGGCCGCCCCGGCAGTTGATCGCCCGGCTTCGCCGACCGGCGTTGCGATCCTGCCGATCGCCCCGCCGCGCCCGACCGACCGCACCCCGCCGACGGACCGGCCCGAGCGCACGCCCACCGCCAACCTGTACATCGTCAAGGACGGCGACAACAGCCTCTGGGGCATCGCCATCCGCCAGTGCGGCACGCCCCAGGCCGTCGCGTCGATCAAAGAGCTGAACAAGGAAGTGCTCAAAGGCGGTGACCTGATCCGCGTCGGCATGCGTCTAAAGATGCCCACCAAGGCCGTCGCAGTAGCCGACTAAAGTCAGGACTGAGGGCCCAGGACTGAGGACTGAGTGAATGGCTCGGTCGCCAGTCTTCCACTCAGTCCTCAGTCCTAAGTCCTCAGTCCTACTCTTCGCCCCCATGCTCAAACTTTTACTCTGCCTAACCTCTTTCGTTCTGATCGCCGCCGCGATACTGCAGCTGCGCGAGCAGAAGCGCGAGCTCGGCTACCAGATCAGCAAGTACCACAACCAGATCGAATCTCGTCAGGCCAAGCTGTGGAACCAGCAACTGCAGATCGCCATCTGCACCGCGCCCAACGCCATCACCAAAACGGTAACCACGCAGGACCTGAAGCTCGCCCCGCCAAAAGTGCAGCAATCCAAAGGCGGCGTCTGGGCCGAACCGGCCCAGCCCGCCCCTCCCGCAGAATGATGCCCAACTCCCTCGCCCGGTGCTACGAAAGAGAGCCGGAGTGAGGGGGTTTCACAGGGAGGGAAGACAAAGAATCGCGTCCTTATTTGCCCCAGAAGCTTAATGATGACCCCTATCAGTTGCCTAACAACATACCCGAATTGCTTTTCCTAACACAAGAAGATTCTGGCGTTTAACTGGGATGGCGTTAAAGTCTTGCGATCAAGAATGGTCTAACCGGGGGCAATGTGTTATCTGGTCGGGGACCATAGAATACTGGTTATACTGCGGAGACGACCGCCATGCAGAAGGCCGACCGCGATCTTGAAGCCCAAGTTGACGCCCTTCTCGTCGCGTTATTCAACGAGCGGCGGGAGTTCGTCGAATGGTTCTGCGGGCGCCTCAACCACAAGAAGCCCGTCATCCCTCAGTTCGACACCGCCTCGGCATCGCGCAGCCCGAGTCGCCGCTGCGCTCGTGGGCAGACCGATGTCGGGTTGGAACTTGCGGGTAAGCAGCGGTGCTGTGTGCTCATTGAGAACAAAGTCCGACACCACTTTGAAGATGAGCAGCCGGAGCGGTATCGCGAGGAGTGTTCAGGCCTCGTCACAGGCAAGTTCTTTGACGTTGCAGTCAGCGTCTTGGTCGCTCCCAAGCGATACATCACTTCAATCGGCGCGGCGATCACGAAGTTTGACGGACACGTCACGTATGAGGAGATCAACGATCGTCTCGGAGGCAACCCGCTGCTGCTGAAGGCTATTCGGCATTGCGAGACTGGCTGGATCGCCGAGTCCATACCGGCGGTGTCCGCGAATTTTGAGGGATACGCCGAGTTGGTGAAGCGGGCGTATCCGGAACTTCGACTAATCACCAAGGCCGGCAACAATCCGACTCAATCTCGAACCGCTCAATTCGACTCGGGATTTGCAGTCGACATCCCTGACGGCGTGCCGTACGTGTGGCTTCTCCATCAATGGCAGGAAGGACGAGCAAAACTTCTGTTCAAAGGTTGGGGCGAGCATCGCAGCGTACTGGGTCCGTTGATCGCCACGGATGTCGCTGCCGACTCAATGACGCTCGATCCCAACAAGAGTAAGAGCTTGGGCATGATGGTTCGGACGCCGGTGATCAACAATCACGGGAAGTTCGGCGACCAAGTCGATGCATTCGTTGCTGGCCTCGATGCCGTGCGGGGATTGCGGGAGTGGTATCTGGCGAACACGCCAAAAGTCACGAAGTGGGTCGCGCGAGCCGGTGCCCTCGTGCGCGTTTGAAGTGCCGGCCACCTGGCCGCAGTATAACCAAACAACTATGAATCCCGCTTGGGGTCAAGTGTGATGTTGGGGGCGATAAAGGGGACGCGATTATTTTGCAATGAAACCATTCGCCCGAAAGAGTTAATTAATTAGTGATGTCCCCTTTTTGAATGCGTACCCCTGCCGATCACCCACGGTTAGATCGGGCGGCATCTCTTACCGTGAAGGCCAAAAGACACCTCAGGATTTGACTCGAATCGCTCTCCAGGCTCGGACATATCTCCCACAGCTTGAAGAACACCTCCACCAGCCGTTCGTCGGCGGCGGCTTGATCCTTCGATAATTTCAGGCATGCGGCATACACGGTCGGCGAGTAGCGGTCGTATAGGTCGCCAATCGCCTGCTGGTTTCCGGCTTTCATTGCGTCGATCAGACATCTGTCGCATACGGCACCGGCCCGGCACGCGGTGCATGGCACTGCAACCGGTCCATTCTTCGCCTTTGTCGGGAAGCACGCTCGCATCGAGGTGATGAGCCGGGTCGCGAATGCGAGTCGCGTCACTTAGGCAGCCGCATCATGCGTTCGTACATTTCACTGGTCACGCGGAAGCACTCACAGGATGCTTCTTCCAATCCCGCCCGGTCAATGATTGTCAGCTCGCCGCGGTGGTACTTGATGAGATTGGCCTGCTGGAGCAGGCGGGCCGTCAGGTTCACGCTTTGCCTTCGCACGCCGAGCATGTCGGCGAGAAATTCCTGCGTCAGCCCGAAGCTGTCTTCGCCTTTGCGATGCGCTGTTTCCAGCAGCCACCGGCACATGCGCTCTTCGATTGTGTGATGCTGAATGCATGCCCCGTTTTGGGCCCCGCGTTGGATCAGCACCAGCGCGTAGCGCATCAATAATTGTGTGAGTGCGCTGCTTTCCATCCGCGCTTTCTTAAACGCCGCGACGGGCATCCGCAGCATTTCTCCAGG
>JBBROD010000001.1:0-96512 GCA_038229715.1 Tepidisphaerales bacterium | reverse complement strand
GCTCCTCGCCCGCGTGCGGCTGAGTGACCGTCAGCACGAATACGTCGGTACGTTCAGCGGCGGGATGCGGCGGCGCGTGGAACTGGCCAAGGGTCTTTTGCACAACCCCAGCCTGTTGCTGCTGGACGAACCCAGCACCGGGCTTGATCCCGGTGCGCGCATCGACTTGTGGCAACTCCTGCAAGACGTCCGCACCGCTGACGGCGTGACCGTGCTGATGACTACTCACCTGATGGAAGAAGCCGACCAGTGCGATCGCCTGGCGGTGATGGAAAAGGGCAAGCTGCTGGCGTGCGATACGCCGTCGTCCCTCAAATCCACCATCGGCGGCGATGTGATCACCCTCACCACCGCCGATGCGCCCAAAGCCGCGGGCGTGTTGGCCGATCGGCTGGGGATGAACGGGCGAGTGCTTGACCGGACGGTGCGCGTGGAAGCGCCCGAAGGTCATTTGCTGATACCGAAGATAATTGAATTACTGCCCGGTCAGGTGGAATCGATCACCATGGGCCGGCCGACATTGCAGGACGTTTTCGTCAAGCTTACCGGCCACGGGCTGGACCTACCCGAGACTGACGTTAAACCGCCGGTTCGGTCACGCTCACGTTAAATCGGGAGGCCAGGAACTCCAGCGGAAAGATCGCCCCGCCGGCAGACTTGTTCTCTTTACCATTCAACACGTAAAAGACCTGTTTCCCGTCGCGCCGGCAGGAGACGATATGGTTCGTCCGCAAAAGCGCAAGGTGATGACTGACCGTCGGCTGAGGAAGGCGTAGTTCTTCGCAAAGGCTACTGACGTTGCGTTCGCCGTTGGAAAGCAGCATCACCATGGTGAGCCGTGTCTTGTCGGACAATAACCTAAACAGCGAGGTCAGCTGTTGAAGATCTTCCTGAGTCGTTTCTGCCATAGAGCTCGACATGTTCAAGTGTTCTCCCTGTCCAAGTGTCGGTTGCCGTCGGACGCCTATAGAATATAGGAGCGGACCATTCAAAACGTCAAAACAGATGGAGGGATTTTAATTTTAACCATTCGGCAGCCCAAATTACCGGGTTACCGAGCCAGAACCGTTGCACCCTTGACCGTTCGGCCCATCCTATTAGAATGGCCGATCCTGTTTTGAACCGGGGCGATGGTCTAACGGGATGACGGCTGAATCGCATTCAGCAAATCGGGGTTCGATTCCCCGTCGCTCCAATCCTTCCTTGGGTGACTAGGCTTCTCTGCCTCAATCGGCCGGTACTTCGCCATCTTTCTACCATTTCCACACTGATTGCCAGTCCCGATCAGAACAGGAAATCCCGGACACCCACTCTCGCAAGTTTGGCCATCTCGCCGTTGTAGAGGATGTACGGATTCAGCGGCATTACGGATTCCTGCAATAAAAACCACTCTCGAAGCTCAATTACAGGCCCGCCATGAGTCGGAGGACTGAATCCTGCGTCGCTTGATCGCGCGTGAGTTGCCCGACGAGCCGGCCGTCGCGTAGGACCAGAACTCGGGTTGACAACCCGATCACTTCGGGCAGTTCGGAGCTGATGAGTAGAATGGCGGTTCCCTGGGCGGCGAGGTTGTCGAGAATTTCGTGGATGGCCGCCTTCGCGCCCACGTCCACGCCGCGCGTGGGTTCGTCCACGATGAGAATTCTTGCGTCTCGCCCCAGCCATTTTGCCAGGGCAACCTTCTGTTGATTCCCCCCGCTCAGGCCGGCTACTGGCGCGTCCAGCGAATGGGTTTTCACGCGCAGCCGGGCGAATTGTTCTCCGGCCTCGCTCTTTTCGAGTCGGCGGTTGAGGAAACCGAACCGCCTGAGCCGATTGAGATTCGCCAGCGAATAGTTTTGCCGACCGCCCATCATCAGCACCAGGCCTTGTCGCTTGCGGTCTTCCGGCAGCAGGCCGATCCCGCGGCGCATGGATTGGCGGACTCGCCCGAGTTTGAGCGGTCGGCCGTCGATCAAAACCGAACCTCGCGCGGCCGGATCCAGGCCGAAGATTGCCGTCGCGATTTCGCTGCGCCCCGCGCCGACCAATCCTGCCAGGCCGACGATTTCACCAGCGCGGATCTCGAAGCTGATGTCCTTAAACCGCCCCGGCGAAGTCAGCCCTTTCACGCTCAACCGAACCTCGCCGAGTTCCGCCTGTGTGTGCTTAGGCTGATGCGCCGTCACCGCCCGGCCGACCATCATCTGGATGACTGACTCCTCGGTAGCCGTTTCGCGATCGAGCGTGCCGACGTATTTGCCGTCACGCAATACGCTCAGCCGATCGCAAAGGCGAAACACTTCGGGCATGCGATGACTGACGTAAATCATCGTGACGCCTTCGGACTTGAGCTGCTCGATCAGCTTGAACAGCTGCTGCGCCTCGGGCTCGGACAAACTACTCGTCGGCTCATCGAACACCAGCACGTTGGCCCCCGTGCCGACGGCGGCAGCGATCTGCACGAGCTGCTCCTGCGCGGTCGACAGCTCGCGCAGCGGGCGTGTGACGTCCATGCTCGTCACACCGATCCGCGATAGCAATCCGCGGGCGATATCGTTCATCTTAGATCGGCGGAGAAAACCCCCGAGGCGCCTTTCGTAGCGGCCGAGGCAGAGATTTTCCGCCACGCTCAGGTCCGGGCAGAACGCCAGTTCCTGGTGAACCAGTCCGATCCCCGCCGCCTGCGCGTCGGCAGGCGAACGGAATCGGCGGACGACACCATTGACAATCAACTCCCCCGAGTCCGGCCGATGAATCCCCGCCAGCGCCTTGCCCAGCGTACTTTTACCGGCCCCGTTCTCACCCATCAGCGCGTGACACTCGCCGCGACGGATCGACAGCGTCACCCCGTCAAGGGCTGTTACGCCCGCGAACGTTTTGGTGATATTGCGATATTGGATGTAGTCGTCGTCAGCCATGATGGTGAACCCTCGCCCGGTACGGCGGGAGAGGGCAGGGTGAGAGTTCTTTTAAATGATCGCCACGTGAATAGGCTGAAGAACAGAACCCTCATCCCAGCCTTCTCCCGGCGTACCGGGAGAAGGAGCAAGAGATTACTTCTCAGCGCTGAGCCATTTGTCCCACTGCTTGGAGAACTCGTCCAAGTTGTCCTTGGTGACCGGAGTGAGTGGCGCGATGACGCGCGGCTCCTTCGGCGATTCGCCCTTCAACACTTTCTTCAGCGATAGCTCGACCGCCTGCACGCCCCAGCCGTAGCAGTCCTGGGCGAGCAGCATTTGCACGTGGCCGCTCTTGAGGTATTGAAGTTGGGCGGGCAATGCGTCGCAGGAGACGACTTTGATTTCGCCGGGGTTCCACTTCAGCGCGTTTTTGGTGAACAGCGGCCAACCGCCTATGAACGCCCAGCCCTGGATTTGCGGGTTGGTCGTCTGGGCAGCGCTGAGCGCTTTGGCAGCTTCTTCGGGCGTTTCGACGTGATAGAACACGCCGTCCGGCAGCAGGCTCATTCCCGGGTGTTTCGCCAGTTCGTCCTTCACGCCCTTCACGCGGTTTTGGAGGTTCGGCGCAGTCTGATTGCCGGCAATGACGGCGATCACGCCTTTGTCGCCCATGGTTTTGGCGAGCTCGGCCATGATCTGTTTGCCGCAGTCGAGATCGTCGGTCCCGTAAAAGGCGAACCGCTTCGAGCGCGGTGCGTCGGAATCGAAGCAGACGACTTCCACACCGGCGGCGACGGCTTTGTTGATCGCGGGGGTGAGCGTATTGGCGTCAGAGCACGAAACCGCAATCGCGGCCGCCCCGCTGCTGGTCAGTTGCTCGATTGCTTGAGCTTGTTTTTGGGCGTCTTCGCCGGCGGGCGTTTGCCAGTCGATCGTGACTTCCACGCCGTACTTAGGCCCGAGTTCCTTAGCCGCGTCCTTCGCGCCCTGATAGGCGGCTTGGAACACCGGGTTGCTCTGGCTCTTGGCGACCATGCCGATCGTGATTTTTTTCGGCGCCTCCGCCATCGCCGCCGGCGACAGTATCAAACCCGCCATGACTCCCGCACACGATAGGAAAGTAACAATCGATCGACGCATATCTGTCCTCCAAAAAAAATGACTCTTCATCCCGCTCCGCGCCCGCGTGCTCGCCGGCGGCGGAAGTATTCGCTGAGTTGATCCACCGTCACCGCAAGCAATATAGCAATGCCGATAATGATCTTGCTATATTCCTTGCTGAATGTGATCTCGACGAAGCCGAGATGAATCTGCTTGAGAATGAAAATGCCGTTATCGATCAGCTGAATGATCATCGCGCCCAGCACCGCGCCCAGCGCCGTGCCGCGCCCTCCTGACAAACTCGCCCCGCCCACCGCGACCGCGGCGATCACCATCAGCTCGTACCCTTCGCCGGTATTGGTGGCGGCTGATCCGTAGTAGCCGCAATTGACCATGCCTGCGATGCCCGCGCACAACCCGCTCAGGGCGTAAACGCGAAGTTTGACCCGCCCCACAGGTATGCCACTAAACCGGGCCGCCTCCTCGTTCCCGCCGACGGCGTAATTCTCGCGGCCCATGATCGTCAGGCCAAGATAAACCGCGCCGATCATCGCCACCGACAGCATCGCCAACATGGGAACCGGCTGTAGATTCACGGGCAGCTTGCCGGGCGTTGCGTATCGCATGGTGTACATCAGTAGATTGTCGGTAAATGCGATCGGCAGCATGTTGCCGGACGTGGGCAATGAGCCCGATTTCACGCTGACCAGTGCGATGCCGCGGAAGACGCTCATCGTCGCGAGTGTCACGATGAACGGATGCATGCGCAGTCCGACGACGAGTGCGCCGTTGATCAACCCGCAAATCAGCCCCACGCCGCAAGGAACGAGGACGGCGACGGGCAGCACTTTCCACGCCGGTGCTTCTTCGCCCATCGTCTGCAGCACCGCCGCGCACGCCAAAGCGGACAGGCCGAAGATCGAACCGACGCTGATGTCGATGCCTCCCGCGACCACAACGCAGGTCACGCCGACGGCCATAATCGCCATCCAGCTCATCGGCGTAAGGACGTTGGTGAGCAGGTTATCGGGCCTGAAAAAATTATTTACATCGTGCCCGCGAATGTTGATGTTTCCGCCGGCGAAGGTGAGTAAAAGGCAGATCGCAATGATGACAAGGATGAGCCCCGCTTCCTGCAACCGAGGCAGCCGCAAACCCCGTTTTGCCGATAGCGGGTCGGAAACAATTGCCGGTTGGGCCATATTAAAATGATCTCAAGTTGTCCGGCATCTGCAAGCGCCAACCGCGACAATTTAACGACAGCACATCGCCTATCGCCGAGCCGGTTGGCGGGTCTGATTTACGGCTGCGACATGCCTCCACGCGGGCATTGGTCAGTTCCTGTCACATGTACCACCGGACCGTTTATTAGCCCTGTCTGATAACAACGGAGTTTTCAGTCTTTCTCGCAAGTTCGGCAAAAACTGCGCACGTCTCCTAAAGCGATCGGCTGATTCGTCGATATAGAAAGGGTCATCCGCATGAGGTTGTAGGTGGCCAGGGAGAAAACATCCGGCCGGAGGATTTCGGCCGACGGGAGAAATGCACTATGAGTACCAGCACCAGCAAGATAAAAGACGTTCTGACCACCGGCGAAGTCGCCAAAATCTGTAACGTCGCGCCGCGGACCGTCAGCAAGTGGTTTGACTCCGGCACGTTGCACGGGTATCGCATTCCGGGCAGCAAGGACCGCCGCATTCCGCTGAATCAGCTGATCCGCTTCATGAAACAACACGGCATGCCGCTGAACGGCCTGATGTCGGGCTGCAGCCGCATCTTGATCGTCGACGACGAAGCCGACATCGTGGAAGTGCTAGAGAAGATTCTTGAAGACGAAGCCAAGTACGAAGTGGAAGTCGCCAAGAGCGGTTTCGCCGCCGGCATTACTGCGGAGAAGTTTCGCCCGCACGTCATCCTGCTAGATATGCACCTGTCCGACGTCGATGGCAGAGAAGTGGCTAAGCAAGTGAAGGCTAACTCCGATCTGCAATTGACCAAGCTCATCGCCATGAGCGGCAAGATGACCGACGACGAAGGCAAAGGCCTGCTCTCGGGACCGTTCGACGGATTCCTGCGCAAGCCGTTCCATGTCCGCCAAGTGATCGAAGCGATCGAAGACGCGATGGCGGTTGTCTACTAACGCAAAAATCAATTCAGTATTCGCACGGATGCGAAAGGGGTCGTCTCGGAGGGGACGACCCTTTTTGATGCGCTGATTGAATCAACGGCCCTGCACAATCCCCGCAGTTCACCCTTCCCCAGAGCAACGGGGGACGAGGATTCAATCCTTCTTCCCGTTGCCGTCGCGACGCGGTGCGCCCTGCGGCATTACGTCGCCGAATGTTTCGCTGCCGGCTTTGCTATTGGTTGCCCCGGCATCGTTCGGACCTTCCGGGCGAGTGTCCATCTTCAGGGGGCGAGGCCCTTCTCGAAGCAGTTGCTCCATGCGGTCTTCAACCAGCGCGTTCTTGTGCTTATTGTCTTCCTGTAGCGTGGTCTGAGCACGGGCGAGCGATTCTCTGGCCCGTTCGATCCGCCGCTGACGTTCGTTCAAGTTTACGTCAACCAGCTTGACGACCAGTTCGCGAAAATCCTTCTTCTGATCCGCGTTCATTCCGTTCTTGGCATCGCGAAGCATGCCGTAAATCGCATCTTGCGTTTCGATCTTGCGAATTTGGAGGTCGTGAAGTTCCGAGTCCTCGTTTTTCAAGCTCATCACGTATTCATATTGAGCGGAGATCAATTGCTTCATAAACGAAGCGCGCTTCTCTTCGCTGGTGGTGAGGAGTTTTTCGAGATCTTCTGTTCGACGGGCCGAATGTTCGCGCATGAAGGTCAGCACGTCGGTCCATTGTTCGGTCGTAATCGGCGGACGGGATGGAAAATCCTTGCGGAACGGCCGATTCGGATGCTCGCTGCCCGGCGGTCGCGTCGGGCGCGTGGCAGGACCTTCCGCTCGAGCGGCCGGTGACATCGCCGCGATCGGCAATGCGCATAACGCCGTCAGCACGATCGTCCCTGCTCTTTTGGTTATTGAATGCATCATGTTGAGTCTCATTTACTGAAACTGGTCTTGACCGTCGGCGTCGCCATTGATGGTCCGCAGGTCGCTCAGGATAGCGATCGCTTTGATCTCCCGCTCGGCTGCGGCAAGGTCGACGTGGGTCAGCGAATCGCTGAGCATTTCCTCGCTGGTATCGAGCGATTTGCGGAGCAAATCCGAAGAATCAATCGACCGGGCGTCGGCTATTTCGTGATTGATTTCGGGGGAATCTGGATCATCAAATGAATTCGCAAGACGATCCTCGACTTCGGGTGGAACGACGCCAGTCGTGGCAATACTCGGAAAGTTATTGTACTGATCTCCGTTGCTCATGACCCAGAAGTACGTCACCGCCACCAGCGCCGCCGCCGCCGCCCCGCTGGCATAGAGGGCCCATTTCAGTTTGCTCGGAGCCCGTCTAACAACCGCCGCCTGCCGGAGCAGCCGGCGGGTGTTCCATTGGTCGACTAATTTGTAAGTGTTGCGCCGAGCCGCCGCCTCCGAGCGCGGGGACGACAGCCGCCCGTCCGACAACTTAATCGCATCAGTAACCGTGGCGTGCACCACTTCCAGATGTTGCAACTCCGCCCGAAGCGTCGAGTCGGTCAACAACATCCCCTCCACCTCAACGCGATCGTCGGCGGGCAGTTCGTCGAAGAGGTACATCAGCAGCACCGCTTCGTTATCATTCAGGGTGTGTAGCAGCGATTTCATGGGCTACTCCTGACTTCCGATTCCATCAACTGTTTCAACTTCTGCATCGCCTTGTGCATCCTGCCCAGGGCGGTATTCAACGGACAGCCGAGCATTTCGGCGATTTCAACAAACTTCAGGTTGCTGTAGTACCGAAGCATGACCACCTGCTTCTGGTTCTCCGGCAACTGTTCGATCGCCCGCTTGAGCTTGGCCTCGTTCTCCGAACTCTCCAGCCGATGATCGGCCGCTGGGAGTTCTTCGTCGGTCACCAGCTTCAGCCCTTCCTTGGCCGCCTTCTCACGCGATCGGGATCGCCACGTGTCGTTGGCTTTATTCGTGGCGATACGGAAGAGCCAACTTTTGAATCCCCCGCCGGCGGTCGTCGGCGAGAATTTTTCTATGTGCTCCAGCACACTCACCCAGGTCTGCTGATGCAATTCCTCGGCCGAGTGCTCGCTGCCGGTCAACCGGTGAAGGTATCGCAGCAGCGCCTGGCAATGGCGATCGACCAACTCACGACCGGCCGATGGATCGCCGTCCCGAAGGCGATCGACCAACTGCTCATCAGTCACCGGCGGTGGTGCCGCCGTATGTGGGGCGATATGCAATCGCATCGAATTGGGTCCGACCGTCGTATCCATAACGCCTGAATGCCCCCATTATTGCGGCGACTGTTATCCGTTGCGAGACAATAAGATAGCTACGAACGGAGCCCTAACGATGATCGCGACGACGATCCATAGCCGTCATTCCGAACGGTACTCTGCGAGGAATCTCGGACGTCGAGCAGTTTTTGGCTACCCGAGATCCTTCGTGGAGTACCGCTCAGGATGACGATGTCTGAACACTTACGCCCTACAACCGGCTGATCAGCAACTCGCGCTGGAAAATCATTTCCTTCGGCAAATCCCCCGCAAGTTTCATGAACAGTTCTTCCTGACTGATTATCTCCGCCTTGAACGCGTCGATGTCGACCGTCTCCAGCAGTTTCAAATCGTCGGCTGTCACATTCAGGCCTTCGAGATCGATATCCTCGATGCGCGGCATCCAGCCGATCGGCGTTTCGCGGGCGTATGCTCGGCCTTTACAGCGGTCGATGATCCACTTGAGCACGCGCATGTTCTCGCCGAACCCGGGCCAGAGAAATTGCCCGGCGTCGTTCTTGCGGAACCAGTTGACGTGGAAAATGCGCGGGCAGTCGAACATCTTTTTGCGCATCTGAAACCAGTGCACCAGATAGTCGCGAATGTTGTAGCCAATGAACGGCAGCATCGCCATCGGATCGCGCCGCACCACGCCCACCTGCCCCGTGGCGGCGGCGGTGGTTTCCGAGCCGATGGTCGCACCGACGTATACGCCGTGCAGCCAGTTGAACGCCTGAAAGACCAACGGGATCGTCTTGGACCGGCGCCCGCCGAAAATCAGCGCGCTGATGGGCACGCCCTTGGGATCGTCCGCGCGTTCGTCGAGCACAGGGTTGTTCGTCATCGACGCGGTAAATCGGCTGTTGGCATGAGCAGCTTTCGTGCCGAGCGACGGCGTCCACGGCTCGCCCTGCCAGTCGATCGCGCTGGCCGGTGCCGGCCAATCGCTGTCTTCCCACCAGATGTCGTACGAACCGTCCACCAGCGGAACCAACGCGACGTTGGTGAAGATCGCATCCTTGCTCATGGCCGCCAGCGCGTTGGGGTTGCTCTTGGCATTCGTGCCGGGTACGACGCCGAAATAGCCGGCCTCGGGATTGATCGCACGGAGCTTGCCGCTTTCCTGATCGACCCACATCCACACGATGTCATCGCCGACGGTGGTGACTTGCCACCCTTCGTCCTTAAACTTCTTAGGCGGGACGAGCATCGCGAAATTCGTCTTCCCGCAGGCCGACGGAAACGCCGCCGCGACGTAGGTTTTTTGGCCTTGCGGATCTTTCACGCCCATGAGAAGCATGTGCTCCGCCATCCACTCCTGCTGCCGGCCGAGGTAGCTGGCGATGCGGAGGGCGAGGCACTTCTTGCCCAGCAATGCGTTTCCGCCATAGCCGGAACCGATGCTCCAGATCGTGTTGTCCACGGGGAAGTGGCAAACGTACCGGCGGTTCGGGTTCACGTCGGCCAGGCTGTGCAGGCACTTGGTGAATTCTTCGTTGTCGGCAAGCTGCTTCCAGGCGATATCGCCCATTCGCGTCATCAACCCCATCGAGACGGCAACGTAGAGCGAGTCCGTCAGCTGCACACCCACTTTCGCTAACTGAGCGCCGATCGGCCCCATGACGAATGGCACGACGTAAAGCGTGCGGCCCTTCATCACGCCGTTGAACATCTCTCGCAACTTGGCGTAGGCTTCTTTGTCCTTCATCCAGTTATTGGTCGGGCCGGCGGTGTCGCGGGCGGTGGTGCAGATGAAAGTCTGATGCTCGGTGCGAGCCACGTCGTTGCTGTTACTGCGGTGGTAGTAACATCCGGGCCATTTCTGCTGATTGAGCTTGATGAATGTGCCGTCGGATACGCCTTGGGCGTAGAGTGATTCACGTTCTTCCTTGCTTCCGTTGCAGTAGTAGACCTTGTCAGGTTTGAGCAGCGAAACACACTGCTCGACCCAATCGCGAACGTATCGGTTACGGATTGGTGAATGGGCGGCCGACGAATCGGTCACGGCTGGAACGTCTGCTGCGGCAGCGGTCATCAAAACCTCCCGGGTAATGCCCCGGCCGATTCTAACGCACGCTCCGGGTGTTGTGCACCGCAGAAAACAAATTAAACCGCTGCGGTCACTTTTCTATCCGCCGCTTCTGGCGTAATTTATCGCATACATGGGCAAACATTTTTTGACCGTCCGCCGATCCCTCTTGTTTCTCGGCCTGTCAATGCTGGTCATCATCGCCGGGTGCAAAAGCGTTCAGAACGAAGCGCTCAACGGAGGGAAAGTTCCGTTCGAGACGCGCAAGCTCAACGCGACGCGCGCCGCCACCCGCCCGAGCAGCGAATCACCCGACGCCGACGGCACGTTCGTTGGCGTCGCCATCAGCGGCGGTGGATCGCGATCGGCCAACTTCTCGGCCGCCATGCTGTTTGAATTGCAGCGGGTTGGTATCCTGCAGAAAGTCGACTACATCTCCTCCGTCTCCGGCGGATCTCTGACGGCTGCTTATTACTGCACGCACCGCGAGGAATGGAACCCCGAGACGGCCCAGAAAAAGCTCACCCACAATTTTGCCGCCGACGCGTGGTGGCAGCTGTTTTTGCCGTGGAATTTCTGGGCGCTGATCTTCACCGACGTGGACCGCACCGATTTGCTCGCCCGAACGATCGAATACAACCTGTTCACCCGCGACAGCAAGCCGATGACCTTCGGCGACCTGCTGCCCGATCGGCCGCGGCTGCTGATCAACACCACCGATCTGCAGTCCGGCGACCGCTTCGTTTTCTGCAATGAAACGTTCGATGAACTGAACTCCGATCTCAAAGCCTATCCCATCGCTTACGCGGTGGCTGCCAGTTCGTCGGTGCCCGTCGTGCTGCATCCGGTCACGCTGCGGGATTACTCCACAACTTTCCCGCAGTACCGCCACCTGATCGACGGCGGGATCACCGACAACCTCGGCGTTCGCACGCTGGTCGACATTTACCGCCATCACATCTGGGCGGCGAAAGTGGCGCGCAAGCCCGATCCGTATCCGAACGGTGCGATCTTCCTCGTCATCGACGCGCGCACGAAGTTCGACTCCAAGATCAGCGAAAAGAGTGACATCGGTATCATCGAAAGCCTGCGCGCCGGCGCGGGGCTGACCAGCAGCGTGCTGATCGAGCGGGCGAGCGCGGCCACGCTGTCGGACATCATCATCGACAACATCACCGACAACGTCACCGCCGGCGATGTACGGGCGCTGATCAAATCGATGAGCCAGACCGGCTATCTCGAGCTCAACGACCGTTTCGATCACAAGGTGGCCGTGGTGCATCTGGCGCTATCGCGGGTGGCCGAGCTCAACAATCTGCCGTTTACCAGCTTTTGGGCCAGCGTGAACCGCATCGCGACATACTTTAGTATCGAGCCCAGCGATGCGTACCAGCTTTATCAGTCAGCAGAATTGCTGGTGTGGCAGAAGTTTCAAAACAACCTAAGGGATCTGAACGAGCGATTGAACACCGCTTCGACCACTACGCCCGATAAGCCGGCGGGCAAGTGATCCGGAGCATGTTTCTGTCTGATCCCGGGGTAACAGTTGCAAAGTGATGCCCCTTCCCGGTTTACTGTCATTTACGTTATGCTGGTGTGCTGCAAGGAGATCGCAATGCGTTTGAATCAATTGGCAGGCGGAGTTGTGTTGGCAGGATTGATCGCAGGTTGCATGCACAAGCCTGCCGAAGAGCCGATCATCACGGCTGATCCCGGTATGTTCGCGCGCGTCCGCGCTGACCTTCAGCGCATGGACCCGAACGCGCACATCGGCCAGGTGACGGAAGTAAGCCCCGCCGAAAACCGCGTCGCCGTAGGGAGCATCGTGACCGATGGGCTGAAGGATGGCGATATCGTAACATTCATGGACGGTGCGGAAAAGTCCATCGCCACGGGCAAAATCATCCGGGTGCTTCCCGAC
This sequence comes from Tepidisphaerales bacterium, assembly GCA_038229715.1. Classification (GTDB taxonomy): domain Bacteria; phylum Planctomycetota; class Phycisphaerae; order Tepidisphaerales; family Tepidisphaeraceae; genus JANMES01. Next base: position 84,196 of record JBBROD010000001.1, on the reverse strand, counting down.
TCCATCCACGTCAAGTATGACGCACCACCTGTAGGCGGGCGGGTTCCTGTCGAAGGCGATATCGCGATTCGATTTAAATAGTCGCTCGATGTCGATCGCGGTAAGATTCCTTAAAGTTTCCGTTTCGCTCGGATCCGGCGTGGTCCTTTCGGTCGCCGCGCCCTACGATTTTGGTGATGGCTATCCCACGGTTAATCCTCGCCAGCCGAAGCCCGCGACGGGTGGAGCTACTGATCGAAGCCGGCTTTGTGTTTGAAGCGATCCCAGCCGACATCGACGAGGACGCCTACGCCGACACGCTCGCGCCGATGGGCGTGGCTGAGCTTCTAGCGCTCGGCAAGGCGGAAATCGTCGCCGAGGCTTACCCTGATGCGGTGGTTTTGGGCGCCGACACCATCGTCGCACTCGGCGATACCCTGCTGGGCAAACCCGAAGACGCCGACCACGCCCGCTGGATGCTCGGGCAACTCGCCGGCTCGCAGCACACGGTCGCGTCCGGGGTGTGCGTGCTGCATAAATCGTCCGGACGATCGGAAGTGAAGCACATGGTTTCGACTGTCTCCATGCGACCGCTTTCGCCGCGAGAGATCGACCTGTACATCGCCTCCGGCGACTGGCGCGGCAAGGCCGGCGGGTACGGCATTCAGGACCGCGACCCGTTCGTCACCAACATGGGTGGAAGCCTGACCAACATCGTCGGCCTGCCGATGGAACTGGCGATCCCGATGCTGGCGGCCATGGGCGTCCGCCCCGCTTCTAAATCCTAAATCGCCATGCCAATTCTGACCGGCATTTTCTCGCTGATGATCGCCGCTGCGGGGTGGTACTATCTTTTCTATTCCGACGCAGTCCACAGGCTGGCGGCGGTTGAAGACGTAGCGATCAACACCCGCCGGGTCCGCATACGGCGATTGGGCTCGGTGTTGCTGATCCTGCTGGCGATGCTGTTTTACGTCGGGTCGGCCGTCGTCAGTTGGGATGAGCCAACTGTTTGGTTCGCCGTCATTTGGCTGGGCGTGATGGTTTTAGTCGGTGTGGTTACGATACTGGCGTTGCTCGACCTCCGGCTGACCAACCAACTGCGGCAACGCCGCAAGCGAGATGGACATTGATTCGCCGCACCGCACCACTGCTCGGGCTATTGCTCACCATAATCCTCACCGGCTGCAAAGGCAACGTACAGCCTCAGAGCGATTTGCGCACAGTGACCATGCAAATCGGCAGCATGGCGTTTTTGCTCGAAGTGGCTGACACGTTTCCGTCCCGAGATCGCGGCTTGATGCAGCGCGATACCATGCCGGACGAGCACGGGATGATCTTCGTGTTCGACGAGGAAGACGACCGCGCGTTCTGGATGAAGAACACGCGCATTCCGCTCGACATCATTTACGTTTCCAAGAGTGGAAAAGTGGTGTCGACCAAAGCGATGCAACCCTACGACCTTGCAAACGTTCCCAGCGACGGGCCGGCAAAATACGCGATCGAACTGAACGCGGGGATGGTTGCAAAAGCCGGCATCAAACCCGGCCAGATGCTGGACATCCCCGCCGACGCGCGAGAACCTTTGGTGAAGTGACCTAAAGGGGTTCCACTGTTTTTGCCTGGGTACAGGGGCGGCTCGGATAAGTTCATTAAAACAGCAGGAGGGGGGGGACGATTGATCCACTTCGTTGTTGGCTTGGAATTTTGTTGTTACCGGCCCACTCTAGCTTTCCACATCACCAGCAAAGGAGCTTCCATGACATCCCACTATTTTAAGGCCTCGATCTTCCTCGCGTTGCTCGGCGGATTCTCTGTGGCATACGCAGACAGTAGCGGCGCTAATGCAGCCGTTAAATCCCCCAATAAAAGCCCTGCCACCGACGGGCTATTGCAGCGAATCGAACAACGGTCTGGACGAACGCTTACCGCCGACGAGCGACAAAATGCTACCGGAGCGATTCGAACGATGGTAGAAGGCTTGAACCCTCCGCGCGAAAAGTTCGTGAGCGAAATCAGTCGCATCAGCGGTGTTTCCGAGGCCCGCGTGTGGGAAATGATGCCACGGATCGGTGGGCCGCTGAATCAGGACAAGAATATGATTCCCAAGCTCGAAGAGGCGATGAGGCGTAAGTTGACGAACGAGGAGTTAACGGCGGTTCGGACGGCAGACCAGCAGAAGAAGACCGCAATTCGAGAAATTCGCCAGACGTTTGCTCAAGCGGTTTCAAAGGTTACGGGCGTTCCTGCGGAGGATTTACTGGCCATGCTTCCAAAGGTCGGGATCTGATTAACCCACTGACGAGCTATCATGAGGCCATCGTGGACGAGCCGGATTGGATCGACATTGCGGCCGCGCGTACGGGCGACGCAGCCGCTTATGAGCGGTTGGTTCGCCGTTACGAAACGAACATTGCCCGTCAGTTGTGGCGGTTTACCCGAAACCGCAATGTTCACGAGGAATTGGTGCAGGACGTTTTTGTCGAGGCTTACTTCAGCCTTCACAGTTTTGCGGGACGACGCCCGATCCTGCACTGGTTGTCGCGCATCGCCACGCGAGTGGGCTATCGATATTGGAAGTTGCGACATCGAGAACAAAAACGCAAAGAGGAAGCACTTGAAACAGTGCCTGACCGCGAAATGAGCAATGCACAAGAAGCGGGAGAACTGCTTCACGCCCTTTTGGCCAAATTGAAGCCGCCGGAGCGGCTGATTCTCACGCTGATGTACCTGGAAGAATTGAGCGTGGCGGAGGTTGCCGACCGGACGGGTTGGAATCGTGCTGTTGTCAAAATGAGATCGATGCGGGCGAGACGACGGCTGAAGGAAGTAGCTGGCGACGTGATCCCGGGAGGCTTTGATGCGTGATTTAGAATCTATAGAGCGACTCGCAGCGTTCGCGCGGGAGGAGACTCCTCCGACGACTGATGTTGCATCGGCGGTGATCGCCCAAATCTCAACCGAGCAGTCAATTCCGATCCGACCTCTCTGGACGTTCTGCTGTGCGTCGGGTGGAGCCGCAGCTGCGTTGCTAATTATCGCTGTGTCGCTTCCAACTTTAGGCCAGCCGACATCCGATGCACAGGCGGCACTGTTTCCGCAGATACCGATGGAGGCGTTGTGAACAAGTTACCCCGCCCTCGCCGTGTTTGGGTGCCAATCACATTGATCCTCGCCTTCGGAATCGTCATCGGCCTTGGAATCAGCATAATCGTGATCAAAAAAGCTGGGGCTGCGATCACAACGCCAAGTACCTCATCGATACCCGTCGCGCCTGGGCGCACCGCGACACAAATCACCGACGAACTCCGTGCAAAGGCACACCTGAGCGAGGAGCAGGCGCAGGCCGTGCAGAGGGCTTATGAACAACGCCTTCAGGCGATCAGCGCGATCCGAGATGAGGCGATGCGGAAGATTGGCATCGAGCACGAGAATTTGCGCAGCGATATGCGAACGGCGCTGACAGCAGAACAGTTTGCGCAATGGGATTCACATTTTCAGACGCAACGCAGCAAATCCCATCATGCTTCGTCGACGACATCGCTTCCGCAGAAAGCTGGAACACTGCCGAGCGTAGATGAAATGTTTGACCGCTTCGATGGCAATCACGACGGCAAGCTCGGTCCTTCGGAAATTCCGGCGGACTCACTGGATCGCCTGATGCGAGCAGACGAGAACCACGACGGCAGTGTCAGCCGCGAAGAACTAGTCGCAGCGCGATTGCGTGCGCAGGCGAAATAATCGCTTTACGTTGGAGGGCAGAATGATGAGTAGCAGAAAGAAAGCTTCGGCGCTGTGGATTGCTATTTTCGCTGCCTCGTTTTCGTCAGGGGGCAGTCACGTCTATGCGGCACTGCCGTTTGCCATCGGCGGCAGCGGATTGGACTACGGTAAAGATCTCCGCGTTGACGGGGCGGGAAACATCTATTCCGGCGGATACTTCGCCGGAGCCGTGGACTTCGATCCGAACGCGGGCACTTACAACCTGACCGCAACCGGCGCTGCCGTGGACAACTATCTTGCAAAGTACGATCCGAACGGAAACCATCAATGGTCGATCCGTTTCGGCGGCAGCGGAAATGACATCCCCCACACAATCCGTGTCGACTCCGCTGGCAACACGCTCATGGGCGGATATTTCTCTAACTCCGCAGTCAACGGCGGGGCTGTCAGCTTCAATCCAGTTAGCAATCAGACTCAGTACACACTCACCTCGGCAGGGTTGCGAGACCCCTACATCGCCAAGTACAACACCAACGGACAGTATGTATGGCACGCGGGAGTGAATGCAAGTATCGCCACTCCCAACTACGACGAAACGTACGACATCAACTCCGACAGCGCCGGCAACGTTTACGCTTGCGGCCTGCGAAACGGAGATGTTGCCCCTCCGAATCCACTTACCGTCGCCGGCGGGTGGGTAGCCAAATACAACTCATCGGGAGCATCCCAGTGGCAGTTCAATCTTGGCTCGGGAACGACCGGCGTAGTGCAGGCTTTCTCAGTGGGCACATTGTCGAACGGTACCGTTGTGGTGGCGGGACAATTTAATACCCCAACCGATTTCAATCACGGTGCGGGCGCGGCAATTACACTTTCCCCCACCGGGAACGCGGACGTGTTTCTCGCAAAGTACGATGCCACCACCGGCAACTGTCTTTCAGCGGTAAAGCTCGGAGGGACGGGCTTCGACACGGCTTCTCCCGGCGGAATGCGCATCTATGGAAACGACAACATCTATCTGACCGGAAATCTTTCCGGCACGGTTGACCCTGACAACAACGCCACGACCAGCAATAGCGTCACCAGCCATGGATCAGGCGACATCCTGCTGGCAAAATATGACAGCAACTTAAGCAGCCGATGGACAACTCTGGTAGGCGGGCCTGCCGGTGACGGAGGGCATCGCATTGAATTGGACTCGTTGGGAAATCCGATTCTGACCGGCTGGTTCCGCGCCAACGCAAACTTCGGATCGGACAAAACGCTGACTGCGCGCAGTTCGACGGTGGCCGGGCAAGACCCCGCCGCTTCCGACATTTTCCTTGCCAAGTTCGACGCCGCCACGGGCTTGATATTATGGGTGAACGGATTCGGCGACGAAATGACCATCAGTAGCGACTTCGCGCTGGGCGCAGGACTCGGCGTGGATGGGCTAGATCGCATCTACCTCGGCGGAAGATTCACAGGGACCGTGGACTGGGATCCGTCAGCGGCAACCGCGTTTCTCACCGCAAGTGGTCCGACAGACGCTTTCGTCGCGCGGTATGACTCAAATGGCAATATCGCTTTGGTTCCGGAGCCCACGACGACCGTCGGCCTGGCAGTTGGGTCAATGATAATGCTACTGCGTCGGTGCCGGCGTCGTTAGAACGCCGGCCAAGTAGTTTATCGGACGCGTCTTGTCGCATGGGCTACCAGCCCATGCCTAGTAGTTTGTGCACCAAGCATGGGCTGGTAGCCCATGCGACAGCAAACACTTTCTGCCAATTCCCGATCGTCATTCTGATTGATCCGTTTATGACGGCGGCCCGGTCGGAACATTCCACGGTACGCTCGTTAAGCACGCCAAAGACCGTAAAGCCCCTTCGTTCGACCGCCGAACTATAAGGCGGAGTCGCGAGCGAAAATGAGCACATCGGAACTTCAGGAAATCTCAACCTTCTCGCCGGCGGACCTGCTTCAGCAGGTCGATGCGCTTCAGCAGCAACTCACCGAGTTGACCCAGGAAGTGAACGTGTTGCGCCGTCGCGATGAGACGCTGAATTTCAGCATCGCCCGGTTCGATGAAGAGTTGCGCCTCGCCGCTCGTCTGCAGCAGGATTTTCTGCCCAAAACCCTTCCGCAGGTGGGGAATGTGCATTTTCACACGCTGTTCCGCCCGGCCGGGTATGTCAGCGGGGATTTGTACGACGTCATGCGGCTGGACGAGAAAAACGTCGGCTTCTACATGGCCGACGCAGTCGGACACGGCATGCCGGCGGCGCTGCTGACGATGTTTATCAAGAACGCGCTCGTGACCAAGCAGATCATCGAAGGCGGCTATCGCCTGCTCTCGCCGAACGAAACGATGAGCCGGCTGAACGAATCGATGATCGAGCAAAACCTCTCAGCCGCCACGTTCGCGACCGCGATTTACGGCATGATCGACGTGCAAAGCCTCACCGTCCGCTTCTCCCGCGGCGGGCACCCGCATCCCATGCTGATGCGCGCCGACGGATCGATGGAAAATGTCGAATCGGACGGCGGATTGCTCGGCGTGTTCGGCGGGGAGGTGTTTGAGCAAACCGCCGTACAACTCGCCTCAGGCGACCGATTGTTCGTCTATTCCGACGGCGTGGAGGTGGCGTTCAGCGAAGATCAGTCGGTCGACCCGGATCGCTGGCGGCAGGAACTGCTCAACCGCCGGGAGATGTCGAGCGAGCAATTGCTGATCGATTTCGCCGAGCGTCTGGACGCCTCCAACGGCAGCCTGATGCCGAAGGACGATCTGACGATGATTGTCGTTGAAGTGAAGTAGGGTTAGATGTGATACGGATCCGGCTTGATTCACGCGCGTGTTTGGAGGGCGGCTGTCCTGAGCCGCCGAACGCGGAGGTCGTCGTGCCGACGACCGGCGGGTGTGGACACCCGCCCTCCAGAAGGCGCACGGTTCATGCCTGATCCGTATGAGTTGGTAGTTGGTAGGTGGTAGTTGAAGATTCCAGCTTGCAGTTCGCAACTCGTAACTTACTTCGCCTGAGTCGCCTCATCCCATGCTTGCCGCAAAATCGCTTCTGCCCGGCGGACGGCTAGAGCAGTCTGGTGGGCTTTCATTTCCAGCACGCTGGTTTCCTTGCCTCGGAGCTTGTCGCGGAATTTGAAGAATTCGACCGTATCGATGTTCTTCGCCTTGCCGGTGGGCTTTTCCGGCGTACCGGCCTGTCCCGACGCGTGCATCGCCGCCAAGCCGATTAGGGGGAGTGCGTCGTACGCATCCATCGAAGTTTGCAACGTGCCCTTGAAAAGATCCTTGGTTTCGCCGATGTCTTTCATCGTTTCGATGTTATGGATGAACAGCGGATAGTACGCCGCTCGCAGAACGGGATAGTTGTCCTTCTCGTCATCGACCATGCGGTATTCCATCTCCGCGTGTGCGTTTCGACCCCGGAATTTTTCGACGAAGTAGGATTCGCTCTTGTAGTCTTCCGTCGCATGTTGCGGCTGAGTGTTGTCTTGGACGTAGTGCAACAGATAGCCCGCCCATCGCAGCGCGTTGTCGTCTAAATCGGTTGATTTCGGATCGGCTGGCAACAGTTTGCCCGCCTTCACCGCAGCGACGAAGTTTTTGTAGCTCCGCTCAATGCTGAAAGGCAACATACCGGCCTGCAGGAACCGCGGATCCTTCATATCGTTCGGGATGTCCTGCAGTTTCGGCTTGGACGACAGATCGTGCTTGTAGGTGCGTTGCTTCTCGCCGGTCATGAACAGTTCCAGATCGATAAAATGCATCGGCAGTTCAGCGACGCCGAACGGCTGGATCAACGTGCCCTTGGCGTCTTTTTGCGCGTGCAGATCGGGCGCGACCACCCAATACTCAATGCCCGAAAGTTCCTTGCCATCCGTGTTCCCCACCTTGGCAGCGATAAAAAACGCCTGCTCCTGAGCGGCGTCGAGGACGCGCGGCATCACCTTCTTAATCCAGTCCTTTAACGACTGAGGCGTCGTCGGATCGGCCAGAATCCGCTCCATCGCAAGCCGAGTGAATTGGATATGTTCCTTGCCGCTCCAGGCCCGCGACGGGGAACATAAACACGCGACGAGAAGTACGGCTACGGCAAGTGTGTGGATTTTGGGCACGCCCCCGTTATACCGAACCCAATCAGCGGCGACTATTAAATCCGCCTGGATGAGGGAATATCTGTAGTCGACTAACGCAAAACGGCGTCGCACGCGACGCCGTTTTGCCATTGATGTGAATGTGCTGACGTTACTTCTTCATCGCTTCCACGCCGCCCATGATTTCCGACAGTTCGGTAGTAATCTGGCTCTGGCGGGCGCGGTTGTACTGCATGCTGAGCGCCTTCTGCATCTTGTCGGCGTTGTCGGTGGCGCTTTTCATCGCGATCATGCGGGACACGTGCTCGCTGGTGGTCGCGTCGAGATACGCCTGGAACATCGCGCTCTTGACGGTCAGCGGCAGTAGCTCGTCGAGCAATGCTTTGGGCGCGGGCGAGAAATCGTACGTGGTTTCCGACACCAACGTGCCGGGGGCCGCCTGTGCGGGCGTTTGCTTGGTATCGAGTGCGCCGGCCTTGGCTTGGCTGTCGGTCTCGTGATGCTGCTGGGCCAGGTGAGCGGAAATTTCTTCCACGCCCGCCAGCGGCAGGACGGTGGTGATGTCCGGCTTCTGCTGGCCGGCGCTGATGAAGTTCATGTAGGCCACGTGCAGCGAATCGATCTTGCCGGCGATGAACTCGTTCATGAAATGCTCGGTGACTTTTTCGACGTCATCGAACCGAGGCGTGTCCTGTGCGTCCAGCCGCTGGGTGATCGTTCGCTTGGCGAAGTTGAAGTAGGCGATGCCCTTCTTGCCAGCCACGTACAGTTCGATGGTCTTGCCGGCCGCGTCCTGCTGCCTGAGGAATGCGGTAGCCGCCCGAAGCACGCTGCCGTTGTACGCCCCTGCCAGGCCGCGGTTGCTGGTCAGCACGACGAGCGCGATCTTGTTCGTCCGCGTTTCCGCCGTCGGCTTACGGAGTAGCGGGTGCTCAACGTTCCCAACGCTGGCGGCGAGCTCCTTAACCAGCTCGCGGACTTTCATCGTGTAAGGCTTCGTGCCGACGGCGCGCTTAAGCGACTTCTGGAATTTCGCCGTGGCGATCATCTGCATCGTCTTGGTGATCTTCTTGATGTTCCGAACCGCCTTGCGGCGTTTCACAATCGCGCGTGCTTTGGCCATAGATGGGAAGATGGTAGCGGAAACCGGGATTGGCTTCCAGAAGTCAGGTATCGCGGATTTCGGAATGTAGATTGCGGGTTGGAAATGTTGGTTTTCGGGCAGAATCCGGGCATCGGCGATCTACACTGTGGTGAGTCGGTTGCCTATTTTGCAGGTTGCCAGTATCTTCCCGCCCTCCCGGGGTCGTAGCTCAATTGGGAGAGCACCGCGTTTGCAACGCGGGGGTTAGGGGTTCGAGCCCCCTCGACTCCATCGGCTCGCGAAATCTTTCGCGAGCCTTTTTTGTTTCTCATATCGTTCGTCTTGAATCTTTCAAATCCTGTGATAGTGTGCCACGCGCTACAGGCGTCAGCCTTGCCCAAATAATTTGGGCCTGACCGTGGCGGCGGGATTCGAGCTTTCGGAGCCTGCCGGTCACGTAGGGAAGTCGGTGAAGGAGTTTTCTCCCATTCCGACGCGGACGCGCCGCTGTAAGGGACTGTTGCATCTTTTGCCTGACGTGGCCACTGAGGTTCAATCCTCGGGAAGGCCGGCGAGAGAAGTCCCGAGCCAGAAGACCGGCCTGCAGCCGTCGAGCCTTGCCGCTCGACAAACGACCTTGGCACAACGTGTGCCGGGGCGAATCGGATGCGTCCTCGCGAGATGGGACGGCCGGGCTGACAGGCTTGGGATCGCTGCGTGGTTCGTCGGACGTTTTGTTCCGATGGCGAACGCGACGATTTCTTTCGCCGGTTTTTCCCGACCTTCTCCCTCATTCAACTTTCGCAGGACGCAGTCGTTGTCCGCGCCACGCGACCTGGCGCTGGAAGGAATCTGTATGCGTCGGTCTATTTTATTTCGTAGTTCGTTTCTATTCCTTACCACCTTGGGCTCTCTGGCTGCGACGGCCAGCGCGAGTTTCATCCCGCCGGCCGGGTATGAGGTGGTCAACCTTGGCATTGATACGCCAGCGTTCGGCGTCAGCAGCAGCGGCCGGCTGGCGACGGTGAGCTACAGCGGCCCTATTGCGACAATCAGCCTGTTCGATACCTGGAAAACCGGGCGAACACTGATCGGCACCGCCACCATCAACGCCGGCGGATTCGTCGCCGCCAGCGACATCGCATTTACCAGCGACAACTCCCTGCTCATCGGCGAGAACGGCACGACCGGCACGCTGTACAAGGTGGACTTCGCCGGCAATGTCGGCACGGTGAGCAAGTTCGCGGATCATACGTTCAACGGCATTCAGAGCATCGCGGTCAAAGGCAACCAAGTGCTCGTCAGCGGAACGGACAACACGTCCTTCGGCTCCGGCGATTATTACCTCCGCACGCTCGATCTCTCAGGCAATGTCGTTAACGCTGGCGTGATCACCAACAGCACGATCGCGACGCTCGCATCCGCGATCCAAGGCAACATCGGCGACGGCTACGTCGGCGGAACCGCTTTCACGGCGGCAGGCAATGCAGTGCTCGTGCAGAACGGGGCCGACTTCTTCACCGGCAGCGCGTACATTTATGATGACACCAACCCGTCGAGCCCGATCGTCGCCAGCCTCGTCGGCGGACAGGCCAGCGGTGCGTACGGCATCGCCGTGGGCGCCAATGGCTTCGCGTACGTCACCACGGGCGCGGAGATCAAAATCCTCACGGGATTGGATGGCTCGCCGGTCGTCGATACCTTCGGCGTCTTCTCCGAAGGCGCTGGCTCGTTCCCATTCCCCACCGGCATTGCTTATACCGGCGGAAGTTTCGGCCCGGGCAACAGTTCCCTCACGGGCGCATTGATCGTCAACGGTGGATTCACCAGTGAAGGCGGGCTGTTCGCCATCCAATCCCTCCCCGAGCCAGGCACGCTCGCGATTACCAGCCTCGGCGCGATGCTGCTACTCCGGCGGAGGAAAAACGTATGAACGCGATCGCACATTTACTGCGATCGTGCGAAGTTCTCCGTGGCGCTGCGATTCTGGCGGCGGCAGGGTTTTTCGCCCTGCTGTCGCCGGTCGCGCACGCGGATCATTTTTACGCGTCGCAGATCACGGCTCGCACGCTCGGCACGTCGCTGCAGACCGGCTTTCAAGACACCAACGACATCCTCGGCGGCCCCAGCGGAAATCCCGGCGGAAGCACTCACGTGCTGAACCTCGGCGTTGGTGGCCAGATCACGCTCGGCTTTAACACCGCCGATGCAACCCGCACCATCACCAATGGCGCTGGTGCAGATTTCATCGTGTTCGAAAATGCGTTTTACGCCAACAGCGACACGACTAAATCGTTCGCGGAATTGGTCTTTGTCGAAGTATCCTCCAACGGAACGGATTTCGCTCGATTCCCAACGCTCTCGCTCACGCCAAGCGGCGTCGGCGGGTTCGGCACGATCAACCCGGCCAACGTGTCCGGCTTCGCCGGTGTGCATGAGGTGCTGGCGAACGTCAACACCAATAGCATCGATCCATTCGACCCGGAGTTAGCGGGTGGTGACGCGTTCGATCTCTCAACCCTCGGATCCAACACACTTGTGCTCGGCGGCCAGGTCGATCTCAACGCGATCCGCTACGTCCGGCTGATAGACGTACTCGGCGACGGCACGGTACTCGACAGTTCGAACAATCCGATCTACGACCCCACCGGTTTCGGCTCCGGCGGATCGGATATCGACTCGGTGGCGGTGATCCACGGCGTGAGCGTGACGCCGGAACCGGGTGTGTCGACCGTTGCACTAACGGGAATCGGATGGGCATTGAGCAGGCGAAAGCGGAAATTCAACAACATCGACACGGAAGCACAGAGAAAACAATACTGCCCGCTTCTCTTCTCCGTACCTCCGCGTCTCGGTGATTAACAAATGGTTTCTACCATGAACAAAACACGAGCCTTCACGCTTGTCGAGTTACTGGTGGTTATCGGTATCATCGCGATCCTGATCGGCATTTTACTGCCGTCACTCAACGCGGCGAGGCAGCAGTCGCAGTCGGCGGCATGCGCGAGCAATATCCGGCAACTGGCGATTTCATCGATGCAGTACGCGCAAGACAACCACAGCTATTGGCCGCCGGCGCATCTGTTTTATTACACGCAGAACAACGCGCGATGGCATGGCACGCGGACGAGCGGCAGTCAGCCGTTTGATTTTGCAGCGTCGCCTTTGCTGAAATATCTGCAAACCGCGTCGGTGAAGCGTTGCCCGAGCTTCGATTTCAGCCCGGCGGGGTTTGAGTCAGCCTGCGGTGGGTACGGTTACAACAACCACTACATCGGCAGCGGATCGGACGAACCCTCTTTGCAAGCGCTGGCCAACACACTCGGGCCTCTTCAGTGGGATCTGCAGATCGGGAACGTTGCGGCGAAGCTGACGCAGATCAGGCGGGCGAGCGAGAAGATCGCGTTTGCGGACACCGCGATGGGCGCGCCTGGACAGATCGAATACTCCTTCGCCGAACCGCCGGTCACGGTGTGGGGACCGAATTCCCCGTCGATCCAATTCCGTCACCGCGACCGCGCCAACATCGCCTGGGCGGATGGGCACGTGACCAGCGAGAAGTTCGAATGGACTTACCCGGGCCCGAACGTCTACGGGGCGGACAATCAATCAATGCATTTGGGTTGGTTTGGCCCGAAAGATAACACCTTATTCCAACGACAATAATAAGCCGTGTACTTCCCCCCTGCCGCTGCTAGAATGCGGACCGTTAAATTGACCGAACGGCAGATGGAAGACGTATAAGGTGACGCGTGCTTCAGCAACCTCTGGATCGACTCCGAACGAACATCAAGACCGTTTTCCATGGCCCCGATAGAGCAGTTGATTTGCTACTGATCGGCCTTGTCGCGCGCGGTCACGTGCTGATCGAAGACGTGCCCGGCGTGGGAAAGACCGTGCTCGCCCGCTCGCTAGCCAAAAGCATCGACTGCAAGTTCAGCCGAATCCAGCTGACGCCCGACCTGCTCCCCGGCGATGTTTTGGGCGTTTCGATCTTCAATCAAAACACTCACACGTTCGAATTCAAGCCCGGGCCGATCTTTGCCAACATCGTGTTGGCCGATGAAATCAACCGCACGACGCCTCGAACGCAATCCGCCTTGCTCGAGGCGATGAGCGAGGAGCAGGTCAGCGTTGAAAACGTCACGATGCCGCTACAGCGGCCGTTCATGGTGGTGGCGACGCAAAATCCGTTTGAATTCGAGGGCACTTATCATCTGCCTGAGAACCAGCTCGACCGATTCATCCTCCGCGTGTCGGTCGGCTATCCCGAGCGTCGGGCGGAGTTCCAGATTCTCACCACCCAGCCAGGCCGCAGCGTGCTGGACAATCTCAAGCCGGTCATGACGGGGCAAGAGATCATCCAGATGCAGGACATCGTTCCCACTGTGAAGATGGATCGCGCGATCGTTGATTACATCCTGGACTTGGTCGAGATGACGCGCCACGACGACGGCCTGCACTTGGGCGTATCGCCCCGCGGCGCATTAGCGCTCACGCAAGCTTGTCAGGCGTCGGCCGCCCTCGCGGGGCGGGATTATGTCATCCCCGATGACGTGAAAGGTTTATTCCTGCCGGTGTGTGCTCACCGTGTAATCAGCAAAACGTACCTGCACAACGGAGACTCCAACACCACGGGTGGCGTGCTGCAGTCGATTCTCGACAGGATCGCCGCGCCACGCTGACGCGGACGACTATCGCCGAGTGCCACGGATCGCGGTACTCCGAAACCTGTGAGTTCCGCAAAGGGTTAAGGACACGTCCGCGAGTTCGCCGACCTGTGGAACGCGAGTTGACATGTTCTTTGTTTCGGGGTTGTATGGCCAAACATCGACGCAATCCGACTGATCGCACAACCACGGTGGTTCACCGCAAACCGTCTCTCGACTTTTCCGTCACCGGGCTAATCTACTGTTCGATGATGATGTTCATGGGCTTGGCCGCGATTAACAGTCAGGCGAACCTGTTGTTCGGCGTGTTCGGGTTGATGATCGGAATCCTGCTCATTAGCGGCGTCATCAGTCGACTGGTGTTGAAGAAGCTGGCGATTCATCGCGTCCTTCCCGAGAACACAGAGGTGGGACAAACCGTCACCGTCACATATCAGTTTGAGAACCTGAAAAAATTCTGGCCGAGCGTATCGGTCACGATCGCCGAACTCGACGGGGCCGAGGGTTTTACCAAGCAGCCGATGAGCTACATGCTCCACGCTGCCGGGCGAATGACCGCATCCGTGCCGACAGAACTGCTCCCCAAGCGCCGCGGCTTGCACGAACTGGACCGGCACCAGGTGAGCACCAGCTTTCCGTTCGGCTTTATCAAACGGGCGATTGAACGCAAAACGAAGGATTCGCTGATCATCTTCCCTCCGCTTGCCAAAGTCGATCCTCGACTGATGCAGCTCTGCAAGTCCGCCGAGAATACCGGCTCGGTCATGCGTCCCAAGTACGGCGGGATGGACGAGTTCTACGGCGTGAAGGAATACCGTCGCGGCGAAAACACCCGTCTCATCTACTGGCGACGCAGCACCCGTTCCGGCGTTCTGGTGAGCAAGGAAATGACGCAAGTTTCCCCGCCGAGACTTGTACTGATGGTCGATACATACTTGGCGAATGAGGAACCCGACTCCTACGCCAATGTCGAGCAGACAATCGCGATGGCGGCGTCGCTGGCGAGCCAGGCGATCGACGACGGTCTGCTCGTCGGGCTCGTCGCTTGGTCGAACGGCTGGATTTCTTTCCCGCCGGAGCGCGGGAAGCGCCACCGGGTTGATGTCCTGGCAACCTTGGCAAAGCTGCCGAAGAATACCCAGCAACCGATCACCAAACTGATGGACGAAGCCCACCCGCTTCTGGAATCGTCCACCACCGGCGTGGTGTTCACCCCGGGATCGATTTCCATGAGCCTCGGCGACCGCGTGCGGTCATCCATCGTGATCGTGTCGGCCACGTCAATGCAGAACAAAGCGTGGTTCCGGTTCAATAAAAGCGTCGATTTCACTACCTGCATGCCGGCCAATCAGCAGCCTAAACTTAAAGATTAGCTCATCGCGTTATGTACGACATTCGCCAGTTCAAACCGACTCTTTACGTCCTCGTGCTGATGGGCTTTATCGGCTACGCGATGGCGGCTGAATCGATTGGGTTTTTCATATTCCCCGTCGCGCTGGTGCTATTGAACGCATGGATGGTGCGGACGGGCCGGTTCGCCCCCCTGCCGCGGTGGCTTGCGAATCTGGCAACGCTTTTGTGCCTTACCTGGGCCGGCACGCAGGTGATGGGCACCCGGCAGACAGCGATCCTCGTGATCGGCCAGTTTCTGGTTTTCCTGCAACTCGTGAAACTCTACGAGCAGCGGGCCAATCGCGATTATGCGCAGCTGCTGGTGCTCAGCCTGCTGCTGATGGTGGCGGCGTCGATCAACACCGCCAGTCTGTTGTTCGGCCTGATCCTGATCTCGTACCTGTTTCTCTCCCTGTACTGCTGTCTGCTGTTCCACTTGAAGGTGGATACCGAACACGCCCGATTCGCCATGGCGTTGCCCGATAGCGTGCGCACCGAACTCACGCTGCGACAGGATCAGCGGAACCTTTCACGTTCCATGCGACGCCTGACGGTACTGGTTTCGTCGGCGGCGGTGGTGACGGCGGTGCTGGTGTTTCTGTTTTTCCCGCGCGGCATGGGGCAGGGGATGCTCGGGCCGATGCAGATGAGCCCGGCCCAGTCGCTCACCGGGTTTAACGATGAGATGAGCTTTCAGCGCATCGCCGCGATCACGCAGAATACTGCGGAAGTCGCCTGGGTGCAGTTGGAGAAGGACGGCAAACCGGTCGAAGGCACTCAGCTGCTGCTGTTGCGCGGAACGACATTCGACATCTACAACGGCGACGACCAGGACGCCCAATGGCAGTGGTCGCGGTCGCGCGTGTTGTCGATTTCAAACACATCTGAACGAGTCGGGACGAGTACGGCCTGGCAATCGCCTACCTATGGAGCCGGGCCTGCCGTCTGGAAGCAGACGATCCGCCTGAAGCCGACCGGCACGGCTGCCTTGTTCGCAATGGCGGGCGCTTATTCCGTCGCCAGCGAAAGCGATCTGTCGATTCGCCAGAGCATGAGCGACGAGATCCTGCAGGTGATCGAGCCGATCAACTCGCAAATCACCTACACCGTGCTGTCGCGGGGTACGCTCGATCCATCGAACACACGCACCCCGGCGCAGGCGTGGACGCTATGGCGGGAAATGCGCGATCGCCTCGCGCAGGAAAGCGGTATGGAGCAGCGCCCGGACTTAGGACTCCGCGGTCGCGGGCGATTCCGCCGTCGCTCGGTCATCGATCCGTCCATCGCCGCCTATGCCATGCGCCCCGAAGTAACCAACGGCCTGGCCTCTAAGCGCGACCAGTCGGCGGAAGTCACCGATCTCGACGAACAAATCGCCGCCGCCATCGAGCGTCACCTGCAGACGCAATTCACTTACACGCTCGACCTGACCGATACCAAACGCCTGGCCGGGCAGGATCCGATGGCGTGGTTCCTTTCCGATCAAGGCCGTCGCGGGCACTGCGAGTATTTCGCCGGTGCGATGACGCTGCTTTGTCAGAGTTTGGGGATGCAGGCGCGGGTGGTCGCCGGGTTTAAGTGCGATGAATACAACACCCTCGCTCACCAGTACATGGTTCGCCAATCGCACGCCCACGCATGGGTGGAAGTGCTCACCCAGCGCGGCTGGTTGACATACGACCCCACGAGCGGCCGATCCTCTCCGCCGCCGACGGCGATCGCCAGCCTGTGGCAGAAGGTCAAACATGCTTTCAACTACCTTGAATTCGGCTGGCAGCAGAACGTGGTGGCGTACGATAACGACAACCGCGAGAACCTCGTCGCCAACCTCAACAGCCGGCTGACTAACACCGCCATCCAAGGCAGTGGTGCGGCCAAGAGCGTCCACGAATGGCTTCAGTTCGGCGGATTGTTCATCATCTCGTCGCAACTGCTGTCAGCATTTATGGGGCTGATTCTGATCGTGTTGATCGTGGCAGTTGCGTGGTTCGTAGTGGAGAAATGGCGCCTGCGCCGCCGGGCCGCCCGTATCGGCTTGGATAATTTACCGGCCAGCGATCAGTTCAAACTCGCGCGCCAGTTGGGCTTTTATGACGACCTGATGCGATTGCTGGAGCGACACCAGATCGTGCGCCCCAACCATCTGACGCCTTTGGAGTTTTCAGAATCACTGGCGTACCTGCCGAACGAAGCGTTCCGCACGATCCGCCGGCTGACGGGCATCTTCTACCACATCCGCTACGGCCGGCGCGAATTGACCGGGCCGCGGCAGCGATTGCTCGGCAATGTGATTCAGAAACTCCAGCAAGACCTGTCCACTCCGGCCGACGGGCAATCGGCCGGCTGATCGCCAGATACGGATTTGATTTAATTCCCGCGCCATCCGACGCAGATCGTCATTCTGAGGTACTCCGAAGAATCTAGGTAATCGAGCGGTTCTCGCATGCCGAGATTCTTCGGAGTACCTCAGAATGACGGCGCTGGATGCGCCAGAATTAAAGGAAGTCCGTATAATATCTCTCCCATGAAAGCCTTCATCCTTTCCGTCGGCGACGAACTGGTTCTCGGCCAGACCGTGGATACCAACTCCGCTTGGATCAGCGCGCAGCTCAGCAGCATTGGGTGCGATATCCTCGCGCACAAAACCGTCGGCGACGACCAACCGATGATCGAAGCCGCCATCCGCGAAGCGGCCGGCAGTGTCGATCTACTGCTGATCTCCGGCGGCATCGGCCCGACCGAAGACGACCTGACCCGCCAGGCGCTCGGCAACGTGCTGAACGCCCCGCTGGAGTTGAGCGACGCGTGGATGGCTAGGCTTGACGAATTCTTCAAAGCCCGCGGACGCAAAATGCCCGAGACGAACAAGATTCAGGCGATGATTCCGCGCGGCGCCACGATGCTCGACAACCCAGCCGGCACGGCGGCGGGCATCCGGGCGGCGATCGGCCAATGCGAGCTTTTCTCCGTCCCCGGCGTGCCTAAGGAAATGAAGGCGATGTTTGAAGCCCACATCCGCCCGTACGTCAAACCGCTGGCCGGCGGCGCAGTGATCCTGCAGAAGAAGCTCAACACGTTCGGCCTTGGCGAGAGCTGGGTGGCCGAGCAGTTGGGCGATCTCATGAAGCGCGGGCGCAATCCGTCGGTCGGCACGACCGTCGCCAGCGGGATGGTTTCATTGCGGCTGAATGCACGATTCGATTCACTCGAACGCGCCGAGCACGAAATGCAGCAGACCGAAGAAGCCTGCCGAGCCAAACTAGGCGACGTGATCTTCAGCGAGAACGAAACATCACTGGCCGACGTGGTGGCGGACCTTTTGAAACAAAAACGCATTCAGATCGCAACCGCCGAGAGCTGTACCGGCGGACTGCTGGCGAAAACGCTGACCGATATCCCCGGCTCCAGCGCCTACTTCAAGACCGGCTTCGTCACCTACTCCAACCAAGCCAAATACGAGCGCCTGGGCGTGAGCATGGAGGTGATCAACCTCTACGGCGCGGTCAGCGAAAACGTCGTAGAAGCAATGGCCAGAGCCGCCCTGCGGCTGGCGAAGTCGCACGTCGCGATCAGCATCAGCGGCATCGCCGGCCCCGACGGCGGCTCACCGGCCAAGCCTGTGGGAACGGTCTGCATCGGCATGGCGTTCCAAGCGCCGGACCGAACCGTACAAGCCGTGACCCGCACGTTCAATTTCCCCGGCGATCGCGAGATGGTCCGTGATCGCAGCGCCAAAATGGCGCTCTCCATGCTCCGCTATCACCTGCTCGATAAAAAAATGCCGTTCTGATCCAACCGAAGAAGACCGTATAACGCAATATCTCTTTTGCTCTTTCGCGTCTTCGCGCCTTCGCGGTTAACATTCAGGCGTGAGCGAAACAACCCCCAATCCGCCGTCCGATCCCAATCAACCGGTCTCTGAGAAGTTGGCACACCAGCCGGTCGGCGCGCGCGTGCCTGATCGCGTTGCCGCCGGCGTGTATTCCACGGGCCAGGTGGTACTCGACAGCCCGAAGGAATTTGTCATCGACTTCCTGCAGGGACTGACCCGCCCGTTCCGGGTCAATGCGCGGGTCGTCGTCGCGCCGCAAACCATGGCGGAACTGATTTCCGCGCTGAAGGACAATATCGACAAGTACACCACCGCCTTCGGCCCTCCACCGGCGCTCCCGCCGCGACCACCGAACGAACGACGACTGTCCGTCCAGGAAATCTACGAGAACTTCAAAATCTCAGACGACCTGCTGGCCGGCAGTTACGCCAACTCGGTATTGATCGGGCATTCGCCGGCAGAGTTTTTCTTCGATTTCATCACCGGCTTTTTCCCGACAGCAGCCGTATCGTCGCGGGTGTTTATCTCCGCTCCGATCATTCCGCGGTTTCTCAGCACATTGGAAGGCGCGTATCTACAGTACATGTCGCGAGCGAAGCCGCCGAACAGTTAGAGCCGAGAGCAATTTGATGTAGCGTGCAGGCTCTGTAATCGTCATCCTGACGTACTCCGAAGGATCTCGGATTGCGACCGGCATTCGACGTTCGAGATCCTTCGGAGTACCTCAGGATGACGACGAACAGTTAATACCACGTTACAACAAAAGTGCGTTGCTCTAGGATCACGCAACGGCGACGGATGGACTTTTGCTGCTGATGCCGGTCTCGCGCCGAATCTCGTTCGACTCATCTGAATCGAACGCCGCTTACTTCCCCGCGTTGTGCTGATTCCACCACGCAGCATACGGCGTATTCTCAATCTCCAGCCGATTGTAATCAGGCGCGCCATCGGTCCACCAAGGACTGCCGCGTTCGCCGAGGCCCTGCTTGGCGGCGTCTACTTTTTTGTGCGCCTTTTGTACGTCCTCAACCGTGCCCCACATTTTGGCCGATCGGACCTCTTTGCGGGCGATCACCAGCAACGCCGAGTATTTCTCCCGGTCGGCCGGCAACAGATCAGGGTTGCTGCAGCGCAGCAGTTTGCCTCGCGCGACGAAGTATCTCCCGTCGGGCGTTTTAAGATAGCGGCTGGTGGGTTGTTCGCTGTTCATTAGAAAACAGGCCCGCCACCGTGGGTGACGGGCCTGGAGATTTCAACTTCAATCGATCGACTAATCCAGGTTCATGCTCATCAAGAACTGAGCGTTGCTCGGCACTTTCTCGAGTCGGCCCTTGAGGAGTTCGATCGCTTCCACAGGATTCATGTCGCTCAACACGCGACGGAGACGGAAGATGAGTTCCATTTCCTTCTTATCCAGCAGCAATTCCTCGCGACGCGTGCCGGAGGAGTTGATGTCGATGGCCGGGTAAGTGCGGCGGTCGACCAGGCGGCGATCCAGGTGCAACTCGGCGTTGCCGGTGCCCTTGAATTCTTCGAAGATCACTTCGTCCATCTTCGAGCCGGTGTCGATCAGCGCGGTGGCCAGAATCGTCAGGCTGCCTCCCTCTTCAATGTTACGAGCGGCACCGAAGAAACGCTTGGGCTTTTGGAGCGCGTTCGCGTCGACACCGCCGGTGAGAATCTTGCCCGAGTGCGGCACTTCGGTGTTGTACGCGCGGGCCAGTCGCGTGATCGAGTCGAGCAGGACGACAACGTCCTTGCCGAATTCGACGTATCGCTTGGCTTTTTCGATGACCATTTCCGCAACCTGCACGTGACGGGCGGTAGGCTCGTCGAACGTGGACGAAATTACTTCGCCCTTGGTGTTGCGTTCCATGTCCGTCACTTCTTCCGGCCGCTCGTCTATCAGCAGGATCATCAGCACCACTTCAGGATGATTCTTAGAAATCGCGTTGGCGATCTTCTGCAGCAGTACCGTCTTACCGGTACGCGGCGGAGCGACGATCAGCATGCGCTGGCCTTTGCCGATCGGGGTGACGAGGTCGACGATCCGCATGTTCAGGTCTTTCGGATCGCTCTCCAGCACCAGCCGGCGGTTGGGGTGCAGCGGCGTGAGGTCTTCGAAATTGCCGGTGTCGTTGATGCGCTCGGGGTCTTCGCCGTTGATGGCTTCAACGCGGAGCAGCGCGAAATAGCGCTCGGATTCCTTCGGCGGACGGATTTGGCCTTGTACAACGTGGCCGTTACGCAATCCGAACCGGCGGATCTGGCTGGGGCTGATGTAAATATCGTCCGGGCAAGGCAGGTAGTTGTATTCCGGGCTGCGGAGGAAGCCGAACCCGTCAGGCAGGATTTCCAGCACGCCTTCGCCGTACATCAGGCCGTTCTGGCGGATGCGGGCTCGGAGAATCTGGAAGATCAGGTCCTGCTTCTTCAGGCCGATGTAGTCCTGGATGTTTTCCTGCTTGGCGATTTCGTGCAGGCCGATGATGTCCATCTGCTGCAGGTCTTTGATGTAGAGCTTGCCGCCTTTGACCTGTTCGTACCGGGCGTTGGTCTCAGCATCGAAGCTGCCGATGTCTTCACCTGTGGCCGAAGAGTTGGAGGTTGAGTTACCATTCGCGGGTGGCTGCGGCGCGATGGGCGCCGGCGCGGTGGCGTTGGGCATGGGCGCAACCGGCGGGGGAGGCGCGACGGCGGTGGCGGTGGTTTCTACTTCAGGAGCGTCGTTTTCTTGTTGCGAGGTGTGCAGGCGACGCGGACGGGGTGTGGACTTGGCCATGATTCAGGCTTCCAAAAAAGAGGTTAGCAGTTGACTGACTTGCCTTATATTTCATTGCCGATTCAAGCGGCTGGTGCGTTGGTTCAATGTGTTTGCAGAAGGTTCGATGCGCATTCGACTCAAGCGTATTTCGAGGATTCTCAGGATTGCAATCGCCTGGCCATCCGGGCGCGGCGATCGATCGACAAGACTCGATCCACAGTTGCCTGCGAAGCCCGCCATCCGAGCGGGCGATTCCTTTCAACGACTGATCTTGGGAAAAATATCGCGATGTACCACCCGATTCGACCGGGCCACTGCAACTTGCTTCTTCCCTCACGTCCGACGACCTCACGACCGACGAGCCATTGCCATCTTGTTCAGGTGAGCCTGTCGATCTATGAACTTACACCCGTCCGATGCGTGAACTAAGCCGTTCAACCTGGGGATAAAATAACCGGGTTAAAACGATTCGGGGTCTTTCGACGTTCTCGCAAGAATTCGGGAAAGCACTTGACCGACTTGGCCGCGGGCGTCCGCTTCGTTTCCGAAGTTGACTATCACATCGTTGCATAAAGAACGCTTTTTATCAAGTGGCCATTGTAAATTTTCTCGGCGGGCTAACTCGGCCTGATCCCACCCCCGCTCGGCCACCCTTTTAACCCGAATTTCCAGCGGCGTATCGATGAAAACCAACGCGTCGCATTGCCGATACAAACCGGTCTCAAACAGGAGCGGCGTATCCCATATAAAGGCTTTCAAACTCTGAATTTGCGTCAGATCGCGATCCATCTGGCGGATTCGGACCTGATCGACCAGCGGGTGTACCAAAGCCTCTAATTTTTGTCGTTCGGCGGAGTTATTGAACACCCGCGACGCAACGGCTTTACGGTCCAGCGTACCGGCTGAATTCACCACGCCCGGCCACCAATTTTGGATCGTTTGCAGCACGGCCGGCTGGGTATAAACCTCACGAACCGCAGCGTCGGAATCGACCACCGAGCAGCCGAGTTCACCAAACAGCCGGGCGATAAACGACTTCCCACTGCCGATCCCGCCGGCGATGCCGATGATGGGTTTGTGGTGGAACACGAGCGATCATCTTCGCAGATTTGCAAAGACCCGCAAATAGCGGCCCACTCGCAAGCGGCAGGCGTCAGATGATCCGCACCACTTCGCTCAGGCGAACCCAATGGCTGGCCGGGTCTTGCAACAGGAAGGTGGTCTGGCCGACGTACAGGCCGGGCTCTTTGAGGAATTCGATCTGCCGATCGACCAGCAGTAGTTCCAGATCGCGGAGGGAAGGCACTTCTATCCCCAGCACGCGCATGTCGTCTTTGCGTGGCGCGTCCTCGACTGTAAACCGCAACCGAACGTTCTCGGCCTTATAGACCATGCCGAGTTCCTTGTCGTCCCGCTCGAACCGCAGCAGCCCGACGTAAAACGCATCAAGCTTCGCCGCTTCTTTCGGTGTGGCAGCCAGAGAGACGTCCTCCACCGCGATCACCCGAACCGGCGGCGGCTCGGGGATCGTCCGTCGGCGGTCGATCTTTGGGACAAACTCAAAACTGGGATCTTCAAGTTCCACGGCTTAGTAGTTTAGCCGGGAGAAACGCATCTGTCTTGGATTATCTCGTCGCCAGCTTGCGGAAGTTTTCGGCCCGTTCGAACAGTCTCGCTCGGCGTTCCGCCGTCAGCCTGTCCAGATTCGTCGGCAGGTACATTGTTCGAGGGTTCTTCGCGAAATACACACGGTGGCGGTCGATGAAACTCCAGTACAAACCGTCAACCACATCGCACCAGTCGCCCTTGGTGTGATCGCTCATCTTGATCATGTAATTGGAGCCGCAAATGTACGGCTTGGTGGCAAAAAGTCCGCCGTCGCTGAACTGGCCCATGCCATAGACGTTCGGGCCCATCACCCAATCGCTGGAATCCACAAACATTTCCATGAACCAGCGGTGCGCCTCCGACGGATGCACCTCGCAGAGCAGCATAAGGTTGGAGAGCACCATCAGCCGCTCGATGTGATTGCACCAGCCGAGCTTGAGGACTTTCGCGAGCGTCGCATCCAGCGGTGGGATGCCTGTATTGGCCGAGTACCACATGGACGAAAGCTTTTTATGGTGCTTGAAGAAGTTGCCGCGTTCTTCCTTCGCGGAGAAGTTCTGATAAATGCCGCGGATGAACTCGCGCCAGCCGACGACCTGACGTACAAATCCTTCCAGTGACGGGAGCGGCACGTTTTGCTTCCCGGCGACGGCGATGGCTTTTTGGATCACTTCCGCAGGCGTGAGCAAGCCGAGATTGATCAACGGCGACAGGACGGAGTGGAACAGAAATGTCGATCGCTGTGGGATTGCATCTTCGTACGGGCCGAACAGTTCGAGGCGCTCGCGGCAGAACTCATCAAGCCGGGCCAGCGCCTGTTTGCGCGTGACGGAGAGCCAGAATTCCGCCGACGTGCCCGGGTGATCGGCGAATAACTCATCCGTGAGCTTGGCGACTGCCTGCACGATCGCCGACGGCCTCGGCCTTGCGATCGCCGGCGGTTGCAAACTCTTTGGCAACGGCTTGCGATTCTCGGGATCGTAACTGTACTGCCCGCCGACCGGGGTTCCTGCGGGCGTCATCAGCAAATCAAGCCGGCGACGCTGTTCTTCGTAAAAGGACTTCATGAACGGCTTGCGAGAAGATTCCAAGTAAGCCGAAAACTGCGCTCGTGTAGTAAGAAACATCGGGGACGGCAGCGTCTTAAGGGTCAGCTTGTGCTGCTTACAGAAGTCGGCGATGCGGGATTCGAAAAACTTGTCCTCAATCTCATAAACGATCAGCTGCTTCACGCGATGTGTCTTAACAGCTGATGCCAGCTTGTCCTCATACGACAGACCGGCCGTCTTGGAAGATAGCTGGCGATAGTCGACCCGCACTCCCCGCTCACTTAACTCGGTCGCATACGAGCGCATGGCGGCCAGGAAGAGGATGATTTTGTGCTTGTGGTATTTGTAATGCGTGCAGAGGCCGTGATCTTCGGCCATGAACACGGGTACGCCACGCGCCTCCGCCGGCCAGAGCGACGGAGAGAACAGCTGATTGCCAAGGATGACGAAAAGCGATTCGGACATTCGAGTAAGTGTAAACCGGCACGAGAATCGAAAGCATTTAGCGATCGCTTTTTTGAAAGCTCGGCCCGCTTACTTTCCCTCGTCCCAGTTCTTGCCCCAACCGACTTCCACTTTAATCGGCACGCGCAGTGTCATCGCGTTCTGCATCTCCTGGCGAACGATCTCGGCCTCCTGCTCCACCACAGCCGCGGGCGTTTCAAAGACCAGTTCGTCGTGGACCTGCATCAGCAATTTGCTCGGGCGTTTCTCCGTTCGCAGCCGACGATAAACATTGAGCATCGCGATCTTGATCATGTCCGCGGCCGATCCTTGCACCACGCTGTTGATGGCCATGCGCTCGTTCATGTTGCGGATGGAGATCACGCCGGAGTTGATGTCCGGTAGCGGGCGACGGCGGCCCATCAGGGTTTCGACGTAGCCGTGCTTTTGCGCGTGTTCGACGCATTCCAGCATGAACCGCTGGATCGCGGGGAAGCGTTTGTTGTAGGCGTTGATCAGTTCCTGCGCAGCGCCGACGGAAAGGCCGTCGATCCGTCGGGCGAGCCCGAACGCGGTGACGCCGTAGATGATGCCGAAATTGACGGTTTTCGCCTGCCCGCGCTGGTCTTTGGTGACCTGATCGAGCGGCACGTGAAACACCTCGGCGGCCACCGCGCGGTGAATGTCTTCGTCGTTTTCGAACGCCTTCACCAGCGCGGGCTCTTGCGTGTAGTGCGCCAGCACGCGCAGCTCGATCTGGCTGTAGTCGGCCGTCAGCAGCACGTTTTTTTCGCGATCGCCGGGGACGAACGCCAGCCGAATCGCGCGGCCTTCCTCGGTACGGATCGGGATGTTCTGCAAGTTCGGATCGCTGCAACTCAGCCGGCCGGTCTCGGCGCCGATCTGGCTGAAACTCGCGTGGATTCGGCCGGTCTTCGGGTTGATGTACTCCGTCAGATTATCCAGATACGTGTTCTTCAGCTTCGTCAGGCTGCGATACTCCAGCATCAGCTTGGGCACGGCGTGTTCGAGCGAGAGTTTTTCCAGCACTTCCACGTCGGTGCTCGGGCCGGTCTTGGTTTTCTTCACCACGCGCAGGCCGAGCTTGTTGAACAGCACGTCGGCCAGTTGCTTCGGCGAATCGGGGTTAAACTCCCCGCCGGCCTCGGTCATAATCTGCTGGCGCAGGTCGTCGATGCGATGGCCGAGCTTTGTGCTTTGCTCTTTGAGAATTGCCGGGTCGATCGCAACGCCGTTGGCTTCCATTTCCACCAGCACGTTTACCAGCGGCGTTTCCATATCGTGCGACAGCTTCTTGATCGCCGGCACTTTATCGAGCCGCTTCTCGAGCAGCTCGGCCAACCGCCAGGTAATATCCGCGTCCTCGGCGGCGTAGCGGGTGACGCGGTCGAGATCGACCTTCTCCATGCTGATCTGCACCCGCCCTTTGCCGATAAGGTCGATCGTCGGAATCTTCTTGAAGTTCAGCAAATGCAGCGACAGTGCATCCATGCCGAACGTGTTCCGCGTCGGTTCGAGCAGGAACGCGGCCACCATCGTGTCCATCGCCAGCCCGCGCACTTCGATGCCGCGTTGGCGCATCACCTGCAGATCGTACTTGATGTTGTGGCCGACTTTTTCGATTCGTTCGTCTTCAAGAATCGGCTTGAGTTTCGCGAGCGTGTCGCGTTCATCGAGCACGATCGATCCGCTCGGCCCCGCCAGCGCGATGTAGTGGCCCGTGCCCGCCTCCCAGGAAAAACTCATTCCTATGCAGCCGCTGCTGATCGCGCCCAGCGCGTCGGTTTCGGTGTCGAACGCGAAGCGCTTCTGCTGTTTAAGCTCGACGAGAAATGCATCAAACCCCTCCGGCGTATTGACCAGTGTGTAGGTGAGCCCCTCGCTCGTCGCGTGCGTCGGCGGCGGAGCGGCTTGGCCGTCTTCGGTCATCGCGCCGAACAGTCCGAACTCGGCCGGGCCGGCGCTGGCCTTGGGCTTGGGCTTGACCGGCGCCGGTGCGGCCACGTCCGCGCCGATCCGTTTGGCGAGCGTGCTGAACCCCAATTCGTTCAGATGCTTACTGACTGCACGAACGTCAAGCCCGGTGAATGCGCAGGCGGCCGGGTCGAAGTCCATCTCCACATCGCGCTTCAGCGTGACCAGCTGCCGCGCGATCGCCAGGCGTTCGGCGTTTTTCTCGAAATTCTCCCGCAGCTTCGGCGTCAGATCATCCAGATGATTCATCACCGCGTCCGCCGACCCGTATTTCTCGATCAGCTTCACCGCCGTTTTCTCGCCCACGCCGGGGATGCCGGGGACGTTGTCGATCGCGTCGCCCATCAGCGTCTGGATTTCGATCGCCATCGCCGGTGTAAAGCCGAGCTTGGCGTGCAGTTCCGCCGGGCCGAACGATTCGTCGGTTTGGGGGTCGTACATGCGGATTTTGTCGTCGAGGATTTGCCGCAGGTCCTTGTCCTTGCTGACGAGGAAGACCTCGTACTCACCTTCCAGCCGAGTCGCCATGGTGGCGATCACATCGTCGGCCTCAAAGCCCGGCTTGGCAAAAATCGGCACGCCGGCGTCTTTCACGATCTGCAGAATCCGCTGCTCCTGCGGCCGAAAGTCATCGGGCGCGGGTTTGCGATTGGCCTTGTACTCTTTGAAGATTTCCGATCGGAACACTTCGCCGGGGCAGTCGATCACCATCGCCAGGTAATCGGGCTTGCGCCTCTCGATGAGGTTGATCAGCATCTGTGTAAACACGTAGGTGGCCTTCGTCGGCTCGCCGGTGGGCGAGGTGAGATCGCGAAATGGCGCAAAATACGCGCGGTAAATCTGGGCGTGACCGTCGATGATAAAAAAGCTTTTTGCCATGGCACGGTGAATTGTAGTGACGACTGTGCTTAAAATGCAGTCATGAAAGCATGGATCCTTGAATCGATCGGCGGATTGCAGAATCTCAAGCTCGCTGAGGTGCCCGATCCGGTACCGGCGCCGGGCGAAGCGGTGGTTGAGATTCAGTTTGCCGCGTTGAATCCCGCGGATCGATACTTGGCCGAAGGCCAGTACCCGGCCAAGCCGGCGTTTCCGCACATTCTGGGGCGCGACGGGATCGGCACGGTCGTATCCGTCGGCAAGGCGGTGATTTCCCCGCGCGTGGGTGAAGTTCGCGTGCTGCTGCGCGGCGATGCGGGCGTGAATCGGCCGGGGACTTTTGCGCAGAAAGTCGCCGTGCCGGTTGAGTATCTCGCCCCCAAGCCCGCCGGTTGGAGCGATACCGAGGCGGCCGGCGCGTCGCTGGTTTACTGCACCGCGTATCAGGCGCTGACGATGTGGGAGCCGTTCAACGTCGGTTCGATCGTGCTCATCACCGGCGCGTCCGGCGGCGTGGGGACGGCGAGCGTATTGCTCGCCAAATCGATGGGGTTCCGCATTGTCGTTCTTTCCCGCAGCGAGAAAAAGCGGAAGGAGTTACTCGCTTTGGGCGCGGATGTCGCGCTCGATCCAAACAATCCCGATTGGCCGACCGAACTCAAAGCCAAGCTCGACGGCCGGCGGGTCGATCTGGCGATCGACAACATCGGCGGATCGCTCCTGCCGCAGGTGATCGAGACGCTCGGCGAGCGCGGCCGGGTCAGCCTGGTCGGGCGACTCGCCGGCCCGGTGCCGAACTTCAACACCGCCTCGCTCTTCTTCAAACGTCTGCGGATCGGCGGCGTGCATGTCGGCGGGTACACCGCGGGCGAGGTGAACGAAGTCTGGAAGAAAATCGTCGGCCAACTCGCCCGGAACGACACCCGCGTGCCGGTCGACAGGATCTTCAAGTTTGAAGAACTCCCCGCCGCCTTCGAGCGCTTGGCCGCCGGGCCGATGGGGAAGGTGTTGCTCAAGGTCCGATAGTGTTTTTGCGGAGCAGCCCGAGCACCTGATTTGCTTTTGCCCCGCTTCAATCGGAAGCTTGAAGGTCGCAGCCGATGAGCGGGCACACCGTAAGCGTCCGATAAAATCGGCACTGCGCGCAAAACAAAAAAACTTTTCTTCGGGTTTGCCTTCTCGCACATTGAATGTGACATCCCTTCTGTCAGCCGCTCGCCAGCGGCCGTAAAGGAAAGAGGAAGAAATGTCACAGTTCATCGAACAACTCGAATCCCGTCAGTATGCGTCGGTCAGCCTGAGCAACCCGACCTATCTCGATATCAAACCTGCCGATGCGGTCATCGCCGGACAGGTGAACAAGGTCCGCAAGGAAGTGTTCTACATGATTCGCGTAATGAAGGCCGGGCTGGTCAACCTTCGTCTGGAAGGCCTTACCGGCGACGCTACCCTGCAACTGATCAACGACCGTAATCACAACAACCGCCTTGATAGCGGCGAAGTCGTTCAGCAGTCGGCCAAGCTCCTGGCGGCCGATGAATCGATCAGCCGGTTTATGAGCGTTGGCAACTACCAGGTCCGCGTACTGCAGGCCGAAGGCAACTCGATCATTAACTACAATCTGCGTTACAGCACGAGCCCGTTTGCGACGGCCGACAAGGTCGACCAGACCGGCAACGACACCGCGACCGCTCGCGAACTGTCGGTTCCGCTGGGCACCAACCGCACCGTGAATGAATACGTCGGCAACAACGACTCGGCCGACGTTTACAAAATGGTTGTGACCGAAACCACCAAGTACGACATCCGCCTGAGCGGCCTGGTGAAAGACGCCGACGTCACCCTGACCGACTCAAACGGCAACACGCTGTACACCACCCAAGGCCTGCCGCAGGCCAAGAAGTTGATCTCCGGCAAGCTCGGAGCCGGCACGTACTACCTGACGGTGAATGCTGTTGCCGAACCGACCGGCTACTCGCTCCGCGTGGTGGGCTCAGCCTACCGCAGCACCGATATCGACCTTACGGCCCGTCGCCTGAGCAGCAGCCCGTTCTCCGCGACGCCGATCAAGGCGGTTCCAAGCAAATAATCCTGGACTATCGATTGGAGATTTCTTCCGCATCGGATGTAACTGAAAGGCGCAATGATTCGCGCATACGGTCGACAATCCAGCGTGTGTCACGCTTTGAAGAAATCCCCGAGCCGGCTGACTTTGCATCGCCGTCCTTGAGATGGATCCGAATACTGTAGTACGGCTTATCGCCGACCTGAGAAGTGATCTTAAAGGTGATATTCTCTATCTGATCGGCCGACCATTCCCTGGTCGAGCCATGGACCGGCGACCACTTGCGCACTTTGATCGTACCTCTTGAAACGGTGACTTGGGTCTGCGCGAGCAGCATTTGCCACAAACCGACCGCCATCGCCAGCGCGATCAGGCCGAGGATCGCGCCAAACAAATAGCTGTGCGCGAAATACCCCAAGCCGACCGCCGCACCGGCAAAAATGAACCCGATCAGAGCGACGATGCCCGCTGCTCCCTTGTTGCGACCGGCGGCAAAGTGGATGTCCCACCCGCCGTCGATCCGTTTGGTTGTGGTGATGCC
This sequence comes from Tepidisphaerales bacterium, assembly GCA_038229715.1. Classification (GTDB taxonomy): domain Bacteria; phylum Planctomycetota; class Phycisphaerae; order Tepidisphaerales; family Tepidisphaeraceae; genus JANMES01. The sequence continues at coordinate 54,076 of JBBROD010000001.1, read as the reverse complement.
GGGCTCGGCCGGCTTGGCATGGGTCGATTCTGCCAGTGGCCTGAGAGGCTCTAGCGATTCTTCCTCCATCGCACCGCTCGATGTCGCAATTCGATAGACAGGAATTTCGAATTTCGCGCGGTACTCCATGCCCGGGAGTTGGGATTTTGCCGATATTCGCCACAGCCTTTGGTCGTAAGAGTTGGCGATATCCGAGACCGGCACGTTGGCCGGAAGCCTGAATCGGAATGTAATCGACGTACCCGACTTGCCCATTGCGGTTTTGGAACGAACCTCCTGTTCGTCCTCCCACAAGGTTGATTCGTGGGTGCGCTGGTGCTCTCCACTTCCGGTGATGCGTCGATGGGTGCAGAACAGATGCAATTGCACGGCCGCGTCGTTGAAGGACGATGGCGTGGTGATCGTTCCGGCCACATCGGTTCCCGGCGAGGCGGGCATGGAATCAAGTTTCAGGACCGAAACGCCGAACCGCCGGTGGCGCAACGTCTGACGGAACGCGCCATACGCCACCAACAGGCCCGCCAACGGGAGCAGCAAAATGCTTAACGCGACCGGCTGCTTCGACAAATCATTGCGGACCAGGATGAGGATCGCGACCGGCCAGACGCAGGCATTCCAAATCGCCACGAACGCCCACATCACCGCCTGCCCCGACCGGGGGTCGTCGACGATCTGCCCGCCGGCCCATTTGGGATTGGATCGCCAGGTTTGGTCGACTTCGGCCGGAACATCACCCGGAACATCACTCTGTTGCGACACGATTTCCCTCATCGATGGGGGCGACCTGGTCTCTAGCCCTACTTCGTCGTCCAGACCGCCGGCGGAGCGATGTCGTCGGTCGGGCGCTTGCCCGCATCCGCGCGACCCGTACCGGCCAATCGCGAGATCGCCCGGACGGTCATGTCCGTATCGCAGATGATTTGGCAGGACAGCCGCAGGCCCGCCTGTCCGCTCAGCCCCTTGGCGGTCAGGAGCGATTTTTCGGCTTCGGTGATCCGGCTGGGTTCGCCGCTGACGAACTCGACCCGGCAGGTGGTACAGCGAGCGTTGCCCCCGCAGGCGTGCATCTGATCGATCTTGGCCTCGTCGATTAAGGCATTAACAAGGCGTTTTCCTGACGGAACCTCGACCGTTTCCATGTTTTCCACAGTCAGTTTTGACATACCAATTCTCCTTAGGCGCAAGTGTACCCGATCCGGGGCCGGCAAAACTACCGTCGCACCCGCAATCCGTCCGATAAGTGCTTACGTCGAGAACAGCTACAATTCTTGACCCGCATCGCCATTGGGCGATAGATTACGCGACTCACCCGGTTAAGCACCGAGTATTTACGGAGATTCTGGTATGCCCCCTATCACGCAGCCGCAAGGGTCACGAGGCGGATTAATTACCGCGCTGGTCGTCTTTGCAATCCTTTTCCTCACAGCCGCGATTTTCGCGATCTATTTCAATGTCAACATGCGCGCCGAGCAGGATAAGTTTGTGAAGCTCGAAACCAAGTACAAGGGCGTCATCGCCGACAGCGACTTGGTCGGCGAAAGCGATGTGCAGACGACCGTAAGAGGCCTGCGCGAAGCGTACCCGGAACTGGCCGACACCAACCTTAAGGTGGTGAACGTGCTACAGACGCGCGGCGATCGCCTGGCGAAAGTCATCGCGGGCAATTCCAACACCGCCGGCCTGGCCGCTGAAACCCAGGCCGCCAGCAGCATCGAAGCGGTCAATAAGAAGCTTCGTACCAACAACAACCTGCAAGGCGTGGTTGTGAACCCGGACAACATCCTGGGCTCGATCGACGCGCTAGCCAAAGCCTTGATGGCCAAAGACCAGCAACTCACGGCGGCGAATAACTCGACCGCCAAGAAGTTTGCCGACAACGCCAACGAAGTGGGCAGTTCTAAAGCCACCCTTGAGACGATCGAGCAGAAGGTAGCCACCGCCAACGCCGAGGCTGAAAAAGCCCGTACCGACGCCGCGAAGGACCGGTCCGAAAAGCAGGCCCAGCTTGACGCGCTCAGTGCCGAGGTCAAGAAAACGTCCGAAGAGCTGAACAAAGCCGTTCAGGACAAGCAGCTTGAGCTGACGACTTCTCAGGCCAAAATCGCCAAGTTGCAGAGCGACTTAGACCGCTTGCTGACCAAGCTTGCCCAGTACCGCATGAACACCACCGAGTCCGCCGTCCGCCGGGCCGACGGGGCGATCAGCGAAGTGCGCAAGGGCAACACGGTCTACATCACTCTCGGCCAGGGTCAGGAAGTCTCCGCGGGTATGACCTTCGAAGTCTACGACAAACTTGAAGGCATTCCCGCTATCGGCAGCAACGGTCTTCGCGATGACGAAATGCCGATCGGCAAGGGCTCGATCGAAATCGTCCGCGTCAACGCTGCCAATAGCGAGTGCCGCATCGTCAAAGCCACACCGGGCATGACGATCACCGACGGCGACCTCATCGCCAATTTGGTGTACGACCAGAACGTGAAGTTTAAGTTCGTCGTCTACGGCAAATTCGATCTGGACCGCAACGGGGTTGCCACGGACAAGGACACCGACGTGATGAAGCGGCTGGTCACCCAATGGGGGTCCAACGTGATGGATCAGGTGAATGTCGACACCGACTTCGTCGTGCTCGGTAAGGAACCGGTACTCCCAAGTTTTTCGACGGAAGACCTCACCCTCCCCGATAACGCCAAGAAGCTGGCCGACGCGCAAGCCGAGTTGGATGCTTACCAGAAGGTCAAGGCGGATGCCCGCGAATTGCACATCCCGGTACTCAATCAGAACCGGTTCCTATATTTCGTCGGCTTTTACGACCAGTCGAAGCGATAGGCTTCTGCTGAAAATCCGAGTGAAAGACAAAGCCCGCGGGAGTTTCCAGCGGGCTTTGTTGTTGGCCGATCGGTGGTGGGATACTCGGGCACCTTCGCGATAGCAACGCACCATTTGTCGCGGCACAATAGTGGCCGTTTGTCGTCATTTTGAGGTACGCCGAAGGATCTCGATCGTCCACAGCCGCTCGCAATCCGAGATCCTTCGGCGTACTCAGAATGACGGATTCAGAGCCTGCACGCTACATCCAATTGTTCACCGCTCGGTAGTGGGTCCGTTTGAAAAACTCGACCGTACCACGGGCCTCTGGCCCGTGCAGGTGGCGCGCGAACCTTAGAAAATAAACGTCCTTGGCTATTTTGACTCGCCGGCACGGGCCGGAGGCCCGTGGTACGGTTGAGTGTTCCAAGCAATGCGTTGCATCATATTTCAGACTGACCCATTACCCACCGATCTAAGTTCTTGAGAATCCATTCGACACAGAGTCACAGAGACACAGAGACCTCACAGAGAATTCTGTCCCTTCTCTGTGGAACCTCTGTGTCTCTGTGTCGCATGGATGAAGCGACATTCGGGTTAGTTGTCCCGGGAACTATGAAAAGTGTGCTACGCTTTCGCCTTCTGCGAAATCCGCCGCGCCAAACGGGAGATGACTTGGCGGTCGATCTTCAGGTCGTTGGTTTCAAGCGAGTGCGTCAGCAGCGAAGGACACAGGAGCAGCGTGAGCGGATTCTGCAACGTCTGCCCGGTGGTGCGTTGGTGGATGTCGGCCAGCACCTTGAGTTGCCTCACTTCATCGCCGGCCAAGCCGATCTGGCGGGTGATCTGTTTCATCAACTTGCGGGAGTGGTTGACCTGCCGCACCTTCTTCGGTTTTTGTTCGCGGTTGTTGTACCAGACGAGGATCGTGATCACGCCGAACCCGAGCATCGCAAACGCCAGCAAGTGGGTAGAGGACGGCCCTTCCGTGCCGCCCGGCGCGGTTTTGCCTGCCACGCCGTCGAACAGGCTTTTGAGCTTGTCTTGCGGACTGTCCGCCGCCGTCGCGACGGACGTTACGAGCATCGCCGCGTAAGCGGTAAGCCAACGGCTGCATCGATTTGTGAGCGATCGGCTGAGCATCATCCGGCCTTATTCCTGGCTGATTGTGCCGATTCGACGACCGTCTTCACCGCCGCCAGTGCGTACCGGCGGACTTTGAGGCTCTCGTCCTGCTTGGCGATCTTCACCGCCTCGTTTACCAACTGCCAGATTCCCGTCTGCCGCAGCGCCCACAGCGCGCTGATGCGATGCTCCGGCCGCGGATCTTGCAACATCGCAAGCAGTTGTGTGCTGGCCGTCGTGACGCGCATGCGGTGCATCGCTTTGATCGCGTTAGCCCGCTCGCGGTTATTGGCAGCCCGCGCCCGCTGCGCCAGGGCTGGCAAGAACGCGGTCTTCTGCTTTTCCTCGAGGATTTCGATGGTGTTGGCCCGCACGCGAGCGTCGGTATCGCTCATCAGCCGCTCGATCAGCGCGTCCGATGGAAGATCGGTGATCTCGCCGACAACATGAACCGCCTTGCTGCGCACCTTGGCGTTGACGTGCGTGCAGAGTGAGAGCAATTGCGATCGGAGCTGATCGCTGAGCCCCAGTTCCTGCGCGATCGACATGGCCTTGAGCTGGTCGTCGACCTGCCCGTTCGCCATCCGCCGGCCGAGCCGGAGTGTGGCATCGGGCAATAGTTTAAGCATCGCCCGCCCGGCCTGCTTGCGCGTGCCGTGGTCGAGCCGATCGAATCGCGACCAGAACAGATCAAACCCGACTTGCCCGATCGATCGGCTGATGACACGCCGCACGCTCTCCGGCGCGCTGGTCATCATCTGTAACAGCACGTTCTCGTAATCCACCGGCTTGCGGCGGATCAGCTCGCGGGCGGCCATCCGCATCAGTCGCTCGTCGGGGTCTGTCAGGTACGATTGGATGAGCTTTACCGATGCCCCGCGTTTGCGCTTGATGCCCACCCGCAGCACGGTCAGCCGGGCGGCGAAATCGGTCATCGCGTGGTTGCGCAGGCGCTCGATCCGCTCGTCCTGCACCACGTCGTGAACGCCCGTACAGGCGATCCACTCCGCGATCCGCGCCGCGTCGGTCGGGCTGCGGCGTTCGATGTCGTGCAGCAGTTCCTGCTCGCCGAGCCACACGCCGCGCGTGACGTGGTGCATGCAGGTTTGCAGCTGATGATCTTTCAGCCAGTACGTTTTGCGCAGCAGCGCGTCGAGCACCGGCGCTTCGTTGATCCGTGAAAACGTGATGTTGAAGTGCGACCGCAACTGCCCGTGGCTCGCGCCCAGCAGAAACGATTCTACCGACTCCGCCGCCGGCGGCTGTTGAAGCCGGCGGACCATCGGCGATTGTCCGCCGTGCTTGGCGGTGTTGAGGATCGCCAGCGTTTTGCTACCCGCCCAGTCGCACAGGAGCAGCGTCGCCCGCAACAAGTCGGCCGAGTGGGCACCGCGGTGCATATCGAGCGCCCGCGCGACGGCGGCTTCGATTTCGGGACGCTGTTCCATCAGTTCGTGGTAGATGGAGGCGGGAGAATAGGGTTCGGGGTTCGGGGTTCGGGGTTCGGGGGATACCAAGTCGTCGTTCAACTGATGCGTTTCCTCCGCACCATGAACGCCGAACCCTGAACCCTGAACCCCCTTCTGCAGCGCCCGCGTTTCCATCACGATCCAGAGCGCCATCGCGACCATCGATTTGACGGCCATCTCCGCCAAACTGTCATCGCCGGCGTGGAGATTTTCGAGCAGCACGTACGACAGTTTCGCCTGTCGCCCGAGCGCGATCAGTTTCAGCGCGTTAAGGCGGACCGACTTTTCGTCGCTCCGCCCGCACTCGCTAAGGGCTGCGTGGAATTGGCGGATGTTCGCCAGCACACGTTGTTGGAGTGATTCCGGGAGTTGCGGAAAGTTCCCCACCACCCCGCCGAGCCCGCGAACCGTGTTCCGCCGAAAGATCGCGTCGAGGCACAGCGCCTTCTCCGGCGTCGTGCCCAAGCGTAACCCTTCAAGCAGACAGTCGTCGGCGGCCTCGTTAGGCGATTCGATCAGAGCTTGGACGAGACGATCGGACACTCCTTTGATTATCGGACGGACGGGCACGCAGTCTTGAGCCAAAATGGGCTGGCAGAAAAGGTCATAAACACTTTACTTTTATGGATTTAACCGCCGGCCGAACGGGCCGGCCCGTCGAAACGGTCGGTAGTGGGTGAGTCTGAAATGTTCGGCGTGCATTCTCCCTCTCCCGGCGTACCGCAGCATAGCGCGCCGGCGCCTGTAACTCGCGCGCCCTGCGCGCGTTGCACTGCGGGACAGCAGTAGGACAGGCATTCCTGCCTGTCACGGCACGCGGAACTTCGCGGGCCGTACGGGCCGACGAGTACGTCGTCCCGTGACAGGCAGGAATGCCTGTCCTACTGCGCAAATGCGCTATGCTTCGGCGTACCGGGCGAGGGAACAATCCAGACTGACCCACTACCAAACGGCCAGCCATGTTCACAGCCCGACGGGTTGGAGGTTGTACTGCTCTTTCAGCGACGCATAGTACACAATCGCCACCACCAGTTGAACCGGCGACGTCACCACATCCACCGCCACCGCCGGGACGATGCCCAGCGTGAACAGCGCGTACCCGCCGGCGGATCGCGTGCTGTGATCGATATCGTCGCGCAAAAGGCCCTTGCGCTCGATGATCCCGCGCACGACGCCATATTTGTAAACAACTTCGGTCAGGAATTGGTTGTTCGGATGCAGATCGATCGGCGGCGATGCGCCGACCAGCAGATCGGGCACCGGCTCGGCCAACCCGGAGCGATTCTTGTTCGTCGTGACGTATCGGCTTGGCGTATCGGATCCCAGATAAATCCGCGGCATTTGACCGGGCTTCAGCGATTGGCCGGCGCGCTCGAACCGCCGGCGGATCCAATCGTGCTCGACCACGATGTACCGCGTCTCTCGCGTGATGCTGCGGTAGCCGATCTCCACCTCGCACTCGATCGCCATCGATCCATCGGCGAGGACGTAAACATTCTTCGGGCTGGCCGACGACTCCAGATGCTCGGTCGCCAGGTACAGATTCGTACTCACGCACCCGCCGGCCAGCAGCAGCGTGGCGAGCAGGACCGCGTTCGTGATAAAATCCGACATCGCCGGTAGATTAGCCAACTGCACCACGATGGTCACGCGGTTTTTTGCTCTCGACCGCGATAGACTCGAGTTCTCCCCGGTTCGGCGGTTGGCGGGCACTTGACCAACCCGCTATAATTGATTGCTTCGCTCGGGTGAGACAACACGGGCGGTTTTGGTCGCTTTTGCGACAGGAGTTTTTCGATGGCTGGCATGACGATGACCGAGCAGATTCTGGCCAAGCATTCTGGCAAGGCGCACGTGGTTCCCGGCGAAAACGTCTGGGTTGATGTCGATGTGCTGATGACCCACGACGTCTGCGGGCCGGGCACGATCGGCATTTTCCACGAAAAATTCGGCCGAAACGCCAAGGTGTGGGATAAGGATCGCGTCGTCGTGATCCCGGATCATTACATCTTCACGTCCGATGAAAAGTGCCATCGTAACGTGCAGATCCTTCGCGATTTCGTGAAGGAACAGGGGCTCAAATACTTTTACGATGCGGAGTTCGTGAAGAACGAGCCGGGCATGCCCAATCCGTACCGCGATCCGAATAAGACGAATTACAAAGGCGTCTGCCACAAGGCGCTGCCGGAAGAAGGTCACGTCCGCCCGGGCGAAATTCTGCTGGGCACGGATAGCCACACCTGCACGGCGGGTGCGTTCGGGCAGTTTGCGTCCGGCGTGGGTAACAGCGATGCGGCGTTTACGCTCGGGACCGGCAAAACGTGGCTGAAAGTCCCGCCGACGATGAAGTTCACGTTCAACGGCCAAATCCCTCCCTACCTGACGGCTAAGGACCTGATCCTCGCGGTCATCGGGGAAATCGGCGTGGACGGCGCGACCTACCGCACGATGTACTTCGCGGGTGACGGCGTTGGCAGTCTCACGCTGGAAGACCGCATGACGCTGACGAACATGGCCATCGAAGCCGGCGGTAAGAACGGCGTTTGCGATGTCGATGAGAAGACGCTGGATTACGTCCGCGCCCGCAGCAATCGCCCGAACTGGGAAGTCTATAAGGACGCATCCGACGCCAAGTATTTCTTCGAACATGAATGGGATTTGAGCACCATGGAGCCGATGGTTGCCAAGCCGCACAGCCCGGACAATAAGGACACCGCCTACAACTGCCGCGAGGTGAAGCTCGACCGCGCGTACATCGGTTCCTGCACCGGCGGGAAGATCACGGACATGATCTTTGCGGCCAACATCCTCAAGGGAAATAAGGTCAAAATCCCGACGTTCGTCGTCCCGGGCAGCACCGAGGTTCACTCGGACATGAAGGTGCTGAACCTGCGCGGCGTGGAAAAAGGCCCGAACGAGAAATCGATCGAAGACATCCTGCTGGATGCAGGGTGCAACCTCGGCCCGAGCGGGTGCAGCGCTTGCCTCGGCGGGCCTAGCGATACGTTCGGACGGCTTAACGGGTCGGAAGTCTGCATCAGCACCACGAACCGCAACTTCCCCGGCCGGATGGGCAGCAAGAGCTCGGCGGTTTACCTGGCATCACCGTTGACGGTGGCGGCCAGCGCGCTCACGGGGAAGGTGACCGATCCCCGCGAGTACGTGTCGGCCCCGATCGAAACCGGAACGGCTGGTGTCCGTTAAGTCGAATTCAGATTGAGTTTTACGCGTGCCTGGCAATCGGTCGGCAAAGCAAAGTGGGGATTACTTTGCTTTGTCGACCATCTTTTTCAGGATCAACTTGGCCACGTCCGACTCAATCGCCGTCGGGTAATGGCCGAGAATCGCCCCTTGGATCAGTTGGTCCTGACTGGCGAACCACTCCGTGATGCGTGACATGACGGCCACCTGTGTCATGCCGTTGCGATGACACAGATCGGTCAGCTGATCTTTCGCAGCCGACGTTAATTCGATTCGCATGATGACGCGTCGTGCCATGTGGAATTCCTCAAGGTTTCAATGTAGACAAATCGCGGCCGATCGTAGCATGATGTAGTCAATCGACGAGCCTGCCGTTGTGTTGAAGGTGTGAACGCAAACTTGTGAATGCTCCTCCTGCGCCCATTCCTAGTCCTCACTCAGGACATTGGTTGCGAATCATACTATTATGTTGTGCCCCAAACTAGTGGAAAAACTATCTAGATTGCCAAAATCTTTGAAGAATGCGCCGTTTTATCCTATTGCAACAATTGCGTTGGCAGCAAGTCGCCAGCGGAAAGGCCAGCTTCTACCTATAGCTCGGGCAATTCATCCGAGGCGAGCGCCTTTCAAAAGGAATTGTGGGCCGATCAGGAGGCCGCCAGGGAAATCCGCACCAGTTCCGCCACGCTGTCGGCCGCCGTCTTTCGCATGACGTTGCCGCGGTGGACTTCGATGGTCTTTTCGCTCAATTGCAGGCGAGCGGCGCTTTGTTTGTTGGAAAGCCCCTCGACCACGCAAAGCATCACTTCCCGCTCGCGGGGAGTCAGCCGGCTTAATCGGTCCACAGCGTCAGAACGTTGCGCGGCTTTTTGACGTTTGGTGGTGTCCAGCGCGATCGCATGACGGATCCGCTCTCCCAGAACCGAGACATCGAATGGTTTTTCCAAAAAATCAACCGCTTGGTTCTGCATCGCCCGGACCGCCATGGGCACTTGAGCCTGGCCGGTGATGACGATGATCGGGAGCGTCGCGTTACGTTTGAGGAGTTCCTGCTGCAGATCGAGCCCGCTCATGCCGGCCAGATGAATATCGGTGACGAGGCATCCCGGCTGATCCTTGAACTCCCGAAGGAACGCCTCGGCCGACGAGTAGGCGGCTACCCGAAGCCCCATCGTCTCGCCGAGCTTACGAAGCATCGCCAGCATGACCTCGTCATCATCGACTGCGAAAATGGTTGGGTCCGTCGGGTTGATGCAAATACTCGAATGCGAATGAATTCTTACCGAAATACAACATCGGCAAAAATTTGGGTCTCTGAACGATGCGCGGTGGCTTTATCTATACTCCGTAGCAGAGCCAAATGCAAAAACTCCAAGACTCTTTATGAAACTATAAACGGTTGGCTCTTGATAGAAATCCAACTCAAATAAGTCGAGATTTCATCATTGATACCGATACCGCCGCCGACGCGCGCAATCGCGGCCTTTGGAGTTCACTGGCAATGGGACCGACCGCGAAGATCGTCTGGACGATCGATATTTCGCGATGTGTAGGGATGCTGTTTGGGCTGCTGGGGAAAAATCAATCGCTACGCCGGCGCCAGTCGCGAGCCGAGCGTGAACCAGCCCTTGGAGGGATCGTAAATCAGCTGAAGCTGCCGGCGATCGAACTCCTGAAACCACCGCCACCACTCGATCGGCTCGAGTCGTTCATCGCCAGGGGAAAACTCATCCCCGCCAAGACGAATTCGATCAGGGTTCCCGGTCACGCACGCCGGCCAAAGCCCCCGGCTGGTACACCAGTGGTAGATCGTGTTGTGGCTGGTTGTCTCGTAAACAGTCATGTGCAGGGGAGAATATAGGGGCAAGTATCCAGGGGCAAGGGGCAAGCCATTCGGCCGATTCTTCGCTCGCCCCTTGCCCCTGCATACTTGCCCCTATATCGTCCGCCGTATGGAAACCGTCATCAGCGGAAAAGTCTACGTTCTGGGCGACAACATCGATACCGACCAGATCATCCCGGCCCAGTACCTCTCGTTTAATCCGGCCATCCCGGAAGAGCGAAAGTTCTTCGGCATGTACGCCAACAGCGGCGTTCCCGAAGGTCAGATGGGGTTGCCGAACGGCAATATCCCGTTCGTGCCTCAGAACGAGTTCAAGTGCGCCTATACCGTCATCATGGGCGGGAAAAACTTCGGCTGCGGCAGCAGTCGCGAACATGCCCCGCTTGCACTGGCCGAGGCGGGCATCACTTGCGTGATCGCCGAGTTCTACGCCCGCATCTTCTTCCGCAACAGCGTCAACGGCGGATACCTCGTGCCGATGGAATCCACCGACCGCCTCGTCGAACAGTTCAAGACCGGCGACGACATCGAAGTCCACCTGATCGACGGCTACGTCATCAACAAAACCTCCGGCAAGCGTTTCAGTCTCAAGCCGCTGGGCGACGTTCTCCCAATCATCGAAGCCGGCGGCGTGTTTGATTACGCGCGGGCTGCGGGGATGATGAAGTAGTTCTCGTCGCATGGGCTACCCGCCCATGCCAATGTGCCTGGACACGGGCTGGTAGCCCGTGCGACATCATGTCATTAGAAAACGTCTTCGTCTTCGATCATCCCGTCATTCAAACGAAGCTCGCGGAACTTCGCGAAAAATCCACCGATCATCGCAAGTTCCGGGCGCTATTGAACGAGATCGGCTCGTTGATGGTGTACGAAGTCACGCGCGATTGGCCGACGATGCCGAAGACGGTGCATACGCCGTTGGAAGACATGACCGGACACGTGCTGGCGCGGAAGGTGACGCTGATCCCGATCCTGCGTGCGGGCCTGGGGATGAGCGACGGCATGCTCCGCATGTTGCCCGACGCCCGGCTGGGGCACTTGGGCGTATATCGCGATGAGAAGACGCTACAGCCGGTCACGTATTTCAAGCGGCTTCCGCCGGACATCGCCGAGACCGAAGTGCTGCTGATCGACCCGATGCTCGCCACCGGCGGCAGCGGAGCGGCGGCGATTTCGGTGGTCAAAGAAGCTGGCGTGAAAAACCTCAAGTTCGTCTGCCTCGTGGCCGCCCCCGAAGGCATCGCGGCGATGAAGGCGGCCCATCCTGATATTTCGATCTACTGCGCCGCAGTCGATCGTTGCCTGAACGAAAAGGGCTACATCCTGCCCGGCCTGGGCGACGCGGGCGATCGCATTTTCGGAACCTGAACCGGCGTAAGTTGCCACAGAATGGTTGTTAGAGCAACGCGCCTTTTGTCGTAGTATGTTAGCGACCGTGTGTCGTCATCCTGAGGTACTCCGAAGGATCTCGAACGTCGAGAGCCGTTCGCAATCCGAGATCCTTCGGAGTACCTCAGGATGACGATTCCAGAAACCGCACTCTATCGAAATGCTCACTGCACTAGTTGCCGGATATTATTTACTTCTCACCACTGACAACCCGTAACGAACAACCTATTCTTCTCCACCATGCTCGGCCAAACCTTCACAACCAACGACATCGCCGTCATCGGGCTTCTGGTGGTGCTGGAAGGCGTACTGTCGATCGATAATGCCCTGGTGCTGGGGCTGCTCGCCAAGCGGCTGGACCGCGAGAAGCAGTCCAAAGCGCTGACGTACGGGCTGATCGGTGCGTTCGTATTTCGGCTGATCGCGATCGCGCTCGCTCAATACCTACTCCGTTGGCGGATCGTGAAAGTCCTGGGCGGCGGGTACCTGTTGTGGGTGTCGCTCAAGCACTTTTTTCTGCGCCGCGAGGTTGAAGACGAGGCCGCCGACCTGGCCAAACCGCTGCGGACCACCACTCGCGATTTCTGGTCCGTCGTGCTGGCGATCGAACTGACGGACATGGCGTTCGCGGTTGATTCAATCCTGGCGGCGATCGCGCTGGTCGGACCTCAGCCGGAGGGGACTGAAATCGGATCGCTGCACCCGAAGCTTTGGGTCGTCATCACCGGCGGGATGATCGGCGTGGCGCTGATGCGCGTGGCGGCGGTGCTCTTTATCCGGCTGCTTGAAAAATTTCCGCGATTCGAAACCGCCGCCTATCTGCTGGTGATGGTGATCGGCGCAAAACTGCTGCTCGATTGGTGGTTCAATGCCGATCCACACCGGCACCGGCTGGATTTTCATTCAACCTCATCGGTTACCTTCTGGATCTTTTGGAGCGTCATGGCGATTTGCTTCGCAATCGGCTTTTTACCTCAAAAGCCGGAAGTCCGGCCGAAGGTGAAAACACCGTCCTGACCGTTTGATCGCGATGGCGAGGTTGGTTAACATTGTCCCCTTCAACTTGAACCGGCCAACGAACTTGTATCGGAGCGTGGGCGCATGCGTTTGACTGACATACTGAAGCCAACGAACATCAAAGTACCGCTCGTCTCAACCGTGAAGGCGGAAGCGATCGGGGAACTGGTGAATCTGCTGAAAGACAACGGGGAAGTCACCGATGCCAAAAAGGTGCTGGACTCCGTACTCGACCGAGAATCCACGCGCACCACGGGAATCGGCAACGGCCTGGCGATCCCGCACGGGAAGTGCCCGGGCGTCGACCACCTGGTGATGGCGATCGGCAGGCCTGGTACGCCGATCGATTTCCAGGCGATTGACGGCCGCCCGGTTAACTTGATCTGGCTGCTCGCCAGCCCGCCGGACAAGACTGGCCCGCACATCCACGCGCTGGCCCGCATCAGCCGGCTGATGACGATGGACAAGTTCCGCCAAGCCCTGGCGACGGCCAAGACCTCGCAGGAAATTTTCGATATCATCGTGCAGCAGGAAAATGCGCTGTAAGATTTTTTAGCCGCAGATGAACGCAGATGAACGCAGATAAGAGAGTTGATACTCTGTCATCTGCGTTCATCTGCGGCTAAAAATCAGACTGATTCTCGGGTCACGATCTTAAACTTCTCGCGCTCGCCGACGCCGCGGACCGGATAGTCCTTGCGGAGTGGGAAACTGCCGTAGCCGTTCCACGTCATGATTCGGCGTAGGTCAGGATGGCCGACGAAGATAATGCCCAGCATGTCGTAAACTTCGCGTTCCATCCATTCCGCGCCCGGCCAAGCGTCGCAGACGCTGTCGACCTTTAGGCCCGGGTCTCCCTTTTCAGTCTGCTCTTCATCCCGCAGGCCCGTTCCGGGGGCGGTGTCGTGGTTGGGGTCGAGGAAGACCTTTAGCCACAGCCGGTTGTTGTTGGGGATGCTGGTCAGCCCGTAATTCACGCCGAACCGATGCTTCGTGCCGGGGTAGTTGAGGTAATCCACCCCGTTGAGTTCCGCCAGCATGTCGTAGCGAAGGCTCGGCTCATCGCGTAGGTAACGGCAGACCTTCAAGATGTGCTCGCGCGGGACGACCACCGTCACCATGTCGCGGAATTCAGCGACAAAGAACTGCACGTCTGGAAAGTTGGCTTTTAGAGGCGCCAGCGCCGGGTGATTGATCGTTTTGCTCATGTCTGACCGTGATTGTTGAGATTGACGCACAGACGTCAAGAATGACGATTTGTCGTTCGATTCGTCCGGGGTGTCACTTACACCGATTTTTGTTGACGTTTATCGGACACATTGTATTTTGACTGTGTCGTACAGCACGTCTGAAGAAGTATCGCAAAGCGTTAGTCGGGCGAGTACAAAACACGTCATGCGTTGGCTCGCCCCTGCGAAAATCAATTTGCATCTCCGCGTCGGAAAACGGCGCAACGATGGTTTCCATTCGCTCTGTTCGTGGCTGGTAACCGTTGGGCTCTTTGACAGACTCGTGATTAAGCGCGAAGTGTCGGGGTTTTCGTTGCGCTGCGATGAGCCGACGATTCCCGTGGACGATCGCAATCTGGTGGCAAAAGCCGCACGGGCGTATGTGGGTGAAACAGGCTCGACGCTGGAGCAACTCGGGTGCTCGGTGGCGCTACTGAAGTCCATTCCTCACGGCAGTGGGCTCGGCGGAGGGAGCAGTGATGCGGCGACTATGCTCGTCGCTCTCGACCAGCTTCAAAAGTCCAGCTGGGCCGTGGATCAGTTGATGAAAGTGGGTGCAACGATCGGGAGCGACGTGCCGTTTTTCTTCCAAAGCCCCAGCGCCGTACTGCTGGGCCGTGGAGAACTCGTCAGGCCACTGGCTCCGCCGGCGGTTCGCTGGGCGGTGCTGGTGTTGCCTCCGATGCACGTTTCGACGGCGGATTGCTATCGGCAGTTCGACTCGATGGATCTTGGGAACGATGCAAGTGTGAACGACGCGCCCGATTTTGCCGCATGGGCATCGCTCGACGCCCGTGGACTGAGCGAAAAGCTGGTAAACGACTTGGAACCGGCGGCCTTCACGTTGCAGCCGAACTTGGCTGCTTTACGCGACCGAATCGAGCGCGACAGCAAGCAAATCGTCCGCATGAGCGGAAGCGGCAGCAGCCTCTTCCTGCTGGCCGAGGACCAAGCCGCCGGCGACGGGCTGGCGGATTTGGTGCAACGAAATACCGGGATCCGTGCTTTGTCCGTACGCCTTGCACCGAAAACGGATGGTCTGCGGAACGAGCAGTTACCTGGAAGTCGGAATGGAAGTCCGAATGGAAGTCCGAATGACGAAACTCGAAATCCGAATGAATGACGAATGACGAAACCCGAATGACGAAAAATGATCGCTTCGCACTTTCGTCATTCGGGTTTCGTCATTGATTCGGATTTCGGGTTTTGTCATTCGGGTTTTCAAACACGTCTGCGGTTCAGAAAAAGCGTGTAGTGTGGGCATCCGCAAGGTTGCCCGGCCCGCCCAACGCGGGTGGATCAGTTTCACTTCTTTTGCTTCGGGGAATAGTTATGCAACTGACAGAAATTCGCATCAACCTGTCCGATCTGCGGCAGGGCCGGCTTAAGGCGTTTTGCTCGCTCACGTTCGATCAGACCTTCGTCGTCCGCGACGTTAAACTGATCGACGGCCCCGGCGGGCTTTTCCTGGCCATGCCGTCCCGCAAACTCACCGACCGATGCTCTCGCTGCAGCGAAAAGAACCACCTCCGGGCGAGGTTCTGCAACCAATGCGGCGGTCGGTTGGACGAACACCGGGCTGAGCGGCA
Source organism: Tepidisphaerales bacterium (assembly GCA_038229715.1). Classification (GTDB taxonomy): domain Bacteria; phylum Planctomycetota; class Phycisphaerae; order Tepidisphaerales; family Tepidisphaeraceae; genus JANMES01. The sequence continues at coordinate 38,409 of JBBROD010000001.1, read as the reverse complement.
TATCCACAATGGGCACCACGCCGGGCATCACGCCGGGCCCGGCGGGCGGTTTAAGCTGCACGCGGACATCGCTCACCCGATCAACGCCCACTGCCGCACGCTCTTCGAGCGATCAGTGATCGATGCGTATATGGACGAGGTCGAGAAATCCAAGCAGCCCGGCTATGTGCCTCCGAATCTTGACGGCGAGGACTTTGACTTCTACGATGCCCCTGCCGCGATGGCGATGGCAAGCCCATCCCCGCTGCAACCGACCGGGACCGGATCGCACTAGCGGCCGGTAACCCGCTGGTAACGTAGAACTTAGGTGTTTTCATGACCTCCTCTCGTCGACTTACGGTCGTCGTACGATAGGTCGGCCACGACGGGTTTTCACACGCTGAACCCCGCGACCGACCCACTCCATCGCCCCGCCGGTGCGGGGTTTCTGGCCCGTTTTTTGCCGTAAAACACGAATATCATTGAAGCTATGGGAGTCTGCAGGTACATTCCTCCCCTTCATTTAAGAAAGACTAATTATGTCGACGATTGATACTGATTTGCCCAAAGCCGCCTCTTCCGCCTCGGCGTCCAAGCCCAAGTACAAGGGTAAGACCGGTGCCCAGATCCTACACGAGATGCTGATCGGCCCGCACCAGGTGGACACCATGTTCGGCTATCCGGGCGGGGCCATCCTGCCGATGTTCGACCAACTCTACCGCACGCCGGCCAAGTTCATTCTCAATCGCCATGAACAATCCTCCGGCCATTGCGCGGACGGCTACGCCCGCGTGACCGGCAAGCCGGGCGTGTGCATCGTCACCAGCGGCCCGGGCGCGACCAACACCGTCACCCCGATCGCGACCGCCCAGATGGACTCGATCCCCATGGTCGTCTTCGCTGGTCAGGTGGCGACGAAGTCGATCGGTAACGATGCGTTCCAGGAAGCCGACGTGACGGGCATCACCCGCCCGTGTACCAAGTGGAATTACCTGATCAAAGACGTGCGCGAACTGCCGCGGGTGGTGAACGAAGCCTTCATGGTCGCCACCACCGGCCGGCCAGGCCCGGTGCTGATCGATTTGCCTAAAGACGTTCAGGTCACGCCATGTCCGGAGGAAGTCGACGACACGCCGCGTGAGCACATTCTCAAGCGCTCCAAGACCAGCATCTCCGGCGGAAGCCAGAAGCAGGTGATGGACGCAGCCGAGATGATCAACAAAGCCCAACGCCCGGTGCTGTACGTCGGCGGTGGCGCGATCATCAGCGGCGCGTGGCAGGCTGTGCGCAAGGTGGCCGATAAGGGGAATATCCCCGTCACAACTACCTTGCTGGGCTTGGGCGCGTTCGATGAGCACGACCCCAAGTCGCTCCACATGCTGGGCATGCACGGAAGTGCTTACGCCAACTACGCCGTCCAGGAATCGGACTGCCTGATCAGCGTCGGCGCCCGTTTTGACGACCGCGTGACCGGCAACTTAGCCACCTTCGCCCCGCACGCGAAGATCATCCACATCGACATCGACCCGAGCAGCATCAGCAAAACGGTGGACGTTGACGTTCCCGTCGTCGGCGACGCCAAGGCCAGTCTTGAAGCGATGCTGCAGTACATCGAGCACAGCCCGCGCAAGGAATGGTTTGAGAAGATCAACGCCTGGAAGGCCCGCTACCCGTTCAAGTATTTGGACGACAGCAAGAACGCCAAGCCGCAGTACGTGCTGGAAGAAATCAACAAGCAGTGCAAAGGCGAAGCCATCTTCAGCACCGGCGTCGGCCAGCACCAGATGTGGGCCGCCCAGTTCATCCGCTGGCGCGCCCCGCGCACGATGATCACCTCCGGCGGCTTGGGCACGATGGGCTACGGCCTGCCGTCTGCAATGGGCGCTCAATTGGGCGCGCCCGGCAAAACCGTCATCGACATCGACGGCGACGCCAGCTACCTGATGACCTGCCCGGAACTCGCGACCATCGCCGAGTACAACATCCCGGTCAAAGTCTGCATCCTCAACAACGACTTCCAAGGCATGGTCAAGCAGTGGCAGGACTTGTTCTTCGGCAAGCGTTACAGCCAAACCGTGATGAAGAACCCCAACTTCGCCATGATGGCCGAAGCGTTCGGCATCCGCGGCATCCGCTGCGAGCACAAGTGCGACGTCGAAAAGACGGTGAAAGAAATGCTCGCCCACAAGGGCCCGGTCGTGGTCGACTATTACGTCGAGCCGAACGAGCACGTCTACCCGATGGTCCCGTCCGGCAAGGGCCTGCACGAGATGGAACTGGGCACGCTGGCGTAAGCCTCTCCAGAATGAATTAACCGCGAAGCAGCGAAGACACGAAGGAATGCAAGGCAATGGCTTTGATTTCTTCGTGTCTTTGTTGCTTCGTGATTCAATTCGCTGGATGAGATTTCCAAGGCGCAGACTCTACCAGCGCCGGTACGACGTTTAGCAAAATGCGTTCGAGGACCATTCACGCCAGATGTGCGGGCGTGGGTTCGAGTTCGTCGACATCGATCACGATCGACTCCACAATGCAGTTGGAGTCCATCGCCCGTCGTGCCTGGTCGCGGCGGGTTTCGACCATTAGCAGAAGTGCATCTTTCAAATTCCGACGACACTCTGCCAAATTCTGGCCGTGCGTGATCGTACCGGGAACTTCCTCGACCCAGCCCACGTACTTTCCGTTCGCGGGCTTGATGATGGTGTGAAAGCACTGCTTCATCAGAGACGATTGTGCCAACGGCCCTCGTGCGCAGTCAAGGAAAAGATTGGCTTAATTGAATCGAGCCGCAAAAGAGAATGAACCGCGAAGACGCGAAGAAGCGAAGAACTGCAGACTAAATTCTTTCATTCTTCGCGTCTTCGCGCCTTCGCGGTTGATCTATTCTTACGATTCCAGGTTCAAGAATTCAACGATGTGCTGATCCCACATCTTCTGAGCCTGTGGATCAGCCAACGGGAGACGCAACTCGTTGATCACCTTCGTGCCGTGGCCGATGGCTTCTTTCCAGCAAGGGGCGCAGGTGTGTTCGTAAATCTTTTGGCCGAAAGCGTTTCGGAACGGGGGTTTCTCTAGTTTCGCTCTCACCTGGCCGCAGCGTTTGCAGAGGACTTGCCCGTCGCCGACGGCCACCGCGGGGGCTGCGGACGTGCGGAGTTCGGGGACGGCCGCGCCTAACTCCTTTAGTTTGCTCGTCATCTCGTTGCGCGGCAGGACATCGCCGCGCTCGTCGGCCTTTTTCACGCCGGCGGTCAGCTCCTTGATCGCTTCGTCCTTTCGGCCGAGCGTCAGAAGTGCATTGGCCAGCAGTTGATACGCCTTGCTGATGTTCGGATTGAGCTCGATGACTTTCGACAATGGCGCGACCGCCGACGCGGCATCGCCGGAGTCGATTAGCGCCCGGCCGAGCGAAAAATGTCCCAACTCATTCGTCGGATCGGCCTCAGCCATTTTGCGGAATTGTTCGATGCGTTCACCTGCGTCTGCCATAACTCACTCCATATGTCTCAGTTAGCGTCATCCTGAGCGGTACTCCGCGAAGGATCGCGAACTTCCGAGCAGTTCTCGACAGGTCGAGATCCTTCGCGGAGTGCCACTCAGGATGACGGCTGTTTCCTCATTCAATTAAAATCGCTGCGAAGCCGATCCGCCGTACATCAGCGACAGGATTTCGTGTCGGCTGGAGGGGTTTTCCTTGAAGATGCCTCGGAGCGCACTCGTCGCCATCACGCTGCCGTGTTTTTTCGCGCCGCGGATCGTCATGCAGGTATGCGTGGCCTCGATCACGCAAGCGGCGCCGATCGGGTTCAGCTCTTCCATGAGTGCATCGGCGATCTGCGTCGTCAGCCGCTCCTGCACCTGCGGCCGGCGAGCGTAGCCTTCGACGAGCCGGGCCAGCTTACTCAAACCGACCACTTTTCCGTCCGGCAAATAGGCGACGTGCGCCTTGCCCGTAAAAGGCAACAGATGATGCTCGCAAAGCGAGTGGAACTCGATATCGCGCAGCAGCACTACTTCGTCGTACCGCTCGGTAAAAACCGTTTTGAGATGCCGCTTGGGATCGTCCTGCAGCCCCGCCATCAACTCGCCGTACGCGCGGGCGACGCGATTGGGTGTTTTCAGCAGCCCTTCGCGGTCGGGATCTTCGCCGACGGCGATGAGGATTTCGCGTACCGCGCGTTCGATGCGTGGGACATCAATGTTCGCCGGCTTGAGTTCCGCCGGCCGCGGGTCGGCGGCGTCTTCGTCGTGGTCGTTCTGGGTGATTCGCGATGTTGCCATAAATCTCCTGTGAACGGGCGATTATAGGCCTTTTGATCGCCGGTCACTACAATCGCGCCACGCACGCCTGTGCATACGATGCAACACGCCCCGAACAAGCCCTGCCCGCGAGCCCGCCTGTTCTGGCTGGGCGTGATCCAACTGCACTGGATCGCCGCGGTCGGCGTGCTTTGGGTCATGCCTCGCGGGTTTCCGGTTGGGCATCGGCATTGGTGGGCGAATGAAATCTTTCCGTGGGTGGTGATCGGCTACGCGGTGTTGACGACTCTGGCTGAGCGATTCGGGCGCTGGCGGTGGATGGTGGCGCTGCTGCTTGCGTCGCCGATCGCGCTGATCGGCGCGGCGACCGCAGGCTTGGCGATCTTCCCGATCAGCAGCCGATGGGCAAGTCTCGCGGGGGTTGCCATGGCGGCGGTGGCGCTGATCGGCGTCCGCCGCGAGTTCCGCCCGTGGTGGCCGAGTCGACGCGTGTTGATGGCGTACCTGATCCTGCCGATCGCATTCGGCGCGGCGATGCCTTGGACGCAGCAATCGGAAATGGCCCAAACGCACCCAGCCGGCGGAGCCGTATCGAATACGACAACCTTCCCCATCGACGAATCGCCGCCGACACAGTCGATCTCGCGCAACATACGGATCAGCCCGAGCTCCGGGCAAGTCGTCGCCAACTTCGGGCCGCACTCGGTGCAACTGTCGCCGATCCTGACGTTTGAAAGCCTTTCGCCGGATCGTTGCTGGACCAATCTCGCGACCAAGGCGTGCCGCATCGCTCCGCACCGGCGGATGTTTTTAATGGCGCCCGGCGAATTCAGCTACTTCGACAGCGGCGAATCCAATCTGCAGTTTCACGCGATCGGCGATGACGGCGTTGATCTCGACGTCACGACCACAATCGCCCAACCGATCTACTCGCACCTGAACGCATTCACCGAAGCCACGCTCTTCGGGCATCGCAAGCTGTCGCTGATTTTCTCGCCCGCGCCCGACAAGCCGATCGACGTTCAATACAGCGAATACCCCACCGGCCGGCCGGAGCGAATGGCGTATATGGATGCCGCGGGGCTCTTCCACGTCGTCGAAGCCACCAGCGGCGAGAAAGGCCCCTTCCACGAACTGGCCGCCGGCCCGCTGAAGCGCGGCGAGCCGCTGACGATCACACTGCTCGACGAAGGCAAACCGTTTGCATCGATGACGCTGGCGGATTTCTCGTCACAAGCGAGCACGCAATTGTCGCCGACCGCCGGCTGGGGATTGCCGGTGAATTCGATCGAGTTCAGCCTCTTCGACGACTACCCGCGATCGGCGGCGAGCATTTACATTTCACTCGCGACGACGAGCGTCGGCCGAGGCTGGGACAGCGTCGGCCATGCGGCTGGTGTATACAAAAATCGAATGGTTTTACGGGCGGCTGGGATAGAAGAATCGTCCACGAATAACACGAATCTACACGAATAATACGGATTTGATCAAATTCCCGCGCCACCCGACGTAGATCGTCATTCCGAGGTACTCCGAGGACTCTCAGGAAGCAAGCGGTTTTCGTATGCCGAGATTCCTCGGAGTACCTCGGAATGACGGCGCTAGGTGCGCGAGAATTAAACCGGGTCGGTATAAAGACTTTCCTATTCGTGTAGATTCGTGTTATTCGTGGACGAACTGTTTGCAACATTCACCCACTCGCTCTCGCGTGAATACACGGGCGAGGGAGTGGATTTCTTTTCTTATTGAGCGGGCTGGGTCGATGGTTGCTTCGACGGTTGCGTCGCCGGATCGGCGGCGATGGCGACGGTGGGCGCGCCCTCAACGCCGTTTAGTTGCTGCACGCCGGTGTATCGCGGCGTGGGCAGCTTTGCCTGGATGGCTTTGGCCTGCACGCGGAGTTGTTCGAGTTTGGTGATGTCCGTCGCGCGCTCGGCTGTCAGTTTTTGGTTGTCGCGGACGATTTCGTAATACACCGGCGGGTAGGCAACACGGATCGCCTGTCCGTTGCTGTCGTAACGCACGCTTTCGGCCTCGATACGGCGCAACGCACCCTGGTTGTCGGCGATCGACTGCGTGATGCGCGTCATGTCGGCTTGCACGGCGTCGAAGTCGACCGACAACGCATCGAGCTTGGCTTTATTGGCCGACTCGATCGCTTTGAGTTTTTCTAAATCGGTGGCGTTGACCCACGTTGCGCCCCACCGGTACAAGCCGGTCGCGGCGAGTTTGGCTTCGAGCGGGACGATCTGCTCATCAAACCGCCGCTGCACCCGGCGGACGATGTCATTCTTCTTCAACTCCGGTGGCAATGCTTCCAGCGCCTCGGCGACGTTGGTCAGCACCCACTTGTCCTGCGGCGAGGAGATCATCGCGCGATCAAACTGATTCAACGCGCCGGGAATTTGGTTCTGCCGATAGATCACGATCGCGAGGTTGTTCAGCGTAGGCACGTGATCGGGGACGAGCGCGATCGTGGTTTCAAACGCCTTACGGGCAGCGGGCAGTTGGTCCTGACGATACAAGAGCAACCCGCGCAGGTAATACGCCGACGCGCAGCCCGGGTCCGTCGCGATGGCTTGGTTGAGGACCGGATCGGCCTCTTTCAATCGACCCTGCTTCATGAACTCGCGGCCTTGGCTGGCGAGGGCGAGCGCCTGCTCCTGAATCTTCGCGCGGTCGGCCGGGACGATCCAACGATTCCCGAATTTAACCAGGCCCTGATCCTGCCGCTGCTTCCACACCGCCAAGTCTTCGGTGGCGGCTTTGCGGGACGCTTCGTCGGGGGCCTGGTCGATGAATTTCTGGTAGCGATCGAGAATCGTGTTGATGTCGCTGGCGTTTTCCATCGCACGACGCAGCGACGCGAGCCGCTCCATCACAACAGCCGGCCGGGTGCTGGGGCTGATCGAAATCGACTGCACTTCATCCGCCCGAAGGTTGGTCATCTTGCCGGTCGCGCCGATGACGACGTAGCCGTCGTTGCTCTTTTTCACGTCCCCTTCAATGGTCATGCCGTTGGTCAACTGAACGACGTCCGCCGTTGCGAGTGACGCCAGACATCCCAACAGCAATGCCGATGTTGCGAATCGATGTGTCATGTCCCTCGCTCCCGTCTGACAGCAATACCGATTATAGACCCCTGCCGGGCCGCTTGGTTGGACGCGGTAGGCTTCATTTTACTTCTGATTGACCTTCTCCAACCGTTCGGCGGCGGTTTTGGGGATGTACGTAAACTGCTGTCCGCCGATGGTCGCCTCCGCCATCAGGCCGCCTTGAGAGCGGATGAAGACGATCACGCCGTCGCGGTACTTAGCGTGCTGGGCCGTTCCCTTCTGCAGGGCGATCGCGGACAGGTTGGTCTCGAACGACAGCTTGCCGGTTTTGAAGCGGTTCATGGCGGGTTCGTCTTCGAGAACGACCAGTTCACTGTACGTTTGCGCGCCGATCTGCCCGCCAAGGGTGGCTTGCGAGAGGTCGGCGTAGCCGGTCATCACGCCTTGCTGGTAAACCACGCCCCGCCCGTACACCCCGCCGGCAATTAGGCCACCCTTGCTGACGGTCGGGAAAATCGCATACGCATACGCCTTGGCAAGCAGCGGATCGAGTTCCGGTTCCTGCCTCTGCATGATCCCCATCGTGAACTCGGCCTGTTCTTCCAAAATCGACCGCTCACTGGAGGTGGCGGGCGCGGTCTCACAGCCGGCGATCATTGCGAGCACGGCAGGCAACAGCAAACAATAAGCGTACTGGCGATACTTCATATTCCGCATCTTAACCGGCCAACACTGATTGAGCGAAATGCAGATCGCAGGGTTCTGCAAAAGAATTATCGGCAGCGGATGAGGTCAGCGTCGGGCACGCCGAGCGCGGCGCGGGCGGCGGCGATATCGCCGAGGAAGCGGTGGCCGTCGGTGTAATAGCCCGCGGTCGGGGCAACGCCCGGCACGTTTTGTTGCCAGTACGCGTTGAATCGCGACATCAGCGACTCGCGAAGGTACTTGCACAACATCGACGCCACCGCGACGGACATCGATAGGGTCTCGGCCTTCTCGACGAACAGAATCACCACCTCGTGCGGATTCTGCTTGAGCTTGTAAACGCTTTTGCCATCCGATTCTTCGGTGATCTCCAGCGACCAATCAGGAAACATGCCGCGCAGCAGCGGGCCGTAGTGGGCGCGACCGCCTTGGCGATCGCAGAAGATCGTGAGATTCCGCCGGCCGAACTTGCGGACGAGATCGTCGAGGTGGATCGACGCGACCGAGAACAGCGCGTTGCTCTTGTTTCGCGTCGCGGTAAAGAGTCGATTGAGCGGCCGTTCGCTGACCACCCGTGCGGCCAGGTAAACGCAGCGGGTTTCGGATCGCTCCATCTCGTGACGCAGCGCGTTCACCATGATGCGCACGGAGGTGCCCTCGAGTTCCAGCGGAAACTTCTCCCCCGCCGGCGGAACGTACCAGCGATGCTCCGCCAGTTCCGGCGCCGCATGGGCAGCCACCGAGTGTATGAACTGATCGAGATCAGCCGGCCAATCATGCAGACAGGACGAAATCGCCAGCACCGACTTTTCGAGTTCTTTCAGCCCGGCCGACGAGGAGTAAACGAGTTTGCTATCGTTGACGTGAAGCGTTCTACCGGACTTGGATCGGTTTTTGGATACGACCTTTTTCAGCCGCTTCCAGAGGCACGGGCTTTCAAGCCCGTCGGGGACTTCAAACGCGCACGCCCCCACGACCAGCGGCCCGAGGACCGGCCCGTAACCCGCTTCGTCAATACCGGCCAGGATCATGGCGTACTTCCGATCAGAAATCCCCAAAAACCAACGCGCCCGGTGTACCACGGATCGCAACCCGACTCCAATTTAACCAGTGGGATTGATCGCTCGTTTGCGGGCTTGGGAATGAGTCGGCTGCGACTCCGGAAGCGGCAAGCGGACACATCCGCCGGGCTTGACAACTTCACCGACCCGGCTACATTGCTTGGCTCCCCTTTGGGGACGTAGCTCAATTGGTTAGAGCACCGGACTGTCGATCCGGATGTTGCGGGTTCGAGTCCCGTCGTCCTCGCTTCATACCTTGTGCCGAAGGCAAAGTTTGCATACCTGCCTCGCTTGAGTCAGTGCATCCGAAACCATCGTCTCCCCCGTTCTCGACTTCATAAGGCCTCGGGCCGGACCATCATCGCTCTTGGCGGTCACGACTACTATTACGGCATGCATCGATCCCCCGAAGCCGAGCAGAAGGCCGAGCAGTTTCTTGGTCAATGGCTTGCTGCGGGTCGTCCGGCGGGCGTTCCATTCGATCCCAGCCGCCCCGCTCTGATCGAGATCACCTCTAGTGAAACCGGCCTGGGCGATGCCGCGCTCTTGATCGACGAGTGGGTGTTGAAGTATCTGAACTTTGCAGAGGCTTACTACCGCGACAACGAGGGTTAACCGGCGAGTGACGTGACCGAATTCATTGATTGGTGGCGGGGGTGTCGAGTCGACTTGCAAGAGGCCATTCACGCATCGCCTAAGCGTCTCGCTAAACTCACCCTCAAAAGTCCCTAGCCAGATCAGGAATCTGCGTGAACGAGATCCGCGTCGGTGCGGCTGCCATAACGTCATGCGTAACGCCGACGTGGACCACATCCTTTCCCCACCGCTCGTTGATCCGGTCCAACGCCATCGACAGCTTGACGCGGTTGGCCTCACCCGGAAACAGCGGCCCGGGCATTGACGCAGCGGATGATAGTTTATGCAGCGTGGCAGACACCCGAAGCGGCAAGCCAACCAGTCGGCTGGGCCACGACGCGGTAAATGCCGACACCATCGTGAGCGTGTCCTGGCAACCGAGAAATCGGCACTCGTGGGACCAACCCCCGCCGCCCAGGTAATCAACTCCGACCGTCAACCGGTCTGCGGAGTAGCCGATCCGCCGCATCCGTGTGGCCGCCTTGGCGATCAGCTTGACGATCACTGCGTAAGTCGCTTCGTGAGTACGCAATGCTGGCGGCAAGACGTGGGAATGCCCTACCGTTCGACGGCGGGTCGGTGGCTCCCGCCAATCTTCCCCTCTGAGCCATCGGTACCACCATCGACCAACTACGCCGCCCCACGCCGTTTCTAACATCTTCTCGGGTGCAGTGCAGAGTTGCTCCACCGTCTTGATGCCCGTGGCGTTCAATCGCACCTGCATGCGGCTGGCGATACCCGGAAGGTCAGTCAGCTCCAAGGGGTAGAGCGAGTGGGGTAGGTGCTCTTCGTTCCAGACGGTCAACCCGTCCGGCTTCTGCATGTCCCCCGCGATCTTGGCCAGCAAGCGGTTGGGTGCCACACCGATCGAACACCGCAGCGACGAGCCCGCTTGGTCGCGGATGGCCTGTTTGAGCCGGCGGGCGAGGTCGGGAATGCGGTCGCGTTCATTGTCCATCAGCCGGCACGACATCTCGTCGATCGAATGCACCGCCGAAATCGGCAGGCAGGATTGGACAGCGTCGACAATGGCATGGTGACACCTGACGTACTCGATCGGCCGGGCTTCGACGATCCGAATACCTCGGCAAAGCATCCGGGCCTCGGCCACCGATACCCCGGTCTTCACGCCGAACGCCTTGGCTTCGTAGCTGGAGGCGATACAGCAGCCGGTGGGAACGTTCACGGCGGCGACAGCTACCGGCCGGCCGCGCAGCTCGGGCTGTAGCTCCTGCTCCACCGACGCAAAGAACGAGTTCATATCTAGGAACAGGACGCGGAGCATAGGCGAGAAGGTAGTGATCAACACCCGCTCTCGGCCAAGGTCTTTTTTTTATTGCGCGTTAGATTGTTTAACATCAAACCGGCGTCATCAGCTCTGGCCCCTGATTCTTTAGGCTGCCCACCGTCGCCCCGACTTAATAGGCGTCCAGTTCGCCATCGGGCAGAGGCTGTAGCAGGGCCATAAGCGCATCGGGTAATAGCCTCCAATGGCTTTAGTGCATGCACCAAGAACCTCGATCAAAATTGCAAAATGACCATAAAACGTTCGTTGCTATCGTTGCGTTGGCCTCATTGTGGCAAGACGGTCAAACCTGTGAACACAAGGCAGTAAAGGTGTATTCCATCAAACCGCTTTCTACCGTCTTCACCGGACGAATACTGCGATCCCACGCGATAAGCGGCATCACATTAAATTCAGTTGTGACACCTTCCGGCAACTGCTAAAATATTGCCTCATCGCGACTTCCATAGGATTTCAAAGGCGGGTTTGGCTTGCCTGGCGATCCGGATGTTGCGGGTTCGAGTCGCGTCGTCCTCGCTTAAGCACTCCTCGGATAACGCAAGTGTTTCCGAGAGTTTTCGGTGGCTCGATCTTTCAGAGTTGCATTCTCCCCTAACTCACTTTCCCAGCCGGTTGAATCTTACTTCCTGCCAAATAGCCGTTTAACCCAGTGGCCCTTCCACATCCACAAACCCGTCACGACAATCGACGGGAAGAAGACAAACCGCGTCGGTCCGGCGTATTCAGGGAGGCTGGCGAACGGGCTGTAAACGTAACCGGCGATCGGGACCGCCAGGACGATGTGAACCCAGCGAAAGATCTTTCGTTCGGTAGCGGCGCTAATCATCGATTCCCTTTCCATTGAGGATTTGCTTGCTGTATTTCTCAACCCGCGACACACGCGTGGCCGATTGCTTGGCACCGGCGAAGTAGAGCAGGTATGCCCGCTGCCGGCCGGGGGTTAACGCTTGGAAGGCTTTCTTCAAGGCCGGATTCTCTTCCATTTTGGCTTTGAACTCATCGGGCACTTTGAATTCTGCAACCTTCTTGAACTTCACTTTCAGTCCGGCCTTTTCGACTTCGACAGCTTCGGTGATGTAGGCCCGCAACACCGGCTCCAATCGGGCGATTTCCTGAACACTGGTGAACTTCAAGATGCGAACCGACTGCGAGTTTTCCGTTTGCTGGATGAGGATGTGCTTCGGGTCCTTCATCAACGCGCCTTTGATGAAGCTTAACGCGCAGGAATCCTTGAATCGCCCGATGAACGCGACGTTCTTCCCGTCTAACGTATAGCACGGCGCGCGCCACTTCACTTCCTCCATCAGTGGGGATTCGAGCAGAAATTTTCGGAGCAATTGCAGTTCCTCCTGCCACTCCTTGGATTTGCGGATGATTCCGTCCACGCTGGGATTCGTTTTGTTCATGTTGTCGCCCTTTCAGTCAACATCCGCCAGATTCATCCAAGACCACCCGCATGATCCCCTGAGCGGTCACCGGCGGTGCCCGGCGTGCTATACTTCACTGCCGTTGGGCGTTTTCGGTCCGGCCGTCCCATCATAACCGATGGCAGGCCTGAACGTTGTGTGCAATTTTGTTCCAAAACCTGCTCTGGCGTCAGGTTTTGACTGAATCCACTTTCCCGCTATCGCAGCTTCCGCTAATCTGTTCGACTCGCCAACGAAATCCCTCGGATTGGCAGGAAATCGGAATGTCGATGAAGAATTACAGTCTGACCCATCTCAAGCAGCTCGAAGCCGAGAGCATCTACATCATCCGCGAGGTGGCGGCGGAGTTTGAAAACCCGGTGCTGCTGTATTCCGGCGGGAAGGACTCGATGTGCCTTGTGCATCTGGCGCGCAAGGCGTTTGCTCCAGGTCGCGTGCCATTTCCGCTGCTGCATATTGCGACGACGTGGGACTTCCGCGAATTGCTCGACTTCCGCGACTGGTACTGCAAAGAGCACGACCTGAACCTCAGCGTCTATACCAACGAAGATGCCGTCGCCCAGGGCGTGAATCCGTTTGACTATCCCACGCCCAAGTACAGCGCTTTCATGCAGACACAAGCGTTGGTTCAAGCTCTCAAAAATGGCAAATACGATGCGGCATTTGGTGGAGCACGGCGCGACGAGGAAAAGGCCCGCGCTAAAGAACGGGTCTACAGCTTTCGCGACAAGCTGATGCAATGGGATCCAAAGAATCAGCGCCCCGAACTGTGGAACCTGTACAACGGCAAGGTCAGTCCCGGGGAAAGCATCCGCGTGTTTCCGCTCAGCAACTGGACGGAACTGGACGTGTGGCTGTACATCGATCGCGAGAACATTCCCCTGCCGCCCCTGTATTTCGCCAAGGAGCGCCCTTGCGTCACCCGCAGCGGACAGTGGATCGTGGTCGACGATGACCGCATGCGGCTGGAGCCGGGCGAAAAAACGGTCACCAGGAAAGTTCGATTCCGCACCCTCGGCGACTACCCTCTGACGGCGGGAATCGAAAGCGATGCAGCCACCGTTCAACAGATTATTGCGGAAACACTGATCGCCCGCCGCAGCGAACGACAGGGCCGCCTGATCGACTACGACGAAGCCGGCTCGATGGAGCAGAAGAAACGTGAGGGCTATTTCTAATGATCACTGACTCGGCCCTCGAAAACGAAGACATCAGCACTTACCTCGATCGCCATCAGCGTAAGGAGTTGCTGCGCTTCTTGACCTGCGGCAGCGTTGATGACGGAAAATCCACACTCATCGGCCGGCTGCTGCACGACACAAAAGGCATCTACGAAGACCAACTGGCGGCTGTCAAAAGAGACAGCACCAAGCACGGCACGACCGGTGCGGGTGAAGTCGATCTGGCGTTGCTGACCGACGGCCTGAAGGCCGAGCGCGAGCAAGGCATTACTATTGATGTCGCGTACCGCTACTTCAGCACCGACAAGCGCAAGTTCATCATCGCCGACACGCCCGGCCATGAGCAGTACACCCGCAACATGGCCACCGGCGCAAGCACCTGCCAACTGGCGATCATCCTGATCGACGCCCGGCATGGCGTGGTTTCGCAAACCCGAAGGCACTCGTTTATCGTGTCGCTGCTTGGGATCAAGCACATCGTCGTTGCCATCAACAAGATGGACTTGGTCGAGTTCTCGCAGCAGAAGTTCGACGAGATCGTTGAAGACTACGCCGGCTTCGTCGCCAAGCTCGGTATTCCTGACGTGCGGTTTATTCCGTTGAGCGCTCTTAAAGGCGACAACGTCGTCGAACGCAGCGAAAAGATGCCTTGGTACTACGGCCCGTCGCTGCTGCAACATCTGGAAATCGTACACATCGCGTCCGACCGCAATCTGGAAGACATGCGCCTGCCCGTGCAGTACGTGATGCGACCCGACCTGAACTTCCGCGGGTTCGCCGGCACGCTCGCGTCGGGGATCGTCCGGAAAGGCGACCCCATCATGGCGTTGCCGTCGGGCAAGAAGAGCAAGGTGAAATCGATCGTCACGTACGAGGGCGAGATCGAAGAAGCCTTCAGCCCGCAGGCGGTGACCATAACACTGGAAGACGAAATTGACGTCTCGCGCGGCGATATGCTGGTGCATCCGGGCAACGAACCGCACATCTCATCCCAGGTGGAGGCCAGCATCGTCTGGATGAGCGAGAAGCCGTTCGTCGCAGGTCGAACGTACTGGATCAAACACACTACGCGCCTGGTCACCGGCGAGGTGGCGGAATTTCGCGGCGGAATCGACGTCAACACGCTGGAGAAGCGCGAAGTAACCCAACTGGCGATGAACGAAGTCGGCCAGGTGCTGCTGAGTCTGAGTCAGCCGATCGCATTCGACCCGTACAAGGCCAACGCGGCGACGGGCGCATTCATCATCATTGACCGCATCACGAACGTGACGGTGGGCGCGGGCATGATCGTGGAAAGCTCGGACCGTCGCGGGCAAGGCGATCTATGGGGCAAAACGCCGGTCGCCGGCAAACTGAAGCAGAAGGCGAGTAAAATCACGCCCGCCGACCGGGAGAAGCGATTCAGCCAAAAAGGCGCCACCGTCCTGCTGTACGGCCTGACCGGATCGGGTAAGGCGACGATCGCCTACGAGTTGGAGAAGCGTCTCTGGGACGCCGGCCGAGCCGTCACCGTGCTGTACGGGCCGGACATGCGTCAGGGGCTTTGCCGCGACTTGGGTTTCACCGCCGACGACCGATCCGAAAACCTCCGCCGCAGTTCGGAAGTGGCGAAGATTCTGAACGACGCCGGGCAATTGTGCATCTGCGCATTCGTCGCCCCGCATGAGGCCGTTCGCACCAAAGCCCGCGAAGTGATCGGCAGCGACCGGTTTATCGAAGTGTTCCTCGACGCCCCGATCGACATCTGCCGCCTGCGCGATTCCACCGGCGCGTATAAGCGTGCGGACGAGGGGAAAATGTCGCAGTTCCCAGGCGTTAGTTCCGTCTTTGAACCGCCGACCAAGTCGGATTTGGTTTTGAAGACGCACGAATTGTCAGTGGAACAGAGCGTCGAGCGCATTCTGGCGATGCTGAAAGATCGCCAGCTCATCCCATAAAGTGAAAATTAAACCACGGAGGCACGGAGACACGGAGAAGTAAAGAATTAATTTCTTCTCCGTGTCTCCGTGCCTCCGTGGTTCATCACTTCTTAAAAGTAGAATCAAGCTTCAAACTCGCAAAGCGATTCCACCTTCGCGGCCGATCCGTCGCGGAGCCAGCCGTCGAGTTGGGATTGTTCTTTGAGTTGTTGGCCTCGAAAGCGTGGGACGACGAAGTAGGCGGTGTCGATGTCGGGCAGGGCGCTCAAGTCGCTCCAGAGTTTTTCGAACTGGCTGACGGGCAGCACGTCTTCCTGGCCGAAACCCCAGCGTTTTTTTACGTCTTTGAGCGTGATGTACGTCGGCACGCGGTTGGCCAACGAGCGGATCGCCTCGGCGACCTTCGCGTCATCCGCCAGATCGGCCCGGCTGAGCCCCATCACCTGCAGCAGGCGATCGAGATCGATCCACGTCGTCATCGAGTTGTAGTAGCTGAGGTTGAACTCCTGCTCCTCGCGCGGCATGGCGAGCCCTTCCACCAGCCGCGGCCGGCCGTTCACGCGCGCTAGCCCGCCGCCGCGGTCTTCTAACCGTCGCGTGATGACTTCAAAACTCAGGCACGCGCCTTGCCGAATGTGCCGGCCGAGCATCGTCGGATCGGGATCAGCGCCGACCGTATCAATGTTGTGCAGCATCAGATACTTCAGGTTCGGCCGCTCTTTCAGCAGCCCCGCCAGCACGCCGTTGCGGAACAAGTTCGGCAGCTCGAAAAAATGCCCGACCGGATGCAGGCACTGCTGCGGGAGATTGTCGGTGTAGTCGCCGGATTCGCCGCTGTCGCCGGCCCATTTGATCAACGCGGCCTGGATGCTCTCACGCATCCGCTGCTTCTGCTCATCGAGCGCCATGTGCGCGGTTTCTTCCCACGCGAACCGCAAATCGCGGATCGTCGGAATCATGCGCAGCCCGATCGACTTGCCCGGCGAAAGCATGAGCGGGCCGGCGTAACCCATCTTTGCAATCGCGCCGGCGATCGACTCATGCGTGAGGTAACTGGTGGCAATCAGATGCGCGGGCGCAACGCCTGTGAGTTTCCCGACGCGCCGCGATTTGGCCAAGTGTACTTCAATAAAGCTGCGATGCCTCCCGCCGAGCTTGCAGAACGGGTGAAGGGCTTTCACCACGCCCGCGCCTTGGGTCCATCGCGATCCCGCGCCCGCGGCGAGAGTGAAAACCGCCACCTCGCCGTTGCGGAGCGATCGCAGGCCGATCTGATTTGCCTCGGCGTCTTCGCCGCGCGCATCGATGACATCGCCGGGCTCGACGTTCTCGATCGTTGTCGAGGCCGGCAGGCGGTTTTGTGAAAGCCCGATCCGCCCGGCCCGTAGATCGTCGCGAATCTGCTCGTGCTGCGTGCGATCGAACCCAAGTTCGCCGAGCAAACCTTGCAGCGATTTGCCCTTGGCATCGGTGCGCGTTTGCTGCGGGAAGAGGCGGTCGAATAACGTTTCGACCATGCCCGCCAACTCCGGGCGATTGCGGCAAGCGCTGGCGAAGCGGTTGAGTTCAGCGCGACGCTGCACGGTCAATTGTCGCGGATCGGTCCGCGCCCACGCCGGACCCATAAACGCGTAGTACGATGCGGGCAGCAGATTGGAATCGCCTTCCATCAGCGTGGCGAACGTGCCGCGCTCATTGATCGCAAAATCGTACACCACCGGCTCCATCGCGAACGGTAGCGCCGACTGCAGCGATTTTTTCGTATCGCTCATCAGCTTCTGCAAAAACGCCTGCGCCTCGGCCTTACGGTGCGGCGCGACGATGAAGCCCATGCCCCCGCCGCTCATCCCGCCGAGCATCCAGAAGCCCCAAAAATCTTCGCCGAACTGTTTTTGCGTGCCTTCGATCAACAATTCCGTGTAGCGGTTGCTGGCCCAAGGGATGATCGTCTGGATCGGCTCGCGGAAATTCCGCGTGGTGGCTTCGGCGATGGCGCGTATGTCGCCCTGCTTTAGGCAATCGAGAATTTGGTCGAGAATGCCGATCGCCTGCTTGCGGCCGGCCCATTCTTTGTCGCTGCGGAGCAGGTATTTCTCGGTCACCATTTCCAGGATCGGCCCGACGTTTTGCGCCATCCCGCCGTGGACGAGGACGAGGCTGTCCTGCAATTTTTGGCGGGTGTCGTCGCTGGCGTCGCTGCGATCGAGCACGCGGTGCGTGGGCAGCAGCCGGCCACGGGAAATGCCTGCTTCGGGGTCGCCTTCGCCGGCGAGCGATCCGCTGATAACCTTCATGCCCGGCCAAATGCCGCCCGAATCCTGCCATCCCCCGCCGCTGCCACCGATCCACTCGCCGAGGATCGCGCGGGCGGCGATGATCCGGCGTTCGGATTCATCGAGCGCGCCGCTAAGGTTCCGCGCCTGCCCCGTGGCGCGCATCAGCGCGCTGATGAGTGACCCGAGCAGGTTCGTTGACACGGCCAGCCGCGAGCCTTTGGGAATGTTGTTGACGCTGCTGACAATCTCGAGCCCCAGCCCCGGCCCGATCAACTGCGACAGCACCTCCGCCAGCGAGGCGCCTGAGCCTCCAATCCCCGGCGGGATGATCCCCGCGGCGATGACGGCGGCCTTTAGCAAGCCTAAATAATCCTTGCCGAAATCAAACACATCGGCCAGTTCTGTAATGTCCGCCCGCGCCGCGAGGTCAACGCTCACCAGCCGCAGCAACGGTTCGTCGATGACGCGAACGTACGCCTCCACCGGCGGCTTGGGCTCGGGATCGCGCCCGTGGACGGCTAAGTCGATCGAGACATTCAGCACCCGCGCGCCTTCGGGGAAATCCATCCCGAGGAAGAAAATGTCCGACCAGCCGCTGTGCGTGAGGTCCATGCGCACCGGCGTTTTTTCTGACAGCGTAGGGAACAGCCCGTCGCCGTCGCGGCGAAGCAGTTCAGGGCGGATTCGCAACGGATGATCGGCCGGGTGACCGATGCGGAACATCCACTGGTTCCCGCGCACGCTGCGCACGCTACGCCGGACCTGATTTGCCAGCGTCTGAAAAGCCAGTTCCTTATACGCCGACGCCAGACACGAACTCAGCGGATCGCTATCTCCCTGAACCGCGGCAGCGTGAAGAAACGTGTCGATCGCTTCATCGAAGCGGCGCGCCAGTAAGTGCTGCGCGCCCGCGTACGGCAGCGATCCGGTCTGCGGATAGCCGGCTGCGCTCGGCAGGAAGAAGCGGTGGATCGCGTACAGAAACAGCAGCGCCCGCACGCGGTCGTATAAGTTGGACGTCGTGCGGCGGAACTGATCGAGCGCCCCGGCCTCGGCCAGCAGTTGATGGGCAGTCATGCCGCGAAGCGCCACTTCGATCGGCGTGTCGCGCACGTCGCGGTCGGTGCTGGTCAGGATTTGGATGAGTCGGGACATGAGTATTTATCGCCGTTACGAACGGGATTATTCTTTGGCCAGCAGTTCGATCACGCCGGTCAGCACTTCATCACGATCCGGCCCGGCCAGCACGATCGCCAGTTGCGCCATCAGCAACCCGTGCTTCACGCCGACGTTGTATCGACCGGCGTGCAGTTCCAGCGCGAGGTACCGTTCTTGTCGCGTCAACCTTGAGAGCGCGTCCGAAAGCGTCGGCGGGTGATCGCCTTGACCGGCCGCAAAAATCCCCTGCAGCGCGTGCATCACACCGGCCGTCAGCACGTGCATGCCCACGAAGCACAGGTAATGCCCCGCCCGCATGCCCGGCACGATCAGCGATTGCTCGGCCTGCGTGGGCGTGGGCTTTTCGATGACGTTTTCCACTTCGTACAACCCCGGCTGCCCGTGAACCAGGCGCCCGCCGATCGTGCCGTAGTACGGCAGCATGTGCTCGCGGGTGGATTGCACGGCGCTGACGGTGCAGTTCTCGCGCTCGGCGATCGCCACCAGCGTTTTAGCGCACGTCTGCCCGGACTTGGAGAGGAACAGGTGATCGCCGACAATGTGCAGGAACGGTTCTTCGCGTACAAAGTCGGCGGCGGATCGGATGGCATCGCCGTAGCCACGCGGGTGGGCTTGCTCGATAAACAACACCTGCTCGCGCGAACTCCCCACGCCGGCGGCGTAAGCGTCGCGGTCGCCGGGGGCGATGACCACGCCCACCTGCTCCACGCCGGCCGAGAGGGCTTCGCGGACCAGCATTTCCAGCACCGATCGCGTGACGCCGTCGGTGTCGGTTAAAACCTGAAGAGGCAATTGCCGCTGCGACCGCGCTGCCGCGGTGATGAGTGCTTTTCTGACATTCATGAGTGCGAAAAGTGTCCGTCCGACCGCGATGAATTGCAAGCAACTTGGAAAGCGTTCACAATACCTTGCTCTGTGATGCAAAGTGACCGAACCATCGTCAATATCGCCGCCTATCAGTTCGCGGAACTGACTGATCTGCACGACCTGCGGAGCGAACTACGCGATCTGTGCCAAGCCCGCGAGTTGCGCGGCACGATTTTGCTCAGCACGGAGGGAATTAATTGTTTCCTGGCCGGCGTGCGGGAGCAGATCGACGCGCTGCTCCACCGGCTGCGGCAAATTCCCGGGCTTGAATCTCTTAAGGTCAAAGAAAGTTTCAGCACGCATCAGCCGTTCAATCGCATGCTGGTCAAGATCAAACGAGAGATTATCGCGTTCGGCGTGCCGGGGATCGACCCGCGAAAGTACACGTCGCGGCGCTTGACGGCGAATCAACTCAAACAGTGGCTCGACGAAGGAAAGCCCGTCACGCTGTTGGACACTCGCAACGAATTTGAAGTCCAGGTCGGCACGTTCCGCAACGCGGTGGCGATCGGCGTGGAGGATTTCCGCAACTTCCCGGACGCCGTCGCCAAGTTGCCGGCCGCGATGAAGGACCAGCCCGTCGTCACCTTCTGCACCGGCGGAATCCGCTGCGAGAAGGCTGCGCCGCTTTTGGAGCGCGAAGGCTTTAAGCAGGTTTATCAACTGGACGGCGGGATTCTCAAGTATTTCCAGGAGTGCGGCGGCGCTCATTACGACGGGCACTGCTTTGTGTTCGATCAACGCGTGGCGCTCGATCCCGCGCTTCGCGAAACCAACCTGCGACAATGCTTCGCCTGCCAGGCCGTGCTGACCGAGGCCGATCAGCAATCGCCGGCATATGTGGCGGGCGTCTCTTGCCCGCGATGCCTTGGTTCGTAACGCGGCAGACGAGTTTCATTCCATTTCCATCGGCGGCTATACTTTTACTTATGAGCGAGCCGGACGCACTACCCTTCGAGATCGGGATTTATCAGATCGCCGACGATGCGATGTTCAAGCAGCATCGCACGGACGGCACGGGCTGGGAGTGGAGCTGGGCTGATTATCGGCGCGACTGGATGGAAGCCTCGCCGAGCAAGTATGCGTACCGCTGCCTGCCGCTGACGATGGCGAACCAGACCGGCTGGTGGATCCGCAATCCCGTCGGCTTCTGGGCGATCTGGAACGGCCGGCCCGAGCCGGGGAGCATCTCGTTTAAGTTCGACGCCGCCGGCGACGTTTGGAAGGATTGGATCAACAGCCAGTTCGGGCTAGGCGTGATCACTTGGAACACGCCGTTCCTCTTCCGCACCAAGCCCACCGGCTCAAGGCTGCTGATCATGGGGCCGGCCAATCACTTCAAATCCAACCTGCACCCGCTGACGGCGATCATCGAAAGCGACTGGATCAGCATGTCATTCACGATGAACTGGCGGGTGATGACGCCGAACCAGCCCGTGCGGTTTGATGCGGGCGAGCCGCTGTTTCAGGTGATTCCGATGGCGTCGAATATCTGCCGTGACTTGGAACGCTCGAAAGTCACCTATCAGCGATTAACCGATGACCCGTTGGTCCTCGCGTCTTATGTGAAGTGGTCGGAAGACCGCCAGAAGTTCCACCAGCAAAAAGCCGCCGGGCAAGTTCGGATGGACGATTGGCAGAAAGACTATTTCCAAGGGAAAGACGCGCAGGGCAATCCCGTCGCGCCCAATTCCCATATGACCAAGATCGTCCCGCCGACGATCGAGTTCAAATCGAAATAGCTGATCAGACTGGCAAGGCATCGACCTGGTATTTTCGGAATCGCCCGTCTGCGATTTATTTGTCCTTGGAGGACGCCTTGCCGATCGCCTCCTGAGCCTTGCCGACGGCCTGTTGCACTTTGCCTTTGATCTGCTGCGCGGTGTCGCCTTTGATCGCACCGGCGATGTCGTTGGCTTTGCCTTTAACCTGTTTCACTTTACCCGCCACAGTATCTTCATTACCCATGATGCTCCTTGTTAAGGTTCACTAAAGATTAGCCTCAAGGGGCGCTGTTACGATCCGTGTTTATCTGTTCCACGTATCCGGTTCGCCCTGATGCGGCGGGCGAATGCAAATCGCCCGGCGGAGGCAAATTGGGCTTGGCGGGTTCGGCTTGGCGAGATTCATCCAGTGCTTCGGCGATCTCGTCAACCGCCTCGCCTCCGGTCGAAGTTGAAGCGTCCGGCGGCGCATCCGCCTCGGTTTTTTCGGCATCTTCCTCGGTTTTTCCATCGACCAAACTTTCCGGCATGTTTGAAAATGATGCACCGGGCTGGCCGGTAAAAGTGTCCAGCCCCGACAGTGCGGGACCGTCATGATGAGGGTCGAAAATGATTTTGGCCATAACGCCTGCGGTAGACTAATTGTTGGCCCGCTGCTGGAGAAAAAGCAACCGCCAATCCTCGCCACTCTCGCAGTGCCTAAGATCCGACCAAACGGAGGATTCATGAAGCATTTGTATTTGGCAGCATCTTTGGGACTGAGTTTCATGTCGGTCGTCGCTCAAGGGCAAATCACCATTGACCGCAACAACGTCAACAACGAGGCCGTGCAACGCGACAACGCCCGCCGCGCCGCCGTCGCGGCCGCTCAGGGCGAGGTCGATCGTGCCCAGGCAGCGGTGGAAACGTCGGTCTCGCGAATCCGCGCGAATTTTAAAGCCAATCCCGATCTGCTCGCCGCCCAGCGTGATCTGTCTATGAAGCAGGCCGCGTTCGACAAGGCCCGCCAGCCGCTGTTGGCGCACTTGATGGAGGATACCGAATACCGACTCGCCGCCGAGCAGGCCCGCGCCGCCGATGCAGCCGTCAAGCAGGAGCAGGCCGCGCAACGCCCGACGACCGGCCCAACCACGCTGCCCGCACCGTCCGACGCTCAGGTTCAGGCCGCTACGGAGAAGCTGCAACAGAAGTCGACCCTGCGCGACATGGAAGACAAAGCCGTCACCGCCGACCCCGCCGCCTCAGCGGCCAAGGCGGAACTCGATTCAGCCCGCGAAGGTGTCAAAGCGTTGCAGCTCCAGTTCGACGCGGCGGTGCTGAACGACCCTGACCACAAGTCCGCCCTCGATCAACTACAATCCGCCCGAAGCCGACTGACGGCCGCGTCGGGACAGAATTAAAGTCCATTCGAGTGAAGTTGCGTCACGGCAGCGGCTGCGTTGTAGGTCGGCGGACACCAGATCGACGTACCGCCGCACGAGCGCCGCCAAGAATTCGGGCGATCGCGTGCGTGAATAGTCGGCGAGGGTTTCGGCGTCAGTCATCGGGGCCATTCTATTAAACTACGACGCAGGAATGACCAACCGGACAAAGCCGAGCGAAAACGCACCTTGGATTTTACTTGATAATATAAAGTTAAAATTTGTGCTCTGTCATTCGTAGACAATTCTGTGAGATTCTTGCGCTTTACAAAGTATTGTTAGAGGACTCCATGCAAAACCTTTCGGTTCGCCTGCGGAGAATCAAATACGTCCCGCCGATGTTGAAAAATCCGCCGAAGATAAAGGCGGTTTTATCGACTGGGTTGGTGAATCCGCGGCTTGCGATGCTGGGCAATCTGTTTTACCCGAAAGACCCGTACGCAAGCTTCGGGAAGCACGTGCTCACGCCATCGCTGGCGCTGACGAGCGTGGCCGAGCATCCTCGTCGATATCAGAGCCGGGCGACTGCGGAAGAATTTCGCCGGCAGTTACGCCCGTCCCTGTCGGCTCGATCCGACACCCCGCCGCGACATTCTGCCGCGCGACAGTTTCCTCGCCACCGCCAGCCTGATCGCCACCTGCGGCTGCCACAACCGGCAAACTTCCAAGCACGCGATTGACAGACACCCAACTGGCGTCGTTTGATACCAACCTGCTGTTGTGCTACGGTGATGGACTAATGATCCACGAGCAAATGTCCAAATCGATCGAAGACCTTTCGGCCCGGATGATCGCCATCCGGGACTCTCTTTGACTTCCCTCACAAACTAGCCCGCAAAAAAGAGCTTGAAGCCAAGATGGGCCAGGAAGGTTTCTGGGATCACCAGGAAACCGCCAAGGGCGTCGTCGCGGAGATGAAATTGATCAAGGCGGTCGTCGACCCGATCGAGTCGATGATGTCGGCCATCGATGACGTGCGCGCGCTCTACGAGCTCGGCACGGAGGCCGGCGATCAGGCGTCGCTCGACGAGGCCGATCAGATGCTGACGGAAATTGAGCATCGCGGCGACAAGGTTGAGCTGCAGGCCCTGCTCGACGGCAAGAACGATGCGAAAAACTGCTTCGTCCAAATCCACGCCGGTGCGGGTGGCACTGAAGCGCAAGATTGGGCCGAGATGCTGCTCCGCATGTATCTCTACTTCTTCGAGAAGCGCGGCTGGGACGTATCCGAAACCGACCGCCAATGGGGCGAACAGGCGGGCATCAAATCCGTCACCCTGCTCGTTAAAGGCGAATACGCGTACGGCTACATGCGGGCCGAGGCGGGGGTGCATCGGCTGGTTCGGCCGTCACCGTTCAACGCACAGGGCAAACGCCAGACGAGTTTCGCCTCGCTCGATGTGGTTCCCGACTTTGAAGAACAAGAGACAAGCATGGTCATCCCCGAAGTCGATTTGGACATCGTCGCCTTCGTGCGATCCAGCGGCCCCGGCGGGCAGAACGTGAACAAAGTCGCGTCGGCGGTTCGTATCACCCACAAACCGACCGGCCTACAAGTCACCTGCTCAGTCGAGCGCAGCCAGCAGCAAAATAAGCGGTTAGCGCTCGCGCTGCTCACCGGTCGACTGGAAATGATGGAGCAGGCCAAGCGCGACGACGAGCTCAAAAAGCTCTACGGCGAAAAAGGTGCCATCGCCTGGGGCAACCAAATCCGCAGCTACGTCTTGGATGATCGTCGCGTCAAAGATCACCGAACCAATGTCGAAACCAGCAATGTCGAAAACGTGCTCGATCGCGGGGAGTTGGACATGTTCATCGACGCAGAACTGCGACGTCGAAAGGCTTCAAAGAAGAATTAAACCCCGCTGGGCTTGCCACTTAAGTGGCAAGCCCGGAACGCACCCACCTTCATCAACCACTCTTACTTCAACCCCTGCAAAGACTTACGATTTTTTGAAGTCTTTCCCCCGCAACGTCCGATAAGTACGATTGAACGGTGCGATGCCCCAAGAGCGTAGGAATGACTGGACGGTTTGCGGGATTTCCTTAGACTCTTCCCCATCGCCGCGAGCGACGGAGTTGCACGAATGATCGTAGATTGTCACACACACGTCTGGCAGAGTCCTGACCAGTTAGGTCAGATGGACTTGGGCGAGTTGCCGCGCGGTAACCGGCCTCGGCTGAGCGTCGGCAAAGGGCAATGGCGCACCGTTCCCGCTGCCGATCCCGAGCACCACTGGGCGCACAGCGGGCCGGTCGATAAATCGATCGTGCTGGGCTTTAAGAGCCGCTACCTCCGGGCGGAAATCCCCAACCAGTTCGTGGCCGACTACGTTCAGCGGTACCCGCAGAAGCTGATCGGCTTTGCCGGAATCGACCCGACCGAACGCGACGCCGCCAAAGAATTGAAACTAGCCAAGAACGACCTTCACCTGCACGGCGTGACTCTTTCGCCGGCGAATCAGGATTTTCATCCGACCGACAGCCGGGCGATGGCGGTCTTCGAGATGGCGGAAGAACTCGGCATGCCGGTGCTGATCCACCCGAGCGGCCCGTTCGCGGAACAGAGCAAGCTGGAATACAGCCGGCCGTACCTGCTCGACGAAGTCGCGCGCACGTTCCCCAAACTGCGGATCGTGATCGCGCAGCTCGGCCATCCGTTCATCGAAGAAACCATCACCCTGCTCGGTAAGCACCAGCATGTATACGCCGACGTGAGCGGCATGCTCAGCCGGCCGTGGCAGGCGTACAATGCGCTCGTCGCGGTGCATCAGTACCAGGTGATCGACAAGCTGCTGTTCGGCAGCGATTTCCCCTACACCAACGCCGCGGACTGCATCGAGGCGCTCTACAGCATCAACCAGATGGCGCAGGGCACAAACCTGCCGCTGATCCCGCGCGAAGCGCTGCGGGGCATCGTCGAGCGCGATACGCTGTCACTTCTGGGCTTGGATAGCGCAACGAGATAGGAATTTTGCCACAGATGGGGCACAGATAAACACAGATGAATTCAATTTGATCGCGTCTTATCTGTGTCTATTTGTGCCCCATCTGTGGCAAAAATAGTGCTGCTTAAGCGAGGGTTCGTGTCAGAACTAAAATTAGAATCGCAAAAATCCGCCGGTCTGCCCGCTTCAGCGGGTAGCGTATTGGCTCTCGCACTGATCCTCATCACCGGTTGCAGCTCTCGTCCCACGCTCATTGTTGCATCCCCCGAGCGTAAACTAACCTTCAAGCAAAGCTTCACCCAAGTCTACGCCACCCGCGGGGAAGACGGCGACTTCGACATCGTCCTGCTCGACGACCCGATGGACGACGCCCAACTGCCCACGCCCGGCAAGCCGCTGCAGTCGATGCCCGTTCGGCCGCTCAAGCACATGGTGCACATCCACGTGCTGTGGACGCCGATGATCGGCGATCGCGGCGATCACCCGTCGTCCACCAACGCAGCCGTCAACTGGTACGTGTGGGGCGATTCAACCGGCAAACAAACCGACATGATGCACTACGGCGGGGCGGGGTTCGTCAAAATCTACGCCGGCGACGACTCAGCCGACTTCCGCATCTCCAACACCACACTGAAACTCAAAACCGCCCGCGGCAGCATGAGCGATCCGGTAGGCAACGCGCAGGTTACCGGCAACTTCTCGGCTGACCTGAACACGCGTCGCGTGAAGGAACTGCTGGCCCAACTCGGGCAGGATTTGGATCACCCCAAGCTCACGCAGTTGGACGTAGAAACGCCCCCCGCCCGTCACGCCGAGCCGTAACACAAGCCATGCCAGAATTCACTTACGAACCCGCGTTACCCGCCGGCCCGATCGACGGATTTATACAGACGGTCCGCCTTAGCGAGGCGTCCAAGCCGATAGGCCATTGCAAGTGGCACATCGCCGGCGACGGCAGCACCGGCGTGGTGCAGTTGCTTGAACTGCAGATCGCCGCGTCCCACCGCCGGGCCGGCCACGGCCAGCGGCTGCTCGAAGCGACGCTGGAACAAATCCGCTTGTTTTTCCGCTCGAAGAAAATCCCCGTCCGACGCGTATGGATGAACGTCAATCAAAAAGATCAAGTCAACGGCCGAGCGCTGCTGACCGAACTGGGATTCCACCACATGGCGACGATCCCGTCGCTGCTGAAAGATCAGGACGCGCTGATTTACGTGATGTCGCTGGATTAAATCGTCTCCGGCCTTACGCCAGAATCTCCTCGATCCGGGCGATCACCGCATCCGTCAGTTTAATCCCGCTGGCGACAGCGTTTTCTTCCACTTGCTGCGGCTTGGTCGCGCCGATGATGCAACTCGATACTTCGCTGCGCCGTAAAATCCACGCCAGCGCCAGTTGCACCATCGTACACCCCTGCTGATCAGCGACGGCCTTCAGGTTCTGCACGCGACTGAGCAACTCCTGATCGCCGACCATGTTCTTGATGAAATGGTTCTGGCGGTCGTCGCTGGCGCGGCTGTCTTTCGGCAACGATTGGCCGGGCTTGTACTTGCCGCTCAGCACGCCCTGCGCCAGCGGCGAGAAGACGACCTGCCCGATCCCCGCCTGTTTGCACAGCGGAAATACCTTCGCTTCCGGCGACCGCTCGATCGCGTTGTACTGTGGCTGGCTGCCGCGCGGCTTGTAGTAGCGATCGCCACACAGCTTGAGGCAATCCTCAATCTGCTCCGGAGTCCACATCGAAAAACCCCAGTACAAAATCTTGCCCTGATGGATCAGATCGTCCATCGCCCGCACGGTTTCTTCCAGCGGCGTGTCGATGTCAAAACGATGACACTGGTAGAGATCGATATAATCCACCTTCAGCCGGCGGAGACTTTCGTGGCATTGCTCCATGATGTGCTTGCGCGACAGCCCGCGATCGTTCGCGCCCGGCCCCATCGGGAAAAACACTTTCGTCGCCAGCACGTAACTCGCCCGGCGGTGGTTCTTGAGTAGCTCGCCCCATGATTCCTCGCACTTGCCACCGGCGTAGGCGTTGGCGGAGTCGTAGAAATTAATCCCCACGTCAAACGCCTTATCGAACACCGCCTTGGCCTGCTGTTTTTCGATGGCGTTACCAAACGTCAGCCAACCGCCGAGACCGATCTCTGATATTTTGATTCCCGCATCGCCGAGTCGCCGGTATTGCATAAAGACCTTTTGTCCACGAATAACACGAATCTACACGAATCCAATCAAGCAAACTCACCAGACGAGGCGCTTCCAGTCGAGTTGATTGGACGCGCCGAAATTGAGAAGTAAGCCCACGCGAATGTTTGTTGCTTTGAGATAGTTCATCACTTGTGCGTCTTCACGGCCAGTCATTTTGCTGAGCGCCTTGAGTTCAATCACGATACGATCGTAGCACACAAAATCGGCACAATAGCTCTGAACGAGAATTCGATCTTTGTATTTGATTTACAAGGGTGATTGAGCAACGAACGGGATTTTTCGGGTCAGCAGTTCAATCCCGAGCGCTTCCTGATAAACCACTTCCAAAAAACCGTTTCCCAACTCATTGTACACTTCAAATGCAGCACCCATGATGGCATACACTTCTTCTTTGTAGAGCAGGTCGCCGGCCATAATTCCCTCTCTTCATTCGTGAAGATTCGTGTTATTCGTGGACTATCATCCCAATATCCCCAATATCTTACCCCGTCGAGCTTCAAACGTTGCGTCGTCGATCGCCGGTGACGCGGAAAATTCGACCGGCTTCTCCAGCGGCACCCAGCTCTTGCATCCTGCGTATTCGGGCGTGTTTCGGATCGTCACCGGCGCATCCAGCTTGTACGCCCGCACGGTCAGCAGATACAGCGGATTCTTCGGCTTGTAGTTAAACCGCATATCAATCAGCGGCGGGATCCAGATGTGCTCGGCTTCCAGTCGATCCATCTTCTCCCGTGACCGCACCTGCACGATGTCGACAATCTGCCCCGCATACGCCAACTGAATCTGCTCCGGCTCTTCCGAGCGCATGACGAGCGCCGCCTGTTCCTGCGGTTTAAGCATCGCGACGTTTTGGTGCAGAAACGTTGGGAACAGCAGAAAGCTGCGGTGATCGATCTCAAACCCGCCGATCGATTCGCTGATGCCACCTTTGCGGAGAAGGATCATCTGCCGGCCACTGCCGAGGGCGCGGCAGACGATGTCCCATTCTTTTAGGCCGACTTGAAGTGATTGCATGGGTTCGCAATTCTAGCGGGAAGGAAGTGAACGCCAAGCCGCCAAGGGAAAACGCCAAGAGAAAGCATTGGGTCACGAAATACACAAGAGTGCGCCGTATGGAACTTGGCGTTTGATCTTGGTGCTCTTGCCGTCTTGGCGTTCAGTCTATTCATCGACGTGCAAATGCCGCCAGACGACGTCCAGCATTTTTTCGATGCCATGCTTACTGACGCCGGAGATCGCGAAGATTTCCTTGCCGGGAAGGTCGGCCCGCAGCTTGTCGATGGCTTCATCGTCGATCGCCAGATCCAGCTTATTCGCGGCGATGATTTCGTCCTTCTTCGCTAGCACGTCGCTGAAGGATTCGATTTCCTTGCGGATGGTGTGATAGTTGTCGGCCGGGTTCGAGCCGTCGGGCGGGTAGAGATCGAGCAGGTGGACGATGATTTTTGTCCGCTCGATGTGCCTGAGAAACGAATGGCCGAGGCCAGCGCCGTGCTGTGCGCCTTCAATCAAGCCCGGGATATCGGCGATGACCATTCGGCGGTCGCCGATCAAATCCGCGATACCGAGTTGCGGCTCGAGCGTGGTAAACGGATAGTCCGCCACCTTCGGCCGTGCGTGGCTGACGGTGCGAAGCAGCGTGCTCTTGCCGGCGTTGGGCATGCCGACCAGGCCGACATCGGCGATCAGCTTGAGTTCGAGCTTGAGGTTGCGGGTCGCGCCTTCC
This sequence comes from Tepidisphaerales bacterium, assembly GCA_038229715.1. Lineage (GTDB taxonomy): Bacteria > Planctomycetota > Phycisphaerae > Tepidisphaerales > Tepidisphaeraceae > JANMES01. Next base: position 8,524 of record JBBROD010000001.1, on the reverse strand, counting down.
GTGCCGCTTTGGGCGTAGCGCGGGGCTTGGTTGGTAGAGGATTTGAAGTGAACGTTGCCGAGTCCGCCCTTGCCGCCTTGGGCGATGACGATTCTTTTTTCTTCCTTGTCCAGATCGGCGATGAGCATCTTGGTGTCGTCGTCGAACACCAGCGTGCCGACGGGGACTTGGATGACGAGGTCTTCACCCGACTTGCCGAACATTTTCGCGCCCATGCCGTGCATGCCGCGCTCTGCGATCCAGTGGTGTCGACCGGCGAAATCGAGCAGTGTGTTTTTGTTTTCATCCGCGACAAAAATCACCGACCCGCCGCTGCCTCCGTCGCCGCCGTCGGGGCCGCCTTTGGGGGCGAATTTCTCGCGACGAAACGAGACGCACCCCGCCCCGCCGTCGCCGGCTTTGACGTAGATTTTGGCTTCATCGATAAACATAGGACTTAGTGCTTAGGACTGAGGACTTAGTGAAATGCAAAAGACTGAGTGAAGCCGCCGGTCGGCGAGCATCACTCAGTCTTTCACTAAGTCCTAAGGCCTTAGTCCTAAGTCCTGCTTAAGCCGTTGCGACGTCTTCAGTGCGGATATGCACCTTGCGGCCTTGGAATTCAACGCGGCCGTCTTTAAGGGCGAACAGGGTGTCATCCTTGCCAATGCCGACATTGAAGCCGGGCATGAACTTGGTCCCGCGCTGGCGGATGATGATCGACCCAGCGCCGACGACTTCCCCGCCGTAGGCTTTGACGCCACGGTACTGCGGATTGCTGTCGCGGCCGTTCTTAGTCGAGCCTTGACCCTTCTTATGTGCCATAAATCACCTTTATTCAGCTAAAAACAGCCCTCGGCTGCTCACAGAGGGTTGGAAAAGGTAACCGAGACGGGCATTTGATGCAAGGGATAGTGATTTGCCCCTTTGTAGGGTGCCATGCGTAGGCGTGATCGTTCTCGCCGATGCCGACCGACCGTTGTTCATCAGCGGCCCCGCTGGTGGGCTGCCTGTGTCTTTTTTGGCCAACTAATCACCCTTCCGCCACACGGTCCCTGCTTTAGGGCGAGATAGAACAAATTTATATGTCGGTAGGACGCGATTCAATTCCCATACGCTCAAAATCAGCCACAATCTCATACATGAACTATGACTTACAAGACTATCTATTTGATCTCCAGGGTTTCTGCGTCCTGCGTAACGCAGTCGATCCCGATCACATCGCCTCCCTCAACGCCGAGCTCGACCAAGTGCCCGCGGACATGCCGTACCTGTCCTGGCGCGGCAACGTGCTGCGAATGGACAACAACAAAAACGCCGGCATGGAGCTGCAAAACATCGTCGAAGGCGGAGACCCGTTCGAGCGGCTGATCGACCACCCGTCGTGGGTCGGCCGGCTCCGTCGGTACTGCGGCGAGCAGGACAGCTATGTCGAAGGACTCTTCATCGACGAATGCTTCGCCAGCATTCGCCGAACCGGCGGGTTCTTTCCCTTTCACTCCGGCGGGTATCAGGGCGCGACGCGCGGCAAGTACATTTATGAGCACGGCCTGTGGCGATGCGGGCAAGTCAACATCCTGCTCGCACTCACCGACATCGGTCCCGGCGACGGCGGGACCCTTGTGATTCCCGGCAGTCACAAAAGCAACTTCGTTCACCCGGAACTCAAGGCGACCTGGGAAGAACTCCTCAAACGCGGCAGTAACGATCTGGGCGGCGGGATCGTTAAGGAAGTACACCTGCGAAAAGGCGACGCGATCTGTTTTGTCGACGGTATTTGCCACGGCGCATCGCAGCGAACGAATCCCGGCGAGCGCCGCGTCGTTATCTATCGCTACGGCGTGAGCTGGGGCAACACGCGACACGGCTTTCGCTACTCAGACGAGTTCCTCAACCGCCTCACGCCGGCCCGGCGGAAGATCATGCAGCCTGTGCCGATCCGCGATCATGCGAATCCGGGCGGGCAGGCGAAATAGGCGGCGAGACAGGCGGCGGCGCGAGCAAAAAATATGAGCGACGAGGGATGATCCACTCGTCGCTCATGTTTTTTGAAACATCAATTCTAATATCTATCGCATCACCCAAACTTCAGCCTTCTCGTTCACCACATCCTGGCCGGGATAGATGTCGTCGCCGTTGATGAAGAAGTTGAGCTGGAAGGTTTTGCGGAGGATGATCAGGTTCGTGCCGGCTTCTTTGAAGTCGGCTCCGGTTTTGAGTTCAACGAGATTGCCGTCGACTTTCTTGAACTGCCGGACTTCGCCGCTCAGGCCGCTGATGAAAATCGAGAAATGACCGAGTTCGGCTTCGGGCTCTTCCCAGATGATGGCGCTTTCCCTTGCTTCGGCGTCGCCGATGCGGAGCGGGCCGGCCACTTTGGTCAACGGTTCAAGAAACTGGTTCTTTTCACGAGCCTTAATGGTTTCAAACACCTTGGCTGGGATGTTCTTGCCGTCGCTCTGGATGACTTTGCCTTCCTCGGTGAGGAATTCAAACGTCGGCAGCCAGGCTTGCTCGCGATCGGTTTTATTGGTGACGGTGTACGTCATGAACCAATACGCCTTGGGGAGCTTCTGCCCGGGAATGTCGACAACGATTCGCTTGGGCAGCGTGTGTTCGAATTTCAGGGTCCAGGCGGCGGAATAAATCGCAGGAATGGGATACGGCTTGGCGGCCGGTGGATCGGCCAGCACCACGCCGACAACGGGGACGGCGGCAATCAGGGCAACGGCTAACGATTGTTTCAGTCGGATCATGAGTAGGATTCTCCGCGGTGACGTTCAAAAGGATGCTCTACCAACCAAATTATCGGCTTGCCCCTCCGCAAAGCTGCGGTATTCTCTTACTGCGTGCGATCCCTGTCAAATTTGTTCCGGCGTGACGACGGCGACTCCTCGCCGGATGAACCTATTGTTTGCCGGGCTCCCCACGAAGACGAACGTAACCTCGCCGTCCGGATGATCCTCTCGTCCGACGGCCATCGGCCGACCGATGAGCAGGTCGTCGATTTCCTCACTTACGTCGTCTCCAAAGGGATTAGTTTATCGGACATTCGGCTGGCCGAGCAGAACGAACGAGTTCAGTGGGCGGTTTTGCCGCTGGTCAGCGCCGGGCGGACGATGCTTCTGTTCGGATCCACCGATCGAACGCGTGAGCACGAGCAGCGCTGCGCCGGACGGGCGATCAACGAAGTCTGCGCCGCGTTCGCCAAGCGCGACATCCAACTGGCGCAGGTGCTGATCGAGCCGGGCAATTATCCCGCTCAGCATCTGTTCATGCTGTGTGGATTTGCTCCGCTGGCGGAACTGCATTACCTGCAGACCGACGTTCGAAACAGCATCCCGCCTGTGAAACTCCCCTTCGGGTTTTCGTGGGAAAATTACTCGAACATCACGCACGCGAAGTTCGGAAAAACCATCCTCAGCAGCTACGAGGGCAGCCTGGATTGCCCGGCGTTGAGCGGCATTCGTCACATCGACGACGTGATTGCCAGCCATAAGGCGAGCGGGGAGTTTGATCCGAAGCACTGGTTCCTGCTCTACGAACGACAAACGCCGCTCGCGGTGCTGCTACTCGCTGCGGCATCGCGGACCGACGCGATGGAACTGGTTTACCTCGGCCTGACCCCCGAAGCCCGCGGCCGCGGGTTGGGAACGTTGATGTTCCGCAAAGCCCTGCGAACCGCGTTGGAAGCCGACATCGGTCGGCTGACACTGGCCGTCGACGCGGGAAACACACCCGCCCTCAAGCTGTACTACCGGCACGGGATGGAAAAAGTCGCCGCCAAACTCGCCATGATCCGCGACCTGCGCCCGATGGCCCCCAAGCACGCCAAGCCGCCTGCGACGAGCCAGAACGCGATCTAACGACGTCCATCATCGTCTTGCAATGGGTCCGTCTGAAATAGTTTCCAATCCATTGCTTGGAACACTCAACCGTACCACGGGCCTCCGGACCGTGCGGGCGATTCGGAATAGTCAAGGACGTTCATTTTCTCAGGTTCGCGCGCTACCCGCTCGGGCCGGAGGCCCGTGGTACGGTTGAGTTTTTCAAACTGACCCGCTGCCCGTGAACGCGCGTTCCCCCGATCCCTCGGAGTACTTCGGAATGACGGCGAATGAGCGCTACGGATGCCGTTTCGGTGGACCAAGATTATCCGCAAAATCACACGTTTTCGGACCTTCCAACCTCGTCAGATCGGGTATTATCAGACCCGCCCGCGCGGTGAAAAAATATTTTCGTTGTCCACAGATTATCCCCAAGTCCAGTAATCCCGTGGACGGTATGTTCAGAACAAATTTTTTCGATCAAGCAGCCTAGGCCGTACAATCGTTTACGTCGTTGTGCATGGCAAATCCAATAAATATTGCCTTGCCAGTATTGCCACGGGGTATTAGATTCCACCCGTCAAGTTCATGGAAGAGCAAGACGAGGCTAAGGTGCGGTTAACGACCCGCCGCCTGACTCTGAGAGGCTGGACGACACGGCAGACGGTTTGAGGCAAGTGACGCCTGCTGTGATGCTTCTCTCCCACCGCACGGACGCGAGATTTCCGAGAATTCAAGGACGAACAATTTAAGGCAGGACGCCGTTTATCCGCCGGGGAAAATGCAGCGCCGTTAGGGGCTTGCACCGATCGATCATCGACTCAAGTCGACTCTCGAACGTGCAAATCGAAACAGCGTTTTGGCGGCAGGGGAATCCGGAGATTGCGATTTCGACGGTGCACGGGCGGCGTTTGTTCTACGCCATCGCTTGCGCGCCGACTCGAAGGACATCTACCAAGGAGAGCGACGTGAGCCTAGTCGGCACGCAAGATCATCAGTTGGCCCGGTTGGCAGACGCCATCGCACAACGGGTCGGCCCGCAGCGGTTTCATGTCTGGTTCGGAAATTCCACAAGACTCGATTTAAAGCAGGACGGTTTGGAGATCGCCGTCCCGAACGATTTTATCAGCGAATGGATCGGCACGCACTTCACGCGCCCGATCCAGGAAGCCGCCCACGAAGTGCTCGGCGGGCCCCTTCCCGTCCGCTTTTGCGTGATGCCCGAACTCTTCGGCAATGGTGACGACAAAAGCGGCACGACCGCCACGCTCGGGCTCAAGCCGACCAAGCTCCACCCGACATCGCCGGTATTAGCCGACGGGCCGGTGACCAGGCGGGTGGCGATTTCGCCGTTAGCACCCACCGCGCCCGCAACTCAATCGCCGGCGCCGGCCCATACCGGCGATATGTCGTCGCAGTATTCCAGCCGACCGCGCCTGCGCCACGATCTCGAATCATTCATCATCGGCCCGAGCAACCAACTCGCGATGAACACCGCCGCCTACGTCGCGGAGTTCCCCGGCGCTCAGTACAACCCGCTGTTCATCCACGGCAGCTGCGGATTGGGCAAAACCCACCTGCTGCAAGGGCTTTGCAAACGCTTCATCGAGCATCACCCCACCAAACGCTGGATGTACCTGACCGGCGAAGAGTTCACCAACGAATTTCTTACCTCCCTACGCAGCAACAAGCTCGATTTGTTCCGCCGCAAGCTGCGCGATCTGGATCTGCTCGTCATCGACGACGTGCATTTCCTCTCCGGCAAGAAGGCGACACAGGAGGAATTCCTGCACACGTTCAACGCGATCGAAGCCATGGGCAAGCAGGTGGTGCTCGTCAGCGACGATCACCCGAAGATGATCAGCGAATTCGGCGAAAGCCTCGTCAACCGTTTTGTGAGCGGCATGGTGGTACGGATAGACCCGCCAAACTACGCCACCCGTTGCGACATCCTGCGGGCCATCGCCCGTCGGAACGGCATGACATTGACGGAAGAAGTCGCCGCGTGGATCGCCCGCCGGGTGACGCAGAACGTGCGTGAGCTGGAAGGCGCGATTACGCGAATCCAGGCCCACACCCGCCTCAACGGGCAGGTGGCCGATGTCGCACTGGCGATGGCGGCGCTGGGTGATCTCGATCGCCAACTGGTCGCCCCGGTTCGGCCGGAAAATATCCTGCAGTCGGTCTGCAACTACTTCGGCCTTGAGCACAAAGATCTGATGTCCGGCCGACGCCAGCGGACGATTTCGCTCGCACGATCCGTCGCGATGTACCTCGTACGTAAGACCGCCAAGCTCAGCTTCCCGGAAATCGGGACGCGCATGGGCAAGCGGAACCACAGCACAGTGATCAGCGCCTGCCGACGCATCGAGCGGGCGGTGGCGAAAAACGAATCACTGGCGTGGACGAGCAGCATCGGCGACCGCACAGAAGAAGCCAGCGAGCTGATTCAACGCCTTGAAGAACACAGCCGGACGCTGACTTAGGGCGAACGGCCCGATTCAGGATCGAACCCGATAGCCCGCGCTGACCTGCGGGCTATCTTTTTTGGAATCTGAAACCGGTCCAAGAATAATGCCCATTAACCTCAGATTTCACAGATTGCCCAGATTTCAATGAATCGGTCCTCATCTGTCTAACCTGTGAAACCTTTTTCCGGTCCCGGAGATACCCGATAACCCTTCAAGGCGGGCTCGGCATTTTCGCCAGCGGGTGCCGGTTCTATAATGGAGTGCGATGACCGGTTTTACAGATTCCTATCTCGAGACGATGACCGACTCGGTCAGCAAGGTTTCCCGGAAGAGCCGCAGTAAATCCCACGCGAAAAAACTCCTCAAGCTGCTGGCCGACAAGAAAAACATTCTCATCACCACGCACCAGCATCCCGATCCCGACGCGCTGGCCAGTTCGCTCGGAATGATGGTGTTGCTCTCGAAGAAACTTCCGAACGCCAAAATCTCGATGTCGGTCAAAGGCCCGATCCGCGGCGGGATTAACGAGATGTTCATCCGCCAGAGCAATCTCAAACTCACGCCGTGGGATGACGCGACGCTGAAAGACTACGACGCGATCGTGCTGCTCGACGCCCAGCCGCTGTTCGCCTATAGCCCGCTGCCGGCCGACGTAACCCCGATCGCCGTGCTCGATCACCACCGCAGTCGCGGCCGGCACCCGAAGTGCCCGTTCTGCGATATCCGCGTGGACGTGGGCGCGACTTCGTCGATCGTCTTCAGCTACTTTCTAGAGTTGGAAGTGCCGATCGACCGCTCGCTGGCAGCGTTGCTGCTGTACGCGATCGAATCCGACTTGGCCGGCGCCGCCGGCACGCCCGGCGAGCTCGATAACGTCGCCCTTTCCAGCCTGATGCTGCTGGCCGACACGCACAAGTTCTATCAGATGCGGTACACCGACCTGCCGCAAAGCTACTACACCGCCTGCTACGCCGGGCTTGGCAACGCGATGTATTACGACAGCGCGATCATCTCCCACCTCGGCGAGATCGACTCGATCGAAAAGCCCGCGATTATCGCCGACTTCATCCTGCGGTTCGACCCGGTAAAGTGGGCGCTGGTGACGGCCGTCTACGACGGCAAGCTCGTCCTCAGCATCCGCACCGCCGACCCAAAACTGTCCGCCGCCGACCTGATCCGCCACCTGCTCTCCAAACTAGGCGAAGGCGGCGGCCACCGCACCAAAGCCGGCGGCATGATCAAACTCGACCCCGCCCAGGACGACTGCGACGAACTCCGGCAACTGCTCAAAAAGCGGATGCTGAAGCTGCTGAACCTCTCCCACGCGAAGGGGAAGCGGCTGATCCCGCGGGGGGATTAAGGCTGGAGAAGAAAAGGAGGCGCGAATGGTTTCAGTGCAAAAGAATCGCGTCCCCTTTATTTCCCCGGTCTTACTGACAATGCTCTTACAAGTGGACAAGCGAAGGCACTATAACAAGTACTTATTTTCAAGTATGGAGGCATTTCAGGCGGCAAGCTTTTAAACAAGATCAATGGGATTGCTGGATCAAATCTTGTGAATTACAAATCCGACTTGCAATGGGCAATAAATTATCTGAAAACCAATGGATTGCCATGAAAAATAGCGAGCATCGAGATAAGCAGCGGATAGAGATTGGGGACGTTTTCGCTGTCAACGTAAAGGGCGGTGTTGCCATTGCACTATTTACACACACGAACGCTCTATATGGTTCGCTCATTCGTGTATTTCCGGAAATACATTCTTCGATCGAACAGATCGATCTGTCTCGCGCTATTGAAGAACCCGAGTTATTTTCGACTTTTTTTTTGGTCGCTGCCGCCGCAAAAAAAGGCCTTATCAAACGAATTGGTCACGTCTTGTTATCTCCTAGCAAGAGCAAATTCCCTTTGTTTCGAGACTTGACAAGAGATATGAGAACCGGCGAGCCCATGTGGTGGATTTGGGACGGCGAGAAACGGTGGAGAACCAATATCGATGACGACCGTCTTCCGTACCTTTCGAGAGTTGGGTCTTTGAATCACCAGGGTTTGGTAGACCTAATTCAAATGGGATGGACTCCAATAAAGAGCTTTCAGGCGGGAACAGGCGGATTAACATTTCAAGCGCAACAGCGGACGCATGACTTCGTCCGGCGTTTGATAGGCCAGGCACTTTCTTGGGCGATTATTGAGCGCCCGCTCGATGGCCGCAACCTGTTGGTGGCTGACGGCGGACAGGTCGCATCG